>JAUNOP010000024.1 GCA_030537135.1 Eubacteriales bacterium | reverse complement strand
CCAGTTGGTGGCGGAGAGCTTTCTACTGCCTGCTGCCTGCAAGGAGGTCCTTCTGAATAATAGGTCTTCTTTTAAAGAGGGGAATGGGGCAGTTACTCTGGAGGGCTACCAGGCTGTGATTCTGGTTTTGGAAAAATAGAAGGTTTGGGAAGGGGCTGTCTATTTCCCGAACGATCTTTTCTAATACCTCCATGTTCACTGGCTTTGCCATATAAGCGTTCATACCAGAATCCAGGGCATTTTGAATATCTTCTGCGAAGGCATTGGCAGTCATAGCGATGATTGAAATCTCATGCTTTCTACATCAAAACCAGCCAGTACAGCAACTAACTTACTATTTATTTTCCGTATTGATTTCGTTCACCCTGTTTCCCATTAAAATTACATCGTTATTTTGAATTTTTTCATTATAGATACTATACTGGATTAACACTCAAAAGCCAATCCATTTTTCCATGACGCTTTTCAGACTTTCTTATAGCCTGAGGATGCCTTTGACCCCTCTGATACCGGATTGCAAGAGGGCAAATCCAAGTATTTTTTTACCGATTTTTTCCAGCATATCTGAAATCTCCCTCAAAACGAGAAAATGACGAAAATCCTGCCAAAAATTCGTCTATTTAATGGAAAAAAAATCGCAAAAAGGTCTTGTTAAATAATTCACGATGTGGTATAGTAAGGACAAGTCATTATGTGAGACATGTCACGGAATTTGACACAGAAGCAGAAGCGGAGCTGCACAAGTTCTCATATAATGCGCGTAAAAACCCAAAACGCGGCGGTTTTTGCGGGCTGCAGAGGTTTCAGAAATTCACTGGCAGGGAGAAATGATGCCTCTTTTTTTGGTACCTATTTTATCCCGTTAAAAAAATAACAAAAAAGCCTCATGGCCGACAGCTTACCATGGGGCAGTCATGAATTTCAAAAATCAAGATGCAGAAAGAGAGACCTTTATACATTGTTCGTGTGCGGCATTCTATAACGCGGTGAATAGAATACTGTAGGCGCGAGCATGTTTTTGTCTGTCTGCCCGCAGATTTCCCACAAAGAAAGGAGTAATTTATGAGCAGTAAGATTACTATTATCGGAGCCGGAAGTGTAGGCTCCACAATCGCCTATACTTTATCAAACGGCGATATGGCGTCTGAAATTGTAATCATTGACATCAACAAGCAGAAGGTAGAAGGAGAAGTAATGGATATTGCCCAGGGTACCTGCTTTAGAGACCCGATTTCCATTGTGGCAGGCGAATACGAGGATGCCAAGGACTCCGACATCGTTATCATCACCTCTGGAATTGCCAGAAAGCCAGGTCAGACCAGAATTGAGCTGACCCAGACAAATGTAAACATCCTCAAGGAGATCACTCCTCAGATTGTAGCAGCAGCTCCAAATGCTCTGTACATCATCGTAAGCAATCCGGTTGACATCATGACCTATGTATTTACCAAGATTTCCGGTCTGCCTGAGCGTCAGATTATCGGTTCCGGCACTATTTTGGATACAGCAAGACTTCGCTGCGGCCTTTCCGAGCATTTTGGCGTTGCGCAGAAGAACATTCATGCCTATGTATTCGGCGAGCATGGAGACACCTCATTTGTTCCGTGGTCCAGAGCTCATATTTCCTGCGTGGGAATCGAAGAGTATACCTCTATTCTCAATTCCATCGGTAAGGAAGAAAAAGAACCTCTTGACAGAGCTGCAATGGAAGAATACGTTCATAAATCCGGCGGAAAAATCATTGCAAACAAGGGAGCAACCTTCTATGCAGTGTCAGTGGCAGTGTGCAAGCTGGTAAGCATTCTTCTTGCAGCTTCTGATTCTACCGCAACCGTATCTTCCATGATGCACGGCGAGTATGGAATCAGCGACGTATGCATCAGCACTCTGACCATGGTAGGTCCGGAGGGTGTCAAGGGCAAGGTTCCAGTAAGCCTGACAGATGATGAAATCGCAAAATTGAGAAAGAGTGCAGACTCCCTGAAGGCAGTTATCGCTGAAATCAGCTTATAGGAGGAACTTATGGTTTACAGTTATTATCCAGGATGTACCCTGAAGACAAAGGCAAAGGATTTGGATGCTTATGCCAGAGCATCTGCGCGTGCACTTGGGTTTGAACTGGAGGAGATAGAGAACTGGCAGTGCTGCGGCGGCGTTTATCCGCTGGGTACTGACGAGATAGCGACAAAGCTCTCCTCTGTCCGGACACTGAATGCAGCCAAGGAAAAAGGACAGGACCTGGTAACCTTGTGTTCTGCCTGTCATCATGTTATCAAGCGTGTAAACGATGACATGAAAAATGTGGATGATATCCGCACAAGAGCAAATAATTATATGCAGCTTGACACCCCCTATGCAGGAGAGACAACGGTTCTTCATTATCTTGAAGTTCTCCGCGACAGAGTGGGTTTTGATGAAATCAAGAAGAAAGCGGTAAATCCGCTGAAGGGAAGAAAAATCGGCGCCTACTATGGCTGCCTGCTTCTGCGTCCGAGTACTATTCTGGAGATGGACAATGCGGAAAACCCAACCATTATTGAAGACTTTATCCGTGCCATTGGCGCGCAGCCGGTCATTTATCCATACCGCAATGAATGCTGCGGCGGATATATCTCCCTCAAGGAGAAGGAGCTGGCAGGCTCCATGGTAGACAAGATTATGGATTCAGCAGCAGGCTTTGGAGCAGAAGAGCTGATTACAGCCTGTCCTCTGTGCCTGTATAACCTGAATACCAGCAAGAGCAAGAATAAGCTTCCTGTCCACTATTTCACAGAGCTTCTGGCAGAGGCGCTGGGCGTAAAAGAGGAGGTAAAGCTATGAGTCTGAAGAGCAACCAGGCAGAGAGAATCCAGGAAATCAGCGGAGTGAATCCTTATAAATGCATGAAGTGCGGAAAATGCTCTGCTTCCTGTCCGTCCTTTAACGAAATGGATATCAAGCCCCATCAGTTCGTATCCTATGTGCTTCATGATGATGTAGAGTCTCTGGTAAAGTCAAAATCCCTGTGGAAATGTCTCTCCTGCTTTGCATGTATAGAGAGATGCCCAAGGGATGTAAAGCCGGGCAAGCTTATTGATGCTGCAAGACAGATGGTTATCCGTGAAAGAGGAGCTAATTACCTGTCACCGGACGAAATTCCGGAGCTTCTTGATCCGGAGCTTCCACAGCAGCTCTTAGTCAGCGCATTCAGAAGATACAGCAGATAGAAAGGTTGGAGGTGAACTCATTGCAGAGATTAGGTGTATTTGTCTGTCACTGCGGAAGCAACATCGCAGCAACTGTAGATGTGAAGAAAGTAGTGGAAATGGCAAAGCTGGAACCAGGTGTGGTTCATGCAGAAGATTATCAGTATATGTGTTCAGAGGCAGGTCAGGCGAGAATCGCACAGGCCATTCAGGAAAAGGGTCTGACAGGCATTGTGGTATGTTCCTGTTCTCCTCGTATGCATGAGGCGACCTTCCGCAAATGTGCGGAAAAGGCCGGAATCAATCCTTACATGGTAGAAATTGCCAACATCCGTGAGCATTGCTCCTGGATTCACAAGGATATGGAGGAAGCCACAAAGAAGGCTGTTATCCTGGCAAGAGCTGCTATTGCAAAGGTGAATCTGAATACTCCCCTCAAGGCAGGAGAGAGCCGCGTTACAAAGCGCGCCCTGGTGATTGGCGGCGGAATCGCAGGCATTCAGACAGCTCTGGATATTGCAGAGGCAGGCTACAAGGTAGACATCGTGGAGAAGACTCCAAGTATTGGAGGAAGAATGTCCCAGCTGGACAAGACCTTCCCGACTCTGGACTGCTCTGCCTGTATTCTTACCCCAAAGATGGTGGAGGCAGCAGCACACGAGAATATTACGATTTATACATACAGTGAGGTAGAGAAGGTAACAGGCTTTGTGGGAGACTTTACCGTGGACATCAGAAAGAAAGCCAGAAGCGTGAACATGGACAAATGTACAGGCTGCGGCGTGTGTCAGGAGAAATGTCCGTCAAAGAAGGCTCCAAGTGAATTCAACAGAGGCTTAAATACCAGAAGCGCCATTTATACGCCGTTTGCACAGGCAATTCCGAATGTGCCTGTGATTGACAGGGAACACTGCATCAAATTTAAGACAGGAAAGTGCGGCGTCTGCGCAAAGGTTTGTCAGGCAGGGGCTATTGATTATGAACAGAAGGATGAAATTATCACAGAGAAGTACGGCGCTATTGTAGTTGCCACAGGCTTTGACATTATTAAGCTTGACAACTATGATGAGTATGCATACAACCAGAGTCCTGACGTTATCACTTCCCTGGAGCTGGAGCGTATCATGAATGCAGCAGGCCCGACAAAGGGACATCTGGAGCGCATGTCCGACCACAAGCCTCCAAAGAACATGGTGTTTATTCAGTGCGTAGGCTCTCGATGCTCAGACAACAGAGGAAAGAGCTATTGCTCCAAAATCTGCTGTATGTACACGGCAAAGCATGCCATGCTGATTCGGGACAAATATCCAGATGTGAACATCACGGTATTCTATATTGACGTTCGTACTCCTGGAAAGAATTTTGATGAATTCTACAGAAGAGCAGTAGAGGAATATCACGTAAATTATGTAAAGGGTCAGGTAGGAAAGGTAATTCCTCAGCCAAACGGCCAGCTTCTGGTACAGGGCGTAGACCTTCTTGACAATAAGCAGATTCTTATGGAGGCTGACATGGTGGTTCTGGCAGCTGCCATTGAACCGGATCCGTCTGTAAGAAAGATTGCTACCATGCTCACAGCCAGCATTGATACCAACAACTTCCTCACAGAAGCACATGCAAAGCTGCGTCCGGTAGAATCTCCGACAGCAGGTATCTTCCTGTCCGGCGTATGCCAGGGACCCAAGGATGTTCCGGAAACCGTATCCCAGGCAGGAGCCGCAGCAGTGAAGGCGATCGGTCTTCTTGCAAAGGACAAGCTTCTCACCAATCCGTGTACAGCCAAGCCGGATGAGCTTCTGTGCAACGGCTGCTCTACCTGTGCAAATGTGTGTCCGTATGGAGCGATTTCCTATGAGGATAAGCAGGTTAATGACCATGGTATCCGTGAGGTTCGCCGTATCGCACAGGTCAACAGCGCGCTGTGTCAGGGCTGTGGCGCATGTACCGTTGCCTGCCCGTCCGGAGCTATGGACCTTCAGGGCTTCTCTAACAGACAGATTATCGCGGAGGTAGATGCAATATGTCGATAGAAAAAAACGAAGAATTCAGACCGAAAATCGTGGCCTTCTGCTGTAACTGGTGCAGCTATGCAGGCGCTGACCTGGCGGGAAGCAGCCGTCTGTCCTATCCGGCTGACGTGAAGATTATCCGTGTTCCCTGCTCCTGCCGTGTAAATCCGATGTTTATCCTGAGAGCCTTTGAAAAGGGCGCAGACGGCGTTATCATGTGCGGCTGCCATCCAGGAGACTGCCATTACAGCACAGGAAATTATTATGCAAGAAGACGTATGACTCTCCTGTTTTCCATGCTGGACTATATTGGCGTGGAAAACGGACGCACCCGCGTAGAGTGGGTATCCGCGGCAGAGGGAGTAAAATTCTCCGTTACCATGAACGAATTTGTTGAAAAAATCCGTTCTCTGGGCGAGAACGTAAGATTGGGGGATTTAAGATGCAGGAATTAAGAAACCGCGCAAAGGAGCTTCTGGCTGACGGAACGGTAGTGCGCATTCTCGGCTGGAGAGCCGGCGACCTGCCCTATAATCCAGAGCCTGCTTACTTCCAGAGCGCTGAAGAATTAGATGATTTTGTATATAACGGCTTTTGCGGAGCCAACCTTAGCAAATATATGATTGAGGCTTCAAAGCTTGAGGGAAAAACCCTGGTATTCTTAAAGCCCTGTGACACCTACAGCTTTAATCAGCTGTTAAAGGAACACAGAGTGGACAGAGACAAGGCCTACATCATTGGCGTGGGCTGCAAGGGAAAATTAAACGCAGAGAATTTGAAGAAGCTTGGCATAAAGGGTGTGCAGAGCATTTCCGGCGCAGAGCTTTCCGATCCGTGCGATACGCTCACTGTACAGACCATTTATGGAGAGAAGACCTGCTCCTATGCAGACGCGATGCTTGAGAGATGCCATGTGTGCAAGGGCAAGGAGCATATGGTTTATGACGAGCTGATCGGCGAGTCAAAGGACACCAAGGATGCTGACCGTTTTGCAGAGGTTGAGAAAATCGAAAAAATGTCTCCGGAGGAAAAGTTTGCCTTCTTCCAGAGCGAGCTTTCCAAGTGTATCCGCTGCAATGCCTGCCGGAATGTATGCCCTGCATGCAGCTGCAGAAAGTGTGTGTTTGACAGCACCAAGTTTGACAGCAGCCAGAAGGCAAATGTGGACAGCTTTGAAGAGAAAATGTTCCATATTATCCGCGCCTTCCACGTGGCAGGACGCTGCACAGACTGCGGCGAGTGCAGCCGTGTATGTCCGCAGGGAATTCCGCTCCACCTGTTCAACAGAAAGTTCATCAAGGATATTGATACCTTCTACGGTGATTTCCAGGCAGGAGAGGATACTGAGACAAAAGCCCCGCTGACCAACTTCACATTTGAGGATGTGGAGCCTTCCGTTGTGGCAGAAAGGAGATAGACATGTATAAGATTGCAAAAGAACAGTTACCCTCCTTATACCAGGCAATCGCCGGAAGCAAAGAGCTGTATCTTCCTATCCGCAATGCCGGACAGGTAAACTTTGGACCATGGAGCCAGGACGCAGAGGTGGATATTGACGTACTCAACTCTGTGAAATCTCCAAAGGATGTTTTCTTTCCGCAGAGCGAAAATCTGTACACCTGCGAGAAGAACGGAAAAAAGCTCTCCATTAAGCCGGAAGAGCTGAAAAATCAGGATTTTGTGGTCTTTGGCATGAAGGCGTGCGATATCAAGGGCGTGGAGGTTCTGGACCGGGTGTTTTTGGCTGAGCCGATTGACACCTTTTATGCAGCAAGAAGACAGCACGGTATCATTGTTTCCCTGGCCTGTCATGAGCCTGAGGAGACCTGCTTCTGCAAGGTATTCGGCGTGGATGCAGCAGAGCCGGGGGCTGACGTTGCCTGCTGGGCAGTAGAGGATACCCTTTACTGGAAGCCTCTTACAGAGAAGGGAGAGGCTCTCACCAGCGAGCTGAAGGATATCTTAAGTCTGGCAGACGAGAGCGACGAGGCAAAGGTGGAGGAAGAGAAGAACGCTGTCCGCTCTATCATTGAGAAGCTTCCCTACACCAACCTTTCTCTTGAGGGCTGGAACAAAGACGCCTTAAAAGAAAAATTTGATTCCCCTGTATGGGAGGATTTATATAAGCCCTGTCTGGCCTGCGGCACTTGCACCTTTGTGTGCCCGACCTGCCAGTGCTATGATATCAAAGATTATGATACCGGTCACGGCGTGAAGAGATACCGTTGCTGGGATTCCTGCATGTACTCTGACTTCACCATGATGGCTCACGGAAACAACAGAAACAGCCAGATGCAGCGCTTCCGTCAGAGATTTATGCACAAGCTGGTATATTTCCCGGCAAACAATGACGGAATGTATTCCTGTGTGGGCTGCGGCCGCTGTGTGGCAAAATGTCCGTCTGCCTTGAATATTGTAAAAGTTGTAAAAGCATTTCAGTCTCAGGGAGGTGACAAGTAATGAGAGAATGTACCTGTCATAAGAATTATACACTGGATACCCTGATTCCGCAGGTGGGAGTCATCACGGATATCCGACAGGAGACACCGGATGTAAAGACCTTCCGTGTCAACGCGCCAGAGGGCGGCAAGCTTTTTGAGCATATGCCCGGACAGTGCGCCATGGTGTGCGCACCGGGAATCAGTGAAGGTATGTTTTCCATCACTTCTTCCCCCACAAACAAAGAGTATCAGGAATTCAGCATCAAGAAGTGCGGAATGCTCACAGACTATCTCCACAGCCTGGAGGTTGGCGATGAGATTACTGTGAGAGGACCCTATGGCAATCATTTTCCAGTGGAAACAGAGCTGAAGGGAAAGAACCTTCTGTTCATTGCCGGAGGTATCGGACTTGCGCCTCTTCGTTCTGTCATCAATTATGTGCTGGACAACAGAGAAAACTATGGTACAGTAGACATTCTGTATGGCTCCCGTTCAGCAGACGATCTTGTGCAGCTCAAGGAAATCCAGGAGGTCTGGATGAAAACAGAGGGCGTGAATGTGTATCTTACCATTGACCGCCCGCAGGAGGGCTGGGACGGACATGTAGGCTTTGTTCCCTCCTATCTGAAGGAGCTGGAGTTTGCAACAGACAAGACCGCTCTTATCTGCGGACCGCCTATCATGATTAAATTTGTACTGGCTGCACTGGTGGAAATGGGTTTTGAGAAAACTCAGGTATATACCACCCTGGAGCTGCGCATGAAGTGCGGTATTGGAAAATGCGGCCGCTGCAATATCGGATCCAAATATGTATGCAAGGACGGCCCGGTGTTCCGCTGCGATGAAATTGATGAACTGCCCAATGAATATTAGAAAGGACTGGTACCTACAATGCAAAACATGGTAAATGTATATTTTTTTGGTAAGAAGTACAGTGTGCCTGCTGATCTGACCATTATGACCGCTATGGAATATGCAGGCTATACGCTGAAAAGAGGCTGCGGCTGCCGTCATGGCTTCTGCGGCGCCTGCGCTACCATTTACAGAATCAAGGGAAAGAATGAACTCAAGACCTGCCTTGCCTGTCAGACACAGGTGCAGGAGGGCATGTATGTTGCCAGCATTCCTTTCTTCCCCACAGATAAGAGAACCTATGATATCGGGGAAATCCGGCCAACTCAGCAGATTATGATGGAGCTGTATCCGGAAATCTACAGCTGCATCGGCTGCAATGCCTGTACAAAGGCATGTACTCAGAGCCTGAACGTTATGCAGTACATTGCATACGCACAGAGGGGAGAATTTGAGAAATGTGCAGAGGAATCCTTTGACTGCGTAAGCTGCGGCTGCTGCTCTGTGAGATGTCCGGCAGGCATCTCTCATCCGATGGTAGGACTTCTTGCAAGAAGACTTACCGGAAAGTACATAGCTCCGGAAACTCAGCACCTGAAGAAACGTGTGGCAGAAGTAAACGAGGGCAAGTTCGACGACCTGATTGAGCAGATTATGCAGAAACCAATCACCGAGATGCAGGAGCTTTACAACACAAGAGAGATTGAGAAATAAGGAGGGAGATAAGCATGTTTACACCAGAAATGATGGAATCCGTAAAAAAGGTGGAGGCGACACGGGAAGCTCGCATGGGCATGGAACCGCGCCGTATGACAGCAGAAGAAAAAGACCAGCTTCTGAAGGCTTATCACCCGGATTATAAAGAAAACGCCTTTGAGGAAATCAAGATTGGACCGAACAAGGGCGAAAAGGCGCCGGCCGAGCTTGTGAATTTGCTGCATTCCAACAGCCGTCTTCTGACAGACAAGGTGGACCTGTCCAAGGTAGACTATGACGTGGATGTTCTGATTATCGGCGGCGGCGGCGCAGGCTCCTCAGCAGCAATCGAGGCTCACGAGGCAGGGGCAAACGTTATGATCGTAACCAAGCTGCGTATCGGAGACGCCAACACCATGATGGCTGAGGGCGGCATCCAGGCAGCAGACAAGGAGAACGATTCTCCTGTACAGCATTATCTGGACGCTTTTGGCGGCGGACATTTTGCAGCAAGACCAGAGCTTTTAAGAAGACTGGTTATGGAAGCTCCTGATGCAATCAAATGGCTGAACGAGCTGGGCGTTATGTTTGACAAGGATGCAGAAGGAAACATGATAACCACTCATGGCGGCGGAACCTCCAGAAAGAGAATGCATGCCTGCAAGGATTATTCCGGAGCAGAAATCATGCGTACTCTCCGCGACGAGGTGCTCAACCGTCAGATTCCTGTAGTGGAATTTACCTCTGCTGTAGAGCTGATCAAGGATGAGAAGGGTCAGGTGGCAGGAGCTGTTCTTCTGAACATGGAGACAGGCGATTACATGGTAGCAAAGGCAAAGACTGTTGTGATTGCTACCGGAGGCGCAGGACGTATGCATTACCAGGGCTTCCCGACTTCCAACCATTATGGAGCAACAGCAGATGGTCTGATTCTGGGATATCGTGCAGGAGCGCCGCTTCTGTATCAGGATACCATTCAGTATCATCCGACAGGCGTGGCGTTTCCATCTCAGATTTTCGGCGCACTGGTTACAGAGAAGGTTCGCTCTCTGGGAGCTATGCTGGTAAATAAGGACGGAGAGGCATTCATGCATCCGCTGGAAACCCGCGACGTAGCGGCAGCTTCCATTATTCGTGAATGCTCTGACCGTGGCAAGGGAGTAGATACTCCTCTGGGAAGCGGCGTATGGCTGGATACCCCGATGATCGAGAAGCTTGGCGGCGAAGGAACCATTGAGAAGAGAATTCCTGCTATGCTTCGTATGTATATGAACTATGGCATTGATATGAGAAAGCTTCCGATTCTGGTATACCCGACCCTCCACTATCAGAACGGCGGTCTGGAAATCGGCGGAGACGGCTTCACAAAGGTAATTGACAACCTTCTGGTAGCCGGAGAGGCAGTCGGAGGAATCCACGGAAGAAACCGTCTGATGGGCAACTCCCTGCTTGACATTATTGTATTTGGACGCAATGCAGGAAAGGCAGCAGCAGCTAAGGCAAAGAACATCGAAATCGGCGCTCTGACCCTTAAGCATATTGAGGATTATGCCGCAGAGCTTGAGAAGGCAGGAATCGCTACCGGCGATGTATCTCCGCTTCTTCTTCCGAAATACGCTCGCCACGAGAGATAAGAAATCTTCCTCATCAATCTTATTTTATTCACGAAAAGGAGACACTTAAAATGCGTGAAATCCAGGTAAGTGAAATCACAGACGTAGTAGAGCGCCTGTGTATTGCAGCAAACGAGCATCTTCCAGAGGATGTAAAGTGCGCGATCAAGAACTGCAGAGCATGCGAGGACTGGGAAATTGCCCAGGGTGTTCTTGACAAAATCATCCAGAACTTTGAAATCGCAGATACCCAGAATGTTCCTATCTGCCAGGATACAGGCATGGCCTGTGTATTTCTGGAAATTGGCCAGGACGTCCACCTTGTGGGCGGAGACCTTTCAGAGGCAGTGAACGAAGGCGTGCGCAGAGGCTATGACAAGGGCTATTTAAGAAAATCTGTTGTAAAGGATCCTGTACGCCGCGGAAATACCGGAGACAACACACCCGCCATGCTCTACACAGAGATCGTTCCCGGCGAGAATGTAAAAATCACAGTAGGTCCAAAGGGCTTTGGAAGCGAGAACATGAGCGCTATCCGCATGTTCAAGCCGTCTGCAGGTCTTCAGGGAATCAAGGATTTTATCCTTGAGACCGTGGAAACTGCAGGTCCTAATCCATGTCCGCCAATGGTAGTCGGCGTTGGAATCGGCGGAACCTTTGACAAGGCAGCTCTTCTTGCAAAGAAGGCTCTGATGCGCCCCATTGATTCCAAGAATCCGGATCCTTTCTATGCAGATCTTGAGGAGGAAATGCTGGAAAAAATCAACAAGCTGGGCATCGGACCGCAGGGCTTTGGCGGAAAGACCACAGCCATTGGCCTGAATATCGAAACTCTTCCAACTCACATCGCAGGTATGCCGTGCGCAATCAATATCAACTGCCATGTGACCCGCCACAAAACGGAGGTGATTTAATATGGAGAAGCACATTCAGCTACCGCTCACTGCAGAGCTGGCAAAAACCCTTCATGCAGGAGACACCGTATATCTGACAGGAACCATCTATACCTCCCGTGATGCAGGACACAAGCGCATGTGTGAAGCACTGGCAAGGGGAGAGGAGCTTCCCTTTGACCCGACCGATGCTACCATCTACTATGTAGGACCTACTCCTGCAAAGCCAGGTCAGGTGATCGGCTCTGCAGGCCCCACCACAAGCGGACGTATGGATGCCTATGCACCTACCATGATGTCTGTGGGCGCCAGAGGAATGATCGGAAAGGGAGCCAGACTTCCAGAGGTTGTAGAAGCAATGAAGAAATACAGCGGCGTGTACTTTGGAGCCATTGGCGGAGCAGGCGCTCTTCTTGCAAAGTGCATCAAAAAGGCAGAGCTGATTGCCTATGAGGATCTTGGAGCAGAGGCCTTAAGAAAGCTGTATGTAGAGGAAATGCCTCTGGTTGTCATCATTGACAGCGAGGGCAACAATCTTTATCAGGAAGGCCGCGCTGCCTACCTGGCAAAGAATCAATAAAGAACAAAGCCTTCCCCTTTTGAGGGGAGGGCTTCAAACCTAGAACAAGGAGAAATGAGTTATGACCGATTTACTGGAAGCCTTGATGATATTATGCTTTGGTCTTTCCTGGCCGATTTCCATCCGCAAATCTTTGGTGGCCAGAACTGCAAAGGGCAAGAGCTTGTTCTTTGAGGTCTTTATCTGGATTGGATATGTGTTTGGAATTATTCGCAAGATTATGCTCTGGAACGCAGCAAATGCTTCTGGACAGACACTGGAATGGCTGTTCTATCTGGGATGGTTCTTCTACATCCTGAACATTGTGGAAATCACGATTGATATGCTTTTGTACTTCCGCAATATAAGGCTTGACAAGGCTGCTGGAAGATAAGAAATACCTTTTAAAAGAATAATCCGCTTTTTTGAACATACTTCGCCGTCTGTTCAAAAAAGCGGATTTTATGCTGTATGGCTGTTTGCCTGATGCCTGTCAAGATTGCTTTTCGGCCTTCAGCCTTTGGATAAAATGCCTGAGACGTTCCAGAGCCTTTTTCAAATCCTCCAGAGAGTAGGCATAGGAAATACGAAGAAAGCCTTCTCCGCAGTCTCCAAATGCAGAACCCGGAACAACGGCGACCCGTTCCTCTTTAAGAAGCCTGGTTGCAAATTCCTCAGAAGTCATGCCAAATTCTTTGATACAGGGAAAAGCATAAAAGGCGCCTGTAGGCTCAAAGCAGGGAAGACCCATTTCCTCGAATGCGTGGAGCAGAAATCTGCGGCGTCCATTGTAAGCCCTGCGCATTTCCTCCACGTCAGAATCCCCGTTCTTCAGGGCCTCTACAGCTGCATATTGGCTGTTTGTGGGGGCGCACATGATAGCAAACTGGTGAACCTTTGTCATCTGTGCAATGATCTCCTTTGGACCGCAGGCATAGCCCAGCCTCCATCCGGTCATGGCAAAGGCTTTTGAGAAGCCGTTCATAAGAATGGTGCGCTCTTTCATGCCCGGAAGGCTGGCAATGGATATATGCTCCCCTTCATAGGTAAGCTCTGCATAAATTTCATCTGACAGAACATAGATATCGTGCCGGATAACAAGCTCTGCGATTGCTTCCAGCTCTGCTCTGCTCATGACAGCGCCGGTGGGATTGTTGGGAAAAGGAAGAACAAGAAGCTTGGTTTTGTCTGTGATAGCCGCCTTTAGCTCCTCTGGCGTGAGACGGAACTGATTCTCTGCTTTCAGAGAAATAGTGACAGGAACTCCGTCTGCCATAACCGCACACGGCAGGTAGGAGACAAAACAGGGCTGCGGAATAAGGACTTCGTCTCCTGGATTCAGAAGCGTACGCATGGCAAGGTCAATAGCTTCGCTTCCTCCCACTGTAACAAGAACCTCGTCAAGAGCATAATCAGCGTGGTACTTTCTTTTGACATACCGGCAGATTTCCTGGCGCAGCTCCTTTAGACCGGCATTTGAAGTATAGAAGGTGCGTCCGCATTCCAGACTGTAGATGCCTTCATCGCGGATGTGCCAGGGCGTGTCAAAGTCCGGCTCTCCAACGCCCAGGGAAATCACGTCTGTCATCTCGCTGACAATATCAAAAAATTTTCGTATGCCGGAAGGCTGCAGGGCAGCTACTTTTTCTGAAATAATCGATTTCACGGCGTCACCAGCATCCTTTCATCTTTAGCCTTTTGGGCAAAAATAGTTCCATGGTCTTTATATTTTTTCAGGATAAAATGTGTGGCTGTGCTGAGAACAGAGGGAAGAGTGGAAAGCTTGTCTGATACAAAGCCAGATACCTCGCGCAGTGTCTTTCCCTCCAGAATCACCATGAGATCATAGGCTCCTGAAATCAGATACACGCTTCGCACCTCTGGATAATTATAAATGCGCTCTGCAATAGAGTCAAAGCCCTGCCCTCGCATAGGAGTTACCCGAACCTCAATCAGCGCTGTTACCTTGTCGTCAGACACCTTTGACCAGTCAATCAGGGTATGATACCCACAGATGATTTTTTCTTCCTCCATTTTCATGATTTCATTCATAATAGTGGCTTCGTCGCTTCCAAGAATAACAGCCAGCTCTTTGATATCAATGCGGCTGTTCTTTTCAAGAAATGTCAATATTTGCTCTCGCATAAACAATAGCCTCCTCATATATTTTATTTATAGAAATTTTGTTGCTGTTCTCTGCGCTTGCGGCAACACGCTTTGCAATACACAGAAATGCCGCATTTCGCGCCGATTGTCTCGGGATTTTCGCGCCAGAGGCACGAAAACACCTCGAGGAATAGTCGCTTGTGAACAGTAACTATTTTAGTATAGAAGAAGGGCATTTGCAACGAATATATTTGATGTTTTTGTGAAAAAAGGATATACTTTAACGTATCAAGCAAACAGCGAAGCGGATTGCAAATTTCCGCTTGACTTATTGCAAAAGCTCTGAAAAGCAGCTATTTGCTGTAAGCGGGCAGCAAAGAGAAATACGTCTGAAAAAAGGAGGAACATATATGGAATGGCTTATAGAGCTGGATGGAAACATATTGCTTTGGATTCAGGAATATCTTCGCGCAGACTGGATGAATGGGTTTTGGAAGGGGATTTCTTTCCTTGGAAATGCAGGCTGGTTCTGGATTATGCTCTCTGTGCTGCTGCTTTTATTTAAAAAAACCAGAAAAGCAGGAATTGCCGGTGCGGCAGCGCTTCTTATCAGCGCCCTCATTACCAACGTATGTCTCAAAAACCTGGTTGCCAGAATCCGCCCTTATGAGGTTCTGAAAAATCTGGAGCTTTTAATTCCAGCACAAAAGGATTTTTCCTTTCCATCTGGACATACCAGCGCCTCCTTTGCAGCAGCGGTGGCGTATTTTCGGGTATTGCCCGGAAAATGGGCAGGAGTTTGTATAGTGCTGGCAGCGTTGATTGCCTTATCAAGGCTTTATGTGGGAGTTCATTATCCTACGGATGTACTGGCAGGAGCAGTGATAGGAATTTTCTCTGGCTGGGTCGGAGCTGAGATGGTAAAAAAATATAAGCGGCTTTAAGGCAGCAGAGACAGCTTTCTGTTACGAGAGGAAAAAGATTGGAGGAGATACATATGGAAAAGGAAAGCAAATGGCTCGAATGGGCAGTTGAGATACAGAGTCTTGCACAGGCGGGGCTGACATATGGGCGCGATAAATATGATTTGGAAAGATATGAACGCCTGAGAGAAATTGCAGCAGAAATGATTCACTATAAAACAGATATTCCGCTTGAAAAGGTGAGAAATCTCTTCTGCAATGAGACAGGCTACCAGACCCCAAAGGTGGATACGCGCGCGGCGATTTTTGAAAAGGGAAAAATCCTGCTTGTACATGAAAACAATGGTACCTGGTCTCTTCCAGGAGGTTGGTGTGATGTAAATCAGTCTGTTGGAGAAAATACGATAAAAGAAGTCTTTGAGGAAGCAGGTCTGCATGTTACAGCGGACAGATTGATTGCGGTTCAGGACAGAAACAAACATAATGCTCCTTTGTATGCTTATGGGATTGTGAAAATATTTGTTCTGTGTACGGTTGTGGACGGACACTTTATTCCAAATATGGAAACAACAGAAAGTAGATATTTTGGCAGGGATGAAATTCCGGATAATCTGGCAGAGGAAAAGGTAAATAAAGAACAGATCAGGATGTGCTTTGACGCGAATGAGGCGAAACACTGGAAGGTGCTGTTTGACTGATTTCTGCATTTATATTATATGAACACAAGTCCTTATGCAGGAATAAAAACGGAGAAGAACCTGGAGGCGGCATTTGCCGGGGAATCACAGGCAAGATTTGCGTCTGTGGCGAAGAAAGAAGGCTATGAGCAGATTGCAGCATTGTTCCTGAAAACGGCAGATAATGAGAAGGAACATGCGAAGATGTGGTTCAAGGAACTGAAAGGGCTCGGCGACACTTCCGCCAACCTTGCAGCAGCAGCCGAAGGGGAAAATTATGAATGGACGGATATGTACGAGGGTTTCGCTAAAACAGCGGAGGAAGAAGGCTTTCTGGAGCTGGCGGCAAAATTCCGTGCGGTGGCAGCGATTGAAAAACATCATGAGGAGCGTTACCGCGCATTGTTAAAGAATGTGGAGACTGGCGCTGTGTTTGAAAAGAGCAAGGTCAAGGTATGGGAGTGCAGAAACTGCGGCCATATTGTGGTCGGCACGAAGGCACTGGAGGTCTGTCCTGTCTGCGCCCATCCGAAGAGTTATTTTGAAATTCATGAAGAAAATTATTAATATGCCCTTTGCCAAGTGGAAATTCCCAATACCCATAGGGTACGATGTCTGCTTCGCTACTTGCTTGATACGTTAAAACAATTTTTCTCGTTTGCTATAAATTCCGGTGAACCGAATTTCTTTCTGTATTGGCTCAATGTATATCCGGTTGTCTGCTTGAATATCTTTCCAAGGTGACTTTGGGAGGAATAGCCGAGGTAAGTGGCAATCTCACTGTAGCCATAGCGCGAGTAGGTCAGAAGATTTTTTACCAGTTTAACCTTTTCGTGCTGTATATAGCTTTTTAAGGTAACGCCCTCATATGTATGAAACAGCTCTGACAGGTAGTTGGCATTTAAGGCAAGATGCCTCGCAATGTCTGCTACTTCCAGCTTGTCATGCAGATGGGAAAAGATATAATCCTTACATTGCTCGATGTAGGGATTTTCTTTTGCACGGATTCCCAGATGAAACTCCTTAAGCTCCCTTACCATGTTCGCAAATGTAAATTCAGCAGCCCGTATCAAATGCAGAATGCGCTGTTCATTATTAGTTTCGTCAATTTTCTGCATATAGGAATCCTGCAGGGAAAAGGCGACCTCCGGCGAAATCCCGCCTCGAATGGCAGAACGGCTCGCCAGGGTGAGAACAGTTGCGCCAAGGTATTTCCAGTTCCGTAGATGGTCTTTTGAGAGGGTTCCGATTTCACCGATATAATCCTCTTCCAGACTTTTTTTTAAGAGAATCGGATCTCCAAGCTCAATACTCTGCTGTTCGCGAAGCTCCTGCCCATAGGGATTGTGCTTTTGCCCATATTCCTGATTCTGAAAGGTCAATTCAGAATAAAGCTGCAAAGGCTCTGCGTCAGCACCTTTTGGGATGCAGCAATACTGAATCAGTTCATTTTGGCCAAGTTCCTCAAAGTGGTATAGATTATAGACTAAAAGTATGGATGAGAGAACAGCTTGAAAGTCGCAGAGGGCGACGTCAGCGGTAAAATCCAGACTTTTCTCAGTCGGCTCAGTCTGAAGACGATGGACAAAAAAGAGCGGATCGGCAAAGCGTATTGGTCCGATGATATAGAATCCGCTGCAGTCTGGAACATATCCATAGCAGAATGTGGAATTCACGTCAAAGAGTACAGGAAGCGAGCCTTCAAGCGTTTGACAATAGGAAAGAATCTCAGGAAAAAGAACAGAGTCACTGAAGTCCATGCGAGCGCACACATAGCTTTTTTCCGCAGAATCTATGCCAAAATATCTCACAATCGTATGTAATTGACGGGATATATGATTCATCAGATAAAGTTCATTCATAAGGAGTCTCCTTTGTGGTACAGACCTTTCTTTTCAGCCATATGTGCGGTTTTGGTTTTCGTGCAGTGCCATAGGTACATCTCTTTTCCTGTTCTGTTTGTGATGATTATAGCACTATTGTATGCGGAAAACAAGCAAATATCCGCTTAACCGTATCAAGAAGTAGGTAGAGAGTTTTGAAGGCATTGGTTAGTAATAGCTGATGCCGCTTTTTATATCCTTTGCTCGGAGCAATCCGGGCTTTTTTATGTTTGTTTGTGGGAATGACATATTTTTTAGAAAGGAGGCGCCGAGTATGGCGGGGCGCCGGATGAAAGAAAGCATCGCAGAGATTGGCGGCGATACCATGATTTGCCGAGAAATATGATAAAGCGCTGAGAAATATAATATAAAATGCATGGCAGAAGCGTTAGACTATAGTCATAAATCAAAGGCCTTTGAAAGAACAAAAGCAGCAAAGAGAGGAAAATCAAATGAAGATTAAAGGAGTAAATCTTGGCAACTGGCTTGTTTTGGAAAAGTGGATGAGCCCTGCATTGTTTGACGGAACCACAGCAGAGGATGAATATTATCTCCCGACACAGCTTTCGCCAGAGGTATATGAGGCCAGAATTAAGATTCACCGCAGTGAGTACATAACAGAACGCGATTTTGCGGCAATCAGAAGAATTGGTCTGAATTCTGTTCGGATTCCGGTTCCGTATTTTATTTTTGGAGACCGCCCGCCATTTATCGGATGCATTGAGGAGCTGGATAAGGCATTTGCCTGGGCGGAAAAATATGGAATCAAGGTTTTAATTGATTTGCACACAGCGCCTATGAGTCAAAATGGATTTGATAACGGCGGATTGAGCGGCGTATGCCGCTGGAGTCAGATGCCAGATGAGGTAGAGTTTGTGCTGCATGTGCTGGAGAAGCTCGCCGAGCGCTATGGACACAGAAAGGGACTCCTTGGAATTACGCCGATCAATGAGCCTGTGACAGAGCCGATGTGGACACAGATGGCAGTTCAGAGACGTTATCCGCCGGCAGATGAAAAGCTCGCAGAGGGAAGCGCGCCAAATACAATGGAATTTCTGCACAAATTTTATCAGGACGCATACAGCTCTATCCGGCCGAATCTTGCAGAGGATAAATATATCATATTCCATGACGCCTTCCGCTTAAAGGACTGGAAAGACTTCTTTGAGAAATCCAAATTTGAGAACGTGATGCTGGATACACATCAGTATTTAATGGTAGCAGAAATGGCAGGATGCCGCCAGACATTGGATGGTTATCTGGAATATATTCAGGAGGTGTTTGCAAAGGATATCGCAGAGGTGCAGGAATATGTGGATGTGATTTGCGGAGAATGGTGTCTGTTTAACAGCTATGCAACAGGAATGGACACAAAGGGCGGCCAGACAGTCTTAAATGGAATGGATTATTCTGAGAATGTGGAGACAATGGATGCAGAGGCAAAGAAGCATCTGTACAGGGAGCTTGCCAATGCGCAGCTTTTAGCATGGCAGCAGGGAGCCGGCTATTTCTACTGGAGCTATAAGCTTCTTCTGGACACAGTAAATGAGCCGAACTGGATTGGATGGGACAGCTGGGATCTTGGCAAGTGCGTGGATGAGGAATGGTTCCCAATCGTAGGTTAAGATATATAAGCAAAAACAAGAGGAGAAGAGAAAATGAGTTCAAATAAGAATGCAAATATGGATCCAAATGCAAGACTTTCCTTTGTAGAGCGGTTTGCATATGGACTGGGAGATTATTCTGGAAACCTGATTTATTCATCGATTTCTGCGTTCCTTCTGGTATACTATGTCAGTGTATTGGGTGTGAATGCGGTAACAGCAGGTTCCATTATGGCGGTTTCAAAAATCTTTGACGGTGTTTCTGACTTGATTATGGGGCGTATTGTAGACAAAACAAAGAGCAAAATGGGAAAAGCACGTCCATGGCTTTTGCGTCTGTGTGTTCCCCTGGCAGTGTGTTTTGTGCTGATGTTCTCTGTACCGTCAGGATTGACCGGAAAGGTACAGATTGCCTATATGTTTCTTACCTATAACCTTGTTTCCACTGTGTTTTACACTGGCGTCAACGTGCCATATGCGACTTTGCAGGGTCTTATGACAACCAACCAGTATGAGCGTGGACTTCTTGGAAACTTCCGAAACCTTCTGGCAACAGCAGGAACGATGACAGTAAATACGTTTGTCATGAAGCTTTGCCTTGCCCTCGGTGGTGGGGATCAGTACAGCCAGAAGGGATGGACATTGACCTTCTTGATTCTTGGCGCTACTTTTGTTGTATTAAATCTGGTAACTGTATACTTCTGCAAGGAGCGTGTTGTAGAGCAGAAGGCAGAGGGCGAAAAGGAGGCCTCTGTTGTGGAGTGCCTGGGAAGCCTTGTGAAAAACAAGTACTGGATTTTGATGGTTATATTCTTGTTTGTACTTTATTTTATGATGTCCACATTCTTTGGAGGCGCTTATTATTTTGCACAGTATGTACTCGGAGATGAGAGTGTATATGCATTGACAGCAAATGCATTATCAATGTCTCAGATTGTTATGCTGTTTTTGACGCCGTTTATCATGAAAAAGATTGGAAAACGAAACACAGGATTAGTGGGTATGGTTATCGCATCTGTTGCATTTATTCTGACAGGACTTGCAGGAAGCAATGTGACGCTAGTGGTTGCTTCTAATGTTCTCAAAGGTCTTGCATTTGGCTGCTGCGGTGCTACCATGTTCGGGATGCTTCAGGATGCGATTACATATGGCTCATGGCTTACAGGAGTACAGGCAATGGGCATGGGAAATGCTGCTTCTTCCTTCTGTATGAAGGTGGGCTCTGGCATTGGAACAGCAGCCCTTGGATGGATATTGGGCGCAGGCGGATTTAACACAGACCCTACAAGCCCTGGCGCTTTGATGGCAATCAATGTATCCTGTATCTGGATACCGCTTGTAACCTGCATGATTGGAGTTGTGTGCGTGTTCTTCTTTGATTTGGATAAATACTATGACAAAGCAGTGAAGGACCTTGCACAGGGAAGATGTAAAGGAGATCATTAAGAGACAGACAAAAAAGGATGCCAAAGGGAATTCTGGCATCCTTTTTTTGTGGTGTAAATTATTTTTACTTTTATGAAAACCTTTTGCCTGCTTTTGACGTTATATATAGCAAAGGACCTATCGAAAGGAGGGAGAAAATGACAGAAAAGCAGTGGATCCGGGAAATACAGAGGGGAAGAGGGGAATATTTGAATTGCATTGCAGAAAAGTACTATGATGATATCTACCGTTTCTGCTGCTATCAAACTGGAAATACAGAGGAAGCCTATGATATTACTCAGGAGACCTTTCTTCGGTTTATTCGGAATGTAGAGCATTATCAATCAAGAAATCTGAAAGGCTATCTGCTCACCATTGCTGCAAATTTGTGCAGGGACTATTTCAGGGGCAGAAAGACAGAGAGCATTGCAGACACAGAGACTCTTTCAGGCAGCAATGTGATAGCAGAAAAGGAAGCTCAGCTTACCCTCATGGATTGCCTTGGAAGTCTTGCAGATTTTCAGAGAGAGGCTCTGCTGCTTCACTATTATTATGGGTTTAAAATCAGAGAGATTGCAGCGATGACAGGCAGCAATCCTTCTACAGTGAAGTCCAGAATCCGACAGGGAACAGAAAAGCTGAAGAGATACATGGATAAGGAGGGATTAAATGGATGAATGGACAAAAATCATAGCAGAAACGACAATCAATGAAGAGAAAAAGAAAAAAGGCCTTGAGGCAGTAGAAAGAGCAGTCAAAACAAAAAGAATACTTCCTGTACCTGCGCCATGGGAAATTCTCTGGGGACAGATGGAATATATTTCTCCCTTTTTCTGGCTGGGAGAGGCCTTCTTTTTTCTGATTTTCTGGATTCTGATAAACAGCCGTATGTTTGAGGAAGCGGAGGCAAGACAAATACTCTCTTTTTCCTCAGCGACAATCGCCTGTGTGGGAATCATAGGAATCCATGAGCTGCATAAAAGCGTAGCATACAAGATGGCAGAGCTGGAGCAGGTATGTTTTTTGAACTTGAGACAGGTCTGGGCTGCAAAGATGGTATTGCTGGCAGGGGTGAATCTTATCCTGCTTGCCTTTGTGACAATAAGTCTTACGGATCGAACAAGCTATTTGCTTTACGAGGCTGCCATCTATATTTTGGTGCCGTTTTTGATTTCTAATATCATTTATTTTCGGCTCTTGCTATGGAAAAGCACAGAACAGGGAGTGCTGTATATGGCAGCTGTTTTCTTATGTATGCTGTTTGGCCTTGTCCCGTCTTTTTATAAGGACGCCTATGAAAAATCGTGTCTTTGGATTTGGAGTGTGGTTTTAGTTCTGGCTCTTTTGGCAGCAGGAATCCAGGTAAAGAAAACATTACAGAAAGCAGCAGGAGGAAGAGAATTATGCCTCAATTATCATTAAATCAGGTAAGTATGAAGTATAAGAACAAGACAGCCGTGAACCATGTAAGCTATGAATTTGGAAACGGCGTGTATGGTCTTTTGGGAGCAAACGGAGCAGGAAAAACCACCCTGATGCGGATGATTTGCAGTCTTTTGCCGCCAGTGGAGGGGGAAATTCTGTGCGATGGAAGGGAAATATGGAGCCTTGGCAGAGAGTACCGAAGGCTTTTAGGCTATCTTCCTCAGGAATTTGGTTATTATCCGGATTTTACCGGAGAACGATTCTTGAGATATTTGGGGCAGCTGAAGGCTGTTCCAAAGGCTCTTCTGGATGGCAGGGTTCATGAGCTGCTGGAGCTTGTGGATCTTGAGGAGGACAGAAAACGAAAAATCAAAACCTATTCAGGAGGGATGAAGCGGAGACTTGGAATCGCACAGGCGCTTTTGGGAGACCCTCAAATTTTGATTCTGGATGAACCTACAGCAGGACTTGACCCAAAAGAAAGAATTCGTTTCCGAAATCTCATCTGCTCCCTTGGAAAGAATCGAATCGTTATACTTTCTACACATATAGTGAGCGATATCGAGTATATAGCAGATGAAATCCTGATAATGAAAAGCGGAAGCTTTCTTTTGCATGGACAGCCCGAAGAGGTAGAAAGCTTTCTGGAGGGAAGGGTATGGGAGCTGCCAGCAGACGAAAAAAGAGCAGAGGAATATAGTCGGATATATACGGTAAGTCAGCGAAAGGCAGAGCGCAGTACACAGGCAGGGGAAGCAAAGACCACAATACGTCTGGTGTCTGACGAGCGCCCTGCACCAGAGGCTGTTTTGGTGAAGCCGACTTTGGAAGATGTGTACTTGTATTGCTTTCAGGAGAAAAGGGGGCAGAGAAATGGGATTATTGAGAACAGAGCTTTATAAAATTACTGCGCGCAGAACCGTAAATATCTTATTGATAGTTCTTGTTTTGTTTTTTGGTTTTTATTTCTGGGTGGGAATTCTTGGGGATGAGGTATACACTGAAAATGGGAAAATTTATACAAGGCTTGAAGCAATACAGAAGGAAAAGGAACTGTCAGAGACTTATGAAGGAAAGCTGGATATGGATTCTGCCAGGGAGATTATAAGACGGTTTGGCTGGGCGCCAGACTGGGATGCTGTGGAAGAAGGAGAGGAGGGCATCAACGATAATTTCTGGAACAGATATGTCACCCTTGAGCTGTCTACCAGACGTTTTCGCGCAGAAGGAGAAGTGGAATGGCTGGATGAGGAAAATGTAATTATGAAGCAATTCGCTTCTCAGGACTGGAATTTTGGCTATACCGGAGGCTGGGACAATGACTTAATAGAGCTTCTTTTTATGGCCTTGATTGGAAGTGCAGTCCTTATTGTAATCGGTATTTCTCCGGTTTATTCAGAGGAATATTCCATGAAAACCGCAGATTTGCTTATGAGCAGCTGCTATGGAAAAGACCGAGGGATTGCTGCCAAAATTATAGCTTCTCTTATCTGGTCTACAGCGATTTACTTGATCTGTGTAGGAGGCTGTCTTCTCATGACAGGCGCAGCCTATGGAACAGAGGGCTTATCGGTCAGCGCAGCAATATCCTTTGGCATATATGCATATAAGGGAACAGCAATGAAATTTTTGATGCGCTTTCTGGGTTTTGGTCTTGCTGCCTGTCATCTTCACACCATTATCACGCTGTTTGCCTCTGCAAAATGCAGACAGCCCTTTTGGGCGGTTATCTGGGGCATTGGGTTCTATCTGCTTCCGGTCGGGAGCGCTATGACTGTTTTAAGTATGCTGCGCCCGACTCCTGCGGTACAGCTTTTGAGGAGATTTTGCAGATGCTTCCCGTATTTTCTTCCTATCAATGAAATTGACATTTTTATTGTCCCAAATACTTCCAGATTTTCCATGCACAGGTTTGAGGGACTTGTGTGCATCTTCCTTTTTGCATTCTGTCTGTGGAGAGGCTGTCACGTGTATAAAAAAGGAAGAAGATGAGCTGCTGCATATGCATGTTTTGTTTATTAAGAGGTGTGAAACACCCTTCTGAGACAAGCAAGTCCCCCACTCACTGCTTATTTCTCTGCGAAATTGAAGTGGGGGACTTGCTTGATACGTTAAATGATTATACAAAAAATATGTAGAATAAAGGTTGCATTTTCCAGGCAGTAGTGATAGAATATTTATTAATTTTTAAGAAATTTAATTTTTATTTTAGATTATTGCGATATTCGGACAACAGAGTTCAGTTCAGAAAATGCCGGTACCCTGTGTGCCGGCATTTTTTGATAACAGGAAAGCAGGCAGAATGGAGACATTATGGAAAATACACTTGACAGGGAAAAGCTGCTTGACAGGCTTTTGGAAGGCTATCAGGCATATTTTGATATAGAGCGCTATGATAAGCACAGGGAGGATGGAATCCCTTTGAGAGCGCACTGTCGTTTTTATGTTCACTCTGTGAAGTATGTGTTGGTCAAGACAGCAAAGCTCTGGGATGCGGACAGCAATGAATATGTTTATGTTTTCTCAGTTCCTGAGCTGACCAGGGAAATATTTGAAAAATGCCGGGACTATGCCTATGAAGAGGGCATGAAGCTGATAGAGCCAAAGCCTGGTCACATGTACAGCTATATTACAGCCGTATTCCTTTGCGATACCTGCACAAAGGAAGCAGAAAAAGCACTTCGCAGGTGCAGAATATACAAAAGTTTTCATTTTTCGTGGTATGGGTGGATGGACTTCCATACAGCAGCCGTTGTCTTAAAGGAAAGCAGAGTTTTCACAAACAGAAGCGGACGTGCAAACACGAAATTTATGAAAAATATACTGGTACTGCATTAAGCAGTACCCATTCATGAAACGCAAAAAGGAGGACACAAGACATGAATGCGGTAGTACTTTTATTTGTAGGTGTGGCAATCCTGGTTATAGGCTATGTGACCTATGGCAAATGGCTTGCAGAGCAGTGGGGCGTGGATCCCTCTAAGAAAACACCTGCTCACGAACTTGAGGATGGAAAGGATTATGTGCCGGCTAAGGCGCCTGTTCTGATGGGACATCATTTCTCATCTATCGCAGGTGCAGGCCCGATTAACGGTCCAATTCAGGCAGCAGTATTTGGATGGGTTCCGGTTATGCTCTGGGTATTGATTGGAGGCATTTTCTTTGGAGCAGTTCATGATTTTGGCGCATTGTTTGCTTCTATCAGAAACAGCGGCCAGTCGATTGGCGAGGTTATTGCCACAAGTATAGGCGTACGCGCAAAAAGACTGTTTATTATTTTCTCTTATTTGACACTGATTCTTGTGGTTGCAGCCTTTGCTTCCATTGTAGCAAGTACCTTCACTGCAAAGTACGGCCCCTCTGGCACTGTTCAGGGCGAGGACGGAGAGTATCTGCTGGCAGCTTTTGGATCTGACGGCGCAGCAGTGAGTACAGCCGCTGTCACAATCAAGGACGGAAGCGCTTCCTATGCTTTTGCCACGGGAAATGCAGCCGGAAATGTTGAATTTGAGGTAAAAGAGGCACAGAAGATTGAGGACGAGACAGGAAAGACACAAATAACAGCAGTGGAAAATTCTGCTCTGACTATTGTGCCGGAAAATAAGAATGCAGCCTTAAACAAGGCAGCCAGCAAGGACAACGCAACTACAGCAATGATTTCAATTCTGTTTATTGTTGTGGCAATTGCCTTTGGCGTTATGGTTTATAGAAGAAATGCTTCTCTGGCAGCATCTACCATTATCGGAGTGCTGGTTCTTATAGGCTGTATGGCGCTTGGAATCAACTGGCATCCCCTGTATCTGGACAGTAGTACGTGGATGATTATTGTTGGTATTTATATTGCGATCGCATCTGTGACTCCAGTATGGATTCTGCTTCAGCCCCGTGACTACCTCAGCTCCTTCCTGCTTTATGGCATGATGATTGTCGCTGTGGTAGGCATTGTCGGCGCACATCCGACTCTGGATATTCCGGCGTTTACTGGATTTGTGGATTCTGGAAAGGTCGGCTCAGGTACGTCCCTTGGAAGTCTTTTCCCGGCGCTGTTTGTTACGATTGCCTGCGGCGCGATCTCAGGCTTCCATTCTCTGGTTGGTTCCGGTACAACGGCAAAGCAGCTGGATAAGGAATCTGACGCGCGTCCTATTGCATATGGAGGCATGCTGATTGAGTGTGCGCTGGCTTTGATTTCCCTGTGTGCAGTAGGCTATATCTGGAAGGAATATGTACCAGGAGGAACAACCGTTCCGACCAATGTATTTGCAGGCGGCATTGCGCGCATGTGCGCAGAAATTCCCTTCCTCTCAGGAGCTGAGGGAGTGATTCGCTCCATGCTGGTGCTTGCGGTTTCTGCGTTCTGTCTGACTTCTTTGGACACTGCCACACGTCTGGCTCGCTACATGTTCCAGGAATTCTGGCTGGAGCCTGGACAGACTCCAGAGGAGGCGCAGGGCTTTAAGAAGGTTCTGACAAACCCATATGTATCTACTATTATTACGGTAATTCTTGGAATTGCGCTTGGTATGAAGGGATATGACAAAATCTGGCCTTTGTTTGGCGCAGCAAATCAGCTTCTGGCAGCTCTGGGGCTTCTGGCTGTTGCGGCATGGCTTGGAAAGATGGGAAGAAACAATAAGATGTTCCTTTTCCCAATGGCGTTTATGCTGGTTGTAACCATTGTATCTCTGTGCCAGACTATCTTTACGAATGTTAAGGCAGCGACAAGTCCGGCAGCTGTTGGTACAGTATGGAACTGGACCCGTGCGGGAATCGGTACGCTTCTGGTAATCCTCGCTGTTGTCCTTGCTGTGGAGGGTGTGCAGACCATGTCAAAGCAGCGCAGAAAATAAAATCAAGGTTTATATAAGATTTTGGGACAAAAAAAGGTGGTTTTTGACACTGCCTTCCGCTTGGGGAAGGCTAAAGAGTGGGATTGGATGGATAAATTTGGACTTTGTAAAGAGATTATAACGGAATAATGAAACGTTATTGAGCCTGCAGGTGTTGGGAGAAATCCTGATTCTTGCAGGCTTTTTTGTTGAATAAAAAAACTTTGACTGCTATAATAAACATGACATATAGTTGTCGTGTTTGGTTTGATATGATACATATGGAGCGTGAGCAGAATGAAGATAGACAGGCTGATCGGAATATTATCGGTGCTGCTGCAGGAAAAAAAAACTACAGCACCTGAGCTGGCGGAGAGATTTGAAGCAGGGAGGTAGAACACGGTGGCATTTGATTTCAAGAAGGAATTTAAAGTAAAGGGGAACTGATAGATGCATTTTGTTGAGGCAAAGGGAATTTTGAACGGCAGCGGCGGATACTTTGGGATGAATGATCTGTAAAGCGAAAGAGGTTGATTAATGAACAGATGAATGATAAGAAATTCCTGAAGTTGGTCAAGGGATGGGAGAAAGTGATATGGCATCAACAAAAGAGAATCTGGATTTGATATTGTGCTGACAGTGGCAGTAGTCGCTATTTTAATCTCAGCGCCTATTGGTGCATTTTTGATTGACACGTCATATAAGCGTTTTTTGCAGCACACATGCAAAGCCTGACAAATAGCGCCAAAGTTTTCCCTTGTGTTATGTATACGGTTATGAGCAAGTAGCGAAGCGGATTGCGAATTTCCGCTTGACAGGAGGAAGCCCCCGCTTCTATAAGTAGAGGGAGGATGTCACAAGGGAAAAATGAACTCAGGAATGGAAATGTCTGGTTTCGGCGCGACAGGCTAATGATTCCAATATTTTTGGAACAGGACTGGCGTGATCTCCGGATAGGTAAGGTCTTCTGGCAGAGAATCAAATTCGCGGACTTCAGCCATCTCACTGTGGGGGAGGCTGCCCAATTTGTGAATTTCTGCATGGAAGACCATACCATTTGCCTTATTGCATGTTCCTCCTATTCTATCCTCAGCCTGATAGTCAAATAAGGGGGATATATCATAGCTCAGTGCGCCGGATTCTTCATAGAGCTCTCTTCTGGCTGCCTGAAGAGGCGTCTCACCAGGCTCAATATGACCGCCCTGTGTTTCCCAGGTGAAGCGACTTTTGTGCCTGCTTAACAGAATCCGGCCATGATAGGTAGAAAGTATGACAACGTATTTGTAGGATTTCAGGTGATTGATGGGATAGATTTGACTGGTCATAGAAAAACCTCCTTAAAAATAGTATAGAACTTTTGTTCTTTTAGAATAATACGAACTTTAGAGGATGTCAAGAACAAAAAAGAAAATTTGATACTTGACTTATAAATCTTACGGATGTAATATTTATAGAATGAAGGGGAAGGCTTTATTCAATGTACTGTAAAACTCCTTAATTTAGCTCTTAACTTGATCCACATTTATGCGATATAGTTTCGGTAGATTACTTGTCGGGCAAGTTAAGACCTTAGTTCTGGGGAGTGTCAGGCTTTGGAAAAATCAATGCATAAGCAGGCTGGATAACCTTTAGATGATCCAAGTGCAGGCAGAACCTTTTTACTTTAAAATCTTACATATGTAATATTTTTAAGGAGGAGTAGAATGAAACGCATAAAAAGGATTTTTATTTTTGCTTTGGCAGGAACCCTTGTGTCTGGATGTGGCATTTCTTTGGAAACTGCGGCGCAGGTTAAGGAGGATAAATACTTGCACAGGGAAGAAAAGAGTGTTACTAAAACCTCAGAACAGGATTTGGGCTATCCTCTCTCTGTTAACAGGGAGCAGAAAGAGGAAGCAGAGGCAGACTGCAGGGCAGTCATGCAAATGGTTCGGGAAATTTACATACAGGCAGACAGGAAAGAGAGCGGCAGCACTTCTATTTCCTCTGAGGCTGCCAAGCAAATAGTAAAAAAGCTGCAGACAACCGGGCGTCCGGTTGGGGCAGACTGGTTCCATATAAATATGTGCAATTATGAGAAGTTTGAAAGCTTTCTGGAGGATTGTCTGAATGGAAAAAGAGCAGAGATAATTATGTATGAGGTTTATGCAAACGGGAGCATTGGAAGAATAAAATTTACCTTTGATGGAACAGATATGTATGCTCTGTCTACAAGTACAGCGTGGAGTGAAGAGAAT
Organism: Eubacteriales bacterium; assembly: GCA_030537135.1. Taxonomy (GTDB): domain Bacteria; phylum Bacillota; class Clostridia; order Lachnospirales; family Lachnospiraceae; genus Blautia_A. The sequence goes on along the minus strand of JAUNOP010000024.1, from coordinate 9,757 downwards.
ACACCTGTCATGCTTTTTACCTCATATAGTAGGCTTAAAAAATGGGAGTACACACAAAAAGGTTGGTTTATTTTTAAGTATTGTGTGCCTGAGCCGCCGCAGGTTTCTGAAAGAATCAATGAAAACGCCATGATTCGTGTGAAGCCTTTGGACGAATCTTATGTTGAGATTGCAAAAAAATATTTGTTCTCGGTAGGATATATGGGAAATAATCTCTTTTGTTCTAATTGGGATGAAGCGCATATGGAGGCAATTGATTATAATGCGCTGTTTCAGTATTTTTATTCCATAAAGCATCAGAAAGCATTTTTTTCAGGGGTATATACAGAGGGAATCCCAAAGCAGGAATTTGAAGATTTAATCACAGAATATCTGCCAGTTACGTCCGAGCAATTAGAGCAGTATGCAGTTTACGATATAGAAAAACAGACCTATGGCTGGGCTAGACTTGGCTGTGGGAATTATGTACCGAATGCTTTTGAAAGCAGTTCAAGACCTGAGATAGTTGGACTCATAGAAAACGCAGATGGAACAGTGACACTGACAATTGACGCAGTTTGTGAGAGAGCAGGAAGTGATTGTGTGATGACACATGAGCTTACGGTTCAATTTACAGAAGATGGAGGCATTCGATATTTGAAAAATCAAATATTGGGGGATGGACTGAAAAAAATAACAGAATATCAATACCGACTGGGAAACAGGAGATGATGCTGTTGTCTGCTGCAGGCAGCAGCAAATGAAATCCTCCTTATTCTTTGAAAAAGCAGTGTCCTTTTTATATGAATTTTGCTATAATCAAAATCACAGGATGCAGAAGAAGTTTTGGAACACACGCCTGTGCAGGTGCTTGGATATTGAAACAAGGCTACCACAATTTGATAGGTAGTTTACGAGTATCGGTATCTATCGCAAACAGTAATAATAATCGTTACCTGGTATAATGCTGCGGCGAAAAAACACTTGCTTGCGTGTGAGAAGAAAGCGATTTTGCAGAAAGGAAGGAAGAATATGCTGAATAAAACAGAGCAGACACAAGTAATTTCTCTTATTAAAAAGACCAGGGAATTGATTTACAGGGAGATGAGGGCGGCAAGGGTAACGATAAAGGGAGCTGCTGATTATGTGACAAATGTGGACTTTGCGGTGCAGGATTTTATGAAAAGAGAGCTGGAGCTGCGCTTTCCAGATATCCGTATGATTGCAGAGGAAAAAGAAAACAAGGATTTGTATTCAAATGCCAGATATTGGATTTTAGATCCAATTGACGGTACGACGAATCTGATTCATCATTATGGCCTGAGTGCAGTGTCACTTGCCTTGTATGAGCAGGGAGAGATTACTTTTGGAGCTGTATATAATCCTTTCCATGAAGAATTTTTTTACGCTGCAAAGGGACAAGGGGCGTATTTGAATGACAGGCAGATTTTTGTGGATGAGAATGTGAAATTTTCGGATGCAGTTGTGTCCTACGGCTCTTCACCCTATGACAAGAGCAGGGCAAAAAAGCTGTTTCCGCTGTATTACAGGATTTTTATGAAAGCCGCAGACTTTAGAAGAACAGGCTCTGCTGCTCTTGACCTCTGCTATGTGGCCTGCGGACGCCAGCATGCCTATTTTGAACAGGACCTCAAGCCCTGGGATTATGCAGCTGGAAGCCTGATTCTGACAGAAGCAGGGGGAGCTGCAAGGGGCTGGGATGGCGGCAAGCTGCCTTTCCTGACAAATGCAGATATAGCCGCCAGCACAAAGACGCTTGCAGAACCTCTTATGGATATGCTGTGTGAAAAGTAAAGCGTTTGACAGAGAAAGCACACACAACATGACCTGATATACAGAAGTCTCTCCCTTCGGTACTTAGTATTCAACGAAGGACATAAGTATCCCCACGCTCACTGCTTAGTGCTTTGCACACTTGAAGTGGGTGTGGGGATGCTTATCTGCATTCAAATAGTCATAAAAATGAAATAGTATTTATAAGAAAAATTTCAATCTGCAACAAACCATAAAATCTATTTATATCGCCTTATATCCCCATTGCTAAAGCAAAGGGGATATAAGGCGACAGTAAATAAGGCCTCACACAATCAAAACTGCACACCACCTTGCCAAAAAAAATTCTTCAAAAATAAAGACATATTCTAACGGCTGCTGTATAATTATAACTGCCACAGCCATTGTTTACGTGAAGACTATTTCAGCACAGAAATCAGAAGAAAAAAGTATAAATAAAAGGCGGTGTATTACATATGATAGATGAAAAAATCCGGATTGTGGTAATGGGAGGTTCTTTTAATCCACCAACAATGGCACATTTTCAGTTAATGAAAACAGCTGTGCAGGAGCTGAAGGCACATATGGGAATTTTTGTTCCGGTCAGTCAGGCATACCTGAAAAGAAAAATGCGAAAAACAAGCGACAGCAATATCTGTCTGAAAGAGGAGCAGAGACTAGCCATGCTTAGTGCCATGTGCAGAGGAAGCGCGAGTTTATCTGTCAGTGAAATGGAGCTGTGTTCTGTTCAATTCTGTACCTATGATACTATGCGAAAGCTGCAGGAGCTGTATCCAAATGCAGAATTGTATTTTTTGATGGGAGCAGACAAGCTGGAGCTGTTTGCAAAATGGAGTGAAAATTCGGATTTTCTTGATTGCTTCCGTGCTGTAATATTTGACAGGGAAGGGATTTCTCCAAAGCGCAAGGTTCTGGAAGACGAGCGGCTGCGCAGATATTATAATACCTTTGTTTTCCTTCCGCAGCCAGAGGGAATAGAGGAAATCAGTTCAACACGTATTCGCAGGTACCTGATAAAAGGAGACAAGGAGGTCTGTGAAAAATACCTTCATCCGGCAGTATGGGACATATTCAAAAACTTAAATGCAGAAGATTTTCCAAAGGAGATTGAGAGCTTTCAGGGGAAGTATGAATTTTTAAGCAACGCCTATCCAATATCCATAAAATGGCAGGGGCAGGAGTGGCTGTGTGCGGAAGCGGCTTTTCAGGCTGAAAGATGCAAGCATACGGCAGATTTTTTCCGTTTTCTTCATTGCAGCGCACAGAAGGCAAAGCAGCGCGCAGGCAAGGTAGAACCAAGAGAAGACTGGGAGGAGGTAAAGCTTGAGATAATGGAGGAAATTTTGTATGCGAAGTTTTCGCAGCATCCCCATCTTGCGCAAAAACTCAAAGAAACAGGAGATGCTCTTTTAATTGCAGGAAATAACAAAAAGGATACTTTTTGGGGGAGAAATCTTTATACCTGCCGGGGACAAAATCATCTGGGAAAGCTGCTTATGAAAACTAGAGAAAAGCTATGAAAGGGGAGAGAAAATTATGATGTATGACAAAGAGATAATTGTCAGGAGGTTTTATGCAGGAGAAAAAATGCAGTTTCTTTTTTTCTGGGGGCATACAGCAAAGCCGGGAGAAATCGGGAAGGCCTGCCTGAGTCAATGGTATGGCTGTGAATTTGAAGTGGACGGAGTGAAATACCATACCACAGAGCAGTATATGATGGCGCAAAAGGCATTGCTGTTTAATGATCAGGACAATTATGAAAAAATTATGAGTGCCGATAATCCCAGAGATTATAAGGCATTAGGAAGAAAGATTTGCAACTTTAAGGAAGATATCTGGAACAGGCATAAGTATGAGATTGTCTTAAAGGGCAACCTTGCAAAATTCTCCCAAAACAGTGAATTAAAGGAGTTCTTGTTGGGAACAGGAGAGAGCGTTCTGGCAGAAGCCAGTCCCTACGATAGAATCTGGGGCATTGGGCTTGCCATGGATAATTCTGATATTCAAAATCCAGATCATTGGAAGGGAGAGAATCTTCTGGGATTTGCACTGATGGAGACAAGATTTTTTTTGAAGAAAGGACAAAATGAGAGATGAGTCACAAAAAGAATGTTCGGATTTTCCGACAGAACCAATCCATGGAAACCTGTGTGTGCTGCTGTATTCTTATGGTTCTTGACTATTACTATAAGCTTCCGGGAGTTGAAAAATATCCGACAAGGAAAATGGAAACAACGCTTTATCAATATTTGGGCTATCGAATCCTACAGTCAGCCGATACCTCACTGGAGAAACGCTTTACAAGAGGAACGCCTCTTTCAGCTGCTGCATACTATCTTTCCGAAAGGGGGCTTACTGTATGTATGTATCATTCGGAAAAAGAATATTTAAACAATAATCTTAGAGCAGAGCCATATTATCCGGTGGAAGTATTTCCCGAAATCCTGGAAAAATATAAGTATTGGATAAATAAAGCTGATGAAAAGGTAATACAAAAGACCTGTACAGAGGTTCAGGGAAATATGCTGGCAGATATTCTGGAGCGTGGCGAAATCGTGATCGCTGCATGTACAGTAGACAGTGATGAGGGAGAAACGCTGCATGGTATTTTAATTGATTCCTATTACCAGGAGGCAGGAAGAAATATTTTTCACGTATGCAATCCGGCAACAGGAAAGCATACTATTACAGAAGAAGAGCTGCGAATCAGGATGAATACTCCTGTGGGAATCCATTTTATGACAGTATCACTTGAATAAATCGGGAATAAAAAAGAGAGCCAAAGGCGTCCCTTTAAGAGAAAGCCTTTGGCTCTCGCGAGTTACAGCTTGCAAGCTTGCAGCTGCCCGGTCATAATGAAAATATCACTTGACAAAATAATTATGCTTCGGTTAAAATAACAATAAAAATAAAATAGTATTTAAAAGAAAATTTTTAAAAACCAAACCCACCTGCCAAAAGGAGAAAACCAACCATGCTACAAGACACATCACCCATTTGTCAACAGATATATTCCGATTACATCAAAACCATGTCAAAAAAAACAATTCTGACAATGGAATCTGTTGTAAATGAATTTTTAAATTGTATACAAAAAGGATTCCTGGATATGAATTCCACGGATGTAAACAAGTATTATCTTATGCTCCGGGAAAAAGTACAAAAGAGTCAGCAGCAGGGAAGCACAATGTCAAAGAAAATTCATATCCTTCATGCTTTTGCAGCCTTTATTTTAGAAAATCGTGAGAAGTACGGCATTTCGTTTGAGAATTATTTTACTCCTTATCTTAAGCTGGTAGAAAAAGTGAGACTTCAGGCAAAGCTTGCACCAATTGAACACATTGACAAGCTGTTTCAAGCGGCAAAGGATGATATACAGGGATATTGTATTCTTCTGATGGCTTACAGGGTAGGATTGAAGAGTTCTGAGATTGCTGAGATAGAAGAAGAAGACCTGGCTGTTTATGAAAATGGAATGTATATCTATGTTAAGCAACGGCACGATTATTGTTATGTACCAGAAGATGTGGTGACAGCACTGAATAAGTACCTTCAGCAGAAGGCTCCGAATAAATATTTGTTTTTTAATAATCGAGGCAATCCCATTAATCCCTGCTATGTCACAAGGATGATAAAAAAATATATACAAAAATCCGGAATTCCTAATTACAGCCTTATGACAATAAGAAACAGCTGCGCATTTGTCATGGATGCATATGGCGCGTCAGAGGAACAGAAGGCACAGCAGCTGGGAATCGGCATGATAGGTATCCGAAGATACAAAAATACCTCTTATCGAGACGACATGAAGCGAAAGGCAAATGATCTGGTCAGAATAAGAGTAGATGCGCCGTGAGCAGTGGAACCTCAGACAGCAGTATACCGTCGAAAAGCTTTTTTAAATGAAGCTTTTCGGCGGTATATAAATAAATGGGTCTTTTACTTTAATCAGAATTTAAAATATGTAAATCTGATAATATATCCAGTGTGATTTTTGCTGCCTCGGCTCCAGTGGCAGAGGCTTCTGCTTTAATGTTTGTGGCAAAAAAGCAGGTTTGCCCAGAGCATTCTGTAAAACCGATAAACCAGCCGTTTATATCCTGGTCATTTATGCGTCCTGTTCCGGTCTTTCCATAAAGAGAGGCAGACTCAGATGAGGAGAGGCAGATAGAATCCTTAACAGCCTGAATATTTTCAGGGGCAAATCCAAAATCATTTTTATAAAATCTTTTCAATAGCTCAACCTGCTCAATAGCAGAAATTTTCAGGGAAGCTTCCATCCAATAGGAGGTTAAATCATCGCAGACATTTTGATTTCCATATCCAATTTTTTGAATATAATGCCTCACAGCGGAGATTCCAAGCTGTGCGTCTATTGACTGAAAATACCAGTTTACAGACTTTTGCATGGCAGAATACAGATTGTGGTCTGCATTCCAGGCCTCAAAGGAATAGCTTTCGCGATTCCATTTGATAACAGATTCTTCTGGGGTAATGATTCCTTCCTCCAGGCCAAACAGGGCATTATAAATTTTATAAGTAGAATTTGGGGAAAGCTGCAGAGCCGCGTGTCTTTCATTATATATCTTCCAGGAATCATTCTCCAAATCATATAAAACAAAGCAGCCTTCATAATCACCAAAATATTCAGACAAATCAAGGCTGGAAATTTGCTGACCCATTCTGCTCCAGGAATAGTAGGAAGAGCCGGCGGCATAAGTGGAGAGAACAGGGGTGCATCCAAAAAGCAAAACAGCAATCATACAAAAAGCAGCCATGCCCTTCAGCTTTTTTGCCAGTGAAGGAGATTTATAGGACGCAATGTTTTTAATCCGCCGCTCCATCTGTTTCATATTTCCGCTTATTCCAGAAGCAAAAGGAAAGGAAACAGAAGAGAGTCTTTGTGCAAGTTCAATCAGCGTATATCCATAAGCCTTATATTCCTCTTCTCCCAGTATCCTCAGAACAGAGGTATCACATGCAATTTCTCGCTCATTCTTCATTTGCTTCAGGGCATACAAGACAAAGGGATTGAACCAGTACAGCACTTTGGCAAGATTCATCATGAGATTTGCCAGAGCATCCTTATGTTTGTAATGCTGCAGCTCATGCAGAAGCATATACCGTATATTAGAAAGCTCATAATCTGAAATCACATGAATGGGCAGATAGATGCAGGGTCTGAAAAGTCCTGCTATCACAGGAGAGCCTAAAAACGCTGTGCTGTATATAGGAATTTGCCTCTTTATTCCTGCCTCCCTTAGACATTGTCTGTATAAGCAGTGAACCGCGAGGCTTTGCAGAGGCAAAGAGGATTGCTGTAAGCGGTATAATTGAAGCTGCGACCGTACAAGTGTCAGAAAAGCGCCAGCCATTCCGATAAACCATATTATTAGAAGCAAAATGCCTACAGGCACAGGAGTTTGCCTGCTAACAGATACACTGAAGTCATTCATCCAATCAGCAGCAGTTAGCTGCTGAAGGTTTCCAGTACTCGATACAGAAGATTGCGAATGAGCCAGAGACAAAGGAATCAGGTTCTTTATCTTTAGTAAAAGCTCCTGAAATCCAAGAAAAGGAATTGGCAGAAAAGGAACTGCCAAAAGCGCAAGGAGCAAAAACCAGGTATGATACTGCATTCGGCTGGACAGGCTTTCTCTGAATAAATATTTTATACCCAGAAAAACGATAATCAGTATGGCAATGAAAATATTACAGATAAAAAAACGAACAGTAAAATTTGTCATATGCATTCCTCATTTTTTTGAGCTTCTGGAAAGAAGAGAGCGGAGAGTATCTATTTCTGTTTCAGACAGTTTATCATTTTCAATGTAGGCGGATACCATAGCTGTGATATCTCCATGATAAAAGCGTTTTAAAAAAGAATTACTTTCCTGATTCAGATATTCGTTCTCCTTTACCAGAGGAGTATAAACAAATACCCTGCTTTGCTTCTTATAGGAGAGCGCGCCCTTTGTCACGAGACGCTTTATCAGAGTTTGGATCGTCTTCGGACTCCAGGCAGTGGTTCTTGTCAGGCGTTCTGTTATTTCATTTGTACTGACAGGGGCGTATTTCCATACGATTTTCATAACTTCAAATTCAGCTTCAGAAATTTGTGGTAAAGCAGCCAAAATATATTCCTCCTTCCGATTTGTGCTGGTATGGCAGTGTATATTTTAACGTATCAAGCAAGTCTCCCGCTTCAATTTCGCAGAAAAATAAACGTTGAGTGGGGGACTTGCTTCCATTGCGAAACGTAATAAGCAGTGGTTGGGGACTTACTTGTATCAGGAGAGGTACAAGACCTTCCTGAGAAGCTGCGATAGCAGCTATACAATAATGCTCCTTGGGAGCCGAGCGATGCGCGACAAGGTATACGGTTATGGGTAAGCAGCGAGCAAAGCAGACTCTGCGAATATCCGCTTGACTATGCCTGTGCATCAGCCTTCTTAAAGATTCTTATTACAAAGAATACGGCGGCAACAGAGAGAATTACTTCAGCACTGAATTGCGCATAGGCAAGACCATACATGGGCCATAACTTGTTCAGAATAATCAATGCAGGTATCTCCAGAACAATTTTTCTGAGTATGGCAAAAAGAAGAGCGTTCTTTCCCATACCGCATGCCTGAAACACTCCTACAGCCAGAAAATCCATACATAAAAAAGGCAAAGACAGAGAAAGACCATGCAGAAAGCTGCTTCCGTAACGGATGATTGTTTCATTATCCATAAACAAGGCAATCAGACCGTTTGAAAAAATATAATAGCCAGCAGATACAATAATCATAAATCCCAATGCCATTTTCGCTGTAAACAGAAAGACACTTTTCATGCGTCTGCTGTTTTTGGCCATGTAATTATAGCTGATAAGCGGCATGATTCCCTGAGAAAGTCCAAGTGCAATCTGCAAAGGAATCATATTGATTTTCTGAGCGATTCCCATGGCAGCTACAGCGTCAGAGCCAAAAGAAGCTGTGGAATTATTCAATATGGTCATTCCGGTCACATTCAGAAGATTCTGGATAGAAGCTGGAATTCCTACGCCGCACACCTCAAGCACGATTCGCTTATTCACACGAAACATGGCAGGGTGAACGCAGACAAAGGTTTGTCCTCTCTTGCAGTATAAAAGAACAAAAAAGTATGTACAGGCGGCACAGTTTGAGAGGAAGGTGGCAAGTCCTGCTCCGGCTGCTCCGAGATTCAAGCCCCATGGAAGAATAAAAATGGGATCAAGAATAATATTCAGAAAGCATCCGCTCATAGTTCCAATACTTGCATGGAGGGAAGAGCCTTCTGCACGCACAAGATAAGCCAGCACTACATTCAGAATAGAAGGAGCTGCTCCGCACGTTACAGTCCATTTCAGGTAGTCATTGGTCGCCTGAAGAGTTTCAGCACTTGTACCAAGAGCAGGCAGGATTGTGGAACGAAGTGCAGTAAAGCCTATGGAAAAAAGAATACCGCTGATTAAGGCGCAATAAAAGCCAAAGGCTGAACTTCGTCTCACAGTATCATAGTCCTTTGTACCAAGAGCACGACTCATCATGCTGGAGCTGCCGACGCCAAAAAGGTTATTTACAGCATTAAAAGCAAGTAATATTGGCGCTGCCAGTGTGACGGCAGCATTTTGGACGGGGTCATTTAGCATACCCACAAAATAGGTGTCTGCCAGATTGTAAATGACCATAACAAGAGAACTGATGACAGTAGGCACTCCCATTGTCATAACTGCTTTGGGAACTGCCATTTTTTCAAACAGTTCTGTTTTCTGCTGTTCGCTTGTACTCATTTTGGATCCCCTTTGTAAAATAATATAGTAAAAGTATTATATCACACATCAAGCAAACAGGAACAAAAAATTTCAAGATATTTGAGACGAGCAGTCTTCTGGTACAGCATTTCACTTCATAAATAAAATCCTCTCGTTTTTCGTAGGCGGAAACCCACTACCTTT
>JAUNOP010000075.1 GCA_030537135.1 Eubacteriales bacterium | reverse complement strand
CAATGATGATGGGATCTGTATGCGCTTATGCAGATGAGGCAGAGGATGCCACAGAGGAAGAGATATCAGAGGAAGAGACCTCTGAGGAGGCAGGCGAGGAAGCCTCTGAGGAGACAGAGACGCCTTCTTCCGGGGATCAGGCAATTCTGGTAGTAAGCTTTGGTACAAGCTATAATGACAGCCGTGACGTGACCATTGGAGCCATAGAGAATGCAATTGCAGATGCTTTCCCGGAATTTGAGGTGCGCAGAGCCTTTACCAGCCAGATTATCATTGACAAGCTGGAAGAGCGGGACGGCCTGGATATTGACAATGTGACAGAGGCGCTGGACCGTGCGGTCGAGGATGGAGTAAAGACTCTGGTTGTACAGCCAACTCATCTGATGAATGGACTGGAATACACAGACCTCTCCAATGAGCTTGCAGAGTATGCCGATCAGTTTGACAAGGTAGTGATGGGCGAGCCGCTTCTGACCAGCGACGAGGACTTTGAGAGCGTTATTACAGCCATTACCGACTATACAAAGGACTATGATGACGGTGAGACTGCTATCTGCTTTATGGGTCATGGCACAGAGGCAGAATCCAATGGCGTTTATGCAAAGCTTCAGGAGATGCTCACTGAGGGCGGACATGAGAACTATTATGTAGGAACTGTGGAGGCAACCCCGACTCTGGAGGATGTTCTCGCTAAGGTTGGCGAGGGCGAATACAAGAAGGCTGTTCTGGAGCCTCTGATGGTAGTTGCCGGAGACCATGCAAACAATGATATGGCGGGCGACGAGGAAGGTTCCTGGAAGAGCGAGTTTGAGGCAGCAGGCTATGAGACAGAGTGTGTGCTTCACGGTCTTGGAGAAATCGAGGGAATCCAGCAGATTTATGTAGCTCATACCCAGGCAGCAATTGACAGCCTTGCAGAATAACGGCGAATTTTCCTCTCTCTGAGGGAAAGCTGTCATGGGAAAAGCTGCGACAGATAAGATAGAGTACGGAGACAGAGTGTTTTGAGAAAAATACTCTGTCTCTGTGTACTTATAGAAAAAACAAAAAAGGAATGGACAAAATGATGAAAAGAAAACAGATGATTTTTTTGACAGCAGCTCTTATCAGCGCTTCCTTATCTCTTGGCGCCTCCTGCTATGCACAGGAGAATTCCCAGGAAACAAAAGCAGAGGAAAGCGCAGCTGCACAGCAGCAGGTAGCTACTGCAGAGGAAATGGCAGAACCAGTGGAAATCCTCGATGAGGGTATGACCCCGGTGTATGGAGAGGATATCCAGGATGGAGAATATTCCATTGAAGTTGCATCAAGCTCCTCTATGTTTAAAATCGAGGAATGTACGCTGACGGTCAAGGACGGAGAGATGAGCGCTGTCATGACAATGGGAGGAACCGGCTATCTCAAGCTCTATATGGGGACAGGAGAGGAGGCAGTGAATGCCTCTGAGGAGGATTATATTCCTTATGTTGAGACAGAGGACGGCCGGCACACCTTTGAAATCCCGGTGGAGGCTCTTGACAAAGCCATCGACTGTACGGCCTTTAGCAAGAAAAAGGAGAAATGGTATGACAGGCAGCTTGTTTTCCAGTCTGCTTCTCTTCCTCAGGACGCCTTTAAAAATCTTCAGCTCACAACTCTGGAGAGCTTAAATCTGGAGGATGGAACCTATCAGGTGGAAGTGACTCTGGAGGGCGGCTCAGGAAAATCCACGGTTGCATCCCCGACAGAGCTGACGATTGCAGATGGAGAGGCTGTTGCAGTGATAGGCTGGGCAAGCCCCTATTATGATTACATGATAGTAGATGATCAGAAATACATGCCCGTCAATACAGAGGGAGATTCTGTGTTTGAAATTCCGGTGACTGGCTTTGACTGGAAAATGCCTGTTATTGCAGATACAATTGCCATGAGTACGCCTCATGAGATTTCCTATACCCTGTACTTTGATTCTTCCTCTATAGAAAAGGCTGAATAAAGATGATAAAAAAAATAAAATATCTGGCAGTGTCTCTTATTTTTTCAGTTCTCTGCACTCTTTCTGTGTGGGCCAAGGAGGATGCTGCCCCTCGTCTGGAAGGATTGGAATATACCTCCAGCCTTAAGCTTTTGTATGCCAATCAGTTTTCTGTGGATTATTATGAAGGCGGCTATGCTCTTGTTTCCATTCAGGATAGTCAGCGCTTTCTGATTGTGCCAGAGGATAAGGAGGCTCCGGAAAATCTGGACAAGGAGATTGTGGTGCTTCATAAGCCTGTCTGCAATATTTATCTGGTAGCAACCTCTGCCATGGATTTTTTCAGCTCCTTGGACGCCCTGGACAGCATTCGCCTCTCTGGAACAGATGCAGATGGCTGGTATGTGGAGGCTGCCCGCGAGGCAATGGAGAATGGAAGCATTCTGTATGCCGGAAAATACAGTGCGCCTGATTATGAGCAGATTCTGGCGGAAAACTGCAGCCTTGCCGTGGAATCCACCATGATTTACCACAATCCAGAGGTAAAGGAGAAGCTGGAGCAGTTTGGCATTCCTGTGCTTGTGGAGCATTCCAGCTATGAGAGCCACCCTCTGGGAAGAACCGAGTGGATAAAGCTTTATGGAGTCCTTCTTGGCAAAGAGGAGCTGGCAGAGGAGCTTTTTAATGTTCAGGCGCAGAAGCTGGATGAGGTTCTGGCACAGGAGAATACCGGAAAGACAGTCGCATTCTTTTATATCAGCTCAAACGGCTATGTAAATGTGCGAAAGAGCGGCGACTATGTTTCCAGAATGATTGAGCTTGCGGGCGGAAATTATATTTTTGATGACTTGGGGACAGAGGAGGAAAATGCCCTTTCCACTGTAAATATGCAGATGGAGGAATTCTATGCCAGGGCAAGGGATGCAGATTATATCATCTATAACAGCACCATTGACGGCGAGATTTCGACTATTGAGGAGCTTCTGGGAAAAAGCTCTCTTTTGAAGGATTTTAAGGCAGTTAAGGAGGGCAATGCCTGGTGTACTGGAAAAAATCTCTTTCAGGAAACCACAGGTCTGGGCGTGATGATTGAGGATATCCACACCATGCTTACGAGCGAGGATGCGTCCCTGGATGAGCTGACCTATATGCATAAGCTGAAATAGAGACAGAAAGGAGCGCATTGCAGGAACCATGCAGTGCGCTTTTGACATAAGGAAAGGAGAGAGAGGATGAAAAAAAAGGCATACAAAAGATACTGTTTTTCCTTTGCAGGACTTATCCTCCTTCTGATTTTTTTAATATTCTGGAATATCAATTCGGGGAGTATTGATTTGTCTGTGCAGGAAATTTTCCATATTCTCATGAAAAGCTCTGAGGATGAGACAGCATACAACATTATCTGGGAAATCCGTCTCCCAAGAATTTTGTCAGCCGTGATTCTGGGAGGAGCCCTGTCTGTATCTGGCTTTCTTCTTCAGACCTTTTTCGGAAATCCAATAGCAGGGCCGTTTGTCCTGGGAATTTCCTCAGGGGCAAAGCTGGTGGTGTCTCTGGTTATGATTTATCTTTTAGGAACCTCGAAAATGGCAGGCTCCGGCACCCTTATCCTGGCGGCTTTTGTGGGAGCAATGGTCTCCATGGGCTTTGTGCTTCTGATTTCAAGGAGGGTGAAGCGCATGTCCATGCTGGTTATCAGCGGTGTGATGATAGGCTATATCTGCTCGGCAGTGACTGATTTTGTGATTACCTTTGCCGATGATTCCAATATTGTAAATTTGCACAACTGGTCAATGGGCAGCTTTTCTGGAATGAGCTGGGATAATGTATGGGTCATGTCTCTGGTCGTATTCTCTGCTCTGCTTCTTACCTTTCTTATGTCAAAGCCAATCAGTGCTTATCAGCTGGGAGAGGTTTATGCGCAGAGCATGGGAGTGAATATCCGCCTGTTCCGCGTGATGCTGATTTTGCTTTCCAGTGTGCTTTCTGCGTGTGTGACAGCCTTTGCAGGCCCGATCTCCTTTGTGGGAATTGCAGTGCCGCACTTGACAAAGAGCCTTCTGAAAACCTCAAGACCCATTCTCGTCATACCTGCCTGCTTTCTGGGAGGAGCGCTTTTTTGCCTGCTGTGTGATTTGATTGCAAGAACCGTGTTTGCACCGACAGAGCTGAGTATCAGCTCTGTTACCGCGATTTTTGGAGCGCCTGTGGTGATTTATATTATGATCCGCAGGCAGAAGCAGATGTGATTCACAGAAAGAGAGGCGCAAGCAGGATGAAAGAATACTATATTTATACAGAGCATCTGACCGTTGGCTATGATGGAAAGCCGCTTATCAACAACATTGAAATCCGCCTGAAAAGAGGGGAGATTCTTACTCTGATAGGACCAAATGGAGCTGGAAAATCTACGATTCTCAAGAGCCTCACAAGACAGCTCCAGCTTGTGGGAGGCGTGGTCTATCTGGACCAGAAGCTCATGAACAAGATGTCAGGCAGAGAGATTTCCAGGCGCATGGCAGTGGTAATGACAGAGCGCATCCGGCCGGAGCTTATGACCTGCGAGGAGCTGGTGGCTGCTGGGCGCTATCCTTATACAGGAAGGCTGGGAGTCCTCTCAGATAAGGACTGGGACAAGGTGCATGAGGCCATGGCAATGGTTCATGCACTGGATTTGAAGGAAAGAGACTTTCTGGCGATCAGCGACGGGCAAAGGCAGAGAATTCTTCTGGCAAGGGCTATCTGTCAGGAACCGGAAATCATTGTTCTGGATGAGCCGACCTCGTTCCTGGATATCCGGCACAAGCTGGAGCTTCTGGATATCTTAAAGCACATGGTGCTTGAGAAGAAGGTGGCAGTGGTGATGTCTCTTCATGAGTTGGATTTGGCGCAGAAGATTTCGGATTGGGTACTCTGTGTGCATGGAGACAGGATTGAGAAATACGGCGTTCCAGAGGAAATCTTTACCTCCGATTATATTCAGGAGCTTTATGATATGACAACAGGAAGCTACAACGCAGACTTTGGATGCCTGGAAATGGAAAAGCCCTCTGGAAGGCCCAGAGTATTTGTTATCGGGGGGAATGGTAAGGGAATTTCTGTGTATCGGAAACTTCAGAAGCTGGGAATCCCCTTTGCGGTCGGCGTTCTTCACAGAAACGACATGGATTATCCGGTAGCCCAGTCGCTCGCCGCCGAGGTGGTGGAGGCAGAACCCTTTGAGGAAGTCACCAGGGGGCAGTATGAGAGGGCGCTTGGAATCCTTCAGACCTGCGAGAGCTTTGTGTGCTGCATTTCAGAGTTTGGGACAATGAACCGCAGAAACGAGGAGCTTGTGAGGGAAGCCAAGAGACTGAGATTAAAGGAGTTACTGCTCACGGGCGACTATTCTGCGAACAGTAACTTAAAGGAACTCGCTGAGCTGGAATGTTGAAAATGGGAATTGACACAGGGAGGCTCCTGTGTTACAATCCTTATAAAATTAGTAGGAAAAGAAACGGCAGATACCTCTGCCGTTTCTTTATGGAGGAAATATGGCACAGCAAAAGAAGAACGCAGATGAGGAATGCTATAGAAAGCTTGAGAACCTGAAACAATATTTTCGCAGTCTGAAAAGTGTGGCGGTCGCCTTTTCCGGGGGAGTGGATTCTACCTTTCTTTTAAAGGCAGCGCATGAGGCTCTTGGTGACAGGGCCATTGCGCTCACAGTTCAATCAGCCTTCTTCCCCCATAGAGAGCTTCAGGAGGCAGCAGATTTTTGCAAAAGCGAGGGAATCTCTCAGCTTATCTGTAAGGTAGAGGAGCTGGATATTCCGGGCGTCTGTGAAAATCCAAGGAATCGCTGCTACCTGTGCAAGCGGGAGTTGTTTCAGAAAATGAAGGCCATTGCACAAGAGCAGGGGGTCTCCTGTGTGGCGGAGGGGTCTAACCTGGACGATACCAGGGACTACAGACCAGGGCTTTTGGCAGTAGCAGAGCTTGGAATCAAGAGTCCTCTGAGAGAGTGCAATCTTACCAAGCAGGAGATTCGTCTTCTGTCAAGGGATATGGGGCTTCCTACCTGGGACAAGCCGTCCTTTGCCTGTCTTGCGTCAAGGTTTGTATATGGAGAGCAGATTACCAGAGAAAAGCTCGCTATGGTAGAAAAGGCAGAGGAACTGCTTTTGGAGCTTGGATTTGGGCAGGTTCGGGTCAGAATTCACGGAACAATGGCCCGCATAGAGGTTTTGCCAGAAGAATTTTCCCATCTTATGGAGGTGCGGGAGAGGGTTTTGGAAAGGCTGGAGAGCTATGGCTTTACCTATGTATCTCTGGACTTAAAGGGCTATCGTACAGGAAGCATGAATGTATGGCATAAGGACAAAGGGACGCATTTGTCCGGGGAGACGCCGTCATAAATAAGAAAAGCAGAACATAGAGCAGACACAAGCAGAGGATATTATCCGGGCAGATATCATTATAAAGGAAAAAAAGGATAAGGGAAATATGGATAATCAGTTTTCAAGAACAGAGCTGCTTCTGGGAGCAGAGAATATGGAACGCCTTAGAAGAGCCAGAGTGGCGATTTTTGGAATCGGCGGCGTTGGAGGGTATTGTCTTGAAGCACTGGCAAGAAGCGGAGTGGGAACACTGGATTTGATTGACAATGACAGAGTATGCCTCACGAACCTGAACAGACAGATCATTGCAACCAGAAGCACTATTGGACAGTATAAGGTGGACGCGGCCAGAAAACGGGTTCTGGAGATTAATCCAGAAGCCCAGGTCAATGTGTATCAGACCTTCTATATGCCTGATACAGCGCAACAGTTTGATTTCTCGCAGTATGATTATGTGGTGGACGCCATTGACACAGTGACAGGCAAAATCGCTCTTGCAGAACAGGCGCAGAGAGCGGGGACTCCCATTATCAGCTCCATGGGCGCCGGCAATAAGCTGGAGGCAGCTGCTTTTCAGGTTGCAGACATTTATGAGACCTCTGTGTGTCCTCTGGCAAAGGTGATGCGCAGAGAACTGAAAAAAAGAGGTATTAAACACCTGAAGGTAATATATTCAAGGGAAATGCCGCTTACCCCGGCAGAAGCAGCGCAGGAGGCAAAAGGCGCCAGACGCCAGATACCAGGAAGCGTTGCCTTTGTTCCTTCTGTTGCGGGGCTGATTCTCGCAGGAGAAGTGGTAAAGGATTTGACGGTAAATCATATTTCGGATGCGCGGTAACAGGCAGTAAAAATAACAGACAAGAAAACAGGAAAGGCATGGAAAAAGGATGGAGCTGCAGGAACTTTATAAGAAGATAAAAGAAAAGGAAGACAGGCAAAGCGCTCTCCTTGCCACAGTCCTGGACGGGGCGCACAGGGGAGAAAAGCTTCTTCTGATAGATGGAGAAATTCAGGGGAAAACAGGAGTCTCTGATTTTTTGCCAAGGCACAGGGAGGAACTTTGTAAAGGCAAAAGCACGGGAATGCTTTCTCTGGAGGGAAGCCAGGTTTTTCTCGAAAAAATCGGAAGCGCTCCAACGCTCGCAGTGTGCGGGGGAGGATACGTAGCCTCGGCGGTTGTGCGAATGGGAAGGAATCTGGGCTTTCGGATAGTGGCTCTGGATGACAGACCAAGGTTTGCAGATGCTGTGAGACGCGCGGGGGCGGATGAGGTTTGGTGCGAACCCTTTGAAAAGGGACTCGAGAAAATTTCAGGAAGCGAGAATACCTATTTTGTGATTGCCACCAGAGGACACAGGTATGATATGGAATGTTTGCGGGCGGCTGTCCGAAAAAAGCATGCCTATATCGGAGTTCTGGGCAGCAGGAGAAGGGCTGCGCTTTTAAGAAACATGCTTCTGGAGGAAGGCTTTTTGGAGGAAGCCAGGGCGCTGCATGTGCCGATTGGTCTTTCCATAGGAGCAAAGACGCCTGAGGAGATTGCAGTCTCTATTCTTGCAGAGCTGATTCAGGAAAAAAGTAAGACAGGAAGCGCCGGGGCCTATGAGAAAGAGCTTTTAGAGCTGCTTTCAGGGGAAAGAGAGGCGCAGAAAAGAAAAATTCTCGTGAGGATTGTGTCCAGAAAAGGCTCTGCTCCCAGAGAGGTAGGCGCTCGTATGCTCATTTTGGAGGACGGACAGACGGTCGGAACAATAGGCGGCGGCTGCATGGAGAGCGCGGTTATTCAGAAGGCGCTTCTTCTCTTTCACAGTGGCACAGAGAAATACAGAAGCCTTGCTGTGGATATGACAGGAAGAGAACCAGAGGAGAGCGATATGGCCTGCGGAGGCTCTATAGAGGTGTTTTTGGAGCTTCAGGCCTGAGAGAAAATTGGAGGATAAAGGAAAAGTATGGAATCGATCACCATTGAGGAGCTTCTGAAGCTGGATTTTTCAGAGATAACGATTTTGGATGTGCGCACAAAGGAGGATTTTTGCAGAGGCTCTGTAGAGGGGGCCATAAACATTCCCTCAGAGGCCCTGGAGGAGGAGATGAACATCCTTCCAAAGGATAAGCCTGTTTATGTGCTTTGCCACACTGGAGGGAGGAGCGAGGAGGCAGCAGAGCTTCTGAGGGAAAATGGCTTTCGGGCGGTGAATATTTCCGGGGGCTATCGCTCTTTGCTCAGACTTGAGCTGGGGCGGTTTATGCAGGAGGAAAAAGCAGTCACGGAGAAGACAAAGGAAATAGAGCGCAGCCTTATCAAAACCTTCCGAAAACGGATCTGGAGACAGTTTACAAAGGCTGTGAAGGACTATGCTCTGATTCAGGATGGAGACAGGATTGCAGTCTGTATTTCTGGGGGAAAGGATTCCATGCTTCTGGCAAAGCTGATGCAGGAGCTTCAAAGGCACGGACAGGCGGATTTTGAGTTGCTCTTTCTGGTGATGAATCCAGGCTATAATGCAGATAACTGGAAGATTATTCAGGATAATGCGAAGATACTTGGAATTCCTCTGACTGTGTTTGAAAGTGATATCTTTGATGTTGTGGTAGACATTGACAAAAACCCATGCTACCTGTGTGCCAGAATGAGAAGGGGCTATCTCTATTCCAAGGCAAAGGAGCTTGGCTGCAATAAGATTGCCCTGGGACATCATTTTGACGATGTGATAGAGACGATTCTTATGGGCATGATGTATGGAGGAAAAATCGAGACCATGATGCCAAAGCTTCACAGCCAGCACTTTGAGGGAATGGAGCTGATTCGCCCCATGTATCTGGTCAAGGAGGCAGACATTAAGACATGGAGAGATCATCATAAGCTGCATTTTATTCAGTGCGCCTGCCGTTTTACCGAGAACTGCACCACCTGCGGGGGAGGAAGGGGCTCTAAGAGGGATGAAATGAAGGAGCTGATTGCACAGCTGCGCAAAACCAGCAGTGTGATAGAAAGCAATATTTTCCGAAGTGTGCATAATGTGAATCTCCGCACCATTATTGGGTATCATAAGGATGATATGGTCTATAACTTTCTTGATGATTATGACACGCAGAAGCCTTGCGAGGATACGGACATTGAGGAGGGCGGCATGAAGAAGGGAGAAGGGCAGCCATGAATGATCTGGCAGAAAAACTCATAAAAACCCATGAGCTTTCTAAAGAGGAATTTATACAGCTGTTAAATCAGGCAGATGACAAGAGGCTCAGAGAGCAGCTTACGCAGGAGGCTGTCAGACTCCGAAAAGCCTGCTATGGGACAAAGGTTTACACAAGAGGGCTGATTGAATTTACCAATTACTGCAAAAATAACTGCTATTACTGCGGCATCCGAAGAGGGAACACCCATGCGCACCGATATCGTCTCACAGAGCAGGAGATTCTGGAATGCTGCCAAGCAGGCTATGCGCTGGGCTTTCGCACCTTTGTGCTGCAGGGAGGAGAGGATCCCTACTATACAGATGAAAGAATGGCCCACATTATAAGCTCTGTGAAAGAGGAGTTTCCCCAGTGCGCTCTTACGCTCTCTATAGGAGAGAAAGCCTATGAGACCTACCGCCTGTTTCGGGAGGCAGGAGCAGACCGTTATCTTCTTCGTCATGAAACAGCAGATAACCGCCATTATCAGAGTCTTCACCCAGAGAGCATGAGTCTGGCGGCCAGGAAGCAGTGTCTCTATGACCTCAAGGAGCTGGGCTACCAGGTTGGAGCTGGCTTTATGGTGGGCTCGCCCGGACAGACCATGGAATGTCTTGCAGAGGACCTGGTGTTTCTGAAGGAGCTTTCTCCTCATATGGTAGGAATTGGTCCCTTTATTCCGCATCATGACACGCCCTTTGCCAAAGAGAAGCCGGGGAGTGTGGATATGACGCTGTTTCTTCTGTCTGTTATCCGAATCCTTCTTCCGAAGGTGCTGCTTCCCGCGACCACGGCTCTTGGAACTCTGGATCAGAGAGGAAGAGAGAAGGGACTTTTGGCAGGAGCCAATGTGGTGATGCCCAATCTGTCGCCGGTTGGGAACCGCAAAATGTATGAACTCTACGACAATAAAATCTGCACAGGCGAGGAAGCTGCAGAGTGCAGGGGATGTCTGGAAAACCGGGTGAGGTCAGTGGGCTATTATCTGGTGAGCGAGAGGGGAGACGCTTTGTAGAAAGTATGGTTTGCCTGACAGCGTAGAAGAGGAAATAGAAGAGGAACAATCGGATAGGGGAGATTTTACCCTCCCCTTCCACACCACGTAGCGTACCGTTC
>JAUNOP010000023.1 GCA_030537135.1 Eubacteriales bacterium | reverse complement strand
TCGGTCTCTGCGGCTGCAAGCTTTGCCTCGTTTTCGGATATCTCAGTCTCTGCTGCTGCAAGCTTTGCTTCATTTTCCTCTATCTGAGCCTCGGCCTTTACAAGAGCTGCTTCATTTTCTTCCAGAGCTGCCTGCGCCGCTGCAAGCTCCTCCTTTCTGGAGTTCAATGTCTCACGAGCAGCACCAAGCTCCTGCTCCTTGGCATCAAATTCCGCCTGAGAAGCATTCAGCTCTGCCTGAACCACATTCAGAGCATTTCTATTCTCCTCAAAGAGCGTCCGATTATTTTGAAGCTCTGCCCTTACAGCCGACAGCTCACCTCTTTCTGCCTCAAGAGCCTGCTCCATCGACTCCAGCTGGGTATGAGCCGCGTCCGCTTCTGCTCTCTTCTGCGTTAAAAGGCTCTCCTGGGCTGCAAGCTCAGCCTGCGCCTGACTAAGCTTGTCGCTAAGAGCTGCCGCCTGGTTCTCCGCCTCTGCAAGAGCCGCTGCAAGGGCATTGATCTCTTCCTGCGAGGCTCCTTGTGCAATCGCCTGTTCATACTGAAGTCTCTGACTCTGCGCCAAAGCATTCGCTGCGTCATACTGCGCGGAAAGAGCCGCACAATTGTCCTGACTCGCGGAAAGAGCCGCCTCTGCCTGCGCAGCCTCGGCAAGGATTGCCTCATATGCCGCCCTCTGTCCTGCAAGCTCCTGCTCCTTGGCCGCAAGGGCTGCCTCGCTCTGGGCAAGAGCTGCCTCTGCCTGTTCAAGGGTCTGCTGCTCCTGTGAAAGAAGCGCTTCCTTCTCATAATACTGCGCCCAGCCTGCCGAAAGCTCTGTTCGGCTCTGCTCCAGGAGCGCCTCTCCCTCTGAAAGCTCTTCCTCTGCCTGCACAAGAGCCGTCTGCCCCTCCGAAAGCTCCGTTCTGGCCGCGTTTAGCTCTTCCTTTTTGCTGTCAAGCTCTTCCCTGGCCGCTGCAAGCTGATTTTGACTGTTTTCCAGTTCCTCCCTGGCCGCGTTTAGCTCTTCCTTTCCGCTTTCCAGTTCCTCCCTGGCTGCGTTTAACTGACTCTTTCTGCTGTCAAGCTCGGCCTTGGCGCCATTAAGCTGAAGCCTTCCACTTTGAACCTCCTCCTTTGCGTCCAAAAGCTCTCTCTTCCCACTTGCAAGCTGTGCTTTGGCGCCATCAAGCTGCGCCCAGCCGCTCTCTGTCTCTCTCCTGGCGTCTGTAAGCTGCGCCCAGCCATTCGTAAGCTCGGCTCTGGCGCTTTCCAGCTGATTCCTTCCATCCACAAGCTGCGCTCTGGCACTTTCCAGCTGGGTTTTTCCACTCTGAACCTCCTCTCTGGCAGAGGTAAGCTGCGCCCAGCCAGAGCTTACCTGCGCCTTGGCGTCGGCAAGCTGCTTTTCACCGTCAGCAAGCTCGCTTCTGGCGCTTTCCAGCTCTGCCTCGCCGTCGGCAAGCTCTTTCTTTCCATCCTCAAGCTGCCTTTTTCCATTGGCAAGCTCTTTTTTGCCGTTGGCGAGTTCTTCCCTGGCATCGGCAAGCTGCTTCTTTCCATCCTCGTATTCGGCTCTTCCGTCTTCGAGCTGCTTCCTGGCGTCCAGAAGCTCTTCCTCTGCTTCAGAAAGCTTTTCCTCTGCCTCCTTTTTTCCATCCTCCAGCTCTTTTCTTGCATCGGAAAGCTCTTCCTCTGCCTTTGCGACAACCTCCTGATAGCGCGCCTCGCACTGAACCTCCTCGATTCCTTCAATATTGCTTTCTATCTCGCTTACCAGATCTGTGTATTCGTCTGTGTAGCTGGTAAGCAGCTCTGCCTCATGAACCCGGATAAATGCCTCTGTGTACACCTCACTGTCAAAGTTCTCCGGCGTAACATAGATATATGCATCAATTTTTCCTGAGCCAAGGGTCGTATTTCCTCTGTTAAAGGATATGTACATAGGACTGTTCCCGATTCCGACAATCCGAAACTCCTTATCAGCAAGAATGCTGTCCTCCTCAGGCAGCAGACGGATAACGTCCCCAATCTGATAGTCCCTGGCCTCTGCAAAGGCGTCGTCCACAAAGCACTCGCCTTTTTGAGCAGGAAGCTCGCCTTCTGCAAGAGTCAGCTCATTTATTCCTTGTGTGAGAGCCTCCACATGGATAACAGAATTCCCGTCCTCTGAAAGCACATCCTCTGCATAGGAGCCTGTCGCACTCTCCACACCAGACACAGCCTCAATTTCTGCGATGTTCTGCTCTGAAAGCCCCATGGTTCCGACAACCTTCAAATCCATCAGGCGGTTTGCATCATAATACGCGTCCCCGGAATATCTCATGTCAGGAGAAGAACTCTGAATTCCAGAGAAAAACGCCACTCCAAGAGCCACGATAAAAAATATGGAAATAAAACGCGCCTTGCTTTTTCGTATCTCCATCCAGAAATCCTGGTGCAGAGCCTTTTTCTTTTTTTTCTTCATAGCCTCCTCCTACCACTCGATTTCTTCTACAGGAACCGGCTTCTCGTTCAAGGTCATTCTGGATACCTTTCCGTTTTTAATCTTAATCACCCGATCCGCCATGGGGGCAATCGCAGAGTTATGGGTAATAACGATCACAGTCATTCCTCTCTCCCTGCAGGTGTCCTGAAGAAGCTTTAGAATTGCCTTTCCTGTCTGATAGTCCAGAGCGCCGGTCGGCTCATCGCACAGAAGGAGCTTTGGATTCTTTGCCAGAGCCCTGGCTATGGAGACTCTCTGCTGCTCTCCTCCTGAAAGCTGAGCCGGAAAGTTTTTCATTCTGTCTCCAAGCCCCACCTCCCGAAGAACTGTCTGTGCATCCATAGGCTCCTTACAAATCTGAAGCGCCAGCTCCACATTCTCCAGTGCTGTCAGATTGGGAACCAGGTTATAAAACTGGAACACAAAGCCAATATCATTTCTTCTGTAGGAGGTGAGCTTACGCCCGGAGTAGCCTGCAATATCCACGCCGTCCACCAGGACTCTGCCGCTGCTGGCCTGATCCATTCCTCCCAGGATATTCAGCACCGTCGTTTTTCCTGCGCCGCTGGGACCGACTATAACAACAAATTCTCCTTTCTGTATCTCAAAATTGATTTCGTCCACTGCCTTAATCTTCACATCGCCGGTACCATAAATCTTTGAAACATGATCCAGCTTCACATATGCCTCTTCCATGACATCCCGCCTTTCCTGTGTATAATAAGAACCGCATGTCTGCCGTCCTGTCTTTTCTCCGTTCTTTTCTGTTTATTATAGCTTTTTGTGGAGGAAAGTGCAACTGTCAAGCTTTTTGTGAAAAGTGAAAAAAATATAAAATAAGATTGAATAGGGGAAAACAGTTCCCCTAGCCGCACCGAAAAAAAGGATTCCCGCAGCAGCAGGAATCCCTTTTTCTTTTATTGCTTTGTATGTTTCTTTCTTCTTGTCATCATGCCGCCTATTCGTCCTGTCTCCTTGGCAGACAGGCTCTTCCAGCCGCTCTCAAGAACACGGTCAAGAAGTCCCAGTTCCTCGGCGATTTCGTATTTCAGCCGTTCTCTTGGCGTAAGCTCCTGATTTCTATAGGCTTCCATTTCCTTCTCCTTATTCAAAACGCCTCACTCCTTTCTGTGTGGAGTATTGGCAGTTTTTCGAGTATTTATACGCATCAGGCAGCGAATGTTGTATTTTCCCGCTTTACCCTGAAGCCCTGGCAAAGCCTCTCTTCTCTTATCCCCTCGGAATCACGATTGCAGCAATAATGTAAGCCCAGATTCCAGCTCCCCCAAAGCAGGTCAGAACAATCCATGCAAGGCGCACCAGAGTGGGGTCAATATCAAAATATTCCGCAATTCCCCCGCACACGCCGCAAATCATGCAGTTTACAGATGACTTATATAATCTCTTATTTCTAAAATCGTTCATGATTCATCCTCCTCAAAATCAATATTCAGCTCTCCAATTCCGCAGTCAGCCTTTACCGCTCTGTCTGCACCATTGTCAATGCTCTTGCTTCCTCCGAAACCTCCATAGGAATTTCTCCCCACCTCCAGGTCTCCGATTCCGCATTTCAGCTCATAATTATAATCGCTCTCTCTTCCAAAAAGCGTGATATCCAGTTCTCCGATTCCACACTTGAGCTGTGTCTCTCTGCTGTCTACAGTCTCCAGATAGATGCTTCCTGCTCCAACCTCCCACTTGCTGCTTGTGCAAGTGATTCTTCCGCTTCCATTCAGCTCTCCTGCTCCAATGCTTACCTGCACAGTATCTGCCTGAAGGCTTCCCCAAAGCTCAGCCTCCCCTGCATCCATACTCAGCTCCATGCTGTCAAGAGTCAGGTTTTCAGGATAAGAAATTGTGATTTCTCCGTCTGAATAGAAGAACTTTCTCTTATCCTGTATCAAAAGAGCAGAATCCTTCTTTGCCACAGTTACCTTATCGCCGGAGCCTTCCTCCACAGTAATGACAATAGCATCTCCCTTTCCATTCTCATCCAGAACAAGAGAGTTGCAGGAGACGTCCATGATAAGGGCTTTCACCTCGTCTGCACTCACCTCATAGATGTTCTCATCTCCTCCGCCGGAGATATGCCTGATTCCCTGTGCATCGCTGCTCTTGACCAGCTCATCCAGCTCTTCCTCCCATTCCTTATCTGTGTGAAGTCTATCCGCCTGTATCCACAGTCTCCCAATGCTCTCCAGACCTCCTTCCTCCTGCACAGCCTGAAGCTTCTCCCAGGTAGCTCCCATGGACAAGCCTGCAACCGTAAAGCCTATTCCAATAATAAGAAAAAGAACAGACAAAATCAAGAGAAACCTGTTAAATTTCTTCATATCGCTTCCCTCCCTTCCTTTTGTGGAGGAACCTGTCAAGAAAATCGGTGACCTTTCTCACAAACCAGGGAACTGCTTTGCCTCCCATCCACACAGTAGCAATCGCAAAAAGCGCTCCAACTGTCAGAAGAAGAAACCCTATTCCAATCAGAAGGATTCCAACTGCAGGATTTGTCACGCAGATTCCGATTCCAGCTCCAACCACACAGATGCCTGCTATCAAAAGCCCAAGTGCGCAGGCTCCTGCTCCAAAGGCGAGCAGGAATGACAAAAGAATCAGAGTTACCAGCACTCCCGCTGCTCCTCCCAGAACTCCTTTGATAATAGGCGCCAGAAATATCAGAAGAATCACCGCCAGAATTAATCGGGACTTATTATCCCCTCGTGTGTAATTTCTCCAGCGCTCTCCTCTCTGGCGTCTTCTCTCCTTCTCCTCCTCAGGGGTGCTTTCATATTCCACGGGCATCTCCCCATCCGGCTCTGTGCGGCTGTCCTTGTAGCCGTTTTCTGTAAATTCTCCAAAGCTGCTTCCATTTTCCTGGAGGTCTGCCTTGATAATGGCAGCCACCTTGCCCGGACTTCCCAGCTCCTGAATCACCTTGCCCTCATTCTCAGGTCCTGCGTCGTCAAAATAACTGCTGTAATAATCCAGCGCCTCCCGGCGTTCTGCCTCCGGTATATCGGAGAGCAGTCTGGATAGCTGTTCCAAAAATTGTGCCCTGTTCATCGTCATAATCCTCCCTCGAACAACTGCGAAATTTTCCTGGAATAATTCTTCCACTCTACCTCATAGAGGCGAAGCTGCGCCTCACCCTTCTCTGTCAATTTGTAATACCTGCGGTTCCTGCCTGCATACGCCATATCATACACCTCCAGACACTCATCCTTCTGAAGCCTGCGAAGCACCGGATACAGGGTGGATTCGGAGATTTCCAGAACTCCACGCACCTCCTGGGTAATCTTATACCCATAGGTTCCCTCCTTATCCTTAGAGACAACAGCCAAAACAATCGCATCCAGAAGGGCAGCTCCTGTATTAAATACCATCCACTCACTTCCTTGTCCGTTTTATAATATTATATCACTCATCAATATTATTTTGTTATTAATACTATACATTATATAATATGGTTTTGTCAATAGTATTTTTTATTTTTTTATGTTCCATTATAATGATGATGCCAGAGTTAAAAGGTCATGTGTTTCTCTTTTGACTCCAGCATCATTATAATAGAGGAATGTCAAACAGACTCTTCTGTGCCAGACTTCTTTTACTGTCAGAAAGCGAGGATTTTAATTATGAATCATCATCTTCCTGAAGCCTTCTGCTCCCGTATGAAGCAAATGCTCGGAGAAAAGGAATACGAACAATTTCTTCAAAGCTATGATTCTCCCAGGGAATTCGGGCTTCGCGTGAATACCGAAAAAATCTCCTGTGAGGAGCTGACTCACCTGCTTCCCTTTTCTCTCACAAAAATTCCCTGGGTGGACAATGGTTATTCCTATAAAGAGGAGGCACGCCCTGGAAGAAATCCCTGTTATCAGGCAGGGCTTTATTATCTCCAGGAGCCAAGCGCCATGACTCCTGCTTCCAGAATCCCCATCACTCCGGGAGACTATGTGCTTGACATGTGCGCGGCGCCGGGCGGCAAGGCGACTGCGCTTGGAGCGCGTCTTAAAGGACAGGGGCTTCTTGTTGCCAATGATATCAGCGCCTCCAGATGCCGCGCCCTGCTTCGAAATATTGAGCTGTTTGGTATTACCAATGCACTTGTGACCAATGAACCTCCCCTGCGGCTTGCTGAATATTTTCCGGAATTTTTCCATAAGATTGTTCTTGACGCGCCCTGTTCTGGTGAGGGCATGTTCCGAAAGGAGGAGAGCATGGCAGCAGACTGGACTCCTGAAAAATCCAGAGAGCTTGCCCAGGTTCAGAGATCTCTGATTCTTCTGGCTGCAGATATGCTGCGTCCGGGCGGGATGCTCCTGTACTCGACCTGCACCTTTGCCCCAGAGGAGGATGAGGGAACTATAGCCTATCTTCTCGAAAACAGACCAGAGATGGAGATTATGGATATTACACCTTATGAGGGCTTCTCTCCCGGAGTACCTGCCTGGGGAAACGGAGACACAAGGCTTGAGAAATGCGTAAGAATTTTTCCTCACCGCATGAACGGAGAGGGACATTTTCTCTCGCTCCTGCGAAAGCCGGGAACAGCGGCCTCTGGCAGCTGCGCGCCCAGAGTTCGGCTTCCAAAAGAAGGAGAAAAGCTCGTAAAAGAGTTTTTGAAGGAAACAGGAATTTCGTGTATCGGAGGGCGTTCTCTAAATACGGCTCCTATCGAGGCAAGAGGGGAAAAGGTGTATCTTCTTCCTCCTGTTTCACTGAATGTGCGAGGGATTACCTTTCTTAGAAACGGGGTGTATCTGGGAGATTTGAAAAAGGGACGCTTTGAACCCTCACAGCCTTTTGCACTGGCTCTTCGAAGAGACGAATGCAGGGCAGTGCTTTGTCTGAAGCAGACGGATGAGCGAATTTTGAGGTATCTGAAGGGAGAAACTCTGACTGTAGAGCCAGAGGAGACAAGTGTCAGAAAAGGATGGGTTCTGGTGACTGTAGAAGGCTATCCTCTTGGTTGGGGAAAGCTTGTGAAAGCTGCGCTGAAGAATAAATATCCACCCGGGTGGAGATGTGTATAGGCATTTGATTTATCTGATATAAATTCATCTGTTTCATATTTTGTGTCGCGCAGCAGGAAATATCCGCAATTGTTCACTCCCTGCAGTCACAGAAGGGTGAGAGCTTTCAGAGAAAGCCTCTCACCCTTCTGTCTAAGCCAGAGTATTTTTCCTCAAAGGCAAACCTTCTGCCTGTCCCTTCACCGCTCTCCCGACAATATATTTTGCCGCTACGTGCCGGTCATCTGCAAGATAAATAAGCCTTTCCAGGCGCTCCCTGAGCGTAAGATGACAGGGGCAGCGCAGGGCAGAGTCATCTGCCACCACTGCGTCAAAGGCAAAGCCCTTCTCAAAGCTTCCCACCTTCCCAAAGAACGCGCCGCCTCCTCTGGTAGCCAGATAAAAAGCCTCCTCAACTCTCAGAGGCTCCAGGCTCTGGTCTGAAAGTCTCCATCTGAGCTTGGAGCATTGAATGGCCTCAGCCATGATGCGGAACATAGAAAGGCTGTGGCCTGCAGCTATATCGCTTCCCAGTCCCACATGTATGCCCATGTCCAAATATTTTCTTACAGGCGCAATCCCGGAGGCAAGATTTGTGTTGGACTGAGGACAGTGCGCCACAAAGACTCCCCGTCTCTTCAGAAGTTCTGCCTCCTCTGGTGTGCTGTGCACACAGTGAGCCATAATGACCGGCCGGTCGCCCTCAAGGACTCCGAATTTCTCATAGGCCTCTCCATAGCCTCCCACGTCCGGACACAGCTCCTTCACCCACGCGATCTCTCCCAGGTTCTCTGAAAGATGGGACTGAAGAGAAAGATGATATTTTTCGCGCAGAAAGGCAATTCCTCTCATCAGATTGTCTGTGCAGGAAGGAATAAAGCGCGGAGTCAGAATGGGCTTTATATTATGGAACCTGTCTGCGCAGGCGCGAATCCAATGCTCTGCTGCTTGGACGGCAGCCTCAGCGCCCTTCTCACATAAATGTTCCGGACAGTTCCTGTCCATGCTCACCTTACCCACATAGGCGTGAAAGCCGGCCTGCTCCAAAAGCTCCATGAGAAGAAGCGTGGATTCCTCATGGACTGTGGAAAAAATGCAGGCTCTTGTGGTTGCTCCCTCAAGCAAATCGTGAACAAAAATTTCATAGGCTCTCCGGGCATAGGACAGGTCCTCGTATTTCTGCTCTTCAGGAAAGGTACGGGTATTGAGCCAGTCAATCAGCTCCAGATCCATGCCCAGTCCCCGAAAGGCATATTGGGAAGCATGGACATGAAGATCTGTAAAGCCCGGAAGAACCAGGCAGTCCTTATAATCTATGCATGGAATGCCGATGTATTTATCAGGAAACTTCTGATATACGCCGGCACAGACGCCATTGTCGCATATGACATAGCTGTGAGGAAAAAATGAGAGATGTTCTCTGTCCGTGCTGAAGCAGATATTTCCTTTTAATGCAAATGTATTCATAAAACTCCTCCATTAAGGCTTCCTTTGGGAAGGAAGCTTTTTTATATCACACAGGGATTTCTTTTTGGAGAGTGATGGAATAAATGATTTTCTCCTTCACCCTTTTCCGTGCCATTCTCTCCAGAGCTTCTCCATAATATGCAAGCTGAAGGCCATACAAGTCTACAAGCCTTCCCTCCTCGCCCCGCCTCACACGATCTGTCTTATAATCTACAATTACAAGTTCGCCGTCCTCTTCAAAATAGGCGTCTATGATTCCCTGTATCAAAACTCTCTCTGCGCTTTTCCATTCCTCTCTGACAGCAGATGCTGGACAGCTGATTACAAAGGGCTGCTCGCGCTTGAGCTTTCCCTGAAGGGCTGCTCTCTTTATTCTCTGTCCCAGAGAAGAGGAAACAAATCTCCACACAGACCCTGCTCTCACATACGCATATTCTGTCTGGTCAAGCTTTTTCTCCAAAAGCATTCTGTCAAGCTGCAGGCGAATATCCTCCTCAGACTCTGCTTCCCCATAATCCAAGCGCTCCAGCACTCTATGATAAGCATTTCCCCTTGATACGCCTCCGCTCTTCTCGTCTTCTCTGGCAAATCTCGGTATCACAGCTTCTCTCTGCTCATAGAGAGCCATGCTCTCTTCTGCATAGCCCTGGCTCCTCTTAAGCTCAGATACCGTAACCTTAACTGGAATCTCAGAAAGATATGCATAAGGATATTCATAGGAAAAACGCCTCCAAAGCTCCTCTCTGATTTTCGCGTCTCCTTCCCTGTTATTCCAGTTTTCAAGAGCTTCCCTGCGGATCTCACTTCCTGAGAGCTGCTCAATCTGTCCAGCAAGAAGCTCTCCGGGCGTAATATGGCGGAGAATAAATTCTCCCTCTTTTCCATAAAATCTTCCCCCAAAGTTTCCGCTCATCCCGTATTCCAGGTAAAGCTTATCCATGGAGCGATGCCTTGCAAGAGCGGGAAGCACCCATGCCCAGTAGGTTCTTGCCCCGGACAGAACGGTAAACGGAAGTCTCTCTTTCTCCATGTCAGCATACCCATGAAGAGATACTACATAATCCCTGAGCTTTCCGAGAGTGCCTGTGAGAATCAGTTTTTCCCTAGCGCGAGTCATGGCCACATAGAGAATCCTGAGTTCTTCGCCAAGGCTCTCCTCCAAGATCCTCTTTCCTATCACCTTCTTTAAAAGGGTGGTGCTTTTGGTTCGCCGCTCCAGATTCACAAGGTCTGCCGCCACCCCAAGCTCTGGATGGATAAGCATGCTGGCATTCACATCCTGAAGGTTAAACTTCTTTCCCATTCCTGCCACAAAAACAATCGGAAATTCCAGTCCCTTGCTCTTATGGATGCTCATAATCTGCACAGCCTGACTTCCCCCGGACAGACTGACCTCGCCAAAATCCACCTCATATTTCTGAAGCGTTTCCACATATCTGACAAAGTTAAAAAGTCCCCGGTAGCTGGTTTTCTCATACTCCATGGCCTTTTCCACCAGCATATTCAGATTTGCCTTTCTCTGCTCTCCTGCTGGCATGGCGCACACATAATCCTGATAACCGCTCTTATCCAGCACATAGAGAATAAGCTGGTGAATGGGCGTATAGGGTGCGCGTTCTCTCACATCCTCAAGCCCTGCAAAGAAGCGGCGCAGCTTTTCCAAAAGCACTGTATTCTCCTTCTCTTCCCTTACATAGGCCTCTGCCTGTTCATACAGAGGAAGCTCTGGATAGGTGTTTTTGAGGCAGGCAAGCTCCTCCAGGGTACAGTCTCCAAAGGGAGAATGAAGAACTGCTGCAAGGGGAATTTCCTGGCGGAAATTGTCGCAGATGCGCAGATAATTCAGCACTGTCACCACCTCAAGCGCTGAAAAGTATCCTGTCCTTGAGGCTGTATACACGGGAATTCCCTGTCCCTCCAGAACCTTGCCAAAATCCTCTGCCCAGCCTGACACAGTTCTCAAAAGAATCACAATATCTCCATACTGTACTGGGCGGTATTTTCCCAAATCCTTATCATAGACGCTCTCCCTTTCCATGATTTCCCGGATTCTCATGGCAATCGCGAGAGCCTCTGTCTCTCTCTCTGCAAGAGCGCTCCTCTCGTCCTCAAGCTCAGAGGCATCCTTTTCAATCACAAGAGCCTCTGTTACTGGAAAATCCGAATTGCCGCCTTCCGGGAAGCAGGCTCCTGGGTACAGGGCAGCGGTCTCGTCGTATTCTACTCCTCCAAGGCTCTCTCCCATGATTTTACGGAATATATAGTTTACAGCATCCAGAACCTCTCTCCTGCTCCGAAAATTCCTGGACAGGTCAATCCTCTGCTGCTTGCTGTCTGTGAGAGTATAGGTGTGGAATTTTTCCATAAAAAGCTCAGGCCGCGCCAGACGGAAGCGATAAATACTCTGCTTCACATCTCCCACCATAAAAAGATTTTTCCTGTTCTTTGCCCAGCCGGAGACAAGATTCATGAGTGTTTCCTGCACAAGATTACTGTCCTGGTACTCGTCCACCAGGATTTCCTCGTATTTTTCGGAAAGCTCTCTGGCAGCCTCTGTGGGGTGCATGACCTGGTTTTCATCCCTCTCTTCCAGAATCTGCAGGGCAAAGTGCTCCATATCCGAAAAGTCCAGAACATTCTTCTGTCTCTTCTTCCTGGCAAAACGCCTTCCAAACTCCAGTGTCAGTGAAACAAGCTCTTCCATGGACTCTCTGCTGCCTGCCAGCTCCTTTTTCACGCTCTCAAGAGAATGGCAGAAATAAGTATCCTTAAGGTCTGCGACCGTATCCTTTAAGAGGCTTCTCTTTGCCTTAAATTCCTCTTTTTTCTGCAAAGAGGCGTTCTCATCCTTTTTCCTTGACAGAGCCTTCCATTTGACGCCGCCAAGCGCCTCTGCCATGCCGTCAAACGCTCTTTTTTCTGCAAGAAGCCGCAGTCTTCCAAGAAGCGCCTCATCCTCTGCGGCTGCCTCTCCATACACAGACGGGCCGTCCTCCTCCTGACAAAGCGCCAGGTTTTCAAGAGCAAGCTCCCACATATCCTTAAGACGCTTATTCGTATCCTCCCACAAAAGCTCCATCCATTTAGAATCCAGAAGATTCTCATACTCATACTCACAAATACTCTTTCTGAGCCATTCCTCTGGCCAGGGCGCGCTTGTGGAAAATTCATAGAGTCTTAGAATCATGCGCTCCATGGCCTCGTCTGTTTTTCCCGGAGCATAGGCATTCACAAGACGCACAAACTCCTCTCTTCCCTCCCTGTGCGCATCCTCCAGAAGCTCTCTCACCACATCTGTTCTAAGAAGCTTAAGCTCTCCCTCGTCTGCAATTCGATAGCCCGGGTCCAGACCTATCAGGTGAAAATAATTCTTCAGAATATAAGAACAGAAACCGTCAATGGTTGTAATCTGCGCATTGTGTATGAGGGATGTCTGTCTCTGAAGATGCACATTCTCCGGATCTCTTCCAAGCGCATCCTCTAATGCCCTGGAAAGTCTGCTCTTCATCTCCCCTGCTGCTGCTCTTGTAAAGGTCATAATAAGCAGCTTGTCAATATCCACCGGATGCAGAGAGTCTGTGAGCTTCTGAAGAATTCTCTCCACAAGAACCGCTGTCTTTCCTGAACCAGCGGCCGCGCTCACCAGAATATTTCTGTCCCTGAGCCAAATGACCTTCTCCTGCTCCTTTGTCCATGTCATTCCCATTGTCTCACATATCCTCCTTCATAAGCTTCCAGATTTCCTCGTCAGAGAACCTTGCCAGCCTGCGGAATTCATAGCCGGGAATCTTCTGGTCAAACCCACAGACCGACATATACGGACAATAGGTACAGGCTTTTTTTGTCCCAAGCTGATAAGGAGAAGCCTCTGCATGTCCTTCCAGAATCTCCCCTCTGGCTTTCTCAATTTTCTTTTTCACATAAGCAGAAAGAAGTGTGAACTGCTCCCTGTCTGCCACAGAGGAGCCCCTCCGAAGACTTCCGTCTTTATTATAGGATACTGGAATCGTTTCAAGCGTAGAGTCCAGCCTCTGCACAGTGTCCTTTTCCGCAAGAACCATGCCCTTCATTCTCAGTTCCTTTAATACCTTCTTCTCTACCTCGCTTAAGTCCTCCTCAATCTCAGCTGCGACCAGCGGATCCTTGACATTATAATAAAAAATACCAGCAGGAATAATCTCTTTCCCTGGATGTCTCGTCTTCTCTGCTTCCATTGCTCCATTCAGATACACCACAAGCTGAAGCTGCAGTCCATGATAAAGGGCTACCAGATCAAAGGAGGTATTTCCAGTCTTATAGTCAATAATTTTCACATAAACCTTGTCCTCATTCTCATACACATCCACCCGGTCAATTCTTCCTCCTGCCAGAGAGACCTCAAAGCCCTCTGGCTCAAAGCTTCCTCTCTGAAGCTGCTGCTGCAAAGCCCAGACCGTCTTTTCCAAAATATCCCCTACTCTGGTAATCAGAAATTCATTTCTGGCTGTACTGTGCAGAATGGTGTTTCCATAATCTGCCGTAACATTGGCAAGACACTCCTGCACATAGGAGCTTCGTTCGCTGTCTGTGAGATTTCTCCACTGCTTTCCCTCCCTCTGCAGAGTCTGGGAAAAGCTCTCCAGAGCCTTGTGTACCACATTTCCCATGTCCATGGGCTTAAATTCATATTCTTCCCTTTCTGCCAGTCCAAGTCCATACTGAAGAAAATGTGCAAATGCGCAGGCTGCATACTTTTCCAGTTTTGTGGCTCCATAAGGGGAAATCTGTCCGTACAAAGCCTTTGCTGCTCCTGCGCTGATTCGGTCGCCGGGATTGTGTACAAAGGCAGCCTGCACCAGGCGGCGCACAGTCTGTCCATATTCCGGGTTCTCAAGATACCAGGAGTACAGCTCTCTCCACACAGGATCCCTCTCTCCCTCTGCCTTGAGTCCCTTCAGGAAATATTCCAGACTGGTTCCTGGATGCTGAAGAAGACTCATAGCCTCCCCTCCATGCGCCTCCTCCACAGAAAGCCCTGGAAAGAGCTTTTGCAGTGTTCCTATCAGGTAGGCAGGGCTTAATGGCTCTCCCTTTGCGCTTGAGAGGCTGTAGGACAAAAACAGCCTGTGCGAGGGCTTTGTGAGATTTAAATACAGATAAAACCTCTGCTGCGCTGTCAGCTCCCGCGGTCCCGGAGCAAGCTCTGTTCCTCTCTCCTCCAGAAATTCCCTGTCAAGCTCTGTGAGAATCCCTCCTGCCTCTGTGTTTTTTGGAATATTTCCGTCATTTACGCCTACAAGGAAAAGCACCTTCACACCCTTTAAGCGAGTTCTCTCAATGTCTCCGACAAGCACCTGGTCTGCACTTGGAGGAATCAGAGCCACCTCTGCCTCAGAGAGTCCTGTTTCCAGAAGCTGCTGGTATTCCTGGCGCTTTACCTTCTCCTTTCCCAGAATCTCTGTCATCCGGTCAAGAAGCTCCATAACAATGCCGTAGATCTGCGTATATTCCTTTTCCATTGCCAGATTTCCTCTTTCGTGGAAAAGCGCCTCCTGCTGCCTTAATTTTTCCTCTGCATTCCCCTTTACCAGAAAATCATACAGGCCTCTGGTATATTCCTCCACGGTCTTTTCTCTTCCTGAAAAACAGGTCATAAGAGGCTCTGTTTCCTCCACAAAGCGCTTTCTGAGTTCGTTTAAGAGGGATATTTCTTCTGGCTTCATACCTCGATACAGCCTTGTCCACACCTCTCTCCATTTCTTTTTTCCGCGGATTCCCAGAGCCACGGCATAATTTTCCAGTCTGTCAATCTCTTCCCTGGAAAAGCTCCCCATTCCGCAGCGCAGATACCGGAACACACTCTCATACGAGTAATTTTCCACAGCCAGATTCATGGCCGCGCGGATATATTCTACAAAGGGATTCATAAGCACAGAATGCTTCTCATCAATAAAGCAGGGAATTCCCACATCCTCAAAAACCTGTCTGGTCACACTGGCATATTCCTGCAGATTGCCGGCAACAATGCTGATTTCCCTGTACAGAAAATTCTCCTCGCGGACAAGCTCCAGGATTTTTCTTGCCGTTTCCTCCATTTCCTCACGGGGATTTGAAGCAGCATAGATGCGAATTGCCTTCTGCTTTCCTGTGAAGGTTTGCTGTCTGTAGCGGAAGAGATTCTGCTCCAGAAAGGAAAGCGCCTCATTTCTGGCAAAACGGGACTTTCCGCCCGCTTTCAGGCGCACAGGCTCCTCAATGACGCAGCCCTTTACCTCCCTGGCTGTGTTCACGAGCTTTTGAATCATCTTTTTGCTCATAGAAAAAAGACTATACGGGCTTCCCTGAAGATAAGGATCTTCCCTTGCGTCCAGAGTAACCGTGACATAGACTCTCTCACAGAGCGCAAGAAGGCAGGCAAGCAAACGGTTCTGGATAGGCGTAAAGCCCGTATAGCTGTCCAGAACCAGAACGCTTCCCCGGATTTTCTTTGAATCTGAGATCACCTGACAGAGAATATCAAGGACCTCCTCCCCTGTCATGTAATGCCCCTTGAGGAAATCACGGTAAGCCGTATAGAGAACCTGCATGTCCTGCATTTTATGATAGAGGAGCGCACGGTTTTTGCTGTCCTCCACGATTTTCTGCATGTTCTCTGCATCCACATCATACTGCATAAATTCCGAAATCAGGGATTTCACCTGTGCAAGATACCCGGGCTTTCCCATCTGATTTCCAAAATAAGGAAGCTTTTCTCTGTTCTCCTGCACGAGCTTCTGAAGCACCAGACTCTTTCCGGTCTCCTCAAGCGCAATTCTCTCGTCTCCTCCCACCTCCTCAAAAATCCGGTATGCCAGACGCTCAAAGCTTAAAACGTCAATATTCAGGATGCCCTTTCCTGGATGCATCTCCACAATCGTCTTCTGCGTCTGCATGGTAAACTGCTCCGGCACCAGGACAAAATAGTTCTTGTCCGGGTGCTTC
This sequence comes from Eubacteriales bacterium, assembly GCA_030537135.1. Lineage (GTDB taxonomy): Bacteria > Bacillota > Clostridia > Lachnospirales > Lachnospiraceae > Blautia_A. The sequence continues at coordinate 23,768 of JAUNOP010000023.1, read as the reverse complement.
CACGCCTCTTTTATGATTTTTTCGTATATATAATAAGATTTCCCTGAGCCAGAATTTCCCATAATAATATTCAGAGACATCGATATATTCTCCCTTCTCTATTCTCTCCATACACAGGCATCGCCCTTTGGATAACAGTATAACATAAAAAGCTATTTCCTGAAACGCATAAATCCCTCTTATCCAGAATAGGATATAATAAATAAAAGTGGGGGCGGAGAATATGAGTGCAAAAACGAAAATTATTGTGTTACATATGAAAGAGGTCATTTACACAGTCATCTTCCTTGTGCTTGCCATTATCCTGGGTATTGTGCTGTTCTTTATGTTCGGAACAGGCGGAGGCAATAAGGAAGAAGGGCAAAGCACGCAGCGTTATAAGCCCGGTGTATACAGCACCTCTGTTGTCCTCAATGACAATACCTTTGACGTGGAGGTAACAGTGGATCCTGACCGAATTAAGGCTATCGGACTCAAGAACCTGAGTGAAACCACAACTGCCATGTTTCCTCTCATGGAGCCTTCGCTGGAATCTCTTGCCAGTCAGATTTATGTGAAACAGTCTCTGGAGGATATCACATATTCTGAGGACAATAAATATACCTCCCTGCTGCTTCTCAATGCCATTGAGACAGCGCTGAAAAAGGCGGAGAGCTGATAAACTCTCCGCCTTTTCTGGGCAATAAGCCCGGCAAGCGGCTGCTATGCCTTGGACGCGAAGCTAGTCCTTTAGGACATGAGCAGACATTCGCCGGGTAACGGACAGCGAACAGTGGGAACTGTGAGCTGCCCGCGGTATCGCGGCGGATAGGGGAACTGGCTTCCCCTATCCGATAGATCTTTTGCTGTTTTATTCTGCTGCAAGCTCGTCGAGCTGCTTCATCCACAGAGCAGCACAGGCATCGCTCGGCATACGAAGGTCTCCTCGCGGAGATACTGCCACACTTCCCACCTTGGGACCGTCCGGAAGGCAGGAGCGCTTGAATTGCTGGGAGAAAAACCTCCAGTAAAAGGTGCGGAGCCACTTGTAGATAATCCTTTTGTCATATGTTCCTTTAAAGGCGCTGCAGGCCGTGCGGTACACCTTCCTTGGCTCAAAGCCTGCCCGGAGCATATAATACAGGAAAAAGTCATGCAGCTCATATGGGCCGACCAAATCCTCTGTTTTCTGGGAAATCACGCCGTCCTCAGGAGGCAGAAGCTCTGGGCTCACCGGCGTATCCAGAATATCCAGAAGCACCTCTGTAAGCCTCTTATCCCCGCAGGTATCTGCATAATATCTCACCAGATGGCGCACCAGAGTTTTTGGTATTGAGGAATTCACTCCATACATGGACATATGGTCTCCATTGTAGGTCGCCCATCCAAGAGCAAGCTCTGAGAGGTCTCCTGTACCCACAACAAGGGCGCCCTTCTGGTTTGCAATATCCATAAGAATCTGCGTCCGCTCTCTTGCCTGACTATTCTCATACGTAACGTCATGCTTGTTCATATCCTGATGGATGTCTCGAAAATGCACCTGAACTGCTTCCCTGATATTGATTTCCTTTAAATCCGCGCCGATTCTCTCTGCCAGAGTGCAAGCGTTTCGATAGGTTCTGTCCGTTGTTCCAAAGCATGGCATTGTCACGCACTGAATATTTTTCCGCGCAAGCTTCAGCATGTCAAAGGCTCTTGCAATTACAAGAAGCGCAAGCGTAGAATCCAGACCTCCGGAAAGTCCCACAACAGCACAGCTTCCATGTACATGAGAGAGGCGCTTCTTAAGCCCCAGAGCCTGAATATTGAGGATCTCATTGCATCTCTTGTCCCTGTCCAGCTTGCTTGCAGGCACAAAGGGCATGGGGTCAAAGCGACGGTCCAGAGCGGTCTCTTCCACCTCTAAATGGAAAGGAATGCACAGATGCTCTCCCGCATCTGCCGGAGGATAGGTAGTCATTTTGAGACGCTCAAGGGAAAGCCTCTCCACGTCCAGATCACCATAGATAATTTCATTCTCGAACCGGGCGCTCTCAGCAAGAAGAGTTCCGTTCTCTGCAATCAGGCTGTGTCCGCCGAACACCAAATCCTGCGTAGACTCTCCCTCTCCTGCGCTTGCATAAATATATCCGCACACCAGACGCGCTGCCTGTCCTGTTACCATCTGCCTGCGGTAAGCCTCCTTTCCCACAACCTCATCGCTTGCGGAAAGATTGACAAGCACAGTGGCTCCTGCCATTGCATGGCGAATGCTCGGCGGACAGGGAACCCACAAATCCTCGCAGATTTCCGCTGCCACTATGAGATGAGGAACCTCCTGGCAGGCAAATAAAAGGTCGGGTCCAAAGGGAATCCTCTTTCCCTGGAGTTCTATATATTCCAGCATTCCCTCACCTGAGGAAAAATGTCTCTGCTCATAGAATTCTGCATAATTAGGAAGATGGGTTTTTGGTACAATTCCCAGAATTTCCCCCCTGCTTAGAACAGCCGCCGCATTGAAGAGCTTTCCCTGGCTTTCTATGGGAAGCCCCACAAAAATCAGGGCATCCACCTGTGCGCTCTCTCTTGCAATGCGCAAAAGCTCGTCTCTTGCCGCTTTAAGAAGGGTCGGCTGCCAGAACAAATCCTGACAGGTGTAGGCAGTGATGCAAAGCTCTGGAAAGACCATGATTTTTGCCTTCTTCTGTGCCATCGTGTGAATCTGCTTCAAAATCGCATCTGCGTTTGCCCTGCAGTCTGCCACCTGAATATCCGGGGTGGCTGCCGCTGTTTTGATAAATCCGTCTCTCATGCTCTTTCTCCTATCTGGTGCAGCGCTTTAAAATTTGCTTCATCTCTTCCACTGTAAAGGTATAATCGGTGTTGCAGAAATGGCAGTTCAACTCCACTGGCTTTCCCTCTGCAATCAGCTCTCCAAGCTCCTTGCGTCCAATGCTTATCAGGGCTCTCTCCACACGACTCTTGCTGCAGTTGCAATAAAATTCTGTATCCACTGTATCTGTCAATTCTATATCAAAGCCATCCAGCACTATAGAGAGAAGACTCTCAGGAGTATGTCCCTTCTCGAGGAGAGAGGTCACAGAGGTAAGTCCTGCAATGTTTTTCTCAAGCCTTTCAATCACCTTCTCCTCTGCAAACGGCATAAGCTGCACAATAAAGCCACCTGCCTGCGCCACTGTATTGTCCTTGTTCATTAAAACGCCTAGCCCCACAGAGGAAGGAACCTGCTCGCTGGCAGCAAAATAATAGGTCAAATCCTCTGCTATCTCGCCGGTCTGCAGCATTACCTGACCATTATACGGCTCCTTTAAGCCCATGTCCTTGATAACGCTCAGAAAACCCGATCCCACGGCTCCTGCCACATCCAGCTTTCCTTTGGCATTAGCAGGAATGCACACGTCTGGATTTCCTACATAGCCCTTGACCCTTCCCTTAGAGTCTGCTGTCACAGTGATTCCGTTTAAGGGACCTCCTGCTTTTATCTGAAGAGTAAGAAGATCCTTCTCTCCCTTCATCATCACTCCCATCATGGCTCCTCCTGTGAGGAGCCGTCCCAGAGCAGCCGTTGCCACTGGGCTGGTGTTGTGCGCTTTCCTCGCCTTTTCCACCAGGTTTCTGCTTGTCGCGGCAAAGGCGCGAATCTGGCGGTCTGCCGCTGTAGCTCTTACAATATAATCTTTATATTCGCTCATTGTGTGTCCTTCTCTCTTTGTGCTTGTTGCGCTGCTGTTCGCCTGTGTTCACAGCAGCTCGCAAAATTCAATTTTTTCCGTGTTCCTTTGCAATCACATAAATGCGCTCGCTGTCATCTCTGGGAGTATTCCTTGTAAAAGCGTCGTAGGCTGTTTCAAACACAAGTCCAGCCTGTAAAAGAAGCCTTTTCACTGTATCCAGCGCATAGGCTCTCTGATAATGAAGCTCCTCATATTTTTCATAAAGCCCATCCTGCCTTGGAAGAAACAGAGCCAGCTCATACACATTCAGCCCAGTCTCCGGGTCATAATCATTATCCCAGATAAAGCTTCCCTCTTCACGGTTCTCAGCAATCGTATTCTGCCCCAAGATTTTCTCATATTTATAGACTGTATTCAAGTCAAAAATGAAAATTCCTCCTGGATCCAGATAATTATTTACCAGGCGAAACACAGTAAGCAGATCCTCTTCCTCTGTAATATAGTTCATGGAATCACAGATACTCACAACCGCCCTCACGGTTCCATACAGCTCAAATTCTCTCATATCCTGGAGCAGATATAAAATATCCTTTCCTGACTCTGCCCGCTTCTCCATTGCCTCTGCAAGCATTTCCTCAGAATTATCCACTCCAATCATATCATAGCCTCTCTCTGCCAGAAGCTCTGTCATGCTTCCAGTTCCGCAGCCCAGCTCCAGAACAAGTCCATCTCTTATCTCATAGTCTTCCAAAAGACTGACAACATATTCGCTCCACGCCGGATAGTCAATATTATCCATGAACATATCATAGACCCTTGCAAATTCTGCATATGCTTCCATCTCTGTTTTTTCCTTTCTGCATAAGCCTTCTTCTCAAGACTCTGTTTTTTTATCATAGCACAGAGCCTCTTCTGCGTAAAGTCAAAGTATTGTAAGAAGAGACAAAAGCTTTCACCCGTCTGTTCTGAGTGAAAGCTTTCTTTGCGCATAAAAACATCATGCATCTGTTTCGCTGCGCTTTATGTCTCTGCAGGCTACAATATCCACGCCTGTGCCGGCGATATTTTCAATCAGGCACTGTCCGATTGTCACAGGCGCCGCTGCCCTGGCTGTGTGGATTGCCTCCATACATTCCCTTATCTTTTCCTTTGGAATCTCTGTTTTTGTCTTCACCGGCACTCTTGGAAGAATTCCTCCCTCAAGTGTGATGGTGGAGGTCACAGTGCGCATGGGATGCGTACATTCCTTTTTTCCGTATTCTTCTCCTTTTCTGCAGGTATTTCCTTCCACCCGGACTGCCTCCCCATTTTCCATAAGCACCTTCAGAGAGCAGCCCATAGGACAGCCAATACAGATAAGCTCTTTGATTTCCATCCTCTATTCCTCCTCTGTGCAGAGAATAATTTCTTTGACATCCCCATATTTCAAAAGCTCCTCCTTTTTCAGAATAAGCTGTTCCATTTCTCCTGGCGCCATCACTCGCTTTTTTCTTCGGAGAACTCTTTTTTCATCAAAATATACGCTCAGATATCGGTTTCGATACACGTCTCCCACGCGGAAGCGAATCAGAAGCTCTTCCTCCATTCTGTCTCTGTGAATCCTGGACGGCACTGTATAGCGCACACCATCTCGCCCACAGACAACAATCACTCCTTTCTCTGCATTGAATCTGCTCTTTTCCCCTTCCAGCACATATCTGGCTGCCGCTGTTCCTGCCTTTGCCGCCTCCTGGCTCACATAGTCCACCAGGTCATGCACATGGAGGACATTCCCGCAGGCAAAGATTCCTATTTTGCTGGTCTCCATGCTCTCATCCACAAGGGGGCCTCCTGTTACAGGTGAGATAGCCACGCCCGCCTTTTCTGAAAGCTCATTTTCCGGGATAAGTCCCACAGACAAAAGCAGCGTATCGCAGGAAATAAACTGCTCTGTTCCTGGAATCGGCCTTCTTGTCTCATCCACCCTGGAGAGCGTCACACCCTCTACCCGTTCCTTTCCATGAACCTGCGTCACAGTTGTAGACAAAAGGAGTGGGATTCCATAGTCCTCAAGGCACTGTACAATATTTCTCCTAAGTCCCCCGGAATAAGGCATCAGCTCTGCCACTGCCTTTACCTTCGCACCTTCCAGAGTCAGCCTTCTCGCCATAATGAGGCCAATATCTCCTGAGCCGAGAATCACAGCCTCCCTTCCCGGCAGAAAGCCTTCTATATTTACCAGACGCTGAGCCGTTCCCGCCGAATAGACTCCTGCCGGGCGAAAGCCTGGAATATTAAGCGCTCCTCTTGGCCTCTCCCGGCAGCCCATGGCAAGAATCACGGTCTCTGCCCGAAGGGTAAAAAGTCCTTCCTCCCTGTTCATGGCTGTGAGAACCCACTTTCCATCCCTGTCAGGAGCTATGTCAAGAACCATGGTATTTAAAAGACCGGGTATCTGGGCTTCTCTTACTCTCTCTATAAAGCGCGCTGCATACTCTGGTCCTGTCAGCTCCTCCTGAAAGGTATGAAGTCCAAAGCCATTATGAATACACTGATTCAAAATTCCTCCAAGCGCCTTATCTCTCTCCAGAATCAAAATATCCGTGCAGCCCGCCTCCTTTGCTGCGAGTGCTGCTGCAAGTCCGGCAGGTCCTCCTCCGATGACTGCCAGTGTGCATACTTTTGTATTCTCCATTATTCCCGTCCTCCTGTCAGCATCCTGGAGCCTCCTCCTGATTTGGTAATCTCCTCCATATGGATTCCAAGCTCTCTGTGCAAAATCTCCATCACCCTTACTGAGCAAAAGCCCGCCTGACATCTGCCCATCCCTGCTCTGGTGCGCCGCTTGATTCCATCCAGGGAATGCGCGCCCAGGGGGCGGCGGATGGCGTCTATGATTTCTCCCTCTGTCACAGTCTCGCACCTGCATACAACCGCTCCATAGGCCGGATTTTCGGCAACCAGACGGCGCAGCTCCTCTGGAGAAGCGAGAGAAATCTGGGAAATTCCCTTTCTTGTGTCAATAAAGGAAGACTTTCTCCTGACAGGGGCATTTGTGCTAAGTCCTCTCAAATACGCTGTCACCAACTCTGACAGCCTCTCGCCGATTGCAGGCGCACTGGTAAGACCAGGTGATTCAATGCCTGCCGCGTCAAAAAAGCCCGGTGCATCCCATACTTCTCCAATTATAAAGTCGTTTCCATCCTCATGCGCTCGCAGACCTGAAAAGGAGGTAATAATCTGGCGGGTCGGAAGCTCTCGGACGCTCCTTGCAGCAGATTGAAGCATAAAGTTCAGACCCTCGGCAGTTGTGGAGGTATCCTCCTTATCTGAAATGTCGCAGGCAGTCGGTCCTGTCAGCAGATTTCCATGCACAGTCGGAGTTACCAGAACTCCCTTTCCCATGGCTGTAGGAAGCTGGAAAATCGTGTGCTTTACCATGTCTCCTGCCCTGTGGTCATACAGACAATATTCTCCCTTTCTGGGAATGATGTGGATTTTGTCTCTGCTTACCATATTGTGGAAGATATCTGCATAGACGCCGGCAGCATTTACGATGGAAAGTCCCTTCATATCTCCCTTTGAGGTGCGTACAAGGTAGCCCCTTTGCGCAGCCTGCATTCGCTGTATGTCCAAAACCTCTGTGTTAAAGAAAAACTCTGCTCCATTTGCAGCTGCATTCTCAGCCAGAGCAATGGTAAGTCCAAACGGACAGACAATTGCTCCAGAAGGCGCATACAGAGCGCACACCACTTCATCAGAAAGCCCAGGCTCCATGGAGAGAAGCTGTTCCTTTTCCAGAATCACAAGTCCCTCTACCTTGTTCTCCCTGCCCTGCATCAAAAGCTTTTGAAGCTTTTCTCTTCCGCTCTCATCAAAGCACACAACCAGAGAGCCGTTTCTCTTGTATGGAAAATCCAGCTTCACAGAAAGCTCTTCCATCATCTGGCTTCCTCTGATATTCATCTGCGCCTTCAGAGAACCAGGCTTTGCGTCAAAGCCGGCATGAACAATTCCGCTGTTTGCCTTGGAGGTCTGGCAGCATACATCCTCCTCCTTGTCCAGCACAGCGATTTTCAGTTCATATTTGGACAGCTCTCTGGCAATGGCGCAGCCTGTCACGCCCGCGCCTATAATTATCACATCGTACATATTCCCGTCTCCTCTCTCGTCAAGCGGATATTCGCAAGCCTTCTTGCTATGCATGGGTGCTTTTATACGCTCTTACTGCCTTTTGCGCTGTATCCGGATAATTTGTAATAATAGCGTCTATTCCAGCTTCTATGAGCTTATCCATATATACCCTCTCATTAACAGTCCACACATGGAGCCTTAGGCCTCTCTCTCTGGCTTCCTGGACAAAGCCCGGATATTGAAGATTATAAAGAGCAGGATGAAGCGCATCCATGCCCAGACGCCTTGCATATTCCGGCACACCAAGCCAGCCGTCTGCATATAAAATCCCAGTTCTGGCATCTGCCCTTCTTTCTTTGATTTTTCTAAGCGACGCATGATTAAACGAGGAATACCAGATTCTATCCTCCATTTTTAATTTTCTGACAAGCTCCATAACCCTTTCTTCGATTCCGGGATAAAAGAAAATGCCTGTCTTCAGCTCTATATTCACTTCCATATCCGAAGGCTCAAGAAGAGTCAGAACCTCCTTCAGCGTTGGAATTCTGGCCGCCTCATAATGAGGTCTTCCTCCTCCTGCCCGAAGCTGCTTAAGTTCCTTAAGCGTATAATCCTTTGCAAAGCCCTTCCCATCTGTAGTGCGCTCCAGAGTCTCGTCATGAAGAACAATCAACTCCCCGTCCTTTGACATCTGCACGTCCAGCTCTACGCCGTCCGCCTCCATCTCCCATGCCAATTCAAAGGCCTCCAGCGTATTTTCGGGAGCATAAGCGCTGGCTCCTCTGTGTGCCCATACCCTTGTTTTCATAGCTTTCCTCCTCCTGTTTATTTTTTATTGTAGCATGTCTCAAAATACAAAACAAGCCATGAAGCTTAAGTTCCAGGCAGCACCTGAGTACTGGCTGGTGCCTGCTGTTTACCTCCTTCACAGCAGTACGCTTTGCGCTTCACAGAAATGCCGCATTTCGCGGCGCTTGCTTTTTTCTGCAAATGTTGCTATACTAAACGCAATCATTCATAACCGGATATATAAGACTGCACAGAAAATTTCAAGCAGATATTCGCAATACCCACATGACACGATGTCCGCTTTGCTGCTTGCTCATAACCAAGCCTCCCTCTGTGCGTAAAATATCCACGATATGACTGAAACATCGTTTGTAAAAACCGTTGGACGAACAGGATTCACTCATTGATACAGAACTCATTGAGTTCTTGAGTGACAATCCCCGCTTCTTAAACAGTGAGAGTACGTCACGAGGACTAAACATGCTGAAAATTACAAAAAGACATTTATTATATGATATCATCAGCGGCGCCTCTGCAGTAACCGCTGTTATTCTGATTCTCATCGATTACTCAGAGCATCTAAGCCCCTGGCAGCTTGCTCTTAACCGCGGAATATGGCTGATTTTTATATTAGATTATGTGACACGGCTTATCAAAGCGCCTTATAAGGAGAGATTTTTTGTTCACAATATATGGGATCTGGCTGCGCTTTTGCCCTTTCACGGGATTTTTCCCTGCTGCCCTGTTAAAGGAATAGATTCTTTGCTGAGACTTCTGAATCTTGGAAGAATTCTGGCGTTTTTGTGCCGTCCGTTAAAAAAAGCCGCTCGTTTTCTGAACACAAACGGCTTCAAATATATGATATTCATCACAACTCTCACCATTCTGGCAGGAGGTGTGATGATCCATTTTGCAGAAAACATGAGCTTTGAGGACGGAATCTGGTGGGCCTTTGTCACGGCTACCACTGTCGGCTACGGAGATATTTCTCCCCACTCCTTCTATGGAAGAATCATTGCCATGGTTCTTATGCTTGTGGGCATTGGCTTGCTTGGAAGCATTACCAGTACTTTAACTTCCTATTTTATGCAGAGTCCCTCCAAAACCGTCCGTGATAAAACTCTTGAAATGATACAGGAGCAGCTTACACATTTTGATGAATTAACAGATTCAGATATAGATGAAATTTACACTCTTTTAAAGGCCATGAAGCACAAGAGGACAATAAGTCAAAAAAAACAAAAAGATGAAAAAGGACGCAAAAACAGAAAACATAGATGAAATCACCCAAATACCTGCAAAACGATGAAGGGCCGCTTTTGCTGCCTGAAAAAACAATCAGCAGCAAAAGCGGCCGCACATTTTTGAACATGAGATTTGGTTTTGTAGCTTAGCAACTGACATTGACCCACAAATAGCAGCATATTTCTCCTGCATCCGATATAAAGATCGGATAATGCATGCATATTTCGTATTAAGCATTGTGGATCAGACAGCCTATGCTCATCTTTGATTAGTTTCCATAGCTTTGTAAAGCTGGACAATGGTCTCTGTGCAGGTATCAAGCCCCAGGACTCCACTGTCAAGAGCAATATGATAGTTGGAGGCATTTCCCCATTCCATATCCGTATAATGCTGATAATACGCCCTCCGCCGCTCGTCCTTGTCTTTCACACGCTTTTCAGGAGTTTCTGCTCTCTCTCCGTAAACCTCTACAATACGCTTTGCCCTGTATCCCTGACCAGCATGAATAAATACCGACAAAACAGGCGCCTGGTCTCTGAGAATATAGTCTGCACACCGGCCAACAATCACACATGCTCCTTTTTGCGCCAGATTGAGAATAATCTGATACTGCATCCTCCACAGATGATCCTGCATGGACGTTCCCTTACGGTCACGCGCTGCAAATGCATTCGCAAATCTGCTCTTATGCTGCGCATATTCTCCCTGTTCTTTGATATAGTCAACATTAAATCCTGTTTCTGAAGCGATTTTTTCAATCAGCTCCTGGTCATAGCAAGGGATTTTGAGTCTCTGGGCAACCGCCTTTCCGATTGTACGGCCGCCGCTGCCAAACTCCCTGCTGATTGTAATGATTCTGCTGCTCATAAGCCTGCCTCCTTTGTAACAAACACTTGCTTTTTGTCTTCCTTCAGTTCTGCATAGGTTTTTCTGATAATAATGACAGCCACGATAAATGTGAGGATGTCTGCTGCCGGGAAAGAATATAAAAGTCCGTCCAGCCCAAAGAAAATCGGAAGAATTATCGGCAGAGCCACTCCCAGAATAATTTCCCTTGTCAGGGAAATCAAAGTAGACTGTACAGCTTTTCCCAATGCCTGCAGATAAATAAAAGTTCCCTTATTTACAGTTGCCAGCACCATCATGCACAGATAGATGCGGAAGCTTTTTACTGCAAATGTAGTATAATAAGCGCTCTCATTGGCTGCCCCGAAAATGCCGATAAGCTGTCTCGGAAATACCTCTACAATAAGTAATGCAATCAGACCGACTGCTGCCTCCCCTGTGAGCAGATAAGTAAATAATTGCTTTGCACGATCCTTTCGTTTCGCGCCGATATTGTACCCGACAATCGGGATGCATCCAGCTGCCATGCCCACTGCGACCGAAATGGCAATCTGGAAAAACTTCATAACAATTCCAAGCACTGCCAGAGGGATCTGCGCATATTCTATCTGACCAAACACCGGATCAAGCGCACCGTATTTGGTACACATATTCTGAACCGCTGCCATAGACACCACAAGAGAAGCCTGCGCAAGAAAGCTTGTGACGCCAAGGGTCAAAAAGCGGCGAAGTAAGCTTCCTTGCAGGGAAAAACTGCTTTTTTCCAGCTTTATCGCCTTCATGTGAAAAAGATACCAGACAGACAAGCCCGCTGTCAGCACCTGTCCGGCAACCGTCGCAACAGCAGCCCCCTTCATTCCCATGTGCAGGGGATAAATCAAAATCGGGTCAAAGATAATATTAGCAACTGCGCCAGCTACTGTGGAGACCATTGCAAATTTGGGGCTTCCATCTGAACGGATAATAGGGTTCATTGCCTGCCCGAACATATAAAACGGCACGCCAAGGGCAATCCAAAAGAAATATTCCTTTGCATTTGCAAACGTGTCTGCATTCACCTTTCCACCGAAAAATGTCAAAATCGGCTCCATTGCAAGCAGGTAAACGGCCGTAAGTATGATGCTGCTGACTATACACAGCTCAATGGCATTCCCAATACTTTGATGGGCGTCCTTTTTGCGGTTTGCCCCCAGACTGATGCTGACAAAAGCACAGCACCCGTCTCCAATCATAACGGCAATCGCAAGCGCCACCACTGTCAGAGGAAATACAACCGTATTGGCTGCATTTCCATAGGAGCCCAGATAATCTGCATTGGCAATAAAAATCTGGTCTACGATATTGTAGAGCGCGGCAACCAGCAGAGAAATAATGCAGGGAATCGAATATTTCCGCATAAGGGTTCCTATTTTTTCTGTTTCCAAAAAAGTGTTTGATTTTTGTTCCATAGCTTCCTCCTTACACACAAAAAAGTGTGAGGCACAATAGAGCTGGATTTACGCCTGCTCAGGCCACACACTTTTCTTGTTTTTTATTTTGTTTCAAAAAAAATAACGAGTGGCGAAAACTGGATTTACGCATATCGCCACTCGTTATACTTATTTTAACTCGTTTTCTTTGGTTTGTCAAAAGATTTTTTAACGTATCAAACAAGTCCCCTGTGGGTATTGTGAATATCCGCCTGACTTCTTTTGCCGTAAATCCTTTGTAAATGTTATTGTTCAATCCCCGATCTGCCCTTTGCAGAAAACTTACTTGTTTGCCGGGAATACGTCTGCAACCTCACTGATTGTGATGTAGGCTGTCGGATCTATCTCATGTACCATATCCTTCATTCTTGTAACCTGAAAACGGTTGACTACAAAATATATCATTGTCTTTTCCATATTAGAATAGCCGCCTGTTGCACTGAGCTTTGTCATACCGCTTTCAAAGGCCTGTGAAAGCGCTGTACAGATTTCATCCGGACAGACTGTGACAATTATTGCGCATTTTGCTCTGTCAAGACCATCCACAATAAAGTCCAGTGTTTTCAGTGCAGCCGCATATGTAACAATCGAATACAGCGGCAGAATCCAGCTCTGCATCACTATCCCGCAGATAATGTAAAGCGCAACATTATATATCATGACAAAAGTTCCCACTGTAATTCCCAGACGCTTGGCAAAAATCACTGCCATAACCTCAATGCCGTCCACTGCTCCCCCAAAGCGAATGGCCAGACCGCTTCCAATACCGGAAATCATACCGCCGAACAGAGCGCAGAGCAGCAGATCCTTACCTGCAAGAGGAGAGGCAGTGCTGACATCTATCGGCAAAACATCTGTGATCAGCCCGGCAACTATCGAGTAGACGGCAACCACATAGATAGCGTAACAGGTAAAAAGCGTTCCCTGCTTCTTGAGTCCATATAAGAACAGCGGCACATTCAGCAAAAGCAAAAACACAGAAAGCGGTATAGGCGTTATCTGTCCCAAAAGCATGGCTGTTCCTGATATTCCGCTGTCATACAGCTTTACCGGCGACAAGAACAGCGTAACACCTGTCGCATTGATAATACCTGTCAGCGTCAGCATGAGTATATTTTTTAATTTTATTTTTTTTAATTGCTCCACAAGACTCTCCTTTCCTTTTTCTAAAAGCATTTCAGCAGCATGTATGCGTCAAGCGGATATTCGCAATACCCACAGGGTACGATGTCCGCCTCGCTACTTGCTTGATACGTTAAAAAGAAAAAACGGTATAGTCTCTGCATCTGACTATACCGTTTTTTAGATCTAATATCAGATATATTGTGCCCGACTCTCTGAGCATCAGAGAGCCCAAGCTGTGTTCTTATACAAAGCGCAGTCATTCTTATCCTGGATTATAAGCATTTCCATACTGGTCATAGCCTACTCCATTTTCATCAAAGGTAAAGGTATTACCGTCTCCATCAATCCAGTTGCCGTTTGCATCCTGATATACTCCAAAGGCCACTCCTGAGCTGGTATATAGGTCTCTGCTTCCGCCATAGCTTCCGCTGTTATCTGTGTAACCGGAATCATAATTATAGCTGTTATCATTATTATTATCATAGCTATAAGAATATGCCTGACTATAGTAATTACCATACTGGTCATATGCGCCGCCGTCTGTGCCAAAGGTAAAGGTATTGCCGTCTCCGTCAATCCAGTTGCCGCTTCCGTCCTGATAAATTCGGAATGCGACTCCCCCACTGGTATACAGATCCATAGCGCTTCCATCTACATAGCTTCCGCCTGCAGAGGTATTGGTATTGTCTGTGCTTCCATAGTCACTTGCTCCTGTATCTGTACTTGTTCCTGTATCTGTACTTGCACCGGTGTCTGAAGTGCCGGCTGTGCCTGTGCCGCTGGCGTCTCCTGAGGTTCCGCTCTCTCCACTGTCTGTGCCTTCGTCGTCATCGCTTCCCTGAGCCGTTGTACCAGAAGCAGAGGTTCCTGTCGCCGAGCCAAGTGCAGAATCCTCTCCCAGAATCTTAAAGGTCTTAAGAGAAGCCTGTACCTTCTCCAGGGTAGAGTTCTCCTTAACAGAGCCGGCGATGCTGTAAAATTCATTGCTGTCTGCAATCACATAATTCTCCACTGCCACATAGCCGCCGCCCTTCTCTGCATTGGTATATCGCACTGTGTAGGTATATACGTCTACGCCGCTGATTTTCTGAGACTGATAATCCTGGATTTCAAAATCTGTACCCTCCACCACATCAGAAGTAGCAGTGAGCGCTGCCGCATTATCTCTGGTATCTGGAAGTACAGCCTGGGACATGGCCTCCTCTCCCTCACCGTGAAGAATCAAAATACGATCTCCATTTGTAGATTCAAAGCTGATGGTATCTCCCTCGTCCATCCGGTTGCTCCATGTGCTGTCCGGCAAATCAATAGAAATACTATTATCAGAGGAAGTATACTTTGTTGTCTGCGGAACAGGCGTCGGAGTTGCTACAGGCGCAACTGTGGGAGCCGGCGTCGGGGTCTCCGGAACAACTATCTGATCTGGTTCCTCATCGTCTTTTCCGAATAATCCACACGAACTGAGCATGGTAACTGCTGTAACAGCCATCGCTAACAGAACGATTATTTTCTTATTCTTCATAATATCCTCCTTACTGACTTAATAACAGTCCTTACGACATATTTTACATTTTTCCCACTGGACTGTCAACGTTATTTCTTGACGGATTGTGAAAATAGTGTGAAGGAATCCTGAAAAAAGTGTAACAAGGAAGATTTTCGGTTTTATCAGCCTCTGGCAAACTGGCTATTATAGAGCTGTGCATAGAAACCGTTCTTCTTTAAAAGCTCCTGGTGATTTCCCTGCTCAATAATGTCTCCGTCCTTCATAACCAGGATGAGGTCTGCGTCCTTGATAGTAGAAAGCCTGTGTGCAATCACAAAGCTGGTTCTGCCCTTCATAAGATAATTCATCGCTTCCTGAATCTGCATCTCTGTGCGAGTATCCACAGAGGAAGTCGCCTCATCCAGAATCATAATCTTGTTATCTGCAAGAATGGCTCTGGCTATGGTGAGGAGCTGCTTTTGTCCCTGAGAAATATTGCTGGTCTCTTCATTGAGTACCATCTGATAGCCTCCTGGCTGGTTCTTGATGAAGTTATGGATATGCGCTGCCTTTGCAGCAGCAATCACCTCCTCGTCCGTGGCCTCCAGACGCCCATATCGGATGTTTTCCATAATCGTTCCAGAGAACAGCCAGGTATCTTGAAGCACCATGCCAAACATCTCTCTGAGCTGACTTCTGTTGAATTCCTTTACATCGTGTCCGTCAATTTTGATGGAGCCTCCGTTCACATCATAATAGCGCATCAAAAGCTTGACCATTGTTGTTTTTCCGGCTCCTGTAGGGCCGACAATCGCCACCTTCTGTCCGTCTTTTATATCAGCGGAAAAGTCATGAACAATCATCTTATCCGGCTTATAGCCAAAGCGCACATGGTCAAACTGTACTGCCCCGGAAAGTCCCTCGACCTTCACAGGATCGGCAGCATTCTGAACTTCCTCTTCCTCTTCCAGGAATTCAAAAACTCTCTCGGAAGCAGCTGCCGAGGACTGCAGCATATTTATTACCTGAGCAATCTGCTGAATCGGCTGCGTAAAGTTTCGGATATACTGGAAAAAGGACTGAATCTCTCCAACCTCAATGCTTCCTCTGATAGCAAAGATTCCTCCCAGAAGAGCAACCATCACATAACCCAGATTTCCCACAAACTGCATGACAGGCATCATAATTCCAGAGAAAAACTGAGACTTCCATGCAGATTCATAGAGCTTTTGATTATCCTTCTCAAACTCTCTCAGAACGCTTTCTTCTTTATTAAATACCTTTACTACCTGATGTCCTCCATAGTTTTCCTCAATCTGCCCATTCACTTTTCCAAGATATTTCTGTTGATCCCGGAAATATTTCTGGGAATGTTTCATCACATTTCCGATGATTCCCATGGAAACCGGAAGAATCAAAAGTGCAGCCAGAGTCATCCACACATTAATAGAGAGCATCATAATTAAAACTCCTATAAGAGTGGTTGTAGAGGTAATCAGCTGCGTGAGGCTCTGATTCAGACCATTCTGAAGCGTATCCACATCATTCGTCACTCTGGAAAGAATCTCTCCATTTGTTCTGCTCTCAAAATAATTGAGAGGCAGGCGATTGATTTTCTTTGAGATGTCCTTACGGAGCTGATAGGTCACATCATTGGAAATTCCTGACATTACCCAGCCCTGTACAAATGAAAAGCAGGCACTCACCAGATACAGTCCCAGTGTCCATAGCAATATGGTTCCTATTTTTCCAAAATCTATGCCTCCTGTACCGTTTACCTTTGCAATAAGACCATTGAACAGCTCTGTGGTTGCTTTTCCAAGAATCTTTGGCCCCACAATATTAAAAACAGTTCCTGCCACTGCAAACACAAACATAAGGGCAAAACGCAGTCTGTAGCGCTCCATATAGCCAAACAGCTTTATCATGGAGCCCTTGAAATCCTTTGCCTTTTCTCCGGCGCGGGCGCCGCCGCCCGGATGTCCTCCCATTCTACGCTTTTCACTCATCGGCCAATTCCTCCTCTGACAACTGTGACATGGCAATCTGCCTGTATACCTCGCATTTCTTCATCAGCTCCTTATGAGTTCCCTGACCGGCTAATCTTCCTTCATCCAGCACAAGAATCCTGTCTGCATGCAAAATGGTGCTGATTCTCTGTGCAACAATAATGGTCGTTGCATCCCTTGTATATTCCTTCAGAGCCTTGCGCAGCTGCACATCAGTCTTATAATCCAATGCAGAAAAGCTGTCATCAAAAATATAGATTTCAGGATTTTTGGCAATTGCTCTGGCAATAGAAAGTCTCTGCTTCTGTCCTCCTGAGACATTGCTTCCTCCCTGAGAAATCGGAGCTTCATATTCCTGTTTTTTGGTCTTGATAAACTCCTCTGCCTGAGCTACAATAGCAGCCTCCTCCATCTTTTTCTCTCCTGCATTTTCAGCTCCATAGAGAATATTGGAGGAAATGGTTCCTGAGAACAGAATTCCCTTCTGCGGAACATAGCCGAGACGGTTTCTAAGCTCCTTCTGAGAAAGCTCGCGCACATCCACTCCATCCACGCGGACAGAACCTGCTGTCACATCATAAAACCGGGGAATCAGATTAACAAGCGTAGATTTTCCGCTTCCTGTGCTTCCGATAATAGCAACTGTCTCGCCTCTGTGAGCTGTAAAGCTGATATCCTCCAAAGTATTTCCGTCAGCTCCAGGATAAGCAAAGGTCACATGATCAAACTCCACAGTTCCCCTCTGGCTCTCCATTGGCTCTCTGGTTTCCCTTGCATCCTGAATCGACTCCTGTGTCTCCAGAATCTCCTGAATACGTTTTCCTGCAACATTTGCCCTTGGAATCATGATAGACATCATAGTAATCATAAGGAAGGACATAATAATCTGCATAGCATACTGAATAAATGCCATGACATTTCCGACCTGCATGCTTCCATTATCCACAGCATGGGCTCCAAAATAGATAATTGCAACAGAAACTCCGTTCATAATCAACATCATGACCGGCATCATAAAGGTCATGCAGCGATTGACAAACAGATTGGTGCGCATGAGGTTTGCATTTGCCTCCTCAAAGCGTTCCTCTTCCCTGCGCTCTCTGCTGAAGGCACGGATAACCAATGTTCCTGTAAGAAATTCACGAGTTACCAGGTTCAACTTGTCAATCAGCGTCTGGAGCTTTGTAAATTTCGGCATGGCAACCCGGAACAGAACAAAAATCACCATCAAAATCAAGATCACTGCCAGAGCCAATATCCAGGTCATGGAGGCATCTGTCTGCAGCACCTTCATCACACCACCGATTCCCAGGATGGGAGCATACAGAACCATACGAAGCATCATGGCTGTGGTAAGCTGTACCTGCTGAATATCATTTGTACTTCTGGTAATCAGCGATGCTGTGGAAAAGCGGTGATATTCTCCGCTGGAAAATCCAATAACCTTCTTGTACACAGAGCTTCTGAGATCATGGCCAAAGGAGGCTGCCACCCTTGCCGAAAGGAAGGTGACGGTTCCTGCCGCCAGCATAATAATAAGCGCCATACCTATCATGCGAAGCCCTGAGACAATCAGATAGTTCATCTGTATTGCGTCCACATTTTCGCCCATTGCCTCATATTCTGCTCTCACATAGGCAACCGCTGCCTGTGTAACAATAGATTCCGGCATTTTGTCAAGCTGCTTTTCCATTTCCTCCTTTATCTGCATACGCGCATCCTCAGGAAGCATGGCTGCTGCTTCGAGGGGATTCGTTCCTTCCGGAAGCTGCATACGCTCCGCAAGGCTGCTACCCATTTCCTGATTTTCAGAAAGTCCCTCTGTAAGGAGCATGGCTTTTCCCAGAATCTGGTTAAGCTCTTCTCTCTCCTCTTTATTTATTTTCTGAAGGGTACAGACCTCCCCGTCTTTGGCATAAGCGCTTTCGACTGTTTTTCTGTCCTCTTCATCCATAAAAAGGTATAAGCTCTCCATAGAGGAGGTGCGGATTTTCTCAGGTACACCGTCCTCGATTCCCTGCTGCTGGATTCCTACATTGATGATTTTTGAGGTATAATCCGGCAGGGACAGGTCGCAATATGCCTGTAAAAATAAGAGAGCCACAATACAGACAATGTAGCCTGCTGATTTTTTCAAATACTTCATTAATTTGAGCATTCCTGTTCTCCTTTTATAAGTGATTCTATACTTTGTCAAAAGGCCAGTCATTTCCTGGTACAGACCTGAGATTCTCAAGCATCTGCTCCAGGAAGCGCTTTGCCAGACAAAGCTCTGTGTCTGAAAAACCGCTCAGGAGGATTTTCTCACTCTCCTGAAGCGTTCGGCGGATTCTATCCTCCAGCTCTCTTCCTTTTTCTGTCAGATGAATCCTCGTCACTCTCTGGTCCTGCGTGTCTGTACTTCGGCTCACCATTCCTGCCTGCTCCAGCCTGCGTATAGAGACATTCACTGTCGGAGGCTTTACATGCAGTCTAGCCGCAATTTCCTTCTGACTCAGGTTCTCTTCTTCATAGAGAAGCTTGATAATCGGTACCTGGCCAGGATGGATTCCTGCGTCTGCCATCTGGTGAAACAAAAGGCCGCAATAGGCATGTGAAATCTTCGCTACCAGAATCTGTATAGAATCCTCACTGCCTGTATTCTTCACATTCTATCCCTCCTTTTTAATTTGTTGGCTAATTAATATGATAGTATTTATTTCTAATTTTTCAAGAGTAAATTGTGAATTTTATACTTTTTTAAGAATTTAATAAGGATTATTTTTCAAAAAATTAATTTGTCGATTAATCTTTATTTTTTTGACAGGAAGAGACACTGCAAAGCTGCGGCAGATAAATCATCCTGATTTTCCAACACTGCAAAGCCCCCCGGCAGCTTTTTATTTGCTGCCGGGGGGGGGCTTTGTCTGCCTCAGATAAACTGATTCGTCTTCTCGTCATACTCATAATCAATGGATGCCAGCTTCTCTACCAAATCCCTGCGGTTCAGTCCGCGGCAGGTACAAAGGGCTTCCAGAGATTCATAGTAATCTCGAAGCTGCGTATTCACATAGCTTAACAGTATCACCGGGTCTTTTGGAATCATCAGGCACTTTCCTTCACTTTCGTTATAAATTCCCCATTTTCCACATCAATGACCAGTGTGCTGCCCGAATGAAGCGCTCCGGCCAGAATGCGCTTTGCTGCCAGCGTCTCCACATTCTTCTGCAAATAGCGCTTAAGCGGTCTCGCACCATAAACCGGATCATAGCCATTCTCTGTGACAAAGGTCTTGGCCTCTGGGGTGAGTTCCAGAGAAAGCTCCTTGTCAGCAAGTCTCTGATTCAGCTCTTTCATCTGTAAATCTACTATATGCCCAATATTCTCTCTTGTCAAAGGTTTAAATAAGATTGTTTCATCAAGACGATTCAAAAATTCCGGCCGGAAGTGCGCGCGCAGGTCATTCATTACCTGTGTCTCTGCCTCTGGACGAATTTCTCCCTTTTCATCAATGCCTTCCAGAAGATACGGAGATCCAATATTGGAGGTCATGATCAGAATTGTGTTCTTAAAGTCCACGGTTCTTCCCTGAGAGTCGGTGATTCGTCCGTCATCCAGCACCTGAAGCAGCACATTGAATACATCTGGATGAGCCTTTTCTATCTCATCAAATAATACCACACTGTACGGTTTTCTGCGCACTGCCTCTGTGAGCTGTCCGCCCTCCTCATAGCCTACATATCCTGGAGGTGCTCCGATTAATCTGGACACAGAATATTTCTCCATGTATTCGCTCATATCAATACGAACCATATTCTGCTCGTCATCAAAAAGTGTCGCTGCCAGCGTCTTTGCCAGCTCTGTCTTACCGACGCCAGTAGGTCCCAGAAACAAAAAGGAGCCGATAGGCTTGCTTGGATCCTTGATTCCTGCCTTGGAGCGAAGAATGGCGTCCGTCACTCTGCGTACTCCCTCATCCTGTCCAATCACTCTCTTGTGAAGCTCCTCCTCAAGTCCGAGAATCTTAACTCTCTCTCCCTCTGTCAGCTTGGAGACCGGGATTCCTGTCCATCTGGAAATGATTTTGGCAATTTCGTCATCTGTGACTGCCTCATGAACCAGGCGCAGATCACTGCTCTTTGTCTTCTGCTCTTCTGCCTCAAGCTCCTTCTGAAGACGGGGAAGCTCTCCATACTGAAGACGCGCGGCCTCATTCAAATCATAATTATGCTGTGCCTTCTCTATCTGGCGATTAACATCCTCAATCTGCTCTCTGAGCTTCTGTAGGTTTTCTACAGAATGCTTTTCGTTCTCCCACTGTGCTTTCTGGGTGTGGAACTCATCATTTAACTCGGCAAGCTCCTTCTGAAGGTCTGCAAGCCGCTCCCTGCTCAGAGAATCTGTCTCTTTCTTAAGAGCAGCCTCCTCAATCTGGAGCTGCATGATTTTCCGGTTCAGCTCATCCAGCTCTGTCGGCATGGAATCCAGCTCTGTCTTAATGAGAGCGCACGCCTCATCCACCAGGTCAATCGCCTTGTCAGGCAAAAATCTGTCTGAAATATAGCGATGAGACAGTGTGGCAGCAGCCACCAGCGCTCCGTCTGTAATCTTCACGCCGTGGAACACCTCATAGCGCTCCTTTAATCCACGAAGAATGGAAATCGTATCCTCCACAGTCGGCTCGTCTACCATAACAGGCTGAAAACGCCTCTCCAGAGCAGCGTCCTTCTCAATATATTGTCTGTACTCATCCAGAGTCGTAGCACCGATACAGTGCAGCTCGCCCCTTGCAAGCATGGGCTTGAGCATGTTTCCGGCGTCCATGGCGCCTTCTGTCTTGCCCGCCCCTACGATCAGATGCAGCTCATCAATAAAGAGAATAATCTTTCCCTCACTCTTTCGCACTTCCTCAAGAACCGCCTTCAGACGTTCCTCAAATTCACCTCTGTATTTGGCTCCTGCCACCAGAGCGCCCATATCCAGAGCAAAGATTTTCTTATCCTTCAGCCCCTCCGGCACATCTCCGCGCACAATTCTCTGCGCAAGTCCTTCCACAGCGGCGGTCTTGCCAACGCCAGGTTCACCGATAAGCACCGGGTTGTTCTTGGTCTTTCTGGAAAGAATACGGATAACGTTTCTGATTTCCGCATCTCTTCCGATAACAGGGTCAAGCTTCTGATTTCTTGCCTTTTCTACCAAATCCTGACCATATTTGTTCAGGGTATCATAGGTAGCCTCTGGATTATCGCTGGTTACTCTCTGGTTTCCGCGCACTGTGGAAAGCGCCTGCAAGAAGCGCTCCTTTGTAATGCCATACTCCTTGAAAATCCTGGAAACTCCATTGTTCGGGTACTTCAGCATGGCAAGGAAGAGATGCTCTACAGATACATATTCATCTCCCATTGCCTTTGCTTCGTCCTCTGCGCTGACAAGAACCTTATTGAGGCTCTGTCCAATGTAGAGCTGCCCTCCTGATACCTTTGTTCTGGCATTGAGAACGCGCTCCACATTTGCCAGAAAATGTTCTTTATTTATTTCCATCTTCTCAATAAGCTTGAGAATCAGGCTGTCCTCCTGATGGAGCAGGTTATAGAGCAGATGCTCCTCCTCTATCTCCTGATTGCCAAATTCCATGGCCGTCTTCTCCAATTCCTGGACTGCCTGAAGAGATTTCTGTGTGAATTTACTGATATTCATACATTGCCCTCCTATCTATAACAATTGTTGTATTTCCTACTGTGAACTTATAAATGCAATGATAAGTCATGCTGTCAGAGCTGTGTTCCTGTATGTGGCTGACCACAGACCTTTTAGCCTGACTTATGAATTGTTTTTGTTAATGACATGCAGCAGAGCGTGAGGGTTATCTGTATTTTCCTGAACCCTCATGTTCGCTTGTTATAGATGGAATATAACACAAATTATTAGCACTGTCAAGTGGTGAGTGCTAATAATTTCAAAATACTTTTTCATAATGCTTCAAAGCCTTATTTTTATAGGGTTTCTCTAATTTTGAAAAATATGAACTCTCTCAAAGTTTCTCATACTACTTCATATTTTTCACAAATTTGAAGTAGTAAATGAAGTAGTAATTCACACAATCAGTTTCATTTTTTCGATTTTATCCATTTCTGTTCGATTGCGCTCTGTCGATACATGATTATACACTTCCATCGTCACGGCTATTTTACTGTGTCCCATGATGTACTGTAATACCTTCGGGTCGATTCCTGCTTCTGCCATTCTAGTACATCCTGTATGGCGGAGCGTATGTGGACGTGTCAAGTATGGGACAAAAAAAATATTTCTTTTTTCTTGCCGGATAGTACCTGACCATTCCAATCAGGTACCCCAGCACTTTTATTATCTTCCACAAAATCGCTCTTGTCCAGAACATTTTATCTCTGCCCTAAAAATACATCATCAAAATTCCATTCAATTTCGATTTCCTCCTGGCTATGCACCCGGATAACCTTGATGATTTCCCGTAACTTCTCTGTATCGAATTTCTCCATGCTCAGAAATTCTTCCAGTTTCATTTCCTTCGCAGTATTGTTCTGCTCAAGAATCTTTGCATCACGTTCAGACTCTGCTATCTTTCGTCTGATTTCTTCCAGCTGTCTGCCTATCTGTCCCGCTTTCTGCTTGTACAATTCCCGGTCAATACGGTCATCTTTGTACTCATCATAAAGTTTCATTTTTTCAGAAGACAACTGGCGGCTCTGTTTCAACAATTCTGCAACATTCGTCTCCATACCTTTGCTCTGGTTCCTTGATTCAACAATCTTCCGGTTTTCCAGCATGGAAAATGCAAACTGATGGACAAGTTCCATGATATTCTTTTCCAGTGGCTCACGTCTCACCACCAGGCTTTTGCAGACATGGTCACCGCTGGTACGTCCATCTGAACATTTCAACAGATGTTCTGTTTCTCTTACCAGACAATGACCACAGTGTGCACACAGCATCAGTGCTGGCTGTTTCTTGCGTCTTGCCAGTGTATAATTGGTTCTTGTTTCTGCAACACCTCTGGATTTTTTCGGATGCAGTCTGT
>JAUNOP010000022.1 GCA_030537135.1 Eubacteriales bacterium | reverse complement strand
AGTGGTGGTTTCACGTACTTAGGGCTAGCCGCCGCGCTAGCGGCTTGGTACAATGGGAAGCAGAAAGAAGGTGTCTATATGGATTTTGAATATTTAAAGCACAAACGCTTGCTGCTCGTAGATGATGAGCAGGAGCTTTTGGATATGGTTGTATCTATTCTAAAAGAGGAAGGCTTCCATTCCATAGCAGCTGCACGAAATGTCAGGGAAGCTCTTGAGCTGGCGGACAGTTTCCATCCAGAGCTTGCAATCCTTGATGTAATGCTTCCAGACGGTAATGGGTTCTCTCTGATGGAGCAGCTGAAGCAAAAGGATGAATATCCCATATTGTTCTTAACTGCCCGAGGAGAGGATGAGGATAAGTTCAAAGGCTTTGGCCTTGGTGCAGATGATTATGTGGTCAAGCCTTTTCTTCCAAAGGAGCTGACATTCCGCATTATGGCAATCTTACGCAGAAGTTATAAGGACGAAAATCCTCTTGTAAAATTACAAGGCAGCGAAATTGACTTTGACCGTGCCCAGGTCATTAAAAACGGAGAACACCTGGCGCTGACTGCTAAGGAACACGATATTCTGGCTGTCCTGTATCGCAATGCAGGCCGCATCGTAAGCATAGACGTCCTGTGTGAAGCGGCGTGGGGTGAAAACCCTTTTGGGTATGAAAATTCTTTGATGGCTCATATAAGACGCATCAGAGAAAAAATCGAATTAAATCCCTCACGCCCCGTATCCTTAATCACGGTCAAGGGATTAGGGTACAAGCTGATTGTCGGAGGTAAGTGATATGAAAAGTCTGCCAAAGTTCATACGCCGTTTTGTCGGCATTTTGCTTTTTAGCTCCATTTTGCTAATTACCTTAAATATTGTCCTGTTGGTTATGTTTACATTAAAGCAGATGCCGAATGCCCAACCGTGGCAAACTGCTGAAAAAGTCGTTACTTCATTACATCAGACAGAGGGCGGAAATTATGTACTGGCTGATGAAATGGCTCTTGAATTAAAGGAAGCCGATATATGAGGCATTTTTATTGATAACGACACGAAACAGGTTGTCTGGAAAACCGATAATTTACCAGATGCCATACCTACAGCTTATACGCTTTCAGATATTGCAAGCCTGACCCGTGGTTATATAAGCGGTTATCCCACCTTTACAGGAGAAGCTGAAAAAGGAAACCGCAAGGGCAAATTGGATTGCAGGAGTTTCCCACGACATTCGAACTCCGCTGTCTATGGTTATGGGCTACGCAGGCCAGCTAAAAGACGATGCAAATTTAACTGCCGAAGAACGTCAAAAGGCAGAAGTCATTGTAAAGCAAAGTAAGCGTATGCAGAATTTAATCAATGACCTTAATCTTGCTTCTAAATTGGAATATAATATGCAGCCGATAAACCTTGCAAAGCAAAATCTGATTGCTGTTGTTCGCCAAGTCGTTGTCGATTTTATCAATATGGATATTGAGGACAAATATCCGATTGAATGGCAAACCGATGAAGCCTTAGCTGTATGCCCTGTAAACGCTGATAAAGACTTATTAAAACGGGCGGTTAGCAATCTCATTCAAAACAGTATCAATCATAATGAACAGGGCTGCAAAATCTATGTTGGCATCACGGCTGATGATGATGATTGTATTGTAATAGTTTCTGATGATGGTGTTGGAGTAACAGACGAGTTTATAGAAAAGCTCAACAAAACACCTCATTATATGCTTTGTGATGAGAACACAGCCCAGCAGCAGCACGGTTTGGGATTGCTTATTGTCAGGCAAATCGTATCTGTTCATGGTGGAACAACCGTTATTACCAATAATTCTTATGGAGGATTTTCGGTAAAATTTATGCTGCCAAAGTCAAAATAGGTTTCAGTAGGCTGGCACAGCCTGCCTTTTGTTTGAGGGAATACAAAAAGCGGGATTTATTTTCTCAATGAAATGTTGCTATATGCAGAAAGATTAAACTTTATAATTCATATTCTGTTTCTTGTATTGTTCGAGATATAAAACTATAATATACCCTATGGAGGTGCAAAATGGACTATATGATATTAAAAGAGGCCGCCGAGAAATGGGGCGTGACACTCAACCGTATTCGGGAGGAGCTGGCAGGCATCGGCCTGACGGATTTTATTAAAATAAAGCACCAACAGGAGTACACGATATGAACGGCAGACGATATTTGAAAAACAGGCTGGCATTTCTGCTGACAAACCTTGTTTGCATGGCTGCGCTCACTGTATTTCTGCTGGTGTGCGGCAATTCTGTTTCCGCAGTATTGTTGATCCTGATCGTGTGGGCATTGATTTTGCTGGCAGGACTTGGTCTTACTTACTGGAAACGGAAGCGGCAGATGAAAAAACTTTTGGATATGGCGGAACAACTTTCAGAGCGATACCTCATTTCCGAAGTGATAGAGCTGCCAGAACAGGCTGAGGATCAGGTTTACTATCAGCTTTTGAAGATGGCCGGGAAATCCATGCTGGAGCAGATTGGAGAGGTCGAGCGGGAACGCCTGGAGTACAAGGAATACATTGAGCAATGGATTCACGAGATCAAAACTCCCATTACTGCCATGAAGCTCCTATGTGAAAACCACCGGACAAACTGGACTAGAGAACTTCTTCTGGAACTGGAAAAGACCAACCGTTTTACCGAACAGGCCCTTTATTATGCCCGCAGTGAGCATACAGAGAAAGATTATTCTGTCCGGGAAATGGCGATGTCCCAAGTCGTGCATCAGGCGATTGCAGATAACAAATATCTGCTGCTTCAGAGCGGCGTGCGCCTGGAGGTGGTGGAAATGCAGGATACTGTGTATTCTGATGAAAAATGGGTGCGGTTTATCCTAAACCAACTGATTGTCAATGCAGTCAAGTATTGTACCGGGCAGCCGGTTCTCCGCATTTCCACCCATAGGCAGCAGGATCAGGTTGTACTTGTAGTAGAGGATAATGGAATTGGGATTGCGGCATCCGATTTGCCCCGTATCTTTGAAAAGGGATTTACCGGTCAGAATGGCCGCATGATCCAGCAGTCCACGGGGATCGGTCTGTACCTGTGCAAACGGCTCTGTGAAAAGCTGGGCATTGGCATTACGGCAAAGTCGTCAGAGCACGGCACAGCCATTTCCCTTTCTTTTCACATCAACTGTCTGATCCACGAGGTGCAGAGCTGAGAATTGTTCTGCACTTCTTACATTTTTGTTAGAACTTTGTAAGAAAACTTGATACAAATGAAGCTGCTCTTATCCTACAATAGAGATCAGAGGTGATAACAATGAAAGAAATTTTGAAACTGGAGCATATCCAAAAATATTACGGAAATGGCGGGAATGTTACAAAAGCAATTCAGGACATCAGCTTTTCTGTTCAGGAGGGAGAATTTGTAGGGATCATGGGAGCATCCGGTTCCGGCAAGACTACCCTGCTCAACTGCATTTCTACCATTGATACGGTCAGCGCGGGACATATCTATCTGGATGGAACTGATGTGACAGAAATCAATGAAAAGCAGATTGCCCGGTTTCGCCGGGAAAATCTTGGATTTGTGTTCCAAGATTTTAACCTGCTGGATACTCTGACAATATCGGAAAACATTGCTTTGGCGCTTGCTATCAATAAAGTCCCCGCAGGCGAGATTGATGGACGGGTGCGGGAAATGGCCAGAAAGCTGAATATCACGGATATTCTGGATAAATACCCGTATCAGGTGTCTGGCGGCCAGAAGCAGCGGTGCGCCTGTGCCAGAGCCATTATCAACCAGCCTAAGCTGATTTTGGCAGACGAACCCACAGGCGCATTAGACAGTCACTCGTCACAAGCTCTGCTCTCTACTATCCAGAGTATCAACAAAAATCTTGAAGCCACAATCCTGATGGTGACACACGACGCTTTTTCGGCAAGCTACGCCAATCGTATTCTCTTTTTGAGGGATGGGGCAATCTTCACGGAAATTCTCAAAGGCAGCGATTCTCGCAGGGCTTTCTTTGAAAAAATTTTGGATGTCCTTACCATGATGGGAGGGGGCGTGAATGATGTACGCTAAATTAGCGCTTGAAAATGTAAAGAGATCTACAAAAGACTATTTGATATATATTGTTACCCTGACAGCGTGTATATCTATGTTTTATGCTTTTCTTTCCATTTCCAGCAGTTATTATGAGCCGAATATCGGAGCAGAATTTAATTTAGATATATTAGGTAACGGAATAAAATATGTAATTCTATTGATTACTGTATTGCTGATGTTTCTTATGCAGTATGTAAATCACTTTATGATACAACGGCGAAAAAGAGAATTTGCAGTGCAGAGTATTATTGGAATGGAGCAGTCAACAATAGCTCGGCTTTTCTTTGCAGAATCTCTAATCATGGGAATTTTTTCGCTTATTGTGGGGATAGGATTAGGCGGTGTGTTTTCTCAATTCATTACTGCTATGCTGCTTCAAATGTATCATAAACCGTTTAAATTTTCCTTTATGCTTTTTCCGGATACAATCATTTTGACGGTTTTATTTTTCTGTATATGTTTTGCGGCCGTTGGTTTATTTCAGATTCGCACCATACGAAAAATAAAGATAATTGATATGTTAAATGCAGATCGAAAAAATGATATACTGGGAAATCCTCATAAATGGATATACAAACTCTTTCCGGTAAATTTTGTTTTTTATCTGCTGATTGCCTTTTATAATATCAGAACCCTATCTTACTACTTTAATGGAGAATTTAAACTGGTAATCAAAATATGGTCTGCACTCAGCATTATTGTACCAATTCTGATGTTGATTACGCATATAATGGAAGGCTTCAGAAGAAAAGAGCAAAATACAGTAAAGCAGCTCTTTTTGATTGAATGTATCGGCTTGTTGGAACTGATTATTCTTTCCATATTGCCGGTTTTCAAAGTGTACCTTGCAATGCCGATGGATAAAGGTGCTTTTAATGTTTATATGGGATTTCTGTTTTGGTGTGTTGTATTTGGAGTGAGTGTATTTTTCGTTTTGTTTAGTAATTACTTATTGGTTATCAAGGAACGCCAGAAGTATAAAGAAGAAAATCTGTTCTTTTTTGGACAGTTATTATCTAAATTAAAATCGAAAACGCTTTCAATGACTTTGATTTGCCTGACACTTACATTGTCCATGGCATTATTTTTTGTGACACCGCTTCTTGTTGGATGGGCACAAGGTTTTTTGGAAAAAAGAGTTCCTTTTGACATACAAATTTCCTCAGATTACATTGGTATGCAGTCTGGTTATATGGGCATACAGTCCGAAAAAGAGCTTCCTGTAACGGATTATAGTTTTCTCGATTCCTTTATTGAAAAAAATATTTCTGTTCGTGATGATTGCTCTTTTAAAACATATTTTGTAAACAAAACTGACTTTTATAACCAACTGGAGGATAGCAGGAAAAATGCCTCCCCCATCACAGCAATTTCTCTGTCTGACTATAACCATCTATTAAAGATGGCGGGTTATGAAGAAATTTCTTTACAAGATCATGAATTTACAACCCAGTGGCTTTCCATAACGCCTCAAGATTCAATTTCAGCGTATCTTGAAGCTCACAAGTTCATTAAAACCGATGGAGGTGGTTTACAGCTTGCCGATATTTCTGCACACACAGTAGAGTTAGGTGAAAATTTTTATAATTTTCAAAGTGTGATATATATTGTACCAGATCACATTTGTAATAAACTGACATCAGCCAATACATTCCGATATATGATGGCGGATAAAACAATTTCTTACGATATTGCTCAAGAATTAAAATCACGCTTTGAAAATTCAAGTCTTACTGATTCGCTTGTAACTTATAACATTACCATGCGGACAATCGAGGTTAATGATAATTCTGCCATCATTTTCATTATGCAAACTGGATTGACATATAGTGCAATCATTTTGTTTGTAACCTGTTTTACTATCTTGGCTTTGCAGCAATTATCTGATTCCGGGAAATACAAATATCGTTTTCGGGTTCTAAGAAATATGGGCGTTGAAGAATCCCATATACGAAAGTTGATTTTGAAACAATTAGCTGTATGGTTTGGTGTTCCGATTATACTGGCGCTTATCTTGTCTGGTGCGTTCCTTGTATTTTTGTTTGTAGGATTCCATATGCAGATTGCAGTGTATATCGGAGTACAGCGATTGGTGCATCAGCTTTTGATTGTGTTGGCTATTTTATGCGTCCTTTTAATTAGTTACTTTATCAGCACATGGGGCTTATTTAATAAGTCTGCATCTGCCTAACCTATTTTGATGCAGCAATATTCTTGGTCAAATGGGGGATTTTTCAGCCAGAAATAAAATAAAACTTGAAATAAGGCTACCGCAATCCCACTGGCTTTAGCGCGCCCAGCGAAGGGTATGATATTTAGCGGGTGGAAATCCCGTCTGGTAAGGTGCTAACCACACCACCAGCAGCGAGTCTTGGAAGAATAGCGGTAACGTTGTCCTCTAAGCGTTACAAGGGATAAAGGACGCCTGCGTAAGCAGGCATCCTTTTGTGGTAATATTGATTATAACTATTCTTACTGCTTGTCTTGTACATGGTATTGTTTTATAATAACATATATTATGGATGAGGAGGATGTATTTATGGCTAAAATAATTTCAAGAAACTTTAGAGTTTTATGTGATTTTATGGATGTATATCAATTTATGATTGATATTTATGAAAAAGATTGGAGAAATGGTGTTCCTGCTCCATTTTTAGAGTATGCGCTTTCTAGTGATTGGATGGATAAATCCTTGGTACATCGCTGGAAACTCTGGGAGGATAATGGACGCATAGTAGGTCTTGTTTTTTACGAAAATCCTATAAATGATGTGTATTTCAGTTTGCGTCCGGGCTATGAGAAGTTGGCAGATGAGATGGTCGCGTATGCAGCTTCATCAATGCCACGTGTGAATGGTTATCTTAGATTTGTGATTTTTGGTGAACAAAATGCAGTTAAAGAAGCAGCAGCAAAAGCTGGTTTTCAACAATCTTCAGGCTATATAGAGAATGTCTTCGACTTTGAACAATCACTTAATTATTCATTGCCCGATGGATTTCATTTCGTGGAATCTAAAAGGCTTTCAGTGGAAAAAATAGCAGAGTGCTGTTGGAAAGGTTTTGACCATGAAAAAGATGAAGGTTTCTGGAATGGAGATGCCGAGCATGGGTACTATATGTTAATGGCGCCTCACATGCATCCAGAGGATTCGATTGTCATTGAAAATGATGAGGGGGAGTATGTCTGTTATGCAGGTATGTGGTGGACTCCAGAAAATCACCTCGCTTATATGGAACCGCTATGTACTATTCCAAAGTATCGAAAGAAAGGCTTGGCAGCAGCGGCACTTTCAGAGCATTATCGCAGGCTTAAACCATTAGGTGCAACGCACATGACTGGCGGTGGTAATACATTTTATAAAAACATAGGTTTCAAGCCTCTGGTTCATTGGACTTTTTGGGAGAAAAAGACTGTTTAAAGAAATATAAGCCTACAAAAAGGCAGACTTATTGGAAAATGCATAAGAGGGGCAGTTTATTATCTTGCCCCTCTATCTTTTTGCTGTGGTATTTGTTCTTTTTGATGGTATATTTTTTGATAATTTCGTAATATTTCATCTTATCTTTCAAAATCAACTCATAAATTCATAATCTGTCCTCCGATAAATTTTGCTTTCTGATTAGTTTTTCAACGAACGGAAAGATTATATTTATTGAGCATCCCCAAAATTGATAAAAGTGCCAATACAAAACACTTCCGATTTATCTTTATCACTTACTTTCATTCTCTGCCTGCTTTTGCAGTTCCACCAATGCCTGCGTCATTTTCATGGAGTCTATAGAGTCCTTAAACCATGCAAATATATACACCAGCAGAAAAATGACCAATACACTTCCGGCGATTGTCAGCACAACTGATATTCTTGTGGTGTCTATCAACGTGCTGTAAAAGGCACACCCTAAAACAATGGCTTCTATAAGCAAAAATTCCAACACAATTCGAAAGAGCAATTCCTTTGGTTTCAGCTCCCGTCTGGAATAGGTCACAAAGGTAGGCAGCACGCAAAGGAAAGCATATTCCACCGGCGCCAGAATTGCATCATAACCAAATCTGGCGTCTCCATCAAAAGCAGAACCAATAAAAGCAATCGCAAGCAGAATCAATGTGGTAAGCATGAAAAACAGAATGAGTTTATTGATCAGGAACTGTTTAAATTCCGTCATTTTCTTTTTCTCCTTTCAGGGCACACTTAAACGCCTTCACATAATTTCTTGAAATGATCACTTTCTCCCCAGACTTCAGCAGAATCATGAATCTTCCGTTAAAAGCAGGCTGTATGGACTGAATCTTCATCAAATTCACCAGCGTGGATTTCGATATCCGCTGAAACCGTTTTGGTTTCAGCAGCTTCTCAAGCTCATAAAGCCGATAGGAAGTCTCATAGACATTCTTCTGTGTATAAAGGTATGTTCTTCCATCTACCGATTCTATATAGTACAAATCAAAAACCGCGATTTCATACTGCGCCCCATTCATCATACCGGAAAGCCTTCCCTGTCCTGACCGGACAAATTCTGCAATCTCCCGGATTTCTTCCCGAATCTCATGGCAGCGGATCAATACCATTTCCGCCTTTTCTTTCTCAATCTGCTCAATTTCAACGTCCATATTCATTCTCGCAGGCTGTTTTCCCGGTCTGCGGACTGCCCCACGCTCCTGCAGTCCTTTTCAATAGACCTCCTGAATGGAAAACCCACTTTCCCCTTTCAGATAACAATCAAAAAAATCCAGCACAATGGAATTGACAAGCATCATCGTTTCCTTTTTATCCCGTTCACCGCTGCCAAGCATCTTCCCGATAAAGGGAGAGAGCAAAGGCAAATCTGTAAAATCCATGTGCTTCGTATCACGGAGTATGACAGAAAATCCTGTCCTGGCATATTTCATTACTTTGGTATTGGGATAATCCTCCTCATCTGACAGATATTCCTGCAGCTGATTTCGGGTTTCCCAGTTCACAAATTCAAGAATCGGCAGTTCGTAGGGCTGATCGCTGATGGCAAATTGCCCATTTGCAGCGCCCACATATTCAGCGAGCATGGTACCATCCAGATCAATGACTGCTGATATATCATCCCTTTCCCGTCCAAGTGCAGCGCTGGCAGCGCCGCCCATAGAATGTCCCATCAGTCCGACAGACTGCATATCAATGTTATCCAAGACAGACAAAATGCTGTTGCGGTTTTCCTCTGACAGAAACCATACATCACTCATTTCTCCCGCCGCCTTGGCTGCTTCAATCGCATCCAGAACAAACCCTATGTCTGTTGTGCGAAGCTCCATCCAATCCTGATACAGAGACAGCTTTTCTTCTGCGTTGGCATTGGGGTCTGTGCTGTTTCCGATTTCCATAACGCTCCTGATAAATCCCTGGTCAACCAAAACCATGTTCCCCGCCGTATCCCGTGTAAATAACGAATGGTGGGGATGATCCATTGAAACCACCACGTAGCCGTTGCTTGCAAGTTCCATATAAGTAGAAGTATTACTTTGATAGTATCCAAACGCCCCATGTGAAAACACTACCAATGGCAAACTGTCTGATATTCCTTCTGCCGTTTCCGGGTAATAAATGTATACCGGCACTTCCCTGAAGCTTCCATCCTGTTCAAATGGGTCTGTCCTTGAACGATCCACCAGAATGGCAGATGTTTCCTGCACCTGGTATTTCCCTGTAACCGGCAACCCGTTATATCCGGTAAAAACAAATGCCGGGACTAAAAAAATACCAGTCAGCACAATGCTGCAAAAACCGGAAACAATCGTACCGCCTATTGTCTTTTCCCCGTCTGATTTCTTTCTTTTTATCAGCACCGCTGATACGGCAATGAGAAGAAGAACAATAAGACAGCATAAAATTGGCACAGGCCGCCATTTTTGTGCCGCCGGATATGCAAAGGCAGTTATTACAATCACCATCTGTATCATCCGTATGATCATCCGGTTTTTACGCCATTTTTGTTTTTCCTTGTCTTTCAGGCAGGTTCTAAGTATAAGGACTATTTCACAGACAACCATTGAAATCAACAAAATGAAACCCATAATATTCAGCCTTCCTTCCTAAACGGACATGATTTGCCTGACAGCAAATCACCACCATAAATAAAAATCGATTACTACGTGCTGTGCACTTCCGTAATCGCCGCCTGTATGAGGAATCCAGCCTGTCGGCTTACTTACTCATACAGGTCAGCCCGTTCAATGTCTGAACATTTGCAGGGGCAAGCTTGACCACCTGCTCAGCCGCTGTCTGGGACTTTTATATTAAAATATGGTGATATTCTACTACTTTTCCCCATTTTTTCAATACATCGGAAGGTAAGATACATTTTAAGGCAATAAGATGCAAAATCTCTGCGAGCTGCTGCCTCCTTGTAACACAACTTCTTATTACCTTGCCACAGTCTTATCATTCGCTCCTATCCCTGCCTGCTTGTGAATAGATTTCATTTTTTCTGCAAAACATTATCTTTTCTATATTATGACCCACATGGGCAAAAAACAGTACAGCAACAAATATGAGTGAAATAGCGAATGTAACATAGCGAATCCAGCTGATTTTGTTTCTTGGCTGGCGAGGTGTTTTATACTTCATACTTATCAAGATTTCAAAGAGGCTCCCAGGGCAATCTTTGAATATATAGAAAGCTGGTATAACCGCAGGCGGATTCACAGTGTCGTTGATTATATGACACCCCAGCAAAAGGAGGATGAGGAACTAAAAAAAGCAACATAATCTTTCAACTTTTTTTGTCTAAAGTATTGACATAGATCCAATTCACGGATAGGTGGCAAATACACAAAGCTCTCAGAACCCGCACTGGCAAAGCGGATAAAAATATGTGCAGAAGCAGCACACCAAAGGTGTCCGGATGTTCCCCTTGATGCCCATGCTCATCAGTTTCGCCATGCGAAGGTATCGCACTGGTTGGAGGATTAATGTTGTACAGGTGAGTTTCCTTCTGGGGCATGAACAGTTGGAAACAACAATGCGATACTTGGACATCACAACAGAGGACAAGATAAAAGTGTTGGCTACGCTGGAAGATGAAGCACAGAAAACTATCCCCAAGAAATGGAAGAACAAGAAAACTTTAATCCTATTAAAACATATTATCATCATCTATATGCTCCATTATATCCTCTATTTGACAATGTAAAATATTATATAACATATTAATCATATTAACTTGCAAATTCTCATTATGTCGCAAGCGATTAAGCTGTGAGCGATTGATATTATAAACAGGCACAGTGGTCAACAGGAACCGCTCAAAACATTTCTCAACGCTTCCTTCAGCTGCTGGACATCCACCGGCTTTGTAACATGGGCATTCATCCCTGTCTGCAGCGCCTTTTCCTTGTCTTCCGCAAATGCGTCCGCCGTCATCGCTATGATCGGGATTTCCGCAAGGCCTTTGTCTGGCAGCTTTCGGATCCGTCTGGTCGCTTCATAACCATCCATATTCGGCATCTGTATATCCATAAGAATGCAGTCATATTGACCGGGCTGTGCATGTTTTACCTTCTCAACAGCGATCGTTCCATCCTCCGCCGTATCAACGATCATGCCGTTTTCCTGAAGGATATACATAGAAATTTCCATGTTCAATTCATTATCTTCCACCAGCAGAATGCTAATGCCGCTGAAATCTGCGTTTTCCGGTTTTTCCTCCGTTTTGCTTTGCGTCACCTCCCCCGCTTCTTCTTTGCAGCAGGAAGAAAGCTTTTGATAGAGCTCTGTCATAAAAATCGGCTTGCTGATAAAACCTGTGATACCCGCTTCTTTAGCCTCCGTCTCGATCTCGCTATAATCATAAGCGGACAGCAGAATAATGGTAATGTCATCACCCACGACCTTGCGGATCTGCCGCGCGGTTTCGATGCCGTTCATGTCAGGAATCAGCCAATCGATGATATATAGGTCAAATCTGTCTCCAATCGTAACCGCCTCCTGTGTGCGGACAACCGCTTCTTTACCGTAGGCGGTCCATTCAGGGCGCATCCCTATCTGGCGCAGCATGGAGGCCACGCTCTGACACGCGTTTAAATCGTCATCCACCACAAGCGCACGTAACCCCTCCAAAGAGCGTATCGTGCGATCATCCTCGGATTTTCCATATATTTTGAACGGCAGCGTGACAATGAACTCTGTTCCGACGCCTTCCTCAGACTCGACTTGAATGGTGCCGCCCATCATATCGACAAGATTCTTTGTGATTGCCATGCCGAGTCCCGTGCCCTGGATGCCCGAAACCGTAGTCGATTTTGCTCTTGTAAAGGGGTCGAATATGGTTTTCAAAAACTCCTCATCCATCCCGATCCCGTTGTCCTTCACACGGAACTCATAGGTCCCATATCCATTTTCGCCGCGTCCCAACTGCGAGATTTGAATGGATATCGTGCCGTTGGGTCCGGTATACTTCACACTGTTGGAAACGAGGTTGAGCAGCACCTGATTCAGCCTCAGCCGGTCACAGATGATATTCTCATCCGAGACCCCAGCCGTATTAATGTACAGCTCCTGATTTTTATTGTTGATGTCCGCCATAATGATATCATGCAGCCCATGTATGATATCCGGTAAATTCTCCTGGTCCTCGTGGATGGTAACTTTACCGGATTCAATGCGGCTCATATCCAAGACATCATTGATCAACGACAGCAAGTGCTTGGAAGCGGTGCCGATCTTCCCAAGATATTCCTTTGTTTTTACGGGGTCATCCAAATACTTTGCCGCGATATCTGTAAATCCGATAATGGCGTTCATAGGCGTACGGATATCGTGTGACATATTATTTAAAAAAACCGTTTTCGCCCGACTGGCGGCGTGTGCCATATCAAGGGCCTGCTGCAATTGTTCCTTATATGCCGCCTCCTGTTCCCGTTTTTCTTTTTCCATTTCCAGCGCGGTATTCTGTTGCCTCTGTTTTACAATCAGGACAAATACTGCGATGGCGATGATCAGAATGATCGCCAACAGCAGCATAAATAATTGCAAAATCGCATTTGTCTGTGTATCAAAAACAGACATCGGCACCGTGGTGATAAAATACCAGGATGCGAAATCCAATTCGCCAATGATCATAACGCTTTCCCTGCCATTCTGCGTATATATGGCGGATTTCACATCTGCGGTAGCGGAAACAGATGCGCAAAGGGCGTCAATTGATGTGCCGCCCTCGAACTTCGCATCTTTTAAATCCTCGAAAAAATTATCATAGATCAGAAGGCTGTGGCTTGAGCTGACATTGACGATATAGTTACCCTCCTTGTCAATCACCGAGCTAAAGCCCTCGGAATTATAGCTGTCGATTTTCAATTCATTTTCCAGCGTTGAAATATTCAGCCTGCACAGAAGCCAGTCAAAATGGATCTCTCCGACATCGAGGTCTACAGGTACGCCCAGCACCAGCATCTCTCTGCGTGTCTCCATCCAGGCACTGGACGTATCGTTATAACGTGCCGCAAACCTGCCGGTATGTTCCGAGCAAAGTACTGGCAGGTACGCATCCTTTGCCACAAGCCCTGAATTTCGATACACGATGCCATCAGAATCAACATACATCAGATACTCTGCGGAGCTGACATAACCCAGCCGCTCTTTCAGCGCAGATATAGCCTCTTCCGAGGTTGTATAACCCGCCTCCGCAATCCTCTCCGCCACTGCCTCCATTTCAGACCAACGTAAATTCAAACTGTTGTAAATGCTGTTCACATCATGCTTCATCAGTTCTTCCATGGAGGCGACATTTGCCTCCACGATCCTGTCCGTGACCGCGGAAATAACAGAGGAAAATACAAGCGCCAGCAAAGCCGCACATACCATTACAATGAGATATAAGCTGCCTGATACCCTTCTTTTAGCAGGCCCTTCTTTCGTTTTAGTCATTATAAATCTCCCTTGGCGAAATGATCTCCACCAGCATGTATCTATCAGTCATGCAGTGTTCTGGAAACGGATGTAATCGCGGTGTTACAGTCGGCATCCAGCCCCGCGGCAGCCTCCGCCGCAGTTTCCTGCCCAGTCAGCAGCGCATGGATATGAGGCCAGAAGGCCTGCCTGACGCCTGCCCAGTTGGGATTGTTGGCGGTAAAGTCAACAGAATAGGCGTCATTGGCAGAAAGCGCCTCCGCCATGGGCAGCTGATCGCCCCAGCGATCCATCACGCTCTTGGAGCAGGGCAGGCCACTGGTGGAATAATCCATAAGTTCCGGCGTCTCGTAAATGAATTTCAAAAAATCCTTCACAACCTCGGTTTTCTTTTCATCGCCATTATCAAATGCCATAAACCCGGTGATCCAGTTGCTGTTCACACCGTTTGCATCTACGCCGGGGAAATTCACATATCCCAGATCCAGGTCTTCCAGACTTGAAATAAGAGAAGAGTTCCAGATATAAATAGCGATCTGCCCATTTACAAACAGCTGGCTGCAGTCGCTGATCTCAAGATCCTCACAACCGCTGGGATAATACCCCTTATCATAATTATCCTTCAGCCACTGAAGTCCGGCGATCCCCTCTTCTGTATTTAAGTGGAAAAGCCCATCCGGCCCAAAAAAGTCTGAACCCTGGCAGCGGAGCTGAATCATCGTATGGGTATCGCCCTGCTCGTTCTTGGCGTACATCATCATAGGATAATGGTTTTCAGGCAGGTTTTCCCTCAGAGCGGAGAGAATGACCTCCCACTCCTCCAAACTCCACCCCTGAATAGCTCCTTCGTCAGAAATATATGCCTCAAGACCGCACCGGCGGAAAAGCGCTTTGTTATAGCACAGGATATTTTCAAGGGAATAAAACGGCATCAGATATGTTTTCCCGTTAGACCCCTGGGAGAGTTTCCATGTAGCCTCGCTGAAATCAGCCCTGATAGACTCTGTGATCATCTCATCCAGGGGGATGACATGGCCGTCATAGATATATCCGGAGATGGCAAAATATCCGCCAAAGGTCATATCCGGCGCCCGCTCTGTGCCATAAGCGTCAGAGATATTGGCGGTATAATCCGTCTGGTCAAACACATTCACGCGGTTATTCTTCAGGGTAACATCGTATTTTTCATATTGAACGGCAAATTTGTCCCATGCCGCCTGAATAAACTCATTGGAAACGCCGCAATCCGGATATGCCGCGCAGTCCATTGTAAGAATCGGGACACTGATATTGATTTCCACGGACTCTTTTTTCTGCGCACACCCCACAAACAGCACGCAGCAAAGCACGGATATCAGTACAAGGACGATCATTTTCTTCATCATCTTATTCTCCTTTTTTATTCCCCCAAGCACGCCGGTCTCTTTTTATCCAGGTATCGGCGTACTTACGCAGGCATTCCGGCGGCACAGGAGTTCTCATTTGTCCTTTATTGTAATATTATAGAATAAGCAAGCCCTTTTGGCAAGGAGTACAATACAAATAAAAGTTTTAAATCTTCCAATAAAAAGCCTGTTGGGAAACTGTTTCAGTTGAGCCGCCAGCGTGCGTGATTTCCTCCCCTTCGGGTAAACTATTCCTATCCCACCCACGTATACGGTGGCTATATTAAAAAGTATTGGCGAACGCTTGTTCTGTATGTTATCATATAGTCCCTTGCTAAAAGGGGGCGGAACACTCGTGGGGCGACGAGTACCAGGTGCTTGTCGCTACCCACTTCAACATCGGAACCTACAGCGGATGAGAGAATGCCTTCTCCTTACTGCCGTCCTCCTTATAGCGGTATAGATGCAGGGGAAGCCCTGCCACCGCCTCTGCCAGGATACGCACAAGGAGTACACTGCCGTCATCTGCATGGCGGAACCTTCATTTATTCATCGAGCTTTCTTGTATCAAATGCTTCAAAACTCATTTGTCTCACATGTTTCACTCCAATCATCTTAATTCCACGTGCAAGATCAATCAGATTGTCCAGATGCTCCCTGCGAAGCTCCAGCAAGTGAATCTGCTGTTCCAGAGCTTTGTTTCTGTCGAAATCAGGGCTGTCCAAGATTGCCTTGATATCTTTCAGAGAAAATTGCAGTTCCTTAAAAAATAGTATCTGCTGCAGCCGCTCCAGTGCCGTATCGTCATACATGCGGTATCCGGCGTCTGTGACTTTTGTGGCCGGTAAAAGTCCTATATTGTCGTAATGATGAGGAGCGCGGATACTTACTCCGGATATTTGGCTGACCTCATGTACCGTCATCATTCTGAGCACCTCTTTTCCTGTGGTAACCATAGCATAAACTATTACACAACGTCAGAGTCAATACCCTTTTCAAAAATTATATGAATAAAATGCCCGGCTGTCATAAGCCGAAGCACTGGTGTCGTTGCCGCAGCGGATGGCTCTGTCAAGAGCCATGATGATCGCCACTGCACCGTCAATCTTTTCTGTTGATTTCTCTTTGTCTGCCTTGATGTTTCCTGCCGGATCCGTGCGTATGAAGATGTTGTCCATCATCCACCGAAGAACCGAATGTCCGCCGTGGGCAATGCGCTGCTCCAAAGTCCGCTTCATCAGTTCTTTGGTAGGAGGGGACATATCCTTAAAGCCCTGTCCAAAGGGAACTACGGTAAAGCCCATTCCTTCCAGGTTCTGCACCATCTGTACCGCACCCCAGCGGTCAAAGGCGATTTCCCGGATGTTGTATTGTTCTCCAAGCTGCTCAATGAACTTCTCAATAAAGCCGTAATGCACTACGTTCCCTTCCGTGGTCATCAGGATTCCCTGACGCTCCCACAGGTCATAGGGAACATGGTCACGCTTGACTCTTAAGTCCACCGTCTCCTCTGGTATCCAGAAATATGGCAGCACATAGTATTTCTCCGTCTCATCCAGCGGAGGGAACACCAGCACAAAGGCTGTGATTCCGTGGTGGAGGACAAGTCCAGACCGACATAGCAGACACGACCTTTTAAGTCATCCTCAGATACAGGGAAGCCACAGGCATCCCATTTATCCATGGGCATCCACCGCACGGACTGCTTCACCCACTGGTTTAGTCGCAGCTGCCGGAAGGAATTCTCCTCACCGGGATTCTGCTTTGCCGTCAGGTATTCCCTGACCGGAGGGACATCCTCTCCCTGAATATCCGTAGACCCCGGGAGATCATCCGGCATCACCAAGGTTCCCTTGGCAGTGCCGTCCTGTATCTTGTCCAGAAGCGGTTTCCGCTTTGATCCGGTTCCCGGTCTGGGACCGCCTCTGTTGGTACCGTCCTTTGCCACATATTTCACCTCCAATCTGTACACCCGGTTAATACCCCGTTTGAATATGAAAATTTGCACATGCGACCCCGCGCCGTTCCCACGGGGCAGAGCCGTAGAGATTTTGACCGCCCCTCCAATCACAAAAATAGCAAGAAATAGGTTGAATTTCTCCTATTTTCGGATATAATAAAAGTAACGAAAGCAACGAGGAGGTTTTCCTATGAACATTAATACAAACAATCTGATTTCCATTACTGAAGCAAACCAGAACTTCTCCAAGGTAGCTCGCCTTGTTGATGAGAGCGGCGCAGTAGTCATCCTGAAAAATAATGTTCCACGTTATTTGGTTATGGAATTTTCATCCGCTGAACAGGAGCAACTTGCTGCTGATGAAGATGTCATGTCTATTTCCCGCCGCTTGATTGAGAAAAACCGTCAGGCTTATGAGGTACTTGCCAAATGATACGATTATCCAAATCACAGGTACTTCTTATCCATGACCAGCTGATTGCCGAAACTGGCGGCTCATTCGGTCTGCGCGATGAGGGAATGCTCGATTCTGCACTAAGTGCACCGTTCCAGACATTTGGCGGAGAAGATGTGTATCCATCACTGCAGCAAAAAGCTGCGAGACTCTGCTTTGGTCTTGTTAAAAACCACCCCTTCGTGGATGGAAACAAACGAATCGGCGCACATGTTATGTTGGTATTTTTAGCGCTCAATGGTGTGGAATTGCAGCATTCTCAGACAGAACTCTCCGATGTAATTCTCCAGCTTGCCGCCGGAGAGATTGACGCAGAACACCTGCTTCGCTGGATTCTTTCACATCAGTTTTAAAAGCCACTCCTCTGCGAGTGGCTTTTGCCATGCCACCTGTCACCACGTTTGGCATGGATTTTTGCATGACACGAAGAACAAAGGGACATCAGATTTTCATCGCTGTGGTCGCCGCCTTCTGCCAGCGGCATTATATGATGCCCCTGCTTCGCTTCGGTAAGTCTGCCTTCTTCCAGACACTTCTCACAAAAAGGGTGTGTGTGCATGCATGTACCTGTTGCGAATTCTTTGCCACAATCTTCCGTACCTTTGTTTAGTTTCTGGCTTCTGTAAGGCGGTTCGGATTGTAATGTTCTTCAAATCCGGGAGAACCGACACAGGAAGCCATGCTTCTCAATTTCGCAGCCTCCGCAATGTCACTGTTAATTTTCTGGTCAAGCCTGTAGGCCTGTTTCAGATATTCCTTTATAAGTTATGACCGTCTTGTAGATTATGTAGAGTTACTACATAATGGGATATAGATACAAAAATGTAAATTTAAAACAGGAGGCGCATTACTCATGGCTGACTTCTTAATAGAATTTATAGGTGGTATCATAGAATTGCTCCTTGACCCGTGGATCAATAAAATTGCAGCAAAATTCAAACGCCGGAAAAAGAAATAGCTACCCTGTCAGGCAGTTATCCTAACAGATAGCTGCCCTTTTGCCCGTTCCGGGCATAAAATAACCCCTCCCGGCAAAGGGAGAGGTTATCACACATCTATTCTGTCATATCCGGTATCTCACCGACAAAGTTATAAATAATCCTGACTTCCTGGTATTTCTGCCCGTCTATCTTCTGAACCTCACCCACCACAATGCGGCTGATAAGCCGGTTCAGCACCGCTTCGTCCAGTTCCTGGATTGTGGCGTACTTCCGGATTTCCCCGATAAAAGTTTTCACATCGTTTTCCTGCTCGTCAGACTGGCGCACCATCGCCGCCAAATCCTGGATGTCCTTCAGCACAAGGTTGTATAGATCCCTCGCCTTAATCTTATGGCTGGTGCAGGCGTTCTTCCCCAGCCGGTTATACGTCTGGCAGATATAATACGCCTTGTCAATCGGCTCCCGCATTTCCCCGGTGAAGCCCACTGTACCGCAGCTTTTATCTAATATTCCAATTACAAGTCATTAATCGTATCTGTAATCGCCATGTTGCGCATCCGCTTTGCCGGTCCATATACAGCCACAACCGCTGAAGCAAAAATTATCAGAAGAATCACTATCATTTTGCCTACTGGAACATGCCACATTTCTCCGTAATACGCAGTAATAAACGCTTCAAAAATCGTCTTATTCAGAAGCAACCCTATCACACAGCCTATCACGCAGCCAGAAATGGCATAGGTAAAGACTTCTGCCACAATCATCTTTGTAAGCTGCCGGCCATCCATCCCAACCGCACGCATAGCGCCATACTGCTTTGTTTTTGCCGCCACACTCATAGATGTGCTGTTAATGATATTCAATGCGGCCATCAGGATAATGATGGCAAGGAATATATAGACCGCCAACCGGAAGCCCCAAAACTCCGCATTGTTGTCTTTATTGGTATCATAGTAATCGGCCAGGCTGTAATTTTCACTCATCAGACTCCGCATGGATGAAATAACCTTGTTCTTATCCGCATTATCTGCAATCTGGACATTCAATAACGCATAGCCCGAATCTCCTATCAGGCGTTCAAAGGTTTCTTCCGTGCAAATCAGTGTAATATCGTCTTCGAACAGTCCTTCCGATACCGCTCCCGCAACTTCAAGTTCCGTTCCATTCACCTGTACCTTATCCCCGCTTTCCAGAGGATTTCTCGCATCATAAATAGTTAATACATAGTTGCTGTCTCCGGATAGCTTTGACACATCTCCGCTCACCTGATTTTCTTCAGCGCATTGAAGCATATATTTCTCATAGGAAACCAATGTAATTTCGCTCACACCCTTTTCAGAAACAGCCGGGACATCAAGAGATGCCATATTTCCATAAACCTGGGTGATACCCTCCACTTTGCTTAATTCAGCCGCCAAATCTTTGTCTACGGAATTTGTTTCATCATCGCTTATAATAGAAAAATCCGGCTGCCATGATCTTGTGGACGGTATAAGCGCCTCTGCAAAGTCAAGTCCTACTGAAAACCCGAAAAACAAAATAATACTCAATGCAAAGGAGCCAGTCATAAGGATCAGATTTTTTCTTGCTGATACTGCGTGGCTGATTCCCAGTGCTGTATCAATTTTTATGCCGCCAATAATCTTTGTGTGGCCTGTCTTTGTTCCATTTTGTGCATTTCCAGATACCGCTGTTGCAGGAGATACTTTTGCAGCACGCTTTGCAGGAGAATGGGCTGCAAGAAGAACTGTCAAAATACCTACCGCTACGCCAAGTACGATTCCAGACGCACTGACATAAAAAAGAGGAATTTCCGCAAATTCTCCCCCGATTCCGTATTTCACTCCAAAACACGCAATCCATGTTACTGCGACACCAAGGATAATGCCTATGGGAATGGCGGTCTTACACCAGTTCAATGCTTCCAGCCTTACATAACGGATTACCTGCTGTTTGCTCATTCCGATACAGCGCATCATTCCAAAAAACTGCGTTCTCTGAGCAACATTGCTGTTCATGCTGCTCGAAATCATAAAAACGCCCGCCAGCACAATTAGCAC
The DNA here is from genome assembly GCA_030537135.1 of Eubacteriales bacterium. Classification (GTDB taxonomy): domain Bacteria; phylum Bacillota; class Clostridia; order Lachnospirales; family Lachnospiraceae; genus Blautia_A. Next base: position 19,026 of record JAUNOP010000022.1, on the reverse strand, counting down.
AAACAAGATAGCGGCAAGAGGATACAGAGCCTGTGCATACCCATTACTGCTGGCTCCCTTCATTGCAAGAAGAGCGGTATTCTCGTCAACCATTTCATCTGTCAATCCATAGCTTTCCTTAATGTCATTGATGCGCTTCGCTATACCGTTATCTGTCGAGAAGCGAACATAATAAACAGGGGGTTCTTCTACATTATTTGCCAGGCATAGTTCTGACTTACTCATACTTTAGCTCCTTTCCCTGTTTTGTCCGCCCGTCAACCGGCTTTTCCGCATCCTTTGGTACAAGCCAGATTGTTGCCACCTTCATAGCGCCGGGAATGCGCCCTGCTGCACAATAATAGTTTATCCATCGTGGGGTTACTCCCCATTTTTCGCTTGCTTCTTTCAAAGTCATATAGTCCATAATGCACCTCCGTACTGCTTATTATAATTCTTTTGCTCGAATAATACAACCAGCACATCAGGAACATTTGATAAATCGCTAAACTCTGGAAATGTTTTAGTAGGAGCAAAACCTCCTCATTGGGATTTCTGCCCCTGCTTTCACATGTTTACCTATCAACAAATATTAACATTAAGATTTTAAAATTATTTCGTACTTATTGTTTCATAATTGTCTCATATTCTTGTAAATACTTTGATAAAACAATTTTCCGTTCCTCACGCTGTCTTACCGTCAAATTTTTTTCATAATCTTCGTATTCCACCACCCTGTTTTCTTTTCCTTTCGCATAAAGCCACCGAAACTGCCATTGATCCAGAAGGAAATCAAACATATCTTTCGCATTGTCAAATACATTGTTATCCTCAAATCTGCCGTTCATATAATAGCAAAGTACAATATACCCGAACCTTTCGCTCCGCACGATACACCAGTCTCCAATTTCTTCCAGAAATGGGCTGAAAAGCTCTGCTATCTGCGCACATCTTCTATCTTCCTCTTTGCTTATAGCCATTCTGCTTCACGTCCCTTCATCACACATAAATCATTTCATATTTTATAATTTCTTCCGCTCTGTTGCAAATGCTACTCATCATTTGAATCCATCGAAGCTGATCCGTAGCTTTCAGTTCTTCTGTCACACCTTCAGCCACTTTCATTTGACTGATAATAATCTCCAGCCTGCTCTCTGCCTGTTCATCCAGATTGACGAGATATGTACTAAGTTTTCCTGATAAAAGCAGACTGCTGTAAAGTGCAGGATGGCGCTCTTTTAAATAGTTCCTGTGCATCTGCCCCCAGCGTCCAATAGGACGCTTTTCCTCCGATAGCCGGATCATAGGTAAATAGTAATTACCAACCAGAACATAATCAATGCCATTCTCATGTGTGAATTTTGGTAATTTTCCCATATGCGACCTCCTGTATTCAGTTTTTCAGAATCCAGTTGATCGTGTCCCTGTTCATGTGAAATTCAAGGCAACTGAACTCTTCACAAACAAGTATTGCATATCCTTACTCAACTCCCAGTGCCTTAAACACCGCATCTTCTGCACTCTGGTACGGAATTAACTGAAATGCACTCATCAGTTCCGGCGGCACAGTCACAAAATCCACAAATGATGTCTGCGGCAGAAGCACCTTCTTTGCACCACTGTCAAGACATACCTGCAGCGTATCCGCCAGGTTATCCACTTTGATCAGCGTGCCGCTGATACTGATCTCACCAAGGATCGCTGTGGAACTCTGCACCGATATCCCCAAAGCGATGGAACACAGTGCAATCAACGTCGGCAGAGCCAGCTTCCCAGTCATACCAATTCCCTGCAGATCCTGATAATTGATGATATAATCCTTTGTTGTCGTGCTAATAGATCCGCTGATCCTGTTGCCGTTCGCCTTCAGATAATTGAAAGCCGTATTGGAAGATTCTTTCGCATCACGGTCAGAACCCAATCCTGTCCGCTCCATCTTGCCATTCCCCGGAAGTATCTGTCCTTCCAGGCGAAATACTCCGATCATCCCAGACTTCCCCTGGGCTACGGTATAAACCTGCCCCGGATTGCACATTCCTTCCGGAATCAGCTTGCCGCCGCCTTGCTCCGGTACTGATACATAATGCTCTGACATGTCTTCCAGATCAATATAAGAAAAGTTTACATCATAGAATTCCATGCCACCCAGCTTCTTCAGCTGCTCCTTGACACGCCGGCGCATTTCCAGAGAAATCTTCAGGATCTCTTCCAACTGCTCTTTTGTATATTTGCCATCCGGATACATGAGCTTTACAAGACCGCCCACCATCTTCCGAACCGCAATCGTATCTCTCTGATTCAGGTTTCGTCCCAAACGGAAATACCCATCCAAAGCATCTCCATACTGTTCTTTTCTCAGCTCCCGCAGGAACTCTGCCAGATAATCCGTGATGAAACCATAGTCATTTGTAAAATGTTCCGGCCTAAACTTCGGAATCTCCCATCCCGGAATATAACAATGCATACGATCAAGGAAGGCCGTATCGGTTCCCATCTCCGGCGGAAATGGATCAAACAGACTGGATGTCTTCAGCAACACATCCACACTTTGATTGATGTTGCCTACAAATACCATTGACGCGGAAGCAGCCTTTTCTTCCTTGCCCCTGGCAAAGGATCCGGACGCCATATAGTCCTTCATAATCTGGATCCCGTCTTTGTCTTTAAAATTAATGCCGGCCACCTCATCAAAAGCAACCACATCCCACATACCCACAAGGCCAATAGTCTTTCTTCCCATGTTATAAAAAAGATTGGCCACCGTGGTCTGCCCGCCGGATACCAGAATACTGTTTGGCGATATCTCCTTATACAGATGAGATTTACCAGTGGATCTCGGACCCAGTTCACATAGATTGAAATTATTCTCGACTAACGGAACCATACGCAAAAGAAGCAGCCACTTCTCACGTTCAGACAAAGTGTCCGGCTCCATACCGATCGAACGCATCATGATATCCAGCCACTCATCCTCTGTAAACTGCTTGCGTCCTTCCTTCAGTTCTTCGATCTCCACATGCGGCATCTGGATTGAAGTCAGCTTCCGGATCTGAACCGGCATCCCATTCTTCTTTTCCTCTTCCACATATTCATAATCCAGCTGCACAATGCACCATATACCACCACAAAGCAGCCGGTCATACTTCTCCGGATACTCGTCTTCCAGAAGGACATTCGTAATCCCAAGGTTGGAGAAGCTGGCGATATAAAGATTCCGCTTCATATCCAGGCGTGCCGTGATCATATCGATAACGGTATAACTTCCCCTTTTCCTGAGCTTTGAGAGAACCTTCTGGGATTCATCCGGGCGGACAAAGTTATCCGCCAGGATGCGCTTCACATTCTGGACGCCCTGCTCAATGATGGAATCGTCATCGGAACTGCAATACTGACCAAGAAGGAACTCCAGCACGTACACCGGCACGTTTGCCCCTTCCTTGATCTTCTTCGTCAGATCCTTCCGGACAATCTTCCCATCAAAACTCTCTCGGAGCTTATTCTTTATTTCCTCACGCTTATTTACTGCGCCATCATCGATAGACTCCATATATTCTCTCTTTCCGCCTTAACTAAAGAAATCAAATTCATCCACCGCAAAGGCAATATCTATCTGGAACTCTTCCCTGGATACGACCATGCCATCTGCGTCTGCGATCACGAGATAATAAATTTCCTTGTTGTCATACTTCAGCGACTTCAGATTGAAGCTACACCGGAATGTCCTCTCCTGTCCGTTGTCACTGGTCTTATCCGCAATGATTTTTGCAATGTCACTGATCTGCTTTCCATTGCTGTCCGTAAAGTACAGCTGATAGGTCGCTGCCTCACGATTGTCCCCCACTGGCTCCTTCTGATAGAAGTTCAGTGAGAAGATCATATTGCTGACTTTATGCGTGGCCGACAGAAGGCTAACCTCCACTGGCTTTGTATCATACTTCTTCTGATTCCGCTGATACTGCTTGTACTGGTTTCTCAGAAAATGATAATCAATGACAGGCACCACCATTTCCTGCAGGCTGATACCACCATGCACGAAATTAAGCCCGCTACCGTTCATCTTAATTCTTACATTTTCCTTCGGTGCAAAAGCATCATACTCGGATGATCCGCCCAAAAACTGAACCTTTTGCAAATAATCCGGGTCAGAACCCTTCGCCATGATTGCAAACCGTCTGCCGTACTCCACAATACGATTGACAAATCCGGTCTTATCAATCTTGTCATCCTCAGTCATTGGGCTATAGGTATAAAGAAAACCGTGATCTGCCGTGAACAGGATATGAGTTGCCCCGAAATCATTGCAGATGATCTTTGTCAGGTTCTTTAATTCCTGGATTGCGTCATCGCAAGCCGGAAACACCATAGTATCCGCTGTATGGCTTGCCTCATCAATGGTATCGTAGTAGATGTACACCACTTCCATTCCTTTCACCATTGCACTCCGTTCAGCCCTTTTCGCATTAACCAGATCATTATATTTGAGTACCACACTATTTGCCTTCGCGGACTTCAGTATCTTATCCCGGTATCCGGCATCTGTCGGCACACCGTCAGCCATAACCTTCAGCACATCTCCGTGTTGCTCCACCTCCAGCTCCTTATGGGGAAGCAAAGCAGCCATACCAAACTTTGTAATGGTCGGGAAAATCCCCTGGACATCCTGAAGCTTCACATCCGCCTGTGTCTCGCGTCTTAACTGTTCCGCAAGGGAAGCAGCCGCTTCGTACCGCAGGGCGTCAGAAATAACCACAAACACCCTGTTATCCGCATTGTCAATATGATTCCTGTAGAAATCCGTCTGCTGCGGTACCTCCAGAATCCTGCCGTGCTTCGCCAGTTCCTCAGAACAAACGGCAGACCAGTTACCGCCAAGCTGTCCCAGAAACCAGTTCTTATACAGACCTTCCACCTTCTCCATGACAGAACGGAACAGGTCGTGCAGATCGAAATTGTATGCCTTCAGGCTTTCCCCGTAACTCTTATGGAACAGACGGTAATAAGTATCCATCTTGTAATACTCGGAAGTATATTCCTTCCAGACCTTCTTCGCTTCAGCAGAATGGAAGCCTGTTGAATGCTCTTTATAGAATGCCTGCATGTTCGCCACCTGCAGGATTCCCTCGTAATAGTCTTTGAATGGCTCATAGTTCACGCATGTCCGGCGTTTCTCTACTGTCCGCTTGATCACATCTACATCAATGATATGATCTCCGATCTCTGTCATCAGCTTGATCAGGATCACTTCATCCAGACACGGAAAGGCTTCCGTATCTACCAAATCACTGACCTCCAGCTTCATGAACCGCTGCGGCAGCTTCAGTTCATCCTCCACAGATTTTGCGATCTCTATAAGCTGTTCCCAATCTTCAGCATGAAGCCAGTCAGAAATAAAATCAAAGCAAAACGCCTGGTGCGGCGAGGAAATGAACCCGTCCAGTCCCGCCAGATATTCCAGCCTCATCGTCCTTGTGGTCGCTGTCAGAAGTATATGCGTTGCCAGCATTGCGATATCTGGCTGCTCAGAAACGTAACCTGATCCCTGCTTCACCATGCTCCAAAAAACCTTATCCGCACCATAGTTTACAAACTCCTGATACAAATCATTCGTGTCGGTGTCCATACCGGCCTTCAGCACTTCCTTGATGATCGCCGCCGGCGTGACATCTTTAATACCGCCCAAAGCACCCATCACAGCCATATGCAGCTGAGCTGGAACGCTTGGCACCTTATTCTGGCTTGCAATTTTATCTCTGCGCACCTTTGCTTTGAAAAACTTTCGGTAGTCCTTCACCTGTTTACGCATCGCATGCGTTGATGGAATTCCCAGCTCTTTCATCCAGATAGCGATCAGATCCGCCCGGAATTCTTCGCTGTACATTTCTATATCCAGAAGCCAGTTATCCTCCGACTTCTCATAGGGCAGAGGACAATATACCAGATAATTGTTCATGGTATCATCCACCGACAGAAGTTTTTTCACCGCAAAGTTATTGGTTCCGGTCAATGCGATCAGTTTTGCATTATTCAGCGCAACCTCATCCAGCCTCTCACGGAACTCTCCATCTTCGTCATACCAGAATATAATACGGCGTTTGTAGAACTCTGGAAGCGGCGCGGCAAAACGCTGATTCAATTCCTGACTAATTCTCTCCTCATCCATCATAACGCCTCCTTGTCTTCTTCCGAAATGTGTTCCTGGAGAAGCTTTTGCAATTCTTCTTTGCTTGGCAATACTGTCTCATATTTACTGGCAAAAATCTGCTCGTTATCTTCTGGCAACGTCATTTTTACAACAGCATTATTCTTGTCCCTGCAGAGTATGATACCTATGGTAGGATTTTCCTCCGGCAACTTTACTTCACGGTCATAGTAGTGAACATACATCTGCATCTGTCCGATATCCTGATGCTTCAATTCTCCAATCTTCAGGTCAAAAAGGACAAAGCAGCGCAACAGCCGATTATAAAAAACCAGATCGACAATAAAGTGTTCTTCATCAAACGTAAACCGCACCTGCCTTCCTATAAAGGCAAAGCCTGTACCCAGCTCTAAAAGAAACTGTTGTAAATGATCTATAATGCGGCTCTCCAGCTCAGTTTCTGAATAAGATGGAAGTTCCGGCAGCCCTAAGAACTCCAGGACATAGGGATCCTTCACTGCGTCCTGCGGTTTTTCAACCGTTTGCCCTTCCAAAGCGAGACGATATACCTCAGCTTTATCCTTGCTAAGAGCCAACCGTTCGTACAAGGCACTGTTGTATTGCCGCTTTAATTCGGTCAGACTCCAACCGTTTTTCACAGATTCTATCTCGTAAAAATGTCTCTCCTCAATATTTGAAATGCGCATGAGCTTCAAATAATGAGACCAACTCAAGTAAAATCTCCGTCCGGTACTGACTGTGGGCAGATTTTTGAATTGGCTAAACACTGTTTCGCCAATTTGGTCATTAACGTAGACCCTATAAAACTGCCTGATATTCTTTAAATTACCAACCGAATATCCCTTTCCGTGTTTTCCCGTCAAATAAGCAGAGAGTTCTTTCAACAGCTGCGTACCATAAGCTGCACGGCTTTTCCCGTTTTGCTCCTCCTCAATAATCTTCCTGCCAATCTCAAAATAAGCATACACCATTGATAAGTTAACTGCTGTTTTGGCATTCTTTTTTGCCTGAGTCAGTATCTCAGACACATTTTCCAGAAAAGCGTGATCAACAGTTATCCATTCTTTTTTATCCATCCGCTGCAGCCTCCCTACTTAATCTTCGCCAGAACATCTGCAAATATTGCATAATTCTTTTTTACTCCATCGTCCAGATCAATGGAAATGAACTGATCGGCCAGGTGATGGATTTTTTCCTCATAAATCCGCACTTCCTCTGCCTGTGCCTGAAGCTTTGCAAGCTGCTTGTTCAATTTCACCCTTTCGGAAGTGGGGGCAGCATTTATTTGCCTTTCCAAATCAACAATAGCGGTACGGTAGCGGCTCTGCTGTTCATGGACATAGTCCGTGCGTATACGAGCAATGGTGTCCGGCTGATAGCGATGCATATAGATCAGAGCCTTGAAACCATTCTTCTTGCCGCTGTCAAAGAGCCAGTAGATCGGACGTTTCTGATAAATTTTGCAATGGTCTTTGTAAAAATCATTCAGGAAATAATTCCGAATCACATCCTTCGGCTGGCCTTTGCCGCCCAGGACATCGGCAATGAATTTCAGGTTTTCGTCCAGAGTATCTTCGCCATAGACTGTCTTCACAAATTCTACGAAACGGCCGACGATATCGTCATCATAATATTCATCGTCACATATAGGAATAATGTTATCAATATCCGGGCAAAATTCTCCATACGCATCCATCCAGCTGCATATATTCGGATCAGCTTCCGGATATAACAGCTCCCTTACACCAATTGCCTTATCCATAGGAGGCCATTCTCCACCAGCATATACCAGTCCCTCTACAGCCAAAGAGTAGCGACCAAACATACAGCCAACCGCATAGGAAATGAAGGAACGAATATCTCTGCCAAGGTCAGCCTTGCAAACGGTGACATCTTTATCCTCAACTTCAGGTGTCAAATCATCCTGCAAGCCGTAAATATCAATAAAGATACGGTTCAGTTCTTCCTCATTGGCTTTCAGTTGGTTAAAACGAACATCACATTCAGACTGCCACCGGTCAAAGGCTTCGGCAATAGTAGAAACTTTGCGAAGCAGTGGATGACGTCGGAAATCCCATGAGGTTTCAAAGGAATCCCAATCTTTTTTTGAAAATTCAACATTTTCTCCTGCCAGAACAGAAACTTTATTTTTTTGTTCTCCGATATCTGGTACAATAATTTTCCCAACATCTCCAACTTGACAATGTATCGTAGAATTAAATACTTTAAGCAATTCTGCAAATATTAATGTATTTGCATATCCCAAAAGCCATAATTGATCTTCTTCTTTCGGGAAAAAACAATGTCCAGAAATATCATAAAATGTATCATCTGGTGCAATACGGAAACTATTTTTACTAATAGTTAAATCTGTCCATGTGCATTTTTTCTTTTTCAGGAAACCTAAATCTAACACCCTAGCATTTTTTTGCTGCAGAATAAAGTCCGGTGTTTTATTATAAAACAAAAGATATTCTAAATTACCATACCATTTTCTGTAAGCTCCACCTTTCAAATATTTAATCCACTTCAATCCATAACTGGAAGCATTAAATTCAGAAAAATCTACTTCATGCCATAATCTTAGATATCTATCATTATTTGATGTCTGCATGCCAACTTTCGGAGTAGCAATTTCTGCCATGGTTTTATAATTTCCATACATTTCATATATTTGATGATGTAACCAATAGGCTATCGGCATTCCAGGAATCTTAAAAAAATTTTCTTGTTGAATAGTATATAATCCTTTTCTTTGCAAAAATGCGTTTCTACGTTCCTCTACACTATGAACTTCGCCTTGGCTATCAAATAGCCGATGATATCTCCCCACATAATTTTTAATATGTGTTTTAGACACAACAAATGATGTTGTGCCAAAATCAGATCCAAAAATTCCCCGTCCTGGATGCACCAAATTAACTATCGTATTATTATGAAGCATTATGTTTCGCATTTTTTCATAACTAGACAAGAACATCCATACTGGAATATTAATCATAGAAATATACCCATGAACAGTACACATTTCTAGCATTCGCTCCATCATAATTGTACTCATATCAGATTTCGTATCTGGATATATTTTTTTCACAAAAGAAGATAACTTTCCACACATTCCCGATGCACCCATATACGGCGGATTCGTCACAACTGCATCATATTTCTGTGCCAATGCTTCCGCCACCTGCACCAGCGGCAACAGTTCTCTCAGTGCTGTTTCCCGGGACATATTTATATCTTCCATAATCTCCGCAAAGCGAGCATACAGTGCGGTCCAATCCTGTGGCGTCACAGTCAGAATTGAACCATATTCCTTCGCATCATGCAGTTCGCTGAGAATGGTATCCATAGCCGCTTTCAGCTTGGCATCGCCGTTACAGAAATAATCCACCGCGAATTTATCTACATGATTACTCTCCACAATGGCATATACATGGGGCTGAATGCCACGAATGAAGAAGCGGCGGTCATACTGACGGGCTTTCATCATTACCGCAAAATATGCCAGCTGTACCGCACGGTCATCAATATCCAGACCGTAAAGATTGTTCTCTACAATGCTTGCCACTGCTTCACGAGTGGTATAGCCGTAAGATTCATAAATCTTCATCAGTACATCGAACATATACGCAAGAATATGACCGGAACCGGAACATGGGTCGATCACTTTCAACTGATCCGGTGTCAGTGCAGCGTATTCCTTGCGAATCTCAGCGAGCTGTGCCTGCACTTCTGGCTCCTGCTCGGCTTCTTCCAGATAGTAATGCCATTTGGTATCTTCCAGGTCACGATTTCCATCAGCATAGGCAGACTGTTCTTCCTCAGTTGGCAGGAACTGCTCCTTCACATCCGGGTGTCCCTCCAGCCACAGACGGCCAAGGCTGTTCTCTACCATATAGCGAACAATCCAATCCGGTGTAAACAGCTGGGTTGCAGCTGGGATGTTTTCTTTTGTGATTTTCACATTTTTTTTCAGTGCTGCGAAAACATCGTCCTTTTTCTCGCTGTTATAATATTGATAAAGCCATCCAATAATCTGAACCTGATCCGTCCAATCTTCTTCCGGAATCAATGCGATCATCTGCTCGATTACACTTCCCTCACGGAGAAGATAATCCGGCAGAAGCAGTTCCGTATAATCCTCAATCTTCTGAAACATGCGCGGCAAAATACCGGACAAAGCATTACACTGAGTGATCAGAAGATACTTATACAGTTCTTCCGTCTTATTTGCATCCTTCAGCGCAAAAACCTTGTCCATATTCAGGCCTTCCAGATCCAGCTGTATCGCATCCGCCAGAATCTGCGGCTTGAACTCTCCGTTCTCATTTGTGAAAACTCTGGTATGGCTCGGCAGATAATTGTTCGCTTCCATGAACCTGAGCGCAGTAAAACGGTTGAACCAGGTATAGGCAACTTCTTCCATCACCTGTTCAAATCCATCCTGGTTGATTTTTGCAATCAATGCCTGCCTCTGCTTCTTTTCTGCTGCAGTAAGCACCCTGCCGCCGATGCTATCCGCATCCGCAGGAGTAGTCTTCTTCTCCGTAATCTCATATTGCTCTGCCTTCTGTGTGACACGCGTAATCAACTCCTTACGCGCCCACACCGCATATTTCTTTATCGCATTTTTATCCATAAGTTGACTCTTCCTTTACTTAACTCCGCATAAGTTCAGTTAAACAAATCAAAGATTTTCTGCCTCACTTAAGATCGATACCGTCTGAACCCTTCAGTAATGTCTTCAATTGATCTCTCAGCTTGTCCACATACGCATCGATCTCAGCATCGCTTTCCAGCCTTGCCGCCTTCAAAAGCGATTGACGGAATATCGGCTTATACGTCTTCTTCGCAACCGGCTTCACAGGATTCACGGGCTTCGGAGCTACCGACTTCGGAGGCCGCTTGCTAAACTCGATCTTGGAAACAGCATCATCCCGGTAATTCCACATCGGAATCGGGAATCCTTCCATCAGTGCCAGGCTTGTCGTCTCCGCAATCTTTTCCTTCTGCTGTCCATAGTACATATCAGCCTTATCGCTGATTGTCTTGGCTGTCGAATTACCGCCGTCTAAAGCCTGATGAATCTCCGCCATACACTGACGGACTACTTCCAGAAGCTCTGTACGCTTCTCTTCCAGCATCGCATCATGGGAAGCCTTTACCTTCGCCATCAGAGCATTCAATTCCGGGATCCTCTTGTAATCATACTTCCCATTGGTAGGAATCATGATAATCAGGCGGATCATGTTCAGCGCCTGATTTGCCTCTTCATCCTTTTTGATATAGTCCAGGTCATTCCTCAGATCCTGCTCAAACTTCACCGCTGTATCGAATACAGAAATCTGTGTCTTAAAGAAGGCTTCCACATTCTGCATAGCGTCCTGCGCATCATACAGATTGTCTTCCCGCTGAAGGACACGCTCAAGCAGAGCCACGTTATCCTTCTGCTGCGACAGCACATCCTTCACGATAGTGACGGCATTGCTGACCACATTTCTGTCCGGATACTTGTGTCCCTCATATCTTGTCAGAAGTCCTTCATAGTGCTTCTGCAAACCTTCAAACTTATCAATGATAAACTGAATCAGGCCGTCTTCATCTGCAGGCACATCCATAAGGTTGAAGTAATCCCGCAGAAAATCTTTGACCGCCTTCATCCTTGTTGCGGATACCACCTGTCTCTTGGAAATCTGCGTCTTTCCGATCTCACTCTTTTTCCTAAGCATGTCCGGAAGCTTCGGGTTGTTTGGCTGCACCGTTGAACCGGCATACTTGATCGTCACTTTCTGCCTTACAATCAGCAGAGCCACGACAGCCGCAATATCAATCTCACGCCATCCATAGGGAATAGCCTGGTATCTTTTCTGAACATCCGCCATGGAAGTCGGAAGATGCTTCCGATCCTGCATTTCCAGATATTCTTCCACCTTGGCGGCAGCATCCCTGTTCGGCTCCGTTCCCGGAAGCATCGTGACGGCACCGGTCAGAAGCGCCAGGATATCCGCATCCGATTCAGCGTTCTCCACGATCAGACCCAGATCACTGTACACATGGGATACCAGATACTCAAGGGCCTGGTCAATGACACTCTTCGCCTTGCCCTTTTTGATCTCATAATCTCTCTTCCCCAGATCCTCTTCCTTTGAGGAAACAGCTGCCGCCTTGATCTCAATCTTCTCGCCGTCCACATAGAACTGCGCATTGGTTATGGCTTCCGCCAGATCCGTCTGCGCGGATTGCTCATATTTATCGGCTTCACTCTGGTAATTCGCAATGATGTCTCTTACGCTCTTTGGAAGCTGAGCCACATTCCTCTGTTTCACATACTTGCGGATCTTCATTGCATTTTCCAGTGATTCATAATACGGCGTATCAGCCAGTACCACAATAGACTGGCCTGCGGATTCTGTCATCAAACGAAGCTCTGCCTTCTCCTCTGAATCCGCTGCCACTGTCATGATCTTCAGCCTCATGCCGCCTGTCACCGCTCCGACCGTGGTATTATCAACCATCTGGTCAAAGGCAAAATCATACTTGCCATAGCGGAACTTCTTTGTTGTATAGATATCGCCGAATACCATATGTGCGATGCGCTCCACGATCGCAGCAGTATCAACCGGTGTATTCTTAATTTCTCTCTGAATATCCTGTTCTTCATCCGTCAGGAAGTTATAAGTATCGCCCGTGCGGCCGATATAGTTCTGGCTCATCAGACGGTTAAGAGATCCCCTCACCTGTTCCCTCATGATGATCTTATCCATGCGGATATCATCCGCCATCAGAATGACGATATTATCCAGATTTGCCTTGATATCATCGATATAGCGAATCAGATATAAAAGCTTCAACACAGCCACATCCTGCTGCCGGGTGCCGGCATTCGTGTCAGCCGCCTTCTGGCAGCGCTCGATCACCCGGCGGATAGAACTGTCAAGGAATGTGTGAACCGTATCATAGAAGAGATAGAACGGCGCCAGCGCAAACTCATCCTTATCCTCAATCTTCTGTGCCGCTTCCTGGAATCCAGACAGCATGGAACGCTCACCGCCAGACAGATGCTTTCCAGAATTACCGTGCTTGCGGATCTCGGCAAATACCTTCTGCATGATGATGAACTGATACGGTACAAACGGGAAGTCTCTTGCAAACTCTCCTGAACCATTAAAGCCTTTAATATCCAAAACCGCATCACCGGCAGAATAATTAAAACTGAACAGATTTCTCAGCACGGAATCATTCTCATTATATACCTGTTCCAGCTGCGGTGTTACCTCATCCTTCTTTCTGAGGATACGCTTCTGGATCACTTCATCTGCAGAGGAAGACGTCAGGGACAGCCTGGTCTTGAATCTCGCCTGGATACGTGAGAACTGATCCTGTCTGGTCTTGATAATTTCATCGATTGCTTCCTGTCCAGTACATACCACCCAGATCTTTCCATTGCATTCACTTCCGATCTTCTCCACAAGCGACTGCAGGTTCATCAGCAAATCAATGCTGTCGCCCACATACTGGCCAATCTCATCAATCATAAACAACAGTCTGAAATCCTTCGGCTTGGCATCCACATATTCCTTCATCTCGGATACAAGCTGAGCAATGGAAGTCTCAATGGTCTCCGTGCCGTCAAACCAGTTATGAGCGGCAGTCTCGCTCATGCCCAATACTTCAACCAGAGTATCTACCACATCATCCTCGAAGAATGCGAAGGCATCCCGGGATTCTACCCACAGTGAACCGTTCTTTTCTTCAAACACTCTGCGGAACTCTTCCGTCTTCCCCTTTTTATCAATAAACTGTTCCATCTTCGCACACTTTAAGTTCTCGCCATAGAAGCCCAGATAGTTGTAAAACATCTTCGCGAATACACGTAGAACAGCAGTTTTGTCCTTATTGATAGATCCTTCGATATCTATGTTAAACAGGATCGTGTCGGTCTCTCCGCGGATTGCGCTTGCAATCTGCATGAAAGTCGCCTCATCATCAAACTTCTCACGGAAATAATCCTCAACCTTGTTTCCATCCACTTCCTTGTTTTCCAGAAGGTATGACAGCATCTTCAGGAAATGAGACTTACCACTTCCAAAGAACCCGGAGATCCACACGCCCACATCCGCTGTCGGCTCCTGAAAAGATTCGGTGTAGTTATTGAAGAAGGTGATCATGTGCTTACGGATATCCCGCGTGATGACATATTCCTTCACTTCCTGCTTCAGAACATCAGCGGCATCTTGGTCCACCTTAACGACGCCATTGATCTTACGGTCGATATCGTCATAAAACATTTCCTGTATTCTCATTTGTCAGTACCTCCTACAATACATGATTATTAGAACCATCAGTTCCAATAATATTGAATGCGCGGTAATATGGATTCGGCTCCAGCTTATCGAACAAACGCACAAATCTTCCGTCATACGTTCCCGGATACATCACCAGAATCGGGATATCCGGAAACTCAGGCTGCAATGCTTCCAGAAGGGAATGGATCCTCATAAACGGGAAAACCTCCCCCACGCCGGTCAGAAGCAGCACATCCCCCGGCTCATGCGGTTCATACTGCATCTTATCCACAAAGCTCTTATTATTGGCAAACTTCTGCAGATTATTGAACAGGAACTCTTTTCCTTTCTTTTCTTCCATCTGCACCGCCTTTTCCGTAATACGCTTATCATCGCAGATAGACAAGAATACCTTGTACAGATTTCTCTCAATCAAATGGCATTCCAGCGACTGATCTACAATCAGCTGCTCCGTAAAATGCCGGACAATCATTTCATCCTGGGCATCATAACAGAAAATACGAATATTCACCTCATTGCTGAGTCCCTTACCTTCCAGAAACTCAGGCTTTTGTATCTCTAATTTCAGATTATCCAATCTCTCGTTTATATTGTTCATGTTCTCTCCTATGAGAAGCAGTTGAACGCCGCCAGTGCTCTGTCGTCGTTGTTGCTTCTTATGGCATTCTCCAGCACTAGATTCAGCCATACCGGATTAATGTGGTCTGCCTTGATGTCATCCAGATACTCATTTTCTACAAGCACTCGGATCAAAATCTGCCGGATTTTCTTCATCGTATTCTCACTCCATCCAGCCACATAATCATCCTGTTCCTGAAGCTGCATGAAAAACACATTCACATCCATCTGGCTGAAGGAAAAATTCTGCATCCGGTATTTCTCACCAATCACCGTGATCATAAAATCCCATACCAAACGATACTGCTTCATCATCGCATACAAGCAGATTTGCTTTGCTGTCTCCTGCGGAATTGCCGCAATTGCCGCTATCAGGCTTTCGTCCTGAAGGCCATGCAGACGCCGAATACAAGTCTTAGCCATTTGTCGAATGGATTTCTCTGTGGGGTACTGGAACAAATTATCCTCCACGATCCGTTCCTCCACATCCGAATCACTTAACCCTTTCTCCATCAGCCTTGCAGCAGTCCGCATCTCATAAAACAAAAATTTCTCCCTTGTGATCTGGCCGCTTCCCTTATATGGGCTTATCATCTGATTTCCTGCCATCCGCTGCTTACCTTCCTTACATTCCCATTCTAATTATTACAAGGTTGCTGTCCCATAAAAATCCCTGCTCTATTCCGGATCATCTTCAATAAAATCAATGATATCCCCTACATTACAATGCAGCACCTGACATACCTTCATAAGCACTTCCGTACTCACTACTTCTCCCTTAGACATTTTCGTCATCGTAGCCCAGCTGATCCCCGCTTTCTGCTGCAGATCTTTCTTCATCATATCTTCATCGATCAGCTGTTTCCATAATTTTTTATAGCTTATTTTCATGCCGTACACCTCATGTCCGTCATCTTCAAATTCTTTTACAGGAACTAATTTACCAATCAATTGTCAGTATATCACAGCTCCTCAATTTTCACAACGAATAGTCTTTAGTTTCTCAAGAATGAACATCAGCTAAAAACGATAACAAGATATGAAATTAAAGACTTACTTTTCTCGATATCAGGCATAAGGTCAGACAGCACCACAGGCATCTCCTGCAGTGCTATCTGATAATACTTCCTCATCTGCGAACCGGACGCCGGCCGTTCAACTGGAACGCATCATGAGCTTTGATATGCTTTACCGCCTGACTCAGTGTGTTGCTTCTACTGTGCAGATGATACGGCAGCTGTCCGTTATGGCGATGGAATATGATCACCGTTCCTTCTTCTAGATACTCCGGATTATGCAAATACCAATAGTGTCCGGTATTTTTGCTCATCAATGTCAGATCATAGTCATTTGCCAGAATGATGTTAAAATATCCTCGATCCAATCCCTTTAATTCCCTCTCTGAAAACACTTTACACCGCCTTTCTAAAATACATTTTCAATGCTTGCTCCATGATTTCAGAAGCATCTGCTTCTCCAACATCCGCCAGATACGCATTGTAAACTTCTGCGTCGATCCATATCTTGATCGTCTTCTTTTCAGCCCTGGACTTCTCGGGGCATCGGAACACAGTCTCTGCTGTCTCCTGGTCAATCTTCCCGGTCTGTTTCCGAAGCTGCTCCGCCTGCTTAGGCCGCACCTTCTTACCTTCCTGCTCTGCAACCTGACAGATCAAATTCTGCTCTTCTTCGTTCAGATAGGACAGATGGACTGCCGCCATAAAGGGCAGCCCGCCATCATCCACCTGCTCCTTAAACTCCGGGATCAGATGATTCAGGCGCATCAGCCGGGAGGCAGAACTTCCTGACAGTTCATATTCCTTCCCAACGCTATCTCTGCTCCTTAACTTGTGGTCACAGGGTCACAGTGACCACAAGTTGATTTCTGTGATGCTCCTTCCAGATCAGCAATCTCTTTCATAATGTCATTCTGTTTCCCCTGACAGGAAATCTTCTCATGCCGTTCCTTCAGCACTGCCGCCTTTTCTGACGGCAGGAGATCCGTAAAGGACCGCTGGATCAGGTTCGTCTCGATCACATAGACATACGCCTCTTCCTCTGTCAGCTTATCCTTCACTATAGCAGGAATCTCCTTCAATCCCGCCAGTTTGGCAGCGTTTGCCCGGTTATGTCCGGCCATCATCTCAAATCCCGCCTTTGTACGTCTTACGATCACCGGATTCAGAACTCCATGCTCCCGGATACTCTGCACCATGTCATCCAGGCGTTCTCCCTCATACAACCGGAAAGGGTGGTCGTGAAACGGCGTGATCTTATCTATGGCAATCTGCAGAATACCATTTTCAGACACAGCCTTATCTACTGCAATGTCCTCTGTCAGCAAATCCAAGGCGTACTGGAATACCTTCCGCTTCGGGCTATTAGCCTTCATAACCTGCCACCTCCCTTGCCAGGCTCCGGTACATTTCACATACCTTGCTTCCCGGCGCATATTCCACCAACGGCTCACTGTAATAAATAGGCTCTCCCACTTTGACTGTATTCGGAATCACACTTTCAAAGATCCGAATCTGTCCTTCAAACGCCTCCATCACTTGCTCCGTGATCACCTTGCAGAGATTCGTTCTGGCGTCACACATTGTCAACAGAATACCTGCAATCTGGAGTCTTTCATTCTCCTTTTACATAGCGGTATTCCAGCACAATCTGTTCCCGCTCTGTCAGTTGTTCCAGGGCATATTCCAGTCCCTTCATTTGATCGTCTGATAAAATCTGCCCTACTGGAATATCCCTCAATAAATTTAATGGATAATCTGCACGCATTACCATTCCCCTCCAATCTGTTTTGTGCTTTATAAACATATTCCATTCACTTATCCCTTCCGCCGGTGACTGGAAAACAAGCTGTTATGTCAATTTTTATGGCTGGCTTGTTTTTCTGTTTTTCCCGATAGGGATATATGAGAGGGAAATTCTTTTCTAGGGCAAGATTCGCCTATGTGACACAAAAACCCCATTTCATGGTTTTTTGCGCACTTGGCATATCTTGATGGGGATTCCGGTCTCCGCTCCCGCTCCGGTCGGTGCTAAACGGATGTCCACTGGACATCCAGCACCCCCATTCCCTCGGTTGCTGCACAACGAGATTGTGCTGTTTGGCTTCCACAAAAATTGTGTCCGCAGCGTCATACAGCGTATGCCGGGTATGCTGACGCATAAAAACATTCTTATCCCCAATTATTCGGGATAAAATAAAAAATTCAAAGTAAAGGAGAGCTTATGGCAAGACCAGAAAAAGATACAGAAATAAAACGCTCCCACCACATTACCCTCCGTCTGTCAGATACAGAGTTTGAGTTGATCACCAAAGTTTCTCATGAAGCAGGCTTATCACGTTCTGCTTACATCCGCAAACAGTTATTGAATGGAGCAGTAAACATCAAATATGAAGTAGTTGCTGATGTTCCAGAGCTGCAAAAGCTGACCGCAGAGCTTGGAAAAATCGGGAACAACCTGAACCAGATCGCACGGTATTTTCACATGGGTGGCATCCGGTCAAAGACAATGCAGGATGAAATACATGAATGTATCTCTCAGATTTTTGATATGAGAAAAGAGATTGCAGAAATGGCAGGTAATTATCATGGCAGTGTTAAAACATATCGCAAGCAAAAACGCTGATTATAGTCAGATCATTGACTATATGCTGTTCCAGCATGATGAGTTTACCATGAAGCCCATCCTGGTCGAAAATGGGCGCATGATATTAAGGGAAGAATATTACATAGACGGCATTAACTGCGAAGCTATGCTTTTTGACAAAGAGTGCGAAAAGCTGAATGCCAGTTATCACAAGAACCAGCACTATGATGACATCAAATCCCATCATTATATTTTAAGCTTTGACCCGAAGGATAAGGATGATCATGGCCTGACCGGAGAACAGGCGCAAGCCCTGGGAATGGAGTATGCTGCAAAGAATTTCCCCGGCCATCAGGC
>JAUNOP010000074.1 GCA_030537135.1 Eubacteriales bacterium | reverse complement strand
GCCATTCATCCCACGGTCTAAAGACCATGGGATGAATGGCTGATACATTATAAATTCAGATCCTTTTTCCTTGTTGTCTCTTTTTCCACGATTTGCCCGGAATATATCATCTTAGAAGGGACATTCTTTCCCTGAAGCACCTGTATTATGTGACTGACTGCTGTAATGCTCATAAATTCCACGCGGTTGTCCAATGTTGTAATCTCCGGAGAGCTGCATGCAGAAAGCACAGAATTATTGTAGCCTGCCACCTGAAAATCTGCCGGAATCTGGAAGCCGTTTCGGATCGCATATTTTACAGCTCCTGCGGCAAGCTCGTCATCTGCAGCCACAACAGCATCAAAGAAAACCCCGCTTTCCCTGACAACCTCCAAAATCCGGCAGGTTTTTTCTACTGAGCCAGGACAAGAATAGGCCAGCTTTTTAGTGTCATCAATTCCATGCTCTCTGACAGAATGGCAAAAACCCCTGATTTTCCGTCGGCAGCTGTAAGTCAAAATGCGGTAAAGATAAATCGGCGCCGTACATCCCCGATCAAAAAGTAGGTCTGTAATGTCCCTGGATGCACTCTCGTCATCGCAGAGAATAGAGTATATATTCTCCCCGTCCAGCTTTCCATTCAGAAGAAAAACCGGTATCTTTCTTGCCGCATCCAGAATATAGCTGTTTCCCTTTCCCGAAGCTTCGATAAAGTGGGAACCAATAAAGATAAGTGCATCCACATTTCTGGAAAGAAGGAGTTTGAGATATTCCTTTTTTTCCTGAAGATTATGCCCTGTACAGCAGAGCATGGAGGTATAGGAATGTTTTCTAAGCTCTCTCTCCAGAAAATAAATCACCTGCGACTGGTACACATCTGACGCATCTGAGCAAAGAATCCCCACAGTAGACATAGTATTCAGGCAAAGGCTCCTGGCAAATGCATTTGGAGTATAACCATTTTTTTCAATAATATTCAGAACCTTCTGGCGTGTAGCAGAACTGACCTTGTCACTGCCGTTAAGCACACGGGAAACTGTGGCAATAGAAACGCCGGCCTGCGTTGAAATATCATAAATATTCATAAAGAACAGCTCCTTTTTTAAGGTATGTGAACAGCAACATAAAAATCTTTTCTTTTACCTTAGCACAAAACCTGCTCTTTTGCAATGAACGAGTCCCTGGTTCGTTTTGCTGATTTTTCGGGAGTCACTATTCACAGTAGCTTCCGGGAACACAGACTGCTTTACAGCGTGTCAGACAGGGATAAAATCCCCATCTGACACAGGCCCTTCCCTCTGGATTACAGGCAGGCCTTCATAGCATCGTAGGTTCCATTCTTCTCAATATTCTCCAGAATCTCTCCGACAGCTTCCTCAAAGCCCGGAAGAGAACTCAGGTCTCTTCCCCAGAAATCGGTATTTGTGCAGACCGCATGGCACAGCTCTCTTGCAGAATCCTCCCTGTGATTATAGTAGAATTCCAGAACTGCCCTGTCATCAGAAATGGTATAGGCATCCCCATTCGGGCGTTTTGCCAAAAGTCCTGAGCCAGTGAGTTCCATGCCGCGGTAAAAGGCAATATAAAAAGCAAAGGATGCAGTAATACATTTTGGAAGCTTTCCAAATTTTTCCACATAGCCTGTCAGAGAAGGCATCACGCGGGCCTTCCACTTTGAAGTGGAGTTCAGGGAAATTGCAAGCAGAGCATGGTCAATGAATGGATTTTTGAACCGCTCTGTCACTGCTGCTGCAAAGTCTCTGCATTCCTCTTCCGGCAGAGAAAGTGTGGGAATAATCTCCTCATAAATAGTTTTATTCATGAAATTAACAATTGTTTCATCATGCATACAGTCTCTTACAATATTCTGACCTGCAAGATAAGCTCCCAGAACCATAGACGTATGGGCGCCATTCAGAATGCGAACCTTTCTCTGCTTGTATGGCTTATGGTTATCTGTGATGAGAACAGGAAGGTTTGCTTCTGCAAAAGGAAGCTCCTTTTTCAGAGACTCCGGCCCCTCGATAACCCAAAAGCCAAAGATTTCGCCTGTGTCAATAATATTATCCTCATAGCCGTTCTCTTCATTGATAGCAGCTGCCTCGCTGCGCGGATAACCGGTCACAATACGGTCAACCAGAGTAGAGCAGAAAATATTCTCCTTTTCCAGCCATTCTGTAAATTCTGCTCCAAGCTCCCACTGCTGCGCATATTTCAAAACGCACTTTTTCAATTCCTTGCCATTGTCGTCAATCAGCTCACAGGCAAGAATGACAAAGCCTTTTCCTGCTTCTGTGCCAAATTTCTGAAAACGGCGATACATAAACTGTGTCAGCTTGGCAGGATAGCTTGCAGGCGGAGTGTCTGTAAACTGGCACTGTGGATCATAGGCAATTCCTGCTTCTGTGGTATTACAGGTAATATAGCGAAGCTCTGGATTCTCTGCACACGCCATCATCGCCTCATAATCACTGTATACATTCAGGCAGCGGCTCACGCAGGAAATAATTCTCTTATCATTCACCTTCTGATTGTTTTCAAAGCCGCGCAGATATAAGGTATAGAGTCCCTCCTGCTCATTGATAACATCTGCAAGATTAAAACCGCTGTGATTTGCAATGGGCTGAACCAAAACCACCTTGCTGTTAAAGCCAGCCTTCTCGTTCATCATGTCAATAAAATAATCCACAAACGCACGGAGAAAATTTCCCTCTCCAAATTGAAGAACCCGCTCTGGAGCATGCTCCAGCAGATATCCGTCATATCCCTGTTCTCTCAGGGTTTGGTAACTTAATTTTTTCATGATTTCCTCTCCTTCTTAAAGGGTAACGCCCTGTTTAAAAATCGCCATGTCATGGAAGCCGGCTTTTTCAGATTTCACCAATTCTCCGGAAGCAACTGCAATTACATAATCAAAAAGCCTTCCGCACATTTCCTGCATTCCTGTTCCTTCTACCAGCTCTCCGCAGTTAAAATCAATCCAGTTTCCCTTTTTATTATAAAGAGCAGAATTGCTGGAAATCTTCACAGTTGGCACTGGAGACGCAAATGGAGTTCCTCTTCCGGTTGTAAAAAGAACAATATGCGCTCCTGATGCTGCCAGCGCAGTGGAGGCCACCAGGTCATTGCCTGGGGCACTGAGCAGATTAAGTCCCTTCTCTTTTACAGGCTCCCCATAGGAAAGAACTCCGCGCACCGGAGCGCTTCCTGATTTCTGGGTGCATCCCATGGATTTATCCTCCAATGTAGAAATACCCCCTTTTTTGTTTCCAGGAGAAGGGTTCTCATAAATTGTCTGGTTATGACTTTTAAAATAATTCTTAAAATTGTTAATTAAATCTACTGTTTTTTCGAAAAGCTCCTCATTCTCGCAGCGATTCATTAACAGGGTTTCTGCTCCGAACATTTCCGGAACCTCTGTGAGAATCGTGGTTCCTCCCTTGGAAATAAGGAGGTCAGAGAAAGCGCCTACTGTTGGATTCGCGGTAATGCCGGAAAGACCGTCAGAGCCTCCGCACTTCATACCAATAATCAACTCAGAACAGCTGATTGCCTCTCTTGTGTTCTTCCCTGCATAATCCACAAGCTCCTTAATAAGAGACAGAGCATCTGTGATTTCGTCCTCTGATTCCTGAGAAACCAGGAATTTTACACGCTTCTCATCGTAAGGGCCAATGTGCTTTTTCAGTTCCTCTATATTGCTGTTCTCACAGCCAAGTCCAAGAACAAGGACGCCGCCTGCATTTGGGTGGTTGACAAGATCAGCCAGAATCTGGCGCGTGTTCTCCTGGTCGTCTCCCATCTGAGAGCAGCCGTACGGATGCGGGAAAGCTGCAATCGCCTCAATACTGCCATGAATCAGAGACTGTGCCTTCTTCTCAATGGCAGACGCTACATTATTTACACAGCCAACAGTAGGAATAATCCAGATTTCATTGCGGACTCCAACTTTGCCATTGGCTCTTCTGTAGCCCTGGAAAAAGCGCTCCTCTGTCGGAGCAAGCGCAGTGTCCTGCTTATTGTAGGTATAGGTAAGAAGCTCGCCCAGGCCTGTTTTCATA
This sequence comes from Eubacteriales bacterium, assembly GCA_030537135.1. Classification (GTDB taxonomy): domain Bacteria; phylum Bacillota; class Clostridia; order Lachnospirales; family Lachnospiraceae; genus Blautia_A. The sequence goes on along the minus strand of JAUNOP010000074.1, from coordinate 7,141 downwards.
TTGTGGACATGAACCCATGCCCCTGCCTTCACAGGCGCCTTGATGATACCGATGGGATATCCATATTTAATCACAGGCTCCTCTTCTTCAAGATTCTCAAGAGCAAATTTGTGACCCTGGGGAATATCCTCTGTCAATGTGATTTCTTTATTATCTATGGAAATCACGGTTCCTGCTTCTAACGGACAGAGCGCTACAGCTACCTTATCAGCAGGATGAATTTTGATATATTTTTGCTGCATATAAATTTTCCTCCTATGCGGAAATAATGTAAGGGCTTACATCAAATATACGTCTGCGTTTTCAATTTGTCAACCAAAAAATAACAAAAAATAAAAAAGTATTAAAATTGCATAAAAATCCTCTTTTATAATTGTGAAAAATTCAGTTCAAAAAGGGTTTGTAATTTGTTAAATTTTTGGTTATAATGTAATTATGATGTAAGGGCTTACATTAGTTTCAATCAAAACAACGCAATCTATAGGAAGGAATAAGAAGATGAAAGGTTTAAAAACAGTTTGTGTAGCAGCTCTCTGCGCTGCCACTGTATTGGAAATGACCGGATGCAGCTCTTCTGCTTCTGGCGGCAAACGAATTGTCCGCATCTCCCATGCACAGTCGGAAACCCATCCAGAGCATCTGGGACTTCTGAAATTTAAGGAATATGTAGAGGAAAACCTGGGAGATAAATATGAAGTACAGATTTTCCCAAATGAAATCCTCGGCGCAGCTCAAAAGGCTATCGAGCTTACTCAGACAGGGGCCATTGACTTTGTAGTGGCTGGTACTGCCAACCTTGAGACATTTGCAGATGTATACGAGGTATTCAGTATGCCATATCTCTTCACCTCTGAGGAGGCCTATCATGAAGCAATGAGTGATACTGACTATATGAATACGGTATACGAATCCACAGACGAGGCCGGTTTCCGTGTACTCACCTGGTATAACGCCGGAACCAGAAGCTTTTATGCTACCAAACCGATCAACACTCCAGACGATCTGAAGGGTCTGAAGATGCGTGTACAGCAGAGTCCGGCAAGCGTTAACATGGCTAAGGCCTTCGGAGCAGCAGCATCTCCTATGAGCTTTGGCGAGGTTTATACTGCCATCCAGCAGGGTGTTATTGACGGCGCCGAGAATAATGAGCTGGCTCTGACCAATAATAAGCATGGAGAGGTTGCAAAATACTATTCCTATAATAAGCATCAGATGGTTCCTGATATGTTAATCGGAAATTTGAAATTCCTCAATGGGCTGAGTGATGAAGAGCGTGAGATCTTCGAGGAAGCAGCAAGGCTGTCCACAGAAGTAGAGATGGAAGAATGGGACGAGCAGGTAGAGGAAGCCAAGAAAATTGCACAGGAAGATATGGGCGTGGAATTCATTGATGTAGATGTGCAGCTTTTCAAGGACAAGGTGGCCAATGTGCAGCAGGATATGCTGGATGAAAATCCAAACATCCAGGATCTGTATGATCATATCCAGGAAATAAATGAAAAATATACAGAAACGGAGGCAGCAGAATAATGGAAGCATTACATAAGATTCGTAAAATAATTGACATGATTTTAAGTACTGCCTGCGCCTTTATCTTTGGTGTCATGGTAATTGTGGGAACTTATCAGATTGTCACCCGATACTTTTTCAACAGTCCAAGTACTGTATCTGAAGAGCTTTTGACCTACAGCTTCACCTGGATGGCTCTTCTGGCTTCTGCATACGTATTTGGAAAGAGAGACCACATGCGTATGGGCTTTATCGCCGATAAGCTCACAGGAAGCTCAAGAAAGGTTCTCGAAATCGTCATTGAATGTCTGGTCATGCTCCTTGCAGCAGCAGTCATGGTATATGGCGGATTTAACATTATGCAGCTTACCATGACACAGAAGACTGCTTCTCTTGGAATCCCCATGGGAGTCATTTACACAGTTCTTCCTCTTTCCGGCATTTTAATTGTATTCTACTCAATTCTGAATGTTGTTGACCTTGTCACAGGCTATGAGAGAGAACACAGAGAAGTAAAAGAATAATAGGAAGGGAGAATGATTATGAGTACAGCCATTACTTCTGGTTTAATTATTTTAATTTTGCTGGTAATCATGCTGATTGCCGGCGTGCCGATTGCAGTTGCCCTGGGTATTTCCTCTGTGTGCGCAATTCTGCCGGTTATGGATACAAGCGTTGCCGTTTTAACAGGAGCCCAGAGAATTTTCTCCGGTATCTCCGTATTCAGCCTGCTGGCCATTCCTTTCTTTATTCTGGCCGGCAACATCATGAACAAGGGCGGTATTGCAGTCCGCCTGATTAACCTTGCCAAGCTGCTGACAGGAAGAACTCCCGGCGCTCTGGCTCAGACCAATGTTATTGCAAACATGCTCTTTGGCGCTATCTCAGGCTCTGGTACAGCGGCAGCCTCTGCAATGGGCTCTATCATTGGACCGATCGAAAAGGACGAGGGATATGATCCGAACTTCTCCTCAGCAGTCAACATTGCAACCGCTCCTACAGGCCTTCTGATTCCTCCGAGTAATGTAATGATTACCTTCTCCCTGGTAAGCGGCGGCACTTCTGTTGCAGCCCTGTTCATGGCAGGCTATATTCCTGGCTTTCTCTGGGGTCTGGCATGTATGCTGGTTATCTTTGTAATTGCAAAGAAGAGAGGCTACAGAAGCACCCAGAAATTTACTGGCAAGGAAAAGGTAAAAATCATTCTGGAAGCACTGCCCTGCCTTCTTTTGATTCTGATTGTTATCGGAGGTATTATTGCAGGTATTTTCACAGCAACCGAGGGTTCTGTAGTAGCCGTGGTTTACAGCCTTCTGCTCTCTCTGTTCGGATATAAGTCTATCAAGGTAAAGGATATTCCAAAGCTTTTAAAGGACAGCGCAGAGATGACAGGTATTATCATTTTCCTGATTGGCGTATCCAGCATTATGTCCTGGGTTATGGCATTTACCAATATCCCTACCCTGGTTTCCAATGGACTTCTGTCCATCAGCAACAATAAGTTTGTGATTTTGTTCCTTATCAATATCATTCTTCTAGTTGTTGGTACCTTTATGGACATGACTCCGGCCTGCCTGATTTTCACACCAATCTTCCTGCCGGTTTGTACTGCGCTTGGAATGAGCACCATCCATTTTGGTATCATGCTGATTTTCAACCTGTGTATTGGTACCATTACGCCGCCTGTAGGTACTACATTGTTCGTTGGCGTTAAGGTCGGCGGCGTTAAGATTGAGACGGTAATTCCGCAGCTGTTGTATTATTTTGCTGCTATCTTTATAGTGCTGCTTCTGGTAACCTATATCCCGGCAATCAGCCTGTGGCTGCCCGGACTTATGGGATATGTATAAAAAAATAAATTTCAACTGTAATTAAATGATTTTTGTGAGTTGATACAGCCAAGAATCAGGCAAAATCAAGGGGACGTATTATAACACAGGAGGCAGATGAGTTTTCATCTGCCTCCCTTTTTAGTCAAGCGGAAATTCGCAATACCCACAGGGTACAATGTCCGCTTCGCTGCTTGATACGGTCAATTTCTTTTTGCTGCTGTCTCTGCAAAGGAGGTTTCCACCAGGTCTTCATACGGAACACGCTCCTTCAGTTCCCCGGCCTCTTCCAGAATATCCTGAAGAAGCGCAAAGCTCTCTTCTTCAAAAATCAGGTTTTCCTTCCAGGTATCCTGCTCATAATAACGCTTTACAATGGCGATGATGGTATCCTCGTCTGTCTCTGCAAACTGCGGAGAAATTACAGCGGCAATCTCCTCAGGAGTATGCTTCTGTACATAATCCATTCCCTTTTGCAGTGCATTGGTAAAGCTCTGTATTATCTCCGGATGCTTTTTCATAAAGCTCGCCTTTGTGCTGTAAGAGGTATACGGCACATACCCGGAATCCACACCAAGAGAGGCCACCACATGTCCTGCTCCTTCTTTTTCCAGGGCAGTCGCAGAGGGCTCAAATTCAACGCTGAATTCTCCCATTCCTCCTGAAAAGGCGGCTGCTGTTGACCCAAAGTCAATACTCTGATTGATTTCCAGGTCTTTTTGAGGGTCAATGCCGTTTTTCTTCAGAATATATTCAAATACCATCTGGGGCATACCACCCTTCCGTCCTCCCAGAACCTTTTTCCCTTTCAAATCGCTCCATTCAAAATCCGGCATTTCCTCTCTGGCAACCAGAAAATTTCCTGCCCGCTGCGTGAGCTGCGCAAAATTCTTCACCGGGTCAGACGCTCCCTCCTGAAACGCATAGATAGAGGCTTCCGCACCCATAAAGCCGATATCTGCTTCGCCGGAGAGAACTGCTGTCATGGTTTTATCTGCTCCAAAGCCGGTTATTAACGTGACATCAAGCCCCTCCTCCTCAAAGTAGCCTTCCTCAAAGGCAACATATTGGGGCGCATAAAAGATAGAATGTGCCACCTCGTTTAAGATTACCTTCACAGGCTCCTCTGTCTTTTCTTTTTCCTCAGCCAGCGCACCAAGCGGAAAAGCCGCTGCTGCCAGGATTCCTGTCAATGCAAATGCCGTGATTTTTTTCTTCATGCCTCTGCTCCTTTTCCCTTTGCTCTTGTACTATATGAAGAAAGGAGGGAAAATGTGAACAGAGAAAGGCTTCTTAGAAAGCCCGTCGGCAAAAAATTGTCGCCATGAATGCAGCAGACAACAGCAGCCAATTGTCTGCTGCAGTAAGGGTCTTTTTTCAGCTGATCTGCTCTTCAAAAGAAATCTCTTTATGGTAAAGCGCTCTCTCATCCAAAAGCTCCTTAAAGGTTTTGGTTTTCTTGTTCTCTTTATAATCCTCAGACCAATAATAGCCCTTTAGCTCATCCATATATTCTATGTAATCACAAATGTAAATATCTATTGTTGATACATCCCGTTCCTGAATCGGCATAACATTTGCATCACCTCCAAAGGTTCCATACGGCATAATATCGCCGTTTGCATCCAGCACCACAGTAAAATAATTGTAGTTATTTCCGTCCTCTATCTTCAGCTCAAAGGGTGTCTTTGTAACCGATACAAGCCCAAGACCATTCTCATCCACATCGTTGATTTCTTTGATAATAATCTGACTGTCATCCCTTGTCACATCAATCGTAAATTTCCATGGACCATCCACCCACCAGTTTTCATATTGGTTGGGATGACTCACAGCATCTGGATAACGTTCTCCATAGGCATTCCACATCTTTACAAAAAGCTGACGCTCAAGTTCTTTCTGTTCCTCTGGGAGGTTTTGGTATTCCTCGTCAGACATTCCAAGGCCATTATCCTTTAACATTCCAAGGCCATTATCCTCAAGTGCCTGTTCATATTCTGCACGAATATCCTCCGGCATTTCCGGTGCCGCGCCATCTGGCTTGCTTCCCACTATCTGCGGAATTGAGATATCCACAGAAAAGCTTTCCGGAATTTCCACACTGCTGATATAATCATGAATGTTTGGTCCTCCGACCTGTGCAATCGCCTCATCAGACAGCTCCTCTGCGCCAATCTTCTCGCAGATTTTGGCTGTTACTTCCTTTGACATATTATCCAGCTCTTCCTGGGTAATTCCCAGACTCAGGAAAAATTCGTCTCTTTTCTTATAGTAGGCATCATAGTCTGTGTTATCTGCGGAAGTGTTCAGATTATATCTCAGAACCCCTGCATAGGTATACTCATCTATCATTTTTCCATCAAGATATTCTCCGCACAGAAGCTCCCGGTCATTATAGCTGAATTTCAGGACACTGCTGCTTAGACTGATAATAGGAGCGTTATCGTTCATAAGAGCTGTATCCGGAAATTTGTCTTCTGTCTGCAGCACCATGCTCACGTACAGGGCCGTATCATTGCAGTATACCTCTGACAGAGTGACTGTCATGCCGTTCTTTGTCTCACTATAAAGACCTTTTCCCTCAACTGCATCCATATCTTCCCCATCTGTACCAAAAGTGTTTTCTTCTGTATTTTCTGTGTCTTCTTTGTGTATTTTAGCTGCATCGGCTTTTGTGTTTTCTGTTTTCTCATCCAATGCTTTTACATATTTGCTGAAATCACCGGAAAATCCAAGGGATTGTCCAATTTCCTCAAACACATGACCAACCAGCGGAATCTGCGCTGCCAGGGTAGGATGGGTAATGCAGGCTGCTGAAAATATCGCTGCGGCTGCAGCTGCGGCTGCGCAGGTTCCCCAAAGCATTCTCTTTGATTTTTTTGCTTTGTTTTCTTTTTCCTGTACGCTTTCTATCCCCTCTTCCACACAATCAGCGTGTTCCTGTTTTCTTCGTATTTCTTCAAAGGCTCGCTTTTTTGCAGCTTCCACATTCTCTGGAAGAGGAAATTCCCTGTTCAGAGTTTTCTGAATTTTCTCATCCAGCCGTATATTTTCCAGGTTCTGAAAATTGTTCTGTTTTTTCATGTGACTTACCTCCTTGTTTATTGACAAAATCAATATTTCCACTCATCTGGGTTCTTTTAAAGTTTTTTCCCAGATAAGCCTCACGAATCTGCCCGCGCGCCCTGGACAATCTTGTCTTTACTGTATTTTGATTCAAATCCAGCATTTCTGCAATTTCAGAGATTTTAAAGCCCTCTGCATAATATAAAAGCAGAACAATCCGGTATTTCTCATCCACCAGCTCCAGCATTTCCTTGAATTCCAATTCTGCCAGCGACGCATCCTGTATCTGCGTGTTAGGAAGCTCTCCCGGCATGTTCACTCTCCGATAATGCCCTAGAATCTGATTACATTCATTGATCAGAATTCTTATCATCCATGTCTTAAAATACTCTGGCTGCCGCAGTGTGTGGATTTTCTCAAAGCAGTTCAGAATCGTATCCTGTATGGCGTCTGCCACATCATCATCGTTTTTTAGTATTCCCCGGGCTACCTTGTACATGGACAGAGAATTCCTCTCCATCAGCTCCAGAAATGCATCTGCATCTCCGCGAACCGCCCTCTTTACAAGCTGTATCATCTTATAGCCCTCCTTTCCAAGCAGCTGCTGTGCTTTATTGTTCATTCGAATGATTTTTGTTTCTTACACTCATTAGATACTGTTTGCAGAGAAAAAGTTTCAAAAAAATCGGATAGGGGAGATTTTACCCTCCCCTTCCACACCACGTAGCGTACCGTTC
>JAUNOP010000021.1 GCA_030537135.1 Eubacteriales bacterium | reverse complement strand
GTATCCTGATCGTACAGCACGCCCAAAAGATGCCACTGGGATTTCCTCTGGTATTGGCGTCTCCTCTGGTCCCGAGGGTTTCTCTGGTGTTGACGTCTCCTCTGCTGCCGGAGTATTCTCCGGTTCCTGAGGTGTCGGTGGTTCTGCAGGTATTATTTCCTGAGTAGGATTGTCTGCCAAAGACTCATCCGAATCTGCCATTGAATCCATAAATTCTGTATAGTTGTCTGCTTCTGAGGTCAGCACACTCGCCCCTTCCTCTGCCGAAGCAGCCAGCACATTCGGTGTGACCATGGTGGAAGCCAGCGTAATGCACAAAACCCTGGTTAGATATCGGTTTTTCATAAAAAAAGAACTCCCTTCTGCTGTCAGCAGTTCTTATATCCCCTTATTCAAAGAACTGTTTCTTACACGTACATTACCGCCTTTTATTGTATCATAGAACAAGCACAAACGCAAATATATCGTCCATGGTCTGCTTTAGTTACCGTTCATAGCATACGTGTAGCCACAGCACTTTTGAATAAGCCGAAACATTCCCTGTACTGTCTGGTAACACACAGTCAGAATAAAATCAATGTCTTCTAATACATTTCTGGCTTTTTTCACATATAGTTCATGACTTTTTCTGATAAAATCAATTAGTTCCTTTGCACTGTTAAAATCAAGGGCTGTCCTGGTATAAATAGCGGCATCACCACTATTTATACATGCTTTCAGTCTGTCCTTCAATTCCTTCTCATAGTGCGTATGTTCAAGAAGTGTACCCGTATAGTGAGCGTTATGAGGAAATGTAAAATAATCCGCAATATAATGAATAATCTCTCCCAATCTGCGCCAATATACCCTGTCTTTTGATATTCTGAACGCATTCATATCTGCCGTCAGTCTCCTGATTTTCTCCTGAACTTCCTCAAAAGTTGTAGAAAACTCGTGACGCTTTGTCACAAAAGAGGGTTGAATGTCAGGAAGAATGCTTCCCAGGCAAAAAGCCTTTCTATGCATCTGCAAACTGACAGCTCCCGGCATCTGGTCAGCAAGATATCTGGCCACTAAAATATGTGATTTCTTTCTCATAACAGTCTCCATTCTTTGAACTTGTACCTAATAATTTAACAGAGTGCGTCATACGGAAATTATCCGGCTGAACAGATTGACGCCTGAATGGGATAGCAAATCAAATTTTCTTTGCCCATCCCGGCATAAGCCTCTCAAACCGCGCCAAGGCTGCGCAGACTTCTTATATTTTTAAAGGGACACATTCGCAATTTGTTATTTGCTCTTAACATTTTACTCTCATTTTAAAAAAAGTGCAAGAATTCCGTCATTTTTTCACAGCCTTTTCACATAAATAACACTGCTGTTCACAGCAATGTGCTTTGCGATACACAGAAATGCTACATTCAGCCGCATTTCTCACCGCTTATCTCTGGCTTTTCGTGCCAGAGGCACGAAAGCACCTTCAAGGTAGGTAGTCTTCCATGGAATTTTGCTGCCTGTGTTTTTTCGTCTGACTCATAATTTATTGTATCCTGTGCATACTACCTCAAAGAGGAGGTGCTCATTATGGCTGACATTTATTCAACTGTTACTCATCTTCCACTTTCCTGCAAATCTGCCGCCGAGCGCATGGCAAGGGAAATGGAAATAGACGATACCTATGCAGACCTTACTGAGGACTGCTGTAGAAAAATCACAGAACTGGAACAGGAAATCCAGAAAGAGACCGGCGAAAAGGTCGCGCTGGTCGCTTACCGGGTATAATATCCTCATTTAACGTATCAAGCAAGTCTCCCGCTTCAATTTCGCAGAGAAATAAGCGGTGGACTTGCTTGATATGTTAAATACTGGTAAAATCCGGCGTTCCCTGAAGGTCGTAGGGTGTTGTCTGATACACATAATAGTTCAGCCAGTTTGTATAAAGGTTATTGGCATGTGCTCTCCACATCAAAAGAGGCTTGCAGGCAGGATCATTATCTGGATAATAGTTCTTAGGTATCTCAATAGGGAGATTTTTGCTCACATCCCTCTTGTATTCCCCGTCAAGAGTAATTCTGTCATACTCTGGATGACCCATCACAAAAATCCTGCGCCCTTCCTCAGCCATGGCAAGAAAAAGACCTGCCTCGTCAGATTCTGCCAGAACTGTCAATTCCTTACATGCATGAATTGCCTCAATAGGAACTTCTGTGTGACGGGAATGAGGAGCCAAAAACATATCGTCAAAGCCTCTGACAAGCGGAATCTTACGATTCAGCACCTTATGCCAGAAAAGGCCGAACATTTTACCCTCCAGCTTTCTTTTCTGAAGACCATAGTGATGGTAAAGACCTGCCTGAGCAGCCCAGCACAGATAAATAGTGGAGGTGACATGCTCATCTGTCCAATCCATGATCTCCACCAGCTCCTGCCAGTAATCCACTTCTTCAAATTCCATCTGCTCCACAGGCGCACCTGTGATGATCATTCCGTCGAATTTTCTTTCTCTTACATCTGAAAAGGTCTGATAAAATTTGTTCAGATGGCTCACAGACGTATTTTTTGCCTCATGGCTTGCCACTGCCAAAAAGGTAACATCAATCTGAAGGGGCGTGTTGGAGAGAGAACGAAGAAGCTGAAGCTCTGTCTCTTCCTTGAGAGGCATCAGATTCAAAATAGCAATGTGAATAGGACGAATATCCTGATGCAAGGCACGGTTTTCATCCATCACAAAAATATTTTCTCTTTCCAGAATTTCTTTTACAGGTAAATTACTTTGAATTTTAACAGGCATTTTTTATTCCTCCGTCATTTTCAGGAAATCCTCTTCTGATATTACCGGAATTCCCAATTCTTTTGCTTTTTTATTCTTTGATGAATTTGATGCTGTATCATTATTAATCAGATAACTGGTTTTTCGCGTAACAGAGCCCGTTACCTTTCCTCCCAGCTCTTCAATTCTCTCTTTCATTTGGCCGCGATTTGCAAAATGCTGCACACTTCCTGTAATAACAAAGCTAAGGCCCTCTAAAGGCTGATCCCCGGTTTTCTTCTCTTTTTCAAGCTCCAAATGTGTCAGTAAATGTGCCAGCCTCTGGCAGTTTTCCGAATTATGAAAATATTCCCACACACTGCCTGCCAGAACAGGCCCGATTCCTTCGACTTCGCCCAGTGTCTCCTGATCTGCCTGCTGAATTTCCTCCAGTGAATTATCAAACTGCCCACAGATAAGCTTTGCATTTGCAGCTCCGATTCCCGGTATCCCAAGGGCATAAAGCAGCCTTGAAGGCGTTGTGTGACGAGCCTTTTCCAGACTTTCCATAAGATTCTCAAAGGATTTTTCTCCAAATCCCTCCATCTCCACAATCTGCTCCCGAAACCTTTGAATTTCAAAGATATCTCCAAAATCGTGGATAAATCCTCTGGCTATAAATTTTTCCAGGGTAGCCTCTGAAAGGCCGTCAATATTCATGGCGTTCCTGCTTGCAAACAGGGCAAAGGCTTTTATTTTTTTTGCCGGACAATCTGGATTTGTGCAGCACAAAACCTCTACGTCATTTTCTTTTTTAATGGAAGAGGGCTGCTGGCAGGCAGGGCAGATATCCGGAATTACAAGGCTTCTGCTCCTTGTAAGATTTTCCGCAATCTGGGGAATAATCATATTTGCTTTATATACCTGAATCGTATCGCCAATACCAAGCTCCAGGTCTCTGACAATACTTACATTATGCACGCTTGCTCTGCTCACAGTACTTCCTTCCAGCTCTACTGGTTCAAAAATGGCCACAGGATTAATGAGACCTGTTCTTGACGGACTCCATTCTATCTCCAAAAGCGTGGTGTCTTTTATTTCATCCTTCCACTTAAAGGCAAGGGAATTTCTCGGAAACTTCGCTGTACTTCCCAGAGACTCTCCATATGCAATATCATCATAGAGCGCCACCAGGCCATCAGACGGAAAATCATTGCTGTTCACAGCCTGACTGAAATATTCCATTGCCTCATCCAGGGTCTCCCCTGTGATCATGTGATACTCTACAGTTTGAAATCCCTGCGCTGTCAGCCATTCCATCTGCTTTTCTCTGGAATTTTCAAAATCCTCCCCCTGTGCAGACACAAGAGAAAATGCATAAAAACGCACATTTCTCTCAGCAGTAATCTGATTGTTCAGCTGTCTCACAGAACCGCTGCACAGATTTCTGGGATTCTTATAGCGCGCCTCTGCCTCCTCTATGGTCTTATTAATCTTCTCAAAATCAGAATAAGTAATAATAGCCTCTCCTCTCAGGACAAGCTTTCCCTTATAAGGAATCCTCAGAGGAAGATTTTTGAATACCCGCGCATTATTGGTGATGACCTCGCCAATTATCCCGTTTCCTCTGGTGACAGCCTTAGCAAGGATTCCCTGTTCATAGGTCAGTACAATGGTAAGTCCGTCCAGTTTCCAGGACAGCAGTGTCTTATGCTCTCCTATGAATTCCCGGAGAGCCTCTCTGTCTTTTGTTTTATCCAGGGAAAGCATGGGACTCTCATGCGCCTCCTTTGGAAGCTGTTCAACTGCCTCATACCCTACGCTGATTGTCGGGCTTCCTGCCAGAACGGTTCCTGTCTCCTCCTCCAGCTCCTTTAGTCTGTCGTACAGAGCATCGTACTCTCGGTTGCTCATGATTTCCCGGTCTTCCTGATAATAAGCCCTTGCCGCTTCCTTCAGGCGGTCTGTGAGTTCCTTCAGTTTGCTTAATGCCTTTGCCTGCATACCTTCCTCCTGCTTCTATTACCGTTGTATTGGAAGAATGGGCAATGTCTCTCAAAAGCTGCTCCCATTCCTCCTCTGTTGCCTCTCTAATGCCTCCTCTCGGCAGATCTCCCAGAGAAAAATGCATGATGCGCACTCTCTTGAGAGTTTTCACCTGATAGCCAAAATACTCACACATACGGCGAATCTGCCGGTTAAGCCCCTGTGTCAGTACAATTCGGAACGAATCTGCTGCAATTTTCTCTACCCTGCAGCTTCTTGTGACTGTATCCAGTATGGGAACTCCTCCTGCCATTCCCCTTATAAATTCGTCTGTCACAGGACGGTCAACCTGAACCAGATATTCCTTTTCATGATGGTTTGCACTTCGCATGATTTTATTGATGATATCTCCGCAGTTAGTAAGAAGCAAAAGTCCCTCTGAATCCTTGTCCAGTCTTCCCACATAGGTGACTCTGACCGGGTACTTCAGGTATTGCTCCACATTTATCTGTCCCTTTCTCCTCTCTGCTGTACATACAATGCCCCTTGGTTTATGAAAAAGAAGGAGAAGCTTTCTCTCCTGCGGCTTTATTTGCTTTCCATTTATCTCTACTCTCTGTTCTTCTGTCACTTTCTGCCCGCACATAGCTGGGGCGCCGTCCACCAGGACCTTTCCTGCCTCTATCAGTCTGTCAGCTTCTCTTCTGGAGCAGATTCCCGCGTCGCTGATATATTTGTTTAATCGGATTGTCTGTTTTTCATTCATTGTCTCATTATATTCTTTTTTTTCCATGATTTCAACCAGCAGTCTCAGAAAAATAAGGACAGCGCTCTTTTGGTATTGCCGTTCACTGTGTTCAGAGCAATTTCTTTGGAGTAACAGCATTTGACAAAAAAACCGATTTCTCTATTGTGTTTTTTTGCTTTTCACGTTATGATGTAAATGCAGTTTTGAATGTTAAGGAGAATGAGAATGTCAGGAGAGAAGAAGCATACCAATCCTTTACTGGTGATTTTGACCATACTTTTGTGTCTGACATCCGGCGTATTTTTGGAGCAGTCTTCTTCTGATATGGCTTCCTATTCTAATACTGTTGATACAAAAGATGCCAAAGAAAACAAGACTTCTCCGTCCGACTCAGCTCAAAATAAGCCAAGCACCAATATCTCTTCCAATCAGGTGCCTGCAGACAGCACTTCTTCTGATGAGCCCTACATCTCACCTGAAGCCTATGAGGGAGAGTGGGTTCCTGTTGGGGGCAGCTGGTACTTTGAGGTGAATGATACCCCCATTACCGGGTGGTTTTATGATACAGACGGTCATATTTATTATTTTAATACCAAGGGTATTATGCTGACCGGCTGGCTGAATCATAATGGAAAGCGTTATTACTTTGATGAAGACGGAATCATGCAGACAGGAAAGATTCCTATTGATGGAAGAGTCTACCTTTTTGCAGAAAACGGAACAATGGAAGGATACGCGGAGCCGACTCCGACTCCTGTTCCAGAACAGCCGGAGCAAATCGAATTTCCTGCAAAGGCAGTTCCAAATCCGGATGGAAGCAAGCCGTCAATCGCAATTACATTTGATGACGGTCCCGGACAATATGCAGACAGAATCCTTGATTGTCTGGAGGCCAACCATGCCAAAGCAACCTTCTTTATGCTTGGTGAATTAATTCCGAATTTCCCTGAACAGGTGAAGCGTATGGACGCTTTGGGATGCGAGCTTGGCAATCATACCTATCATCATGCCGACCTGACCAAGCTCACCGCCCAGGAGATTGCCAGTGAAATCAATGATACAGATGCTGAGCTTGAAAAGCTTGTCGGACACAAGGCTACGGTTCTGCGCCCGCCTTATGGAGCCTTTAATGATTTTGTCGCCTCTTCCACTGAGACTCCTATGGTTCTCTGGTCCATTGATACACTGGACTGGAAGACAAGAGACCCTGAGCAGACGATTCTGTCCGCTGCACAGAATGTCAGAGATGGTTCCATTATTCTTATGCATGAAATTTACGAGGAAACCGCAGAGGCTGTGGAAACCCTTATTCCCATGCTGATTGAGGCAGGCTACGACCTGGTAACTGTTCATGAGCTGGCAGAGCGTCACAATATGGCCCTGAATTCTGGGATTGCCTACGGAGAAATAACCTTTGAATAGGCGGAAGCAATAAAATGCAGCGAATCTATCAGAACAACGAAAAAACAGCAGGAACTCCTGCTGTTTTTTCGTTTATTTTATGAGGAAGAGCTTTAGGAAAGATAATCTCTATACACATATCCTGTCTGATCTCCATAAGAAATCTGAACCCATTCTCCCTCTTCACCTGTTTTTTCTACCTGTTCTCCTGTATACAGAGTTCCCAGAAGCTGTGCATCTGTGCTTGCAGCAGCTCTTACATTACAAGTCGTATTCGCTGTCATCGTGGTACTGGAACTGCTGTCTGTCTGCGAATCCGTATCGTCGCCTAATCCCTGAAGAAATTGTTTCAAGGCTTCATCATTATTCTGTGCATCCTCATATTCCTGGTTCACCCTGGAAACAAGCTCCTGTACATCCTCATCCTGCAGTAATTTTTCTGTAAACGCGCTGATTTGTTCATCTGATTCCATATTTCCGCAAATCTTTAATTGTCCATCACTGTCTGTCTTCACATAAAGCTGGCTCAATGCCGGCACAGGTGTAGAGATACCTGTACAAATAAAATTATAATACGCATATACCAGGTAATCGCCTTCATCAATTCCCTTTTTTGTAAAAACCTCTTTCACCTCATAGCCTTCAATATAATCCTTTGCATTGGCAATTCTGGACTCATCTGCAGGTAATAACTCGTCTACCAGCGTTCTTAAAGCCGTTATATCTTTTTCCCCTAATGCCTGATAATAATCCTTAATAAGCGCATTTACGGCTGGATACGCATCTTTTTCCATAGGATTGGTGCTTGTATTCTTCTCGTCAGTCGTCTCCCCATCCGTTATCGGAGAAGAAGGAACATTTCCCTGGTTGTTCTGGCTCACCGTCCCCTGCTGTTCTCCAGAATTACCCTTCATTAATCTGGAACAGGCACGGACTCCAAAGAACAATACCAGCAGGATTACCAGAATCGCCGCACCCAAGAGAATGTAGCGAAGGTTATCTGATAACCATTCTCTGAAATCATCCAAGTTCTTGTCCTCCTTATGATACAACGCACCGGAACGAACCACCGTTCCAGGCAACACACCTGAAGGGAATCGAACCCCCGCACATGGTACCGGAAACCACTGCTCTATCCACTGAGCTACAGGTGCATATTTCGCAGGAATGAAACAAAATACCTGCCTTTTTTAATAATTTGGCATCATATTTTTAACACCTTTGCATATAATAGCACATATTTTCTCAGTTGTAAAGATTTTTTTACCACAAACTTTCGCCGCACCTCTTTTGCGCCTGCGGCAAAAAGCCGCAGGGCTTTGATTTATGGTTTCTGGGAAAGCGTCTGTGTTTCCATCACATTTTCTGCTGTATTCTTAACCACATCTGTGTGACTGAAGCCATCCCATCTCTTTTTCTCATTTGTGAAAACTAAAGTCGCCTGAAGCGTCTGCCTGCCAGCTTCTCTTTTCAAACTCACAATACCAGTAAAGCTATCCTTTGGATTGCAGCCATACTCGCAGGGCGCAGAAGATTTCACTGACACATTCGGAGAGGCGCTTGTCAGGTCTGCCAGATAGTATCTCAGAGTTTCTTTTTCATAGACTTCATAGGTTCCTTCCGGAACATTGCGGAAGGTAAAGCCAAGGACAGCATAGCCCTGTTCGTCCACCTCATAAATTCCTTCCCCATTGACAAACATCACAAAATCCTCATACCTGTGAAAAATCCCGTTTCTGTCAGTGCCTTCTGCCACAAAGGAAAATATCGGGTTTCCATTTGCCCAGTTAATATCGCTTTCCTTAATCCTTTTTATCACTGTAATCTCTCCCACAGGAATATCCGGCTCATTGTATACAGTATAAGTAAACGTATTTTCCTGTCCTTTTTTAATCTGAAATTCCTGCTCAAAGCTTCCTGTATACCCCTCTGGATTCTTTTCCTCCCTTACCAGAAATTTTCCTTCATTTTTTTCTGTCCGATATAAGGTTCCGGATTCATACGCTGCTGACGTTTGATTATAGGAAAGAATTCTCTGCTCCTTCAGGGTATCCTCATAGGCTCCTGCTGCCTGGTTCCATTCCAGAAGCACAAATTCTGCTCCCTCCAAAATTTCTCCAGTCTGCGAATCCTTTTTGATAATGCTCAAGGTTCCATCTTCCCTTGCCACAGGAGTATTCACTGCTTCTCTATAAAAGGAATCCTCATTATCATCAAGATAAAATTCTTCCTCATAGACTCCTGTATATCCGTCTGGAAGCTTTGTTTCCACTACCTTATATCTTCCGCTGTTCTGCTCGGTAATTTTCAGTTCACTGCTCTCATAAAGGCTGCGCACAGAATCCCATATAAGCATTTCCTTTTCTGCATAAGCAGAGCCATCCCACTCATATAGAGTAAATTCCGCTTCCTCCAGAGGCTCTCCAGTCTCACTGTCAATCTTATATATTGTTATTCTTTTCCCCTCCATCGGCTCATTTTCTGCATTTCCAAGAAAAAGCTCCTCCTGGTATTCAGGAAAGGAATCCCCGATTGTAAACTCTCTGCTAAACGCTCCCCTATATCCTGCCGGTGCCTCTATCTCTCTGACCCGGAATTTTCCCTTGTTTTTTACAGTCCAGACAAGCTTTCTATTGCTTTTATAAATTCCGCTCTCTTCCTCATACAGCAGCTTGTATTTTGTGCTGGCAGAATACCGGCTTCCGTCCCATTCATCAATGATAAAGCTAGCCCCTTTAAGGCTCTCTCCTGTCACCGAATCTACCTTGTTCAGGCTCACTGTCACTTCAATCACAGGCGGATTGGATACGGTTATTGATACAGGAACCACATCTGAGGTTGCCGTAGTGCAGGATGCTGTATCCACTGTAACAGAGTACGTTGTCTCGCTTCCCAGCTTATGTCCGGGCGGCGGAGCTGTTTCCACAAAATAATACTTTCCCGGATAAATCAGCTTTATCCGATGATTTCCTGAATCCATCACAAAATCTGTGATTTTCTCATCCTTATGATAGATCAGATTGTAGCCTGAGTAAATCTTCTGGGCAGCATACAGCTCAAATTTTGCCCCCTTCACAGATTCCCCCTGAAAGCTGCTGATTTTATTCAGTTCAATCCTTCCATAAGGCTGCGGCTTTATAGAAAGCGTCATAGAAGCCGGGGCATCGGTATAAACAAAGGCTCCAAAATCCTGTTGAGCTTCTGTATTGTACTGTGGAAAATTAATATTGTCTTCCCCACTTATCAAAATAAAGGTAACTGGATGAAGATTCATGGAAAAATTATAATTCCACACAGCCCTCCTTGTTTTTCCTACAATAATGCGAAAGCAATAGCCTCCATATAATTTCAAAGCAGAGCCTGGAGCCGACAAAAGAGCTCCTTCTTCTCCAAGCTTATTATAATCGCTGCTGCTCTTCCAGTACATCACCTTCCATCTGCTTTCATCTGACGGAGCTGTAATGGAAATGCTGTTCTGACGGCTTCCGCTGATGCTGATTACCTCAGAAAGCTGGTACCCGTCCGTAAATCCGGTTTTTGCTCCTATGGCAGCATCAGAGCTTCTATACAGGGTAAATTTTGTCGTGATACTTCTTCCAGACGTTTTTGAGGAAACCGCTGCATCACTATAGCTATTTCTTGCAGAAAAAGTCAAATCATTAAAAGAAGGAATTTTTCTGCTCTGACACATCTGTATGAATCTCATAAGTCCGGATTCCTCTGCTCTCTGAAGGCTTACTCCTGCCAAATCTCCACTGTACACATAAGAAAGCGCATAATGCGTAAATGCATATTTCACTCTTGGTGGCGACCAGTCAATATGAGAGCATGTAGGATCCTCTGTTCCTGTAATATCTCCAGGCCCTCCATAGCCAAAATATAAAATCTTCTGAAGCAGGGCATTTTCCAGAACTCCTATTTCTTGTACAGGAGCCTCTCCATGATACCCATTATCCGGGGTAAGATGTCCCTGGACGCCATCTGAACTTCTTGAGGCGTTAAGACAATATAGAGGAGATTCCTGCACAGCCCCTGTACTGTCCGTATATTGAATTGATCGAAAGCCTGTATTGGCCCATTCTCCCTGAGAGTCTGTAATAATAGCCAAGCCTCTCTGAATAATCTTATAGCCTGATGCGCTTTGTGCCACTGCAGTGGGCATATTCTCCAAGCCAGCAGCATAAAACAGCTCTGCTGTAGCCTCCACAGCAGGAGACAATGCCAAAACCTCTCCGCTTTCAATCGCCTCTGCAAGAGCCTCGCCATCCATCATATCTTCCTGAAAAATCGACTCATTCTGTTCCTGTAAGGGCTGCATGGTTTCTGCTGGCTCTGGCTCCTCATCAGAAATTTCCGGCTCTTCCCAAAGAATCCCCTCCTGTATCGACTCCTGTAAAAACAGCGCATTACCCTGAAGCATAGTTTCCTCTGAGGCTGCTTGTTGTGTTTCTTCTATAGGCAGCTCTATCTCCAGCTCCTCCTGTGCAGAATCCGGTTCCTCTGGCACTTCCTCCAGTGTCTGAGGAAGCTCCGGCGCCAAAAGCTCATGCGCGCCAAAAGCTCCAAAGCAATCACCTATTATCAGGGAAAGCGCTAAAATTAATCCAACTCCCCTTCTACTCTTCATGATGTCTTCCCCCTCTCTTCCTGTGAAAAATTATGCACCCTGCTGCAATTCCCGCCAGAACAATGGTCATTATCCACAGGAATATCGGTGTATTATCTCCTGTCTTTACAGGAGACGTTGTCTGTTCTTCTGATGCCGTTGGATTAGCTGGAGCTGTAATCTGCCCTTCTTCCTGCTTGACCGAAAAAATCCATTTTACCCTTCCTTGTCTCAGAGCATAGGCATTTCCAAGCTCAGGGGGTACCAGAATGCAAAAGCTAAGACTTCCCTCTTCTCCAGGTGAGAACGTGCCAAGAGAAATATCACTATCTGCCTCTCTGGCTGCTAGGTTTCCGGAATACAGAAGTCTTCCAGCATAAGACAGCCTCAGCTCCAGCTTTTCCAGGAATTCCTGTTCTTCCCTTGTCATTTCTTCCAGGCCTGTTCGGAAAAAAATCTCAGCCTCCTCTTGTGTTGTATTTTTGATAAGCACCTTATCACACAGCTCGTCCCCTGGCATAGCATCAGAAAAATTCTGAAAAAAATCCAGTGGCACAGCCACAAGCCTGTGTGCCTCTCCCTCAAATTCCACGCACAGCTCCACCTTTTCTGCTGCATCTACGATTCTTCCATTCCTTTCATGTACACATACCTCAACATCAATATCTCCCCAGGGAGAGGCCGCCGAAAAATCGGGCTGAAAATGAACTGCCTGAACAGCATCTGCCTCTACTGTAATAGACAGCTCCTGCTTTGTATGCACTTCTGTCCATTTCCATGGTATCTCTACTGCTTTAAAAAGGTCTGCGCTTTCTCCATTTTTCAGTACCTGCGTATAGTAAAAATATTCCCCCTGCCTTTTCCATTTTGGGGAAACTCCGAGAAGGAGGGAGGCTTCAAGCCCCTCCTCCTCTTCCATGGAATTCGTATAAAGTACTCTGGCACGTATCCAGCATGGCTCCCCTTCATTTGTAATGCGAGGAATCTTACTTATTGTGTCACCCGGCATAATCTGAACAGAATTGGTATAGGGAATCTCTGTCCCCTCTTCCTCCAGCTCATATTCAGCCAGGGAAATCTGGACATCTCCCATGGAGAGAAAATTGGTAACCTCCACTGAGTCCTCAAAAGAGGCCCAAACTCCTGCCGCCAGCACAAAGGCTGCCCCCACTGCCAGCACTGCTTTTCTTTTTATCTCCCTTTTCATATCCTTCCCCCTACAGCTTTCTGTCAAGATAAGCCTCCCACGCAGACTGATAGCTGTCATAGTTCTGCGTTCCTATAGACTCTGCATAGACATTGATCTCAAAGCTTTCTATGTACTGCTCATAAGCTCTCTCTATCTGAGAGGGATCAACCAGAAAGCCAGTCATCAATGGTGTTGTGCGCTCCTTCTCCTTTAAAACAGGTCTGTAATAATAATAACCATCCTTTGAATTATAAACCCAGTTTGCTGTATCTAATCCCTGAAGCGTCACTGCCTTTCCTATATCTGAATTGTTATAGGAAATATAGGCTCTTACATAGCAATCTACCAGAAAGCCAGTCACTCCATCCGGAGTATTGGCTATTGTCACCACCTTTTTATAAGACTTCTCCCCTCCTGGCTGGGGCGTGGGAGTGGGTTCTGGAAATTCCTCCTGAATCTGAATAGGATTTTTTCCTACTCCTACAGCATTCATTTTCGTGTCATGAGCTGTAAGATAGGAGACAGTGACTCCTGCTGCTGTTAAAACAGGCAGCAAAGTCAGGAGTATTCCCCATTTTATCTTTTCAAGCCTCATATCCTTACTCCTCTCCAAATAACAGACATATTCTCAGATATCAGGAAATCTCTCCAGGTTCCTCTGTGTCACGCCCTGCACCCGTCTGTGAGGATGCAGGCGTCTGCACAGTCACTCTCCCTTCCTGGTCACGATTTTGATTCATATACTTGTTATAAGCAGCAGCTGCCTTCTGGTCTACGCTGCTTCCTGTATTTCCTGTGTTCTCTGTCTGAATGGCAAAGGCCTTGACCGGAATATCCAGTTTTTCTGTATCAAGCTGTCCCTCAATGATATTGAGAAACTTCACTGAATCAAACAAGGTTCCGGTTGTCTGTCCCTTTGCCAGCACCTGGCTGTAGTTGTACGTGTACACCATATTATCTCCGCTCTGTTCCCTTTTCAGCTGCTTCCAGCCAGCTTTCTCTTCAAAGGAGAACAGCTCCTGCTTTCTTGCCTCCTGTCTGTTTCCATCTTCATCTGCGGTAATCACCTCCTTCATAGGTATGGAAACTTCCAGATACACATATGCATCGTTCACACCTGTATTGGTAATCGCAGGATTCTTGGGAATCTCTTCAGAAGGCTGAATTCTGGTATGATTATCTGGATTCCAGTTGGTTTCTGTCAAATCAATCTTCACCTTTCCTACTGTAAACTCGTTGACCACGCCCTCATGGTCTGTGAGATAGGCTGTGGTATAGGCTGCTGCGCCTCCAAGAGCCAGAGCCCCTGCCAGGGTAAACATTGCCGCTGTTCTAGCAATCTTTCTTCTTTTCATAATGAATAATCTCCTTTTCTTTTTTTGAAAAATCTTTGCCGTCCCTCTCATTTGGGATGCATTCCAGGAGTACGCCTGACAAAATCAAAAGAAAAACAGCTGCTTTTATCAGGGGATGCTGTATCCACCACGCCGCATATCCCATCAACGGAATAGAGCACCGGCAGATTCCCAGAATCCTTTCCTGTTCAACCCTTCCTTCATCCTCTGTCTCATTTGCGTCTCCTTTTGTCACATATCCGCCGCCTTCTTCTCGAACTATACGATGCGTGACAATCATATCCTGCTGACAGTACGTCACTATATCGCCAATCTTTGGTATTTTGTCTCTGGTGTCAACCAGAGCCAGAGAACCGGTATGTATTACCGGCTCCATAGAGCCAGAAAGTACAATGTAAGGCCGGATTCCCGCCAGATACATCATCCCTGCCACCCCAGCGGCAAAAAGAGCAAAATAAAGTATATGCCCCTGTTTTTTATCCTTTTTTTGCCTCATCCATTCAGGAATGCAGGGAATCATCCTGGCTGCTGTAGAAATAAATATGATTGGACAGAAAATCCTCATCTGGCACCTGATTTTCATTGACCTCTCTCACAATGTTTTCCAGCTCAGCTCTGGTATAGACACTGTTTACCGGAACAAGAATGCATTCATGCACAGAACTCGGAAGCACATAGAGATCATCCTTGAGGCAGCGGCTGATTTGGAGAAGCGCGCCTGGATAAAGGATTGCTGCGGCTCCAAAAAGCTTTTTTTGATTGCTCAGTACATACATGGGAAGGGATCGATCCGGCTGGACCTGGGGCATAAGACATTCTTCACAAAGCTCCTGAATCAAAGTCTCCAGAGCAGTAAAGAACAGAGGATGAAATTTCGGCGTATTCTCCGCTGCCAGCTCTTCCAGCTCCTCAACGGATATCTGCCAGTTTTTTATGTTTTCATTTGTGACAAGAGCCACCTGCTCTTCTTCTTTCTGGGGGACAGGATAATAAAATACAATACTCATATCCAGATAGCGGATATGAGGAACTCCTGTCAGCCAGCTCTTGTTTTTTTCATAATTTCTCAGCTGGTAAAAGATAGATGATTTTGGGATCTGCAAACAATCACCCTTTCTTTTATATATTTTTTAACACGAAAATTTGATTTAAGCGTTTCACGATGCTAGGGGCAAAAGGTATTTTGACCCTGGTATCCTTTCACACAATAATCAAAATTTCATGCTAAAAGCTGCACAAATTTCTCTTGGGCTTCTCCTGTGTATAAGCAAAATAAAAAAGGAAAACTCTCTGCAAGGACCGCAGAATAAAAGAAACATAGAATCTATATCAGATATGCTGCATGAAACAGCGTGAATTTCCAAAGCTTTGTATAAAAAGGCTCTCACAGCTTCCCGCGGACAGCCGCAATTCCAAAAGAAAGGGCTGTCCGCTCACAGACTGCTTATACTCTTGACAGATAATCACCTGTTCTGGTGTCAATCTTTACCTTGTCTCCCTGGTTTACAAATAACGGAACCTGAATCTGTGCGCCAGTCTCGACAATAGCAGGCTTTGTTGCACCCTGTGCAGTATTTCCTGCAAATCCTGGCTCAGTTTCTGTAATCTCCAATTCCACGAACAGAGGAGGCTCAATGGCAAATACATTTCCATTATGAGAACATACTTTCACGATCTCATTTTCCTTCACAAACTTCAGAGCATTGCCCACTGCATCCTGGTTCAGTCCTACCTGGTCAAAGGTCTCATTGTTCATAAAGTAATATAATTCTCCATCATTGTAAAGGTACTGCATATCAACCCTCTCAATACGTGCTGCCGGGAACTTCTCGGTAGGGCGGAAGGATTTTTCCAATACAGCTCCTGTAATAATATTTTTATATTTTGTTCTCACAAATGCAGCGCCCTTTCCAGGCTTCACATGCTGGAACTCTACTATCTGGCAAACATTTCCATCAATTTCAAGTGTAACACCATTTCTGAAATCGCCTGCTGAAATCATTTTATTATTTCCTCCTTCAATGTACGTTAACTATGGACTATTCTATAATAGATTGGTGTATTTTTCAACTGTTTTTTTCCAGCTTTTCCAGTTTTTCTTCGACTTCTTTCACCAAATCCTCAAAAGGCTTCACTCCTGTTACCACTGTAATATCTGCAAATCTTCTGTAAAACGGTTCTCTCTGCTCCAGAAGCTTTTTCATTTTCTCCTGATTTTCTCCGCTGTTGGAATTCTCCATACGCTTCCAAAGCACAGCAAAGGAGCCCTTCAGATAAACAATCGTCCCAAGCTGTCCCAGATACTTATGATTCTGCTCCTGCGCCGGCAGACCCGCTCCCACAGAGACCACAAATCTCTCCTCTGTCTCTATCAGCTCCTTGATAGCTCTTGTCTCCAGAGCCCTGTAAAATGGCTCTCCAAAGCGTCGATAAATTTCCTTTCTGGTCATTTTCATGTTCTTTGCGATAATCTTGTCCACATCCACGAAAGGGATTCCCAAATCCTGCGAAATCCTCTTTCCAACCCGTGTTTTACCTGAACCCATGAAACCAATCATTACGATATGATTCATTTCTGCCCCTCCTTATAGTAAAAGTATAATACAATTTTCTCCAAATAACGTTTTAAGACGATTTGAATTTCTTCTTTGGGATGAATAGGCTTTACAAGTATATTCCGTATTCCTGCTCTCTTGGCCCCATATACATCCGTAAAAAGCTGATCTCCCACAAAGATCGTATTACAGCAGTCCGTTCCCATAAGCTTCATGCCTCTGAGATAATTTTTTGTGGACGGCTTATGGGCATTTTCTATGTACAGCCCTCCAACCGCTTCTGCAAAAGGAGCCACTCTCTCCTTCTGGTTGTTTGATAAAAAACAATACTGAAACCCCATATCCTGAAGCTTGGCAAACAAAGCCCTTGCCCTTTTGTCTGCCGGCGCCCCGTGAGGCACCAGCGTATTGTCAATGTCAAACAGAATTCCCCTGTATCCTTCCGTGTAAAGGCTTTGAAAATCGATTTCATAAGTTGAATCGGCACATGCGTCCGGAAAAAAGCAACGAAACATGCAATATCTCCCTATGTTTTTGATTATTTTAACGCTCATTCAGAGGTTTGTAAACGGCGTCCTCCAGAACATTCTTATAGGCAGGACGGATAATCTTGTCTGTATTGATAAGCTCTTCCATTCTATGAGCGCTCCATCCTACAATACGTGCAATGGCAAACATGGGCGTATACAGTTCTATTGGAAGATTAAGCATGCTGTACACAAAGCCGCTGTAAAAGTCCACATTTGCACTGACGCCTTTATAGATCTTGCGTTCCTCTGCAATCACCTGCGGAGCCAGACGCTCCACCATATTGTACAGACCATAATCCTTCATACGCCCCTTCTCTTTTGCGAGACGCTCCACGAGTCCCTTGAACACCTCTGCACGAGGATCTGAGATGGAATATACGGCGTGTCCCATACCATAAATCAAGCCTCTTCTGTCAAAGGCCTCCTTATGGAGAAGACGTCTTAAATAAGCCTTAACTTCTTCTTCGTCTTCCCAGTCCTTGACTTCCTTCTTCATCTCTTCAAACATGCTCACCACCTTGATATTGGCGCCTCCATGTTTTGGTCCCTTCAGGGAGCCAAGCGCTGCCGCAATCGCAGAATAGGTATCTGTGCCAGAAGAAGATACAACGTGCGTGGTAAACGTAGAATTATTTCCGCCGCCATGCTCCATGTGAATAACAAGAGCCAAATCCAGAATGGTTGCCTCGAGAGGCGTATATTTCTTATCCGGCCGAAGCATTCTTAAAATATTCTCTGCTGTTGACAAATCCTTTTTGGGATTATGAATATAAAGGCTCTTTCCCTTTTCATAGTGATTGTATGCCTGATAGGCATAGACTGCCAGCATTGGAAAAACACTGATTAAATTCAGACACTGCCTGAGTACATTCGGAAGAGAAATATCGTCCGGATTAGAATCATAAGAATACAGTGTAAGTACGCATCTGGAAAGTGCATTCATGATATCCTTGGAAGGAGCTTTCATCACTACATCCCTCACAAAATTTCTGGGCAGAGATCTCTGGTTTGCCAAAAGCTTTTTAAAGGCCTTCAGCTCAGATTTTCCGGGAAGCACTCCAAATACAAGAAGATACGTGATTTCCTCAAACCCAAGCCGTCCTTCTTCCAAAAACCCCCTGGTAAGATCCTTGATATCATAGCCTCTATAGGAAAGCTTACCCTCGCAGGGTACTTCTTTTCCATCTACGTTCTTCACAGCCTGAATATTGGAAACCTGGGTCAGTCCCGCAAGAACTCCCTTTCCGTTCAAATCTCTCAGGCCTCTCTTCACTTCATATTTTGCATAGAAGCTGCTGTCCAGAGAAGTGTGAGACACACATACATCTGTCAGCCTCTCCAGTTCTGGTGTTACTTTCATATTAAATCCAGACATTTTTTTATTCCCCTTTCTGCTCTTAATTTTTCATCTTTTCTCAGAAGCCCCCTCCTCTTCTATATTCCTGATGAATATCGTTTTTCAAATTCTTTTTTATTATAGCATTTTTTTTCCATTGAGTCCAGTCCAGCATTTGATAGGATTATATTTTCCTTAAAATCCGTAATCGTAACCTCTTATTTCTAAAAAAACACTTTTCTTTTTTAACACATTAGTGTATAATAGGTGCGAAAAAAGTATCTGAACGGATAACAGATGCTTTTCCCCGGTACTTTCCGGGTAGATGATTTCAATAAGCTTTGAATAATAAGTGGATTAGGAGGACTAAGTAATGTCTTACACAGAAGAAGTTTACGCAAGAGTCGTAGCACAGAACCCAAACGAGCCTGAGTTCCATCAGGCTGTCAAGGAAGTCCTGGACTCCCTTAAGGTAGTTATCGAAAGAAATGAGGAAGAATATCGCAGACTTTCTATCCTGGAGCGTCTGGTTGAGCCGGAAAGAATCATTTCCTTCCGTGTTCCGTGGGTAGATGACAAAGGTACCGTACAGGTGAACAAGGGATACCGCATCCAGTTCAACAGCGCAATCGGACCATACAAGGGAGGACTTCGTTTCCATCCGTCTGTAAACCAGAGCATTCTGAAATTCCTTGGCTTTGAGCAGATTTTCAAAAACTCCCTGACAGGTCTTCCTATCGGAGGCGGCAAAGGCGGCTCCAATTTTGATCCAAAAGGAAAATCAGACAGAGAAATCATGGCCTTCTGCCAGAGCTTTATGACTGAGCTTTGCAAATACATTGGCGCTGACACTGACGTTCCTGCCGGAGACATCGGAGTAGGCGGACGCGAAATCGGTTATCTGTTCGGACAGTATAAGCGCTGCAGAGGTCTGTACGAGGGCGTTCTGACCGGAAAGGGACTGACCTACGGCGGTTCTCTGATTCGTACCCAGGCTACAGGCTACGGCGTTGTTTATATGCTGGATGAAATCATGAAGGCGCACGGAGATTCTCCTGCTGGAAAGACGGTTGTTGTCACAGGCTCCGGAAATGTTGCCATCTATGCTGTGGAAAAGGTAACTCAGCTCGGTGCAAAGGTTGTTGCCATGAACGATTCCAACGGCTACATTTATGACCCTGCCGGTATTAACCTGGATGTTGTAAAGCAGATTAAAGAAGTAGAGCGCGGAAGAATCAAGGAATATGCACAGCGCGTTCCAGGCTCTGTATACACAGAGGGAACTGGAATCTGGACCATTCCATGCGACGTATATCTGCCATGCGCTACTCAGAATGAGCTGGATCTTGAAGGCGCTAAGATTCTGGCTGCAAACGGCTGCAAGTATATTGCAGAGGGTGCAAATATGCCGACTACTCTGGAAGCAACCGAGTTTGTTATGAGCCAGGGAATTCTCTTTATGCCAGGAAAGGCAGCAAATGCCGGCGGCGTTGCCACCTCAGCCCTGGAGATGTCTCAGAACTCCATGAGACTGTCCTGGAGTGCAGAAGAAGTCGATGAAAAGCTTCATCAGATTATGAAGGATATCTTTAAGAAGGTTGACGAGGCTTCCAAGCGCTATGATATGCCTGACAACTATGTTGTAGGCGCAAATATCGCAGGCTTTGAGAAAGTCGTTGATGCTATGAAGGCACAGGGTATTGTCTAATCCTTGCCAAGGCTTCCATTTCTTACAGCACACTGCTTTAACGGGTGTCTCCTCACAGGGAGACATCCGTTTTTTTATGCGATAAGCCCGGAAAGTGGCTGCCACATTTTCCTCCTTCTTTGTCAATTATTCCTCTTTTTCTCAGATTTTACATAAATTTAACATTTCACATTCACAGATTTTACATACTTTTTCTAAAATTAACAAAACTAAGCGTGCAGAATGATTTCTGTACATACATTGAAGGAGGATTTTATGGATTTTTTTACAATGTTAACCTTTATCGGAGGCCTCGCATTTTTTCTGTTTGGCATGAGCGTCATGGGAGACGGCTTATCCAAGCTCTCTGGAGGACGGCTGGAACAAATTCTTGAAAACCTCACATCCACTCCTCTCAAGGGTGTGCTTCTCGGAGCAGCTGTAACTGCCATTATACAGTCCTCCTCAGCAACCACTGTTATGGTTGTGGGATTTGTAAATTCTGGAATCATGAAGCTGTCCCAGGCAGTGAGCATCATTATGGGTGCAAATATCGGTACTACCATCACATCCTGGATTTTGAGCCTTACAGGAATCGAAGGAGACAGCTTTTTTCTTCAGCTTTTAAAGCCCACCTCCTTTTCTCCGATTCTGGCTCTGATTGGCATTATCTTCTATATGTTCAGCAAAAGTCAGAAAAAGAAAGATATTGGCTCTATTTTGCTTGGCTTTTCTATACTTATGTTCGGTATGGACACCATGAGTTCCTCTGTAAAGCCATTAGCAGATGTGCCGGAATTTACCGGAATCCTGACAGCCTTCTCCAACCCTGTGCTTGGACTTCTTGCAGGTACTGTTCTGACCGCAATTATTCAAAGTTCCTCTGCATCTGTAGGAATTCTCCAGGCATTGTGCGCTACAGGCGCCGTCACTTACGGCGCTGCTCTTCCGATTATCATGGGGCAGAATATCGGAACCTGTGTCACTGCCCTGCTCTCTGCTATTGGAGCAAATAAAAATGCCCGCCGCGCAGCTATGGTGCATCTGTATTTTAATGTTATCGGAACTATTACCTTTATGATTCTTTTTTATCTCACAAATGCTGTGATCCATTTTGACTTTCTTCAGGATACTGCCGGTGTCGCAGGTATCGCTGTTATTCATACAGCCTTCAACATATTTGCTACCCTTCTCCTGCTTCCTTTTTCAAAGGTATTGGAGAAGCTCGCTGTTCTTACCATCCGCGACAGCCATTCTGATACGCGCTTCTTAGCAAAGCCAGAGCTTCCATACCTTGATGTTCGTTTTCTGGATACTCCTGCGCTTGCCATGGAACACAGCCATCATGCTGCCCTGATTATGGCAGAGGACGCGGAAGCCAGCCTTCGTCTTGCCATGGAGCTTCTCTCCACAGGCTACAATGAGGAGCAGGCAGCCTCCGTTACTCTTCTGGAGGATAAGCTGGATCATTATGAGACAGAGCTGAGCCAGTATCTGCTTATGCTCAGCGGAAAAAGTCTCAGTTCCGAAGACAGTCATACCTTAACGATTCTTCTTCAATCTCTAGCAGATTTAGAAAGGATTTCAGATCATTCTCTTTTGATTGTAAAATCAGCCAGAGAAATCCACGAAAAGGGACTTTCCTTTTCCCAGCAGGCAAAGGAGGAGCTTCTGACCATGACAAAGACTATGAGCGAAATCCTGAAAATGACTTATCAGACTCTGGAAACGCAGAGCATAGAACTTGCTTCTCATATAGAGCCCATGGAAACAGAGCTTGAAAAGCTTGGGCTTTCCATGAAAAGGCAGCATATCCAGAGACTTAGAGATGGACTCTGTACAGTAGAAATGGGTTTTATTCTCACAGATATCACCACCAGTCTGGAGCGCGCAGCCGCCCATTGCTCTAATATTGCTTCCTATGTCTGCAATGCAGGAAGAAGCCTTTAGTTTTTTCTTGCCAAGCCCCGTCAAGCGGAAATTCGCAATCCGCTTCGCTGCTTGCTCATAACCGTATAGCTGCTGTCGCAGCTTCTCAGAAGGGGTCCTCACCCCTTCTGAGACAAGCAAGTCCCCCTCTTACTGCTTATTTCTCTGCGAAATTGAAGCGGGAGACTTGCTTGATACGTTAAAACCCTTTATACTAACTGTAAAATTACACGTTACTGTTCACGGGGACTATTCCGCGAGGTGTTTTCGTGCCTTTGGTACGAAAATCCCGAGACAATCGGCGCGAAATGCCGCATTTTGCGGTATTTCTGTGCATCGCGAAGCGTGTTGCGGTGAACGCAGTGAACAGTAACAATTACACACAAGAGCCGGTAATTTCTGCTCCGGCTTCTTTTGACAAAGGAGTGTTTTTATGTTGATTTATTGTGTGGAGGATGATCGAAATATTCGGGAGCTGCTCCTCTATACCCTGCAGTCTACTGGCTATCAGGCAAAAGGTATGAGCTGCAAAGCAGAGCTGTTTGAGGCTCTTGAACAGGAAGTTCCCCATCTGATTCTTCTGGATATTATGCTTCCCGGAGAAGACGGTTATACCATTTTGAAAAGGCTCAAATCCAGCCCCTTATCCAGACATGTGCCTGTTATCATGGTAACAGCCAAAAGCTCTGAATTTGACAAGGTTAAGGGTCTGGAGGATGGAGCAGACGATTACATTACCAAGCCCTTTGGCATGATGGAATTCATTGCCAGGGTCAAGGCTGTTCTGCGCCGCTGTGAGCAGAAATCTGACAGGGAGCTTCAATTCCATGACCTTGCTGTCTCTGTATCCAGACATCTGGTTCTGGATTGTGGGGTAAGTGTTTCTCTTACCAAAAAGGAGTTCCAGCTCCTTCAATATCTTCTCGAAAACCAGGGAATTGTTCTCTCCAGAGACCAGCTTCTGGAGCATGTCTGGGGCTATGATTTTGACGGAGGAACCCGCACTGTGGACGTACATATCCGCACGCTCCGGCAAAAGCTTCCTCACTCCTCTTCACTGATTGAAACGGTACGCGGAGTGGGATACCGGATAGGAGGAACGCCTTCATGAAACTAAATCTGCTTCATAAAGTCAGCATACTTCTGATTATCAGCGTACTTTTGCTTTTCTGCACAGCCAGTATTCTGATGTATCGAAATTCCAATGCTTTTATGAAAAACAGCGTACAAAATGAATGTATATATCTTAAATATTCCATTGAAGTCTCTGGGCCGGAAATCTTTGATTTTCCTCTGGATGAGGCTTCCAGCAGCAGAATCACGCTGATTGACAAGGACGGAACTGTGCTGTACGATTCCTTCCAGGACGCTGACACCATGGAAAACCACGGGAACAGACCAGAATTCATTCAGGCGCAAAAGGAAGGCTCCTGGGAAACTGTCCGCTATTCGGAAACCCTGTCAAGGCAAACCTTTTATTATGCGCTTCTTCTGAATAATCACATGGTTCTGCGTGTTTCCCAGACAAGCGGAAGCGTGCTTCTGCTTATGTTGGCTGGCTTTCTGGTCGTGATGATTCTCCTTTTTCTGCTTCTTGCGTTTCTCATGTATCATCTTCAGCGCAGAGAAGTGGAAATGGTTCGCAGAGAATTTTCCGCCAATGTTTCTCATGAACTGAAAACTCCTCTGATGTCTATCTCCGGGTATGCTGAAATTATGGAAAACGGCATGGTACAGGAAAAAGATATCCCGGAATTTGCAGGTCGTATTCACCACGAAGCTCAGAGGCTCACAAACCTGGTCAATGATATCATCCAGCTCTCCAAGCTCGATGAAGGAGCCGAAAACATGCCTTTTGAAAATATTGATATTTTTGAGCTTACGCAAAACGTTAAAAAAGACCTTGCCATTCAGGCGGCAAAAAAGAAAATCTCCGTGAGTTTAAGCGGAACATGCGCTTTTATTTATGGAAACTGTCAGATTTTATATGAAATGTTTTTTAATCTCATGGATAATGCCATCCGTTATACTGGCCCTGAGGGACATGTTCATGTGGAAATCTCTCCCTCTTCACACACAGTATCCTGGTGCATAACAGACAATGGCATCGGCATTGCTGAAGGCGACCAGGAGCGAATCTTTGAGCGTTTCTACAGAGTGGATAAGAGTCACTCAAGAGCTACCGGAGGAACCGGACTTGGGCTTTCTATTGTCAAGCATGGAGCTGCTCTTCATGAAGCAAAGCTTCACCTGTGCAGCCATCTGGGAGAGGGAACCTCCATCACTCTCGTCTTTCCTGTCAGCCCCAGAAGAACCCGATAAGAGTAAAACACAGGCACAAAGAACAAGGCCGCTTGATGCACTGCACATACAAATATCACCATGTACTGCATCAGCTTTTCTTAATACGGCCTTGTTCTGTCATAAAGATTTTCCACCTGTGCGGCTGAAGTATCGAAAGCTGCTTCAGCCCTGTGCCAGTACGTCAATACGTGCTGCTATTCCAAAAACTTTTTCAGTTCCTCCATAAAAGTATTAACATCCTTAAATTCCCTGTATACAGAGGCAAAGCGCACATAAGCCACTGCATCCAGATTCTTAAGCTTTTCCATGACAAGCTCCCCGATTCTTGAGCTTGGAATCTCTCGCTCTTCCATATTGAAGATTTCTGATTCTATAAAATCCACAATAGAATCAATTTGCTCAATAGAAACAGGACGCTTGTAGCAGGCTCTCAGGATTCCTCCCTGGAGCTTTGAGCGGTCATACTCTTCCCTTTTTTCATCCTTTTTAATCACAATCAGCGGAATCGCTTCTATCATTTCATAGGTTGTAAACCGCCTTCCGCATACATCGCACATTCTGCGTCTGCGGATTGAGTTCGTATCCTCTACGGGTCTGGAATCCACCACACGGGTGTTATCCTGGTTACAATATGGACATCTCACAGAAGATTCTCCTTTCCAGATTTAGTCAAGCGGAAATTCGCAATCCGCTTCGCTGCTTGCTCATAACCGTATAGCTGCTATCGCAGCTTCTCAGAAGGGGTCCTCACCCCTTCTAAGACAAGCAAGTCCCCCACTCACCGCTTATTTCTCTGCGAAATTGAAGCGAGAGACTTGCTTGATACGTTAACTTAAGTATA
Organism: Eubacteriales bacterium; assembly: GCA_030537135.1. GTDB lineage: Bacteria > Bacillota > Clostridia > Lachnospirales > Lachnospiraceae > Blautia_A. The sequence continues at coordinate 15,875 of JAUNOP010000021.1, read as the reverse complement.
CTTCACATTTTCTTGTCATGTCAACCGAACTTCCCGCATATTTTCTGAAAAAAGGTATTTTTTATGCGAGTCTGCGAGCTTCGTCAAAAAGAGGTTATTAACATCTGTACCTGTAAGTCTCTGGGCTGTCCTATAGACGTAGATTTTGACTGCAAAACAGGACGTCTTACAGCTCTGATTGTACCAGGAGGCGCTAAATTCTGGGGATGTTTTTGCCGTGACTGTGAGTTTATTATTCCATGGGAATGTATTCGGCAAATAGGAACAGACATTATTCTTGTAGAACTTCAAGAAGAAAAATGTAAAAAAAAATGAGTCCGATAAGCGCAGCTGCGTTACGTTCATCTGTAAGCAATTACAGATATTCGACGCTCCTGCTGCAAACAGGCAGCCCATTGAATAGATGTCCTCTGGACATCCATTCAATGAGCAAGCTGCAATAAAGCAAAAACGTGTAAACCGCAAATACTGAAAACAGCTGCATGGTACTTCTGTCAGGCTCTGAGATAATTTTTCATATTTTTCAGGGCATTTTTTTCAAGCCGGCTTACCTGAGCTTGGGAAATTCCGATTTCCTCTGCAACCTCCATCTGCGTTCTTCCTTCGTAAAAGCGAAGTTCAATAATATGTTTCTCTCTGTCATTCAGTCTGGACAAAGCCTCTCTCAGAGACAAATCCTCTATCCACCTGTCTTCCCTGTTCTTCTTATCACTAATCTGGTCCATAACATACAGCGTATCTCCTCCTTCTGTATAAACCGGCTCATATAGACTTACCGGATTTTGAATCGCATCCATGGCATAAACTATCATTTCCTTTTCTATTCCGATTTCCTCTGCAAGCTCTGTAATCGTAGGCTCCTTTAAATGCTCCTTCCTGTAGTTTTCTCTGGCATAAATTGCCTTATAGGCAATGTCCCGAAGGGAGCGGCTTACTCGTATAGAGTTGTTGTCTCTGAGAAAGCGGCGGATTTCTCCGATAATCATAGGGACCGCATAGGTAGAAAATTTCACTCCCAGCGTGGTATCAAAGTTATCAATCGCCTTAATAAGTCCAATGCATCCAATCTGAAACAAATCGTCTGGATTTTCATTGCTGTTCTGGAATCTCTTAATCACACTCAGCACAAGCCTCAGATTTCCTTTAATATATAATTCTCTGGCCCGTTCATCTCCTTCCCGTATTCTTCGGAACAGTTCTTCCTTCTCCTCATGGCTCAAAACAGGAAGCTTTGCCGTGTTTACACCGCAGATTTCAACTTTATTCAGCGCCATCTTAAGAATCCTCCTATCATCCTTGGATATTCGTACCGCATTGCACATCTGTCACAGCAGGCAGCACTGTCTGTGCAGCGATCTATTAGAATGATTCTCTATACAAGGAGGAAATATACGATTTCTCAAAAAATATAAAAAATAAACGCCCTTGACAAAAACTGTCAAGGGCGTAAACATATAAACTTATGATTGCTGCATACACCAGGCATTTTCAGGCTTCTATGCTTTTTCCAATCGTCAGCTTTATCACGAACAGAACACCAAGCATCAGCACAATTCCGATCGGGAGGGCAATCCATGCACTCTTTACAAAGCCTGCTATTATATATGTAACAAAGGAAACAGCTGCCACAGTCAGCGCATAGGGAAGCTGTGTAGATACATGGTTCACATGGTCACATTGCGCTCCTGCAGAAGCCATAATGGTTGTGTCTGAAATCGGAGAGCAATGGTCTCCGCACACAGCGCCTGCCATACAGGCAGAAATGGCAATAATCATCAAAGTAGAATCTACCTCTATAAAGGCCTCTACCACAATCGGGATCAAAATACCAAAGGTTCCCCATGAAGTTCCGGTAGCAAAAGCAAGACCGCAGCCAATCAGGAAAATCAGAGCAGGAAGAAGATTCAAAAAGTTCCCTGACATAGATTTCACGGCTTCTGCCACAAATTCCCTTGCTCCCAGGCTGTCTGTCGTTGCCTTTAAGGTCCAGGCAAAGGTCAGAATCAAAATAGCCGGCACCATAGCCTTAAATCCCTCTGGAAGACATCCCATGCAATCGCTGAAGGAAAGTACCCTGCGAACCAGATACAGAATAATGGTAATAATCATGGCAAAAAAGCTTCCAAGCGCAAGCCCTACAGAAGCATCGCTCTGTGAAAAAGCAGTTACAAAGTCCTCTCCCTGGAAGAATCCTCCTGTGTAAATCATTCCGATTACACAGCAAATGATCAGACTGACAATCGGGATCAGAAGGTCTATGACCTTTCCCTTTGGATTGGTATCCTCTGGAAGCACACCTGATTTTCCTTTTTTTGCGCTGAAAAGATCCCCCTTCACTGCATTTTTCTCATTCACTGCCATGGGACCATATTCCATCTTCATAACAGCAATTCCAATCATCATAATAATGGTTAAAAGAGCATAATAGTTGTATGGAATAGCTCTCACAAAAATGGAAAGACCATCTTCTCCCTCCACAAAGCCGCTGACCGCAGCTGCCCAGGAAGAGATCGGAGCAATAATACACACCGGCGCTGCAGTAGCATCAATCAGATAAGCAAGCTTTGCTCTGGAAATCTTATGCTTGTCTGTCACAGGACGCATTACGCTTCCAACTGTCAGGCAATTAAAATAATCATCAATAAAGATCAATACTCCAAGGGCAATCGTGGCAAGCTGTGCGCCCACACGTCCCTTGATTTTCTCACTGGTCCACCTTCCAAAGGCAGCGGAGCCTCCTGCCTTATTCATCAGACACACCATAGTTCCCAAAATCACCAGAAAGACAAGGATTCCTACATTATAGGCATCTGACAAAACACCCACAAAGCCGTCCTGATAAATATGAAGAATGGTTCCCTCAAAGGTAAAGCCAGAATAGAACAGGCCTCCTACCAGAATTCCTACAAACAAAGAGCTGTAAACCTCTTTTGTAATCAATGCCAGTGCTATTGCCACAATAGGTGGTATGAGCGCCCAGAAGGTAGCGTACATACTTGGCAAAGTCTCCTCTGCTTCAGACGCTGATACCAGCACCGAAAGCAATGCTGACAAGGCAAGGGCAAAGGCCAGTCCTGTCAAAAGTTTTTTTCTTGCTGCATTCATTTTTCTTTCCTCCATTTTTCTCCTCTATCTATACGAAAAATCAGCGATATATCACAGATATAACCTTGCTCCAGGCTCCTGTATAGCGGACATTTCCTGATTTTTTGTATGCACGTACTCTTATGTAATAGCGCGTATTTTTTTTGAGTTTTTTTCCATTAAGTGCAGATATTTTTTGTTGTACAATGGTGTTTTTCTGCACCAAAATACTTCGCGTTGTGTTAGAAGAGAACTTGGAGCTTGTGGATATCTGAACCTGATAACCTGTACATGCACTGAGTCTTTTCCACACAGCATAAAGGCTGCTCCCCGATTTTTTGACAGAGGTCAACACAGGGGCCGATGGTCTGGTGACAACCGCTGCGCTTTTACTCTTACCTCCATAGGAAATTAATACATTTTTTTTACCTTCATAGACAATTGTTTTCTGGTAATAGGGAAGCACAACAAACTGATAGGCTGTTCCAGGTTTAATGCCCGTTCCCTTAAAAACATATTGATTTCCTTTTACTTTTGCACACCTCACATATTTTTTTTGCGCTGTGTCATAACGATATATCAGATAACCTGTGGCATTCTCTACTTCCTCCCATGCCAGACGAATAGCTGAAGTAGTCTGGTTGATCTGACGAAGATTTGCAGGAATTTCCAAAGCCGGCATCTGATAAATTCTGCAGTAAATCGTTTTTCTTCCCAGACAGGAGTCAATTCCCTCTACAAGAATGCTCATTGTTCCAGGTTTTACATTGTCCTTATAAGTGATTTTATAATCAATTCCCTCTGTAAGACCCGGCACCTCTACCTGAGGCTTTATTGCCTTCCCTGTATAGGCATATACATTCTTGTCAGAGGCAAGCGTTATCTGGGAGACAGGAAGAGACGTAGCTCCTGCTGTGGGAAATTCGTTCTGAAAACTCTCAGATGTATAGTCCATCTGATTCCCCTTTACAGTAGAATTTCTGATATGATTTAGAAATTCATTCTGAGGCTTCATAAAATAAGCATAACTGGTCTCCTGGCGATCCCAGGTGCTGTCTGCATTGTAATACAGATTTCCCATGCGAACCAGATTCCAGGCATGTGCCTCTCCATAGCTTGTACCAAGAATAATGCGGTTCTGAACACCGCATTCTGTCAGCATTCGGTATAAGAGAGCTGCATAGCCCTGGCAGACTGCCTTCTTCTTTATCATAGCATTATAAGCCGTAAACAGTCCCTTTGAGGCCATGTATGTTTCCAGACTGATATGAGGGCTTGCATTTGGATTTCGCACATTTTCTCCAGAATAGTTTGGATAGCTTCCCCTGTCATATTCTACATTCTGACAGATATAATCATAAATCGCCTTGATTCTGTCATATTCTCCAAGGCTTTGGACATGAAGTTCATTAAGCACCTGATGAATCCTTTGCTCTAACTCCTTTTCCTGCTCCAGAGTCGTATAATAGTAGACCGTATAATTGAGCGTCCATCTGACCTTTGTGTCTGAATTTACTCTTGTATCTGCACAATAAATATAGCCATAGTTAAAGCGAAGATAGTCTCCCTCATTTGCTTTTCCATTTGCTTCATATGTAAGAGCCTTCTGGTAGATACTCGTAATGTCATCGATAACCTGCTCATCTGTAGTATCTACTGCCAGGGATATTTCATTCACGCGGTTTGTCATGCATTTTCTGAAATATCCTGCTGCCGCCTCAATCGTTTTAAAATAGGGCACTCCTCCGGAGCGATAGACAGAAGGAGTATCTGTCTTTGCGTCTGTATCACTCTTTGGAATCTCCTTTTCAACAATCCGGGTTCCTTCTCCTCCACATAGGGGATTCTCATGGATAACTTCCCAGATGGTTTCTATTTCCTCTTCTGTATCCTGAGAAAACTCATACCCCCACACAGGAGCTGCCGTTGCCAGCAGAATCATGATGAGAATCCAGGAGAGCCATTTCCAATTCTTGTTTTTCTTCAATCCACTCACCCTCTCACAGTCTTTTTATCTTGATTTTCTCTTTTTTTCCAATATTCCCATTGCTATTTTCTCTGGCGTGATAGGAAGCTCCCGGATGCGGATTCCCACTGCATTATAAATCGCGTTGGCAATCGCCGGACAGGGCGTATCGATCACCAGCTCTCCGATGGATTTTGCTCCAAAAGGTCCGCTTGGCTCATAACTCGGAGCAAACTCCACCCGTACCCTTCCGATGTCCATACGGCTCGGTATCTTATACTGCATAAAAGAATTATTGAGCATCTGTCCCTTGTCGTTATAGCGGATTTCCTCAAAAAGCGCCATACCGATTCCCTGTGCAATTCCTCCCTCGGTCTGTACTCTTGCCAGATTCGGATTCACAGGAGTCCCACAGTCCACCACTGCCGCATAATCCAGAACCTCAACGCTTCCTGTCTCTGTATCTACCTCCACCTCAGCAATACCGACCATAAAAGGAGGCGGAGAGATTTGTGAAGAAAAGGTCCTTGTCACATTCAATTCCCGGCAGTTTCCACAGCAGCCCTTCAGAGCAATCTCCTCTAAGGATATCTTTTGGGAACCGCTGGTCACATATGCTCCGTCAAAGAAGGTAGCCTCAAAATCAACCTCCAACATCTCTGCCCCAAGTCTGCGGATGGCCTCAGACATAGCCTCGCAGGCGCGCACAACTGCATTTCCTGTGGTATAAGTGGTCGCAGAAGCATAGGAGCCAGAATCATACGGAGAAATGTCCGTGTCAACCCCAAACACCACAATGTTCTCCAGAGGCGTTCCCAGACAATCTGCTGCCATCTGCGCAAGAATGGTGTCGCACCCGGTTCCCATATCTGCGCAGCCAATATTCAGTGTATAGGAGGCGTCCTCATTCAGCTTCAGATTTGCGCTTCCCACATCAACCCTTGCAATCGAAGATCCCTGCATAGCCATAGCTGCCCCTATTCCTCTGACCTTTCCATTGCCCATATCTTTTCGAGGATATTTTTCATTCCAGCCAATCATTTCCTTTGCCCTCGCCAGACACTTGTCCATGGTACAGCTTTCTGCTATATCCACATCTCCGTAAGCATGAAGCGGCTGCCCCTGCAGGGGCATATTCAGTTCTCTGATGCGCAGGGGATCCATTCCCATCTGATGCGCCAGCTCATCTGCCGCACATTCCACAGCAAAGATTCCCTGCGTGGCCCCATAGCCTCGATAGGCTCCTGCTGACATCCGGTTTGTGTAGACCACATCATAGGAAAAGCGATACGCATCCAGATGACGATACAGAGCAATAGATTTGTGTCCGCTCAACCCCACAGTTGTAGGGCCATGCTCTCCATAAGCGCCTGTATTGGAAAGCGTATAGAGATCAATCGCTCTGACAATTCCATTTTCATCCGCACCCATGCGCACCCGAATCTCCATTGCATGTCTCGGTGTAGAGCAGATCTGGCTTTCATATCGGGAATAAATCATTTTTGAAGGTCTTCCGGTTTTCCAGGTTACCCATGCAGGATACACCTCTGACACAAGCGTCTGCTTAGCTCCAAAGCCTCCACCGATTCTTGGCTTGATAACCCTGATTTTAGAGGAAGGAATATCCAGCGCTGTTCCCAGTATTCGTCTCACATGAAAGGGAATCTGCGTGGAGTCAACAACACAAAGCCTCCCAAAATAGTCCTTATAGCAATAGGTAGAAAAGGGTTCCATCATTGCCTGCTGGTTTGCCTTTGTTGTGTAAACCGCGTCTATCACATGGGGACAGGAGGCCAGAACCTCCTCGACATTTCCGCTCTCCTCTGTTCCAGATGCGCAGAGGTTTCTCTTATTATCCCCGCCTACCGGAACCTTTGCTTCCCAATCCTCCTCAGGATGCACCAGAATAGAACCATCCTTTGCCTCATGAGGATCCAGAACTGCCTCAAGGACCTGATATTTTACCTTAATTCTTTTCAGTGCAGTATCCACTGCCTGTTCGGTCTCTCCTGCCACAATGGCAACTGCGTCTCCCACATAACGAACTCTTTTGTCAAGAATCAACCGATCATAGGGACTCATCTCCGGCGCTGTCTGTCCTGCCATTGTAAAGCGCTTATGCGGTACATCCTTGTAGGTACCAATGCAGACAATCCCAGGAACCTTCTCGGCTGCCTGGGTGTTAATATCCTCAATCAAGGCATGCGCATGAGGACTTCTAAGCACCTTTACAATCAGACAATCCATAGAAGCGAGGTCGTTCGTATACACCGGCTTTCCAGTTACCAGCGCCATGGCGTCCAGCTTTCGCACCGGTTGATTTACATACTGCTTCATATTCCTGCCTCCTTGTCTTTTTTATAAGAGAGAAATTTACGTATACTTCTGCTCTGTCCCACAAATCCTGAGCATCTGCACAGATTTCCTGCCAAATATTCTTTGATTTCTTCATCAGAGGGGTCATCCAATTCCTTAAGCATAGCAAACACATTCATTATAAATCCGGGATTGCAAAAGCCGCATTGCTCTGCTCCCTCGTCAGAGAGAAAAGCGCCAAATTCCTCCGCCTCTCTCTGCATTCCCTCCATAGTAACAATTCGTTTCCCCTCTGCGCGAGCAGCAAGAATGCTGCAGGAAAGCACAGGCTTATCTTCCATAAGCACAGTGCATAAGCCGCAGTTGGCCGTCTCACAGCCTCTCTTTACGCTCAGGCATCCCAGTCTCCGAAGCAGGTCTAAAAGAAGTATATCCGGTTCAATCTCTGCCTGAACCTTTTTTCCATTTAATATGAATTCAGTTCTCATCTGCCATTCCTCCTATCTGCCTCCAGGCTCTTCCGGTCAAAATACCAGCCAGATGACTGCGATACTGCGCTGAGCCCCTGAGATTGCTGTCTGTATGAACATGTTCAGATACATATTCTGAAAAGCTCTCTGCTGCTTCCAGCCTTTCCCTTTCATTCATACAAATAAAGCTCTTCATAATTCCCTGTGTATCTTCCATAATGGCTGCTCTGTAGGGTCTTGCTCCTATTACTGTGCGAGGCGTCTTATCTATCAGTGAAGCACAGCAGGTGAGAACCGGAAAATCTGTTTTTGTATTTCTCTGGCTTAAATAGACCATCTTCAGCGGACATTTTTTTACGATCACACGCACCAGGATGTCCTTCTGAAAGCCTCCCTTTGCAAACTCCTCCAGCGCAATTCTCCCGGCGTGATAAAGCTCTATCTCTGTATTCATTCCCATAAAAACTGTCAGAACATCAGAAAAGCCGTATCTGCCATAAATGCTTCCTCCCACAGTGGCGCAGTTTCTGAACTGCACTCCCACAATGTGGCGCAGGCTTTCCCTCAGCGCTCCCTGTGTATAGGAATTCAGACTTTCATTTTTTTCCAGCTCATGAAGAGAGGTCATGCAGCCAATCTGATATTCCTCTTCTGTCTCATAAATCCCATCCAGCCCAAGCTCGCACAGATCTATGGCCACAGAAACTCTCCTGTCCGACATTTTCAGCCAAAGCATCCCTCCCAGGATACAGGAGCCTCTTTTCTGAAGAAGCTCATAAGCCTCCTCAAGGCTTTTTACTTTCACATAATTTTTGATTTTCAGCATTTGTTTTTTCTCTCCTTTTTCAGAGGATAAATTGCTGCTGTGAACGCAGATGAATAATAACGATAAATTCTTCCATCCATCAACCTTATTGCAAAAAAAGGCACTGCCGAGTTTCCGCAGTGCCGCCGAAATTTCATGGTTACTGTTCACTACAGCAACATTTTTATTTTATTATACCATGCTCTTTTTCACTTTTGCAACAAATTTTTGTCTGCTCAGAGCCTTTTTCGGAGTTTTTATTCCAAAACGCACTTCCTGCTGATGAATCACAAAGTAATACATAATAATCAACAGTCCTCCTGCCAGAACCCATGCTACGGAGTTTGCCATACACACTCCTACAAAGCTCTTATAATGAGCCGCAATAACAGCAGTCACTCCTCGTCCTACAAGCTCTGCCACACCCGCTGTCATGGGGAGAAGACCATAGCCCATTCCCTGAATCCCATTCCTGAATACATTGACAAAATTCAGGGGAATAAAGAAAAACGCTGTACAGTGCAGATAAATATCTACTTGACCGATGACCTCGCTCACATCTCCTGACAGGAACAGATAAGTCAGATATTTTCCTCCAACAAGCACCGCTGCTCCGGTAATCACCGCATACGTAATTCCAATCATGTTAGCAGCAAAAAAGCCCTGGCGAATTCTCGGGATTTTGCCTGCTCCCATATTCTGCGCGCAGTAGGTAGCCATGGTTGTTCCCAAAGCAACATAAGCCTGCGTTACAATACACTCTATCTTGTTTGCAGCAGTAAATGCGGCTACAGACAAAGAGCCAAGCATATTTAAGGAGGACTGTACCATCATAGAGCCAATAGCAGTTATTGAATACTGAAAGGCCATAGGCAGGCCTATTGACAGCTCGATTTTTGCCAAATGGGCGTCTGTCCTCCAATCTTCACGGTTCAGATGGAGAATCGGAACCTTCCTTATGATATAAACCAGACATAAAAGTCCTGAAACTCCCTGAGAAATCACAGTCGCATAGGCAGCTCCTCTTGTTCCCAAATGGAATACAATAATCAGAAGCAAATCTAGAAAAATATTCAAAACCGCTGACAGAATCAAAAAATACAGCGGAGTTTTGCTATTTCCGATCGCTCTCAAAACTGCTGACAGGAAATTATAGAGTACAGTTGCTCCAATTCCCGCGCATATAATCATAATATAAGAATACGCATCCTGAAAAATATCAGACGGAGTATTCATAAAGGTCAAAAGCGTTCTCATACCAAGCATGCTTCCAACTGTCATAAGAATAGAAACTGCTATTGAAAGAGCTGCCGCTGTTCCCACAGTTTTCCTCATGGCAGAGTAATCTCCTGCCCCAAATTTCTGGGACGTCAAAACCGTAAAGCCTGCTGTCATTCCCATCAAAAATCCCAAAATCAAAAACATGATAGTTCCGGTAGCTCCTACTGCTGCCAATGCCTTAGTACCAACAAATTTTCCAACAATAATTGTATCCACCATGCTGTAAAATTGCTGGAAGACATTTCCAATAAATACCGGGATTGTAAAATTCATAATCATTCTGGCAGGATTTCCTACCGTCATATCTCTCTGCGCCATATGTCTCACACCTCTTGTCTTTATTATTTTTTGGCTTTTCCTTCTGCTCATTCTCTTGTGTTCTGAGAGATTTTATTTGTCTTTTACGTACGTGCCTCATTATATTAAAATCATTTGCAAAATTCAACTGTTTTTTCATTGAAAAAAAGAGGATTTTTATGGTTGGTTTTTCAACTATTTTGTGCATTTTTTCTTGACCAGAGCAGGTTTTTCCGGTATACTTTTCTTAGACGAAGACAAGGGGGTCCTCCAAGGCTGGAGGATCCTTTTTGGCTATTGCAACCTTGATTTTCACAAAAGGAGGGCTTTTATGGACAAAGAAAACACGAGCTTCCAGACAGAGAAACAGAACCAGGAACAAGAACCAGAGTCTCTGTCCGAAACATGGGCGCAGGACGCCCTGGCAGAGCTGGATGATTTTATCGAATCTCAGGGAATCTATATCAGACAATAATCACAAACGCTCATCGCAGAATCCTGCAATCGGGCAAGCCAGCTCCTGCTTGATTTGCTTACGCACATTTGGAGACAAAGGCTGCTGCACAAAAAGCCCATCCCTAATCAGGGATGGGTCAAAATCTGTTGCCCTCCAGACAAAGCAGCAGATGATTTATTCTTTTTTGTATCTCTGGTTTTAGCATTTTGCCGCTTTACAGTTACACTTTCTGGCTGAGACAGATATAATTCTTCCATGATTTAAGTACCCCATTGCTTCCATGCCAGCCTGAATAACATGATGCCATTTTTCCGCTGATAAATGATATTCCGTGTCATCATCCAGGCGGACAATACATGCCTCGTCTTCTTTGCATTCGCAAATCTCTGAGCAGGCAATCTTATACATATTCTTTCTGCTAATAGCTCCGATTTCCTCCAGGGTATTAATCATACGATAGACTGTGGCGACGCCAATATTTTTATCCACATTCACAGCCTTATAATAAATTTCCTTACAGCAGCCACAATCTGATTCCAAAATAATGTCAATCAAAAGCCTTCTCTGTCTGGTAATCCTGCATCCTCTGTCCTTTAGCTGCTGAATGATCATATTTTTCTGCATCTGGGTTCTCTGATATTGAATGGAGTCCATTCCCTGTTTCTTTTTTGTTTTTTCCATCGTTTCCCCCATTCTTATCCCCTCCTTCAGTGATGTCCGCAATGGCCGCCGCAATGCTTACAATCGCCTCCACATTGGAGGGATTTTCCATTTTTTTTATCCTTTATCATACTGGCTATTGCTGCTCCTGCTAACAACAATACAACTGCTCCGGCTGCTATTGTGCCCATATACTTTCCCTCACTTTCTGAAATTTTTATAAACAGTTCTCTATAAACCGTCGTGTGTGAACACAACCTGTCTTCTGCTGAAACCTTTATAATAAGATAACCTGCCTCCTTTATCAGAAGCAGGTCATCCTAATATACTTTGAATGTGTAACGCTTCTGTGCTTTCCCAGTTACCCGGATACTCCCTATTTTGCTCTGGCTACACCTTTCATATTTACATTCAAGCTTGTGCTTTCTTTATATGGTCTAAGCAGCAGATATACAAATGCTATAACTACTGCAATTCCCACAACAGTTCCAATTCCAAAGCCGCCTCCGGTAAACAGAGTACCAAGCTGATAGATTGCGAGAGATGTCACATAGGCAAGAATCGTCTGATATCCAATGGCAAACCAGAACCACTTGGTATTGTTCATCTCTCTCTTAATAGCTCCCATTGCAGCAAAGCATGGAGCGCACAGAAGATTAAATACCAGGAAGGAGTAAGCAGCAGCTGCGGTCATACTTCCTGCAAGAGAACCCCAGATCTCGGCTCCATCCTCTGCAACCTCTGCGAATCCATAAAGGACGCCAAAGGTACCTACTACGTTTTCCTTTGCAATCAGGCCTGTGATAGCTGCAACCGCTGACCTCCAGTCGCCCCATCCAAGAGGAGCAAACAAAGGAGCAAATATGCTGCCAAGCTTTGCCAGAATACTGCTGTCAAGCTGCTCAGCCTCCAGCATTCCAAAGCCTCCGTCAACCCAGCCAAAGCTCATAAGGAACCAGAGAACAATGGTAGAAAGTAAAATAATAGTTCCAGCTTTCTTGATAAAGGACCAGCCTCTCTCCCACATACTTCTTAAAACAGCGCCTACGGTAGGCATATGATAAGCAGGAAGCTCCATAACAAAGGGTGCCGGATCTCCTGCAAACATCTTTGTCTTCTTCAGGATAATACCTGAGCAGATGATTGCTGCAATTCCAACAAAATAGGCGCTCGGCGCCACCCAGGAGGCTCCGTCAAACAATGCTCCAGCAATCAGCGCGATAATCGGCAGCTTTGCTCCGCACGGGATAAAGGTTGTTGTCATGATTGTCATCTTACGATCACGGTCGTTTTCAATCGTTCTGGAGGCCATAACTCCAGGAACGCCACAGCCAGTTCCGATTAACATAGGAATAAAGGATTTTCCGGAAAGTCCAAACTTGCGGAAAATTCTGTCCATAATGAACGCTACACGAGCCATATATCCGCAGGACTCCAAAAATGCCAGAAAAATGAAGAGAACCAGCATCTGAGGAACAAATCCAAGCACAGCTCCCACACCGGCCACAATACCATCAAGAATCAATCCCTGAAGCCAGCCTGCGCAGTTGATAGCCACAAGCAGGCTCTCCACTGCCGGAGGAATAATTTCGCCAAACAGGACGTCATTCGTCCAGTCTGTAACAATCGTACCAACTGTTGTAACGGAAACATAATATACCAGCCACATCACAGCTGCAAAAATGGGAAGCGCCAGCCAGCGGTTTGTAACAATGCTGTCAATCTTATCAGATACTGTCATCTGTCCCTTGTTTTTCTTTGTATAGCAATCCTTGATAATAGAAGAAATATATACATAACGCTCATTGGTAATAATACTTTCTGTATCATCATCCATGGCATTTTCAAGCTTTGCAATTTCTGCCGAAACATCCGGAACCGTCCGAAGCTGACTGGAAATCTTATCGTCTCTCTCCAGAAGCTTGATAGCAAAGAAACGCTTCTGCTCTGCCGGAACACTGTCATCCAATTTGTTTTCAATACTGTTCAGAACATCCTCAACCTCAGCCTGGAACTTATGTACTGCAGGAGTTGCCTTTTTATTAGATGCAAGTCCTACGGCCTTATCAGCGGCCTCTTTGATGCCGTCTCCCTTGAGTGCGGAGATTTCCACCACCTCACAGCCAAGCTTCTTGCTGAGCTTCTGAACACGGATTTCATCACCGTTCTTTCTCACAATATCCATCATGTTTACAGCCATGACAACCGGAATTCCCAGCTCCATCAGCTGTGTGGAAAGATACAGATTACGTTCGATATTTGTGCCGTCTACAATATTAAGAATCGCATCCGGACGCTCTCCAATCAGATAATTTCTGGCTACTACTTCCTCCAGAGTATACGGTGACAAAGAATAAATTCCAGGAAGGTCCATGATTGTCACGTCCTTATGACCCTTTAGTTTTCCTTCCTTTTTCTCCACCGTAACTCCCGGCCAGTTTCCTACGAACTGATTAGAACCTGTCAGCGCATTAAACAGCGTTGTCTTTCCGGAGTTCGGATTTCCTGCCAGAGCAATTTTAATCGCCATTTCTTTCTCCTCCTCATGTTAAAATCAAAACGGATAATTATCCGATTTGCAGCTCATTTATACACTTATAATTAGTTTTCTCTAATTAGCGTATTCTAACTTTTATGCAAAAAAATCAAACAAGTTCAATCATTTCTGCATCTGCCTTGCGCAGGGACAATTCATAGCCGCGCACTGTGACCTCCACAGGGTCTCCAAGCGGAGCTACCTTGCGCACATAAATTTCTACGCCCTTGGTAATTCCCATATCCATGATACGGCGTTTTACTGCACCCTCTCCATTCAGTTTTTTTACCTTTACGGTAGAACCGCATTTGGTGTCTCTTAATGTTGCCATTTGTTTTTCTCCTTTACACAAAGATTTTATTTGCCATGTCCCTGCCAATAGCTACGCGGGATTCCTTGATATTTACAATCAGATTCCCCCCGATTTCTGCCACAACAGTGACTGTGCTTCCTACTACAAAGCCAAGATTCTCAAGAAAGCGTCTGGTTTCTTCCTTTCCGCCTACTTTGAGGATTGTGTTGGTTTCACCCTGTTTTACCATGGATAAAGGCATCATCTTTTCCCTTCTTTCTTTTATTGATAATGACTTTCATCTTCTTTTCGTAGGTTAGTATATTCTAACGTGCAGGAATTGTCAACTGTTTTATTGATATTTTTTATCACTAATGGATTTTATTGATATTTAGAGGAAATGCGCGGGATATTTGTAAGCGCGGGTGTTTGACAACTGCATAAAGAAAAAAGTACTCTCAAACCGCATTGGGTCTGGTTTTTTTGTCAAATTTTATGTTGCAATATATAGTATTATCCCGTTTTAAACACTTTGAGGAAATGGTAGAAGACAAAACCGTTGAAAACTACTGGTTTTTGCCTTCTTCTTGGTGTTTTGGAAATGTTGTATGGAAATCTTAACCTGACTAAAAGCGGAAGAAGTTGCAAAATATGTGGGTTCAAATACATCTCATGTTACTATTAATCAATTATACGCTGCTTAGAAGGAGGTACAAAAATAGTTCAAATACATCTCATGTTACTATTAATCATGTGTTGTGACTGTGACTAAGTGCAGCAAACCTGTTCAAATACATCTCATGTTACTATTAATCGCTGTCCGTCCGCAGGATTGCCTTTTCGTTCAGCTGTTCAAATACATCTCATGTTACTATTAATCTAGTGGCAACATTGCCCTCTGCGCCAATCAAATCCAGTTCAAATACATCTCATGTTACTATTAATCCCGCTCTGTTTCGTTCTGCTCCCGGATATTTTCCGCGTTCAAATACATCTCATGTTACTATTAATCCGTGAGGACTGTGGAAATATTTTCTTTGATCCCATGTTCAAATACATCTCATGTTACTATTAATCGTCTGGCAAATTCGCCGGGCGTTTTCACTACCGTGTTCAAATACATCTCATGTTACTATTAATCGAATCCGCAGGCATGATGAAAACGGCGTGGATATGTTCAAATACATCTCATGTTACTATTAATCCAATCCACATCCAACACAATACGCCCTGATCTACTGGTTCAAATACATCTCATGTTACTATTAATCGTTTCCTGAACTGCAATAAAACAAGCATATAATTTGGTTCAAATACATCTCATGTTACTATTAATCAATTTAAGATTGATTCCAGAGTTTGGTAGATTCGAGTTCAAATACATCTCATGTTACTATTAATCCCTATCAGTCCGGCTCTGACGGATATGCTATCAGCATGTTCAAATACATCTCATGTTACTATTAATCCAGGTACCCTTTGTCATAGAGGTGCCCGAATACTTTGTTCAAATACATCTCATGTTACTATTAATCGTAAATACCGTCCTGATATATGTGTAACTGACCATGTTCAAATACATCTCATGTTACTATTAATCCCCTTCTGGTCTTTGGTGTACTGCGTCAATGTCTTGTTCAAATACATCTCATGTTACTATTAATCCGTGCCGGGTATGATGCACCAGCCCATACTTGCAGTTCAAATACAT
>JAUNOP010000102.1 GCA_030537135.1 Eubacteriales bacterium | reverse complement strand
GATACTTTCATATCTACCTTTTCTTGTAATACCCAAAGTTCAGAAAGAACCAAAAGCAATACTCGCACACCATTTTTATTCTTTTTCATTTATTTTATCTCCGAAACAAACAGCTTCTCAGACTTGCTGAAAAAATATCCATATTCATGAACGCAGGTCTCTGCGCGGCTTGTCAGCGGGAGCTTTAACCTCCCACTGACATAAGCATCCTCCATACCCACCGCTTAGTGCTGTACGCACTTGAAGCGAGGGAATACTTATCTGCGTTCAAGGTATGTGACCGCTGTTTTTATACAGGAAGTCTGAGCATTACAAACCCTGCTCCCGCGCAGCAGGCCCCTCCCCTGTAAGGCTGCTGCATCTTTTCCTGCAGGCGTTAATTTGCCTTTCTCATAGCTGCTTCTACTACATGGCCTACCAGAACAGAGGTGGTAACGCTTCCTACGCCGCCCGGTACCGGAGTGATGGCCTCTACAATCGGCTCTACTGCCGCATAGTCCACGTCGCCGCAAAGCTTGCCCTCTGCGTTTACGTTAATACCCACGTCAATGATAATCTGGCCTTCCCTTACATACTCGGCGCCTACCACGCCTGCGCGTCCTGCTGCGACAATGATGATATCTGCTTCTCTTGCAACAGACGGCATATCCACTGTTCTTGTGTGGCAGATAGTAACGGTTGCATTCTTCTTTACCAGCATCATGGCAGCCGGTTTTCCGACTACAAGGCTTCTTCCAATAACAACCGCCTTCTTGCCTGTGCAGTCGATTCCATAGTGATCAAGAATTTCCATGCAGGCCTGAGGAGTGCATGGCGGGAAGCCGATTTTCTTTCCTGTAAATACGCCGCTCATAGACAGGTCTGTCATACAGTCTACGTCCTTCTCAGCAGCAAGCGCATTCTCAATCACTGCCTGATTCAGATGCTTTGGAAGCGGACGGAACAGAAGAACTCCATGAATATGGTCATCCTTGTTTACCTTGTCAATCACAGAGAGAAGCTCCTCCTGAGATACATCTGCCGGAAGAAGAATCTTCTCGCAGGCAACTCCCAGAGTCTCGCAGCGCTTGGTAGCGCCCTTCTCATAGGAAATATCGCTTCCATTCTCCCCCACACGAATAATGCACAGAGTAGGCTCCACTCCCTTTTCCTTGAGCGCGGCCACATTTGCCTTGATTTTTGCATTCAATGCAGCATTTACTTCCTTGCCTAATAACTGTCTTGCCATTTTTTGTCCCAACCTTTCCTGTTATCTCAATCTTCCAAGAACACTGTCAAAGGTGTCCTCTGCAATCTTTGTATACTTCTCCAGCATGGCGTCTGCCTTCTCATTCAGGGAAGCAGCATATTCCTTATCTGCCATGGATTTTGTGTTAATGTATACATTCAGGCTGGCGCCCTTGAGTGCAGCCATGCAGAAAATTGCGGCAACCCCTGCATCGCTGATTGCCAGTGCAGAACCCTTTGCTGCAAATTCTACAATCAGGTCAATGGCCTCACAGCATTTCTCCATAATCTCCATAGGAACAGAGCAGGCATCCTTTAAAACGATTTCCATAACTCTGGCCTTCTCGGCTTTTTCCTCGTCCGTGGTTTTCGGCATTCCATAGGCCTTTGAAAGAGGTTCAAACACCTCTGCATCTCTCTCAATCAGACGCAGGAAATCCTTCTGAAGCTGGTCGCATTTGCCCTTGAGCTCCCACATTTCCTCTTCTACAGCCGCATATTTCTTCTTTCCTACCGTAAGGCTTCCTACCATGTTTCCAAGAGCAGTTCCTACAGCTCCTACGAGTGCAGAGGCGCCGCCGCCGCCTGGTACCGGTGCCTTGGAGGCAAGTACTTCTACAAATTCCGTGCAGGTACTAGTTGAAAATCCCATGTCAATTTCTCCTTTATCACAAGCTTATCTCAGGGGAAGGCCTTTGTTTTTCCCACCCCTGAGAAAAAATATGTTCTTCATCCGGCTTCCCCTTAAGGAAGCCAGATGATGCAGCCCTTATTTAGAACAATCCGGAAATCTTGCCGGTTTCGTCTACGTCGATTCTCTCAGCAGCCGGAACCT
>JAUNOP010000003.1 GCA_030537135.1 Eubacteriales bacterium | reverse complement strand
AACGGTACGCTACGTGGTGTGGAAGGGGAGGGTAAAATCTCCCCTATCCGATATTACAGACATCTTTCTCATGCGGCTCTTATTGATAATTGCGAGCCATTCGGTAATGGAATAATCGAGGATTCCCGTTTATTTTCCATCAAGCGGAAATTTGCAATCCGCTTCGCTACTTGCTTAATACGTTAAATCTTTTCAACAGCCTGGTTTTTATTCAGCACTCCATAGAAATCTCCTAATTCCAATGGCCTGTAAAAATGATATCCCTGTATCATGTCACTGCCCGTCTCCTGGACAATCTGAACCTCCTCTGGTTCTTCCACACCTTCTACGCAAACCAGCTTGCCAAATTGATGGCAGGCAAAAATCACTGTTTTCAGAAACATCTGTTTATCTGGAGAATCTGTCAGCCCATTCAAAAGCGAGCGATCCAGTTTGACCACATTGGAGGGATATTTAATCAGCAGCCCCATAGAGGAATAACCACTTCCAAAATCATCCAGAGCAATAGACATCCCCAGCTTCTTGCAGCCATTCAAAAATCTCATGAGTTTCTCTGGTTCATCGTCAAAATGAGCTTCTGTAAGCTCCATAATCAGATTTTTCCCATTAATTCGATACTTCTTGAGCATCTCTTCCATAAAGGGAATAAAGCCCTCATCCATAATCTGCAGATAGCTTACATTAAAGGATAAATGGAATCGCGGATGGTCAGCCACAATTCTGGCACAGTGCCTTACTGCCTCTTCAAATACCCATCTTCCTACCTGACTTATCAGACCCTTTTTTTCCAAAAGTGGAATAAAGATAGCAGGAGGAACATCTCTGTCCATATACCTCCACCGCAGCAATACCTCCCCGCCTTCAATCTTTCCTTCAGCAGCAGATACAATCGGCTGGATAACTATACGGAAATTATAGTAGCTGTTTACTACATCCTCACTTAAGCGCAGCACAAGACCTGCATTTTCTTTGTACTTATCAATCGTCTGTGCAGAATAACTGATATATTCATTTTCTGTCTGAGACTTTGCAACCTCAATAAAGGAAATTACCTTCTCAACAAAAATCTCTGGTGTCTCAATATCAGATGGATAATGAAATACGCAGAAGCTGCAGCAGGATTTTACTACCACATTCCATTTTCTGAAATAGTATTTGACACTATCTCTCAGACTCGCAATCAGACTGTCCACGGATTCTGTACACTCCGGTTTAATTACGGCCATAAAGGCAACTCCATCTAATCGGTAAAACCATGCCTTATTTGACATCTGATTCTCCCAGTACATAGAAATATCCTGTAAAAGACTGTCTGCCACTGCTCTGCCCTTTGTCTCGTTGATTTCTGCAAAATGCTTTAGCCCGATTCCAAATACAATTGTGTGCTGGCCTCTTTGCCGGATTATCTCCAGCTTACTGACTGCGGCATTTTCTCTTGGAAGGTTTGTAACCGGGTCCACCAGAAATTCTGGTCTTGATACAAACCCCGCAAAATAACGGGGTTCTCCATTTTCGTCCCGGTAAAGTATTCCCCGGCAATGTATCCAAATCATCTTTCCTTCTCCGTCATACACCCGGTACTTAAAATCATGTTTCTTCTGATTATTGTTCCATATATTCTTAATGTCTCTCCGATAAGATTCCAAATCCTCCTGATGGCAGATTCTTCTTTCCCACTTTGTCAGTAAATCATATACCGTATTGCTCCCAAAACCAAAGATTTCTCTCATATTATCGGATATATAGAAAATATTTGTCCGCAAATCTCCCAGATAAAGGCAAATAGGAGAATCCGCTATTTCGGTTGACTCAATCATAGGCGCCAGACTATCTGGATTGTGCTGAAGATATTGCTTAAGCGTCTTTATGTCAGTCTGAGGCTTGCGTCCTACCCAGTTGCCTCTCATATCTGGATCCCTGTATTCATGGCGTATTCCAGTCACAGAATTCATTTTGTTGTAATATTCTCTTTTATCCCTGTACATTTCCTCTTCTGCTTTGCTGGCCAAAGCCTCAATAGAATTCTCCAGAAGGCATCCCCAGGAGGCGCCAATTGCCAGATGACAGTCTCCTCTGTTGATAACAGACCTTAACCTATAGCATTTTTCCTGAAATTCCCGATGTGTAATATTAGTACAGATTACCATGAATTCATCTCCGCCCATACGGTAAATGAAACCCTTGTCAAATGCCTGACAGAGCATCTCATAGCATCGGCAAATCAGCCGATCACCCGCGGCATGTCCGAACAGATCATTCTCTCTTTTCAGGCCCGAAACATCGCTGTAAAGAATTCCCACACAGATATTACCCTGAAGCTTTTTTTCTTTTTCCTTATAAGCACTTCTGTTCAGCGCTCCGGTAAGCTGGTCATGGTAGCTGACATATGACAGACGATAAGAAAGATCTCTTCGTTTTAAAAAAGACACAACAAAGTATTCTATCACATGCAAAAAAGAAACAATCAAAGGCATTTGATTTGGTTTGGGATTGTCTACTCCCATAAAACCGATAATTTGATCCTTGGAGCGAAGAGGACACACTATCAGCGAGGATACTTCCTGGGGTCTAAGAGCAGCATAAACCGAAGGATAGGTTCCCTTAATAGCTTCCAGGTCATTGATAATCACCAGACGATTATCCCGGAAGGTCTCCATCCACCAGTCAATGGTATCTATGGATTCATTTTGAAGCAGCTCCTTCTGCGAAATACTTTCGGGTGAACACCATTCATAGGTATTGCTGAACGTGTCGTTTTTATTTAATTCAAAAATATAAGCCCTCGCACATTGAAATGTTTTTCCTATAAAGGAAAGCAGACGATCAAATGTCTCCTGGTAGCCCTCTGCTCCAAGAGAGTATTGCAGACACTCATTCACAATACTTTCCATTGAAGTGTACTTCTGACGCTCCTCCTGACTGTCAGGAAAATTTCTTTCTGGCATTTTTGAGTTTTCCTGATAATTGGCAATGCTGTCCTGCCCTAATAAAATCTTTTGCATTCTTCTATCAACACTCCTGCTCTTCTTTGTAGTAATTATCAAGTGGATTTTTGCAATACCCACAGGGTACGATGTCCGCTTTGCTATTTGGTTAAACCGCACATAAAGGCTTATATAATTATATATTAAGTTTTCTTTTTTTTCCATAGTTTTAACACAAATTATAAATATTTGTGTTAAATTGCAGCATTATTAACATAAATTTAATAATCAAGAAATTATTTTGTAAAACTATTAAGTTTCTAAAAAAAAAAAAAATGGTTATGCAGCTTTCCGAGCATAACCATTTTTCATGTTAAGTATAAATTGTAATACCCACAAGACACGACGCCTTCCCCAAAAAGCCCTTTGCTTTTTGGAGCTGGCATTTACTCTGCCTCTGCTGCAAGAACCTCCTCATACTTTGTCAGAATAATGTTCTGAATTCTCTCTCTTGTTCCGGAATTGATAGGGTGTGCGACATCTCTGTAATCCCCATCCGTAGCTTTCCGACTGGGCATGGCAATAAACAATCCTTTTTCCCCTTCAATCACTTTGATATCATGCACCACAAACTCATCATCAATTGTGATTGAAACCACAGCCTTCATTTTTCCTTCTTTTGCTACTTTTCTTACACGCACATCCGTAATATTCATATGCTGCCCCTTTCCCTTTCTCTGCTACGTTCAAACCCCAAATTCCTGCCCTCTGCACAGCTTCTCCAGACCTGACGCTAAGCAGGCATTATCCAATACCTATAAAACGTAGCGTTCGTTCTTCTCCACAACAATTTTAATTTCACTTTCTCCGCAATGATGAGAATTCGCTCGAATCGTGTCCCTGCTCTCCACAATGCAGTTCTCAATATAAGTATTATCGCCCAAATACACATCATTTAAGATAATAGAGTTCTTGATTACACAATTATTTCCCACAAATACATTCTTAAACAAAACGGAATTTTCTACCCTGCCGTTTATGATGCAGCCGCTGGAAACCAGACTATTTTTGATTTCTGCACCTGGATTATATTTCGCAGGGGGCAGATCATCAATCTTTGTCTTGATGGTCGGCTCCTGTTTAAAGAAGTAGTCTCTCACACTCTTGTCCAAAAAGGCCATATTTGTTCTGTAATAAGCTTCCACTGTGGAAATATTGCTCCAATATTGGTCAATCTGATATCCATAAATTCTCTTCAGATTCTTATAGCGAATCAGAATATCCTTTACAAAATCATGCCGGCCCTCCTGAGCGCTCTTTTCAATCAGCTCGATGAGCTGTCTCCTTCTTATCACATAGATACCGGTTGACACTGTGTTGTACTGAGAAACCATTGGCTTCTCCTCAAACTCTTCGATACGGCCGTCCTCATTCATCCGCAGCACACCAAAGCGCTCTACCTCTTCCTGCCGCCTGCAGGTAGTACATACAACCGTAATATCTGCACGCTTCTGGATATGATATTCCAGCACCTTATTATAGTCCAGCTTATAGATGCCATCCCCGGAAGCAATGACAACATAAGGCTCATGGCTGTTTCTCAGAAAGGTCAGATTTTGATAAATAGCGTCTGCTGTTCCCTGATACCAGAAACTGTTGTCTTTTGTAATAGTAGGGGTAAAGACAAAAAGTCCTCCCTGCTTTCTTCCAAAATCCCACCATTTAGAAGAACTCAAATGTTCATTCAAGGAACGAGAATTGAACTGTGTGAGCACAGCCACCTTCTGAATATGGGAATTTGCCATGTTGCTGAGCGCAAAGTCTATGCTTCTATAGCTTCCGCCTATGGGCATGGCTGCAATTGCCCTCTTGTTTGACAGTTCTCTCATTCGGTTATTGTTGCCGCCAGCTAAAATAATTCCGATTGCTCTCATACAGCATCACCAACCTTTCTGATAACGCCTCCGCTTACAAGCTTGCCGTCAGGATAATCGGATACCTCTGTCCTGCCTGAAATGGCAGTGTTCTTTCCGATCTGCACTCCGTCTGGAATCACGGATTTCTCTCCGATTGTAGCAATGCCAAAAGCATATACTGCAGGCTTTTCCACATTGGGATGCTCCTCACCGCATCCCAGGACACAATTCTTTCCGATCACAACATCCTCTGCAATAATGGATTTGTCCATTACTGTTCCATCTCCTATCACAGAATTTCTCATAATAATGGAATCTCTGATAACAGCTCCCTTTCCAATAATAACATTTGGTCCGATGACAGAATTATGAATTTCTCCATATACCTCGGTTCCTTCACCAATCAGGCATCTGTCCACAATTGCATCCTCGGAAATATATTGCGGAGGAATAATATCTCCCTTTGTGTAGATTTTCCAAAATTCCTCATAAAGATTAAATTCAGGAATAATGTCAATCAGTTCCATATTTGCCTCCCAATAGGAGCCAAGGGTTCCCACATCCTTCCAATAGCCGTTATATTCATAGGCAAACAGGCGCATGTCCTTATTTTTGCAATAAGGAAGAATATGCTTTCCAAAATCACAGTTGTTCTGATTTTTCAGAGCAATAAGAGCTTCCCGAAGCACTGGCCAGCTGAAAATATAAATACCCATAGACGCCAGATTACTGCTTGGATGCTCAGGCTTTTCTTCAAATTCCCGGATTCTTCCCATTTCATCTGCCACCATAATTCCAAAGCGGCTTGCTTCCTCCATGGGTACCGGCATACAGGCTATAGTGATATCCGCCTTATTTGCTTTATGGAAATCGAGCATTACCTCATAATCCATCTTGTAAATATGATCACCGGAGAGAATCAGCACATAGTCTGGATGATACTGCTCCATATAAGCCAGGTTCTGGTAAATGGCATTTGCGGTTCCTGTATACCATTCACTGTTTGTACTCTTCTCATATGGCGGAAGCACTGACACTCCGCCCTCATTTCGGTCCAAATCCCAGGGAATACCAATTCCTATATGCGTATTCAACCGAAGCGGCTGGTACTGAGTAAGTACGCCAACTGTGTCAATACCAGAATTAATGCAGTTGCTTAAGGGGAAATCAATAATTCTGTATTTTCCCCCAAAAGCAACTGCAGGCTTGGCAACTTCCTCTGTCAGAACACCAAGTCTGCTGCCCTGACCGCCAGCTAAAAGCATGGCTATCATTTCTTTCTTAATCATGCAATCACCTCTTGTTGTAGTTATGTTAGTTATGCTTTTCATATGGACTCGGAAAATGCATAGCATTTTTCCTCGTTGTTTCATTATACCACACTTCTTTTGAATAGTGAACAGTTTTTACAATTATGTCTTATCTTTTTTCTTTATTTTTATATTTATTGTACACATTTTGATATTCAAAAAAAATGGTTTTCTTTGTTTTTATTGACAAAATTCCTGTTTCTTCATCAAAAAAAGTCATATTTTTTAGATAATATATACAATATTTGATTTGCAAAGGGCTTTTTGTCACTTTTCACCTGCGTTCACAGCAACATGCTTTTTAACGTATCAAGCAAGTCCCTTCTGAGAAGCTACGAAACAGTTATTTGGTGATAAACGAGCAGCAAAACAGACATCATACCCTGTGGGTATTGTGAATTTCCGCTTGACTGGGATGAAAAGGGTATTAAAAGAAATACTTTTATTTTTTATCGTATAGGGTTATAATGATAAAAAAATGTACAAAGGAGTTAAACACATGTACAAAATTGATTTTTCAGTTCCTTTACATATTCATTTTATCGGCATTGGAGGCATCAGTATGAGCGGCCTCGCCGAGATTCTCCTGAGAGAGCATTTCATAATCACAGGTTCTGATGCAAAAGAAAGCCCCCTCACAAAGGCTCTTGAGAAAAAAGGAGCCAGAATTTACTATGGACAGAGGGCTTCTAATATAGAAGATTCCGTTCAGCTTATTGTCTACACTGCAGCCATTCATCCGGATAACCCGGAATTTGCCTGCGCCATCCAGAGAAAAATCCCCATGCTCACCAGAGCAGAGCTCTTGGGACAGATTATGAAAAATTATGAAGTTCCCATTGCTGTTGCAGGCACCCATGGGAAGACAACCACCACCTCCATGCTTTCCCATATCCTCTTAGAAGGCGGGTGTGATCCAACCATCAGCGTGGGGGGCATACTTCCTGCCATTGGCGGAAATATCCGAGTCGGAAAATCTCAAACCTTCCTCACCGAGGCATGCGAGTACAC
Source organism: Eubacteriales bacterium (assembly GCA_030537135.1). Taxonomy (GTDB): domain Bacteria; phylum Bacillota; class Clostridia; order Lachnospirales; family Lachnospiraceae; genus Blautia_A. Next base: position 120,496 of record JAUNOP010000003.1, on the reverse strand, counting down.
CAACAGCTTCCTGGATTTTTTTCCAAAAATCAGCATTATCCTGAATATGGACGCCGATCATCTGGATTTTTTCAAGGATATTGACGATATCCGCCATTCTTTCCGCAAATTTGCAGAGCTTCTTCCAGAGGACGGCTGTCTTATCATTAATCAGGAGACGCCAAAGTATCAGGATATCTGCAAGGATCTTCCCTGCCAGGTTCTCACCTATGCACTTTCAGGAGACGCCGATTATACTGCCTCTGACATTGTTTATGATGAGAAGGGCTCTGCCTCGTTCCATGTGCTGCGAAGAGGAGAGGATATCGGAAGCTTTACCCTGCATGTTCCTGGAATCCACAATGTCTCCAATGCCCTAGCTTCCATTGCAGCCGGCGAGCTTCTGGGACTTTCCTGTGAGGTTATCCAAAAAGGACTCGCAGACTTTACAGGCACAGACCGCCGCTTCCAGCTCAAAGGAAGCGTTCACGGAGTCACCGTCATTGACGACTACGCCCACCATCCTACGGAAATCAAGGCTACTCTGACAGCTGCCCGCAATTATCCGCACACAAAAACCTGGTGTGTGTTCCAGCCTCACACCTACACGCGGACCAAGGCTCTGATGCAGGAATTTGCAGAAGCGCTCTCTCTCGCAGACCATGTGGTGCTTGCCAAAATCTACCCGGCAAGAGAAACAGACAATCTTGGTATTTCCTCTGAAGACCTGAGGCAGCGCATAGAGCAGCTTGGCACTCCCTGCGAGTATTTCCCCACCTTTGCAGAGATCGAAGAGTTTCTCCTCGATAACTGCAAAGAAGGCGAGCTTCTGATTACCATGGGCGCCGGAGATGTTGTTACTGTCGGAGAGGAGCTTCTGAAAAAATAATTTTCACTCGTTTTACCCCATACAGCCTCCTGTCTTGCAAAAGCAGGAGGCTGTTTTTTTTCATTCCGCGCTTACAGGGTAGTCAAGCGGATATTCGCAATACCCACAGGGTATGATGTCCGCTTCGCTACTTGTTTGATACGTTCAAATAGTTATCCACATTATCCACATTTTTATTCCCTTCATTTCCTCCCAAATATGTGGATTTTTTGTGTATAACTTAATTTACATAATTTATGCTTTTAGATTATATTTTTTTCTTTATTTATATGGTTTTTTCGACATCTTTGGTTTCCAATAAAAAAATATTTTTTAAAGTTATCCACATTATCCACATAATTATCCCCAAAATGCTCCACATAAAATAGCCATTTTATCCACATACATGCTTCCAAACCCGTTCATAAATATCCGAAAAACTCCTTCCTCTTTCGTAAAAAATACCTATTCTCTTTCCAAAAAGGTTGTGCTATAATGCAAATACATCTTTTTAGAAGAGGAGTACCATGAAACGATATGAGCAATATAATGATTCGCACATCGAGCCATCAGGACTCCATCCTGCTGCCTTATCGATTTATTGATGACTATATGCCGGAAGCCAACGGAGAGTTTGTAAAAATTTATCTCTATCTTTTGAGAATCCTCTCCCAGGTTCCGGCTTCTTTCACCTTGTCCCAGGCTGCTGATTTATTTAACTGCACAGAGAGAGATATTCTCAGGGGCTTAAAATATTGGGATAAAGAGAAGCTCCTCTCCTTGGAGCTTGACGAGAACGGAAATGTTTCTGCAATCTCTCTCCTTCCTATTCCCACGCCGGATTCGACTGCGCCTGACACGAGCATTTCAGCGGCTCCTGCCTGCGAATCTGTGAGTACTGCGTCTATTCCTGCCCCCTCCCAGCAGGAAAGTGCAGCAGAACAGAAGGAAAAGGAAGCCTCTGGCTTTGCACTCAGCAGGCAAAGACGCGAGGCGCTTTCCGGAATGGAGGATATCCAGCAGCTTCTGTTCCTTGCCGAGCAGTATCTCGGCACGACTCTAAGCCCCAACAGCATTGACAGGCTTTTGTATTTTTATGATGGTCTGAAGTTTTCTACTGACCTGATTGAATATCTCATTGAATACTGTGTGTCAAAAGGACACCCAAATATGCGTTACATAGAAACGGTTGCCTTTTCCTGGGCTGAAAAGGGTATCTCCACAGTAGAAGATGCTCGAAAGGAAGCCTCCCTTTTTAACCAGGAATATTACTCGATTCTCAAGGCTCTGGGAGTCACGGGCAGAAGTCCTGTAGAATCGGAGATACGCCTCATGGACACCTGGAGAAATGTCTACGGCTTTTCCATGGATATCATCACCGAGGCCTGCTCCCGTACCGTTATGCAGACCGGACAATCCAGAATTCAGTATGCAGACCGAATTCTCAGCGACTGGTACAAAAAAGGCGTCCGCTCCATAGCTGATATTGAGACATTGGATTTGAATCACCAAAGAAAGAAAACACAGCCCTCCAGGAAGAACAACCAAACCAATCGTTTCAATAACTTCCCTCAGAGGAGCTACGACTTCCAAGAATATGAGAAACGGCTCTTAAATCAGTAGCTTCATAACCGCTTGCCTTTTAAGGAGGTTTTTTTATGTCTCTGCAGAACATACAATACGACACGATTATGCGAGAATACAGCCGCAGGCAGCTTCAAAACCAGCATGAGCTGGAGGAGCGCAGAAAAAAAGCCTATGCTGCCTGTCCGCGCCTTCCTGAAATCGACCAGGAGGTTGCTGCCAAAAGCGCCGCAAAGGCCAGAGCGCTTCTTAGAGGGAAGGCCTCTGATATTTCTGATCTGAAGGCAGAGATTTCTCTTCTCTCAGAAGAGAGAGAAGCCCTTCTTGCCTCTGCCGGATTTCCGCCGGACTATCTGGAAATGCAGTATCATTGTCCCTTATGTCAGGACACTGGTTATGTTTATGGAAAAAAATGCACATGCTTTCGTCAGGCCTCTGTTGATTTATTGTACAAGCAGTCCAATCTTCGGGAAATCCTCAAAAAAGAGAACTTTTCACACTTTTCATTGGACTATTATTCTGATACAATAAGAAATGAAGCAACAGGTCTGACTGCACGCCAGACAGCCGCCATGGCTGTCCGTAAGGCCAAAGACTTTATAGAAAATTTCAATTCATCCTTTCAGAACCTCTTTCTCTACGGGGACACAGGCGTGGGCAAAACCTTTCTCTCCCACTGCATTGCCTATGAGCTCCTGAACAGGGCAACCCATGTTGTCTATTTCTCTGCTTTTGATTTATTTGATATGCTTGCGCAGAACACCTTTTCCAAGAAGGTGTCTGCAGATATGATAGATGATTATATTTTTCAATGCGACTTGCTGATTATCGACGATTTGGGTACAGAGCTTACCAATGCTTTTATATCCTCGCAGCTGTTTTTATGTGTAAATGAGAGGCTTTCCCATAAAAAATCCACCATCATTTCCACAAACCTGAGCCTGGAACGTTTTTCAGAAACTTATTCTGAGAGAACCTTTTCCCGAATTGCCAGCAATTACGATATGATAAAACTGATTGGTAAAGATATTCGAATTCAAAAATTATTTTTAGGAGGAAAATAATCATGGGACAGTCAAACACCAAAGATTTAAACACCATTCCAGTAGGGCGGCTGGGGCTTATACCTCTTGCCAGCTGCAGCGGGCTCGGAAGCAAGGTAGACCAGTGGCTTGTAAAATGGCGTAAGGAACGGGAGAATGTCCACAAAAGTACCCTTGCCTTTGAGGGCTATGAGAGAGACACTTATCTTATCAAATCCCAGACTCCCCGCTTTGGCTCAGGCGAAGCCAAGGGAATGATTAATGAATCTGTCCGGGGAGACGACGTCTATTTTATGGTCGATGTATGCAATTACAGCCTTACCTATCCAATCGGAGGAAAATTCACAAACCTGATGTCTCCTGACGACCATTTTCAGGATTTAAAGAGAGTCATTGCTGCTGTGAGCGGTAAGGCGCGCAGAATGAACGTTATTATGCCCTACCTCTACGAGGGACGCGTAAGCAAAAGAAACGGCAGAGAATCCCTGGACTGCGCGACCGCTCTTCAGGAGCTGGTAAATATGGGCGTGGAAAATATTATCACCTTTGACGCCCACGACGCCAGAGTCCAGAACGCTACTCCTCTGTACGGCTTTGAGACTGTGCAGCCTACCTATCAGTTTATCAAGGGACTTCTCGGACATGAGAAAGATATCACTATTGACAACCAGCATCTTATGGTTATCAGCCCTGACGCCGGAAGTATGAGCCGCGCCATCTACCTTGCCAACGTGCTTGGCGTGGATATGGGTATGTTCTATAAGCGTCTGGATTATTCCAAGCTTGTGAACGGGCGTCATCCTGTGGCTGCGCATGAATTCCTGGGAGCCAATGTAGAGGGAAAGGATATGATTCTTATTGACGACATGATTTCTTCCGGAGACACTGCGCTGGAAATTGCGGCGCTTCTCAAGGAGAAAAAGGCGAACAGAATTTATATCTGCTCTACCTTTGGTCTTTTTACCAATGGATTAGCGAAATTTGACCAGGCTTACAAGAAGGGAACCTTTGACAGGCTGCTCACCACAAATCTGGTCTATCAGCCTGAAGAGCTGCTTGAAAAGTCATATTATATTTCCTGTGATATGAGTAAATACATTGCGCTGATTATTGATACCTTAAACCATGATTTATCCATCAGTCATCTGCTCAATCCGATTGACCGCATCAATAAGTATGTATCCAATTATAAAGCCGGAATTCCTCATAAAGACGAACGCTGACCTGCTCTTTTTGCAATGCTTTCACCAATCAGGCGATTCCTCTCTTCAGATGCGCAGGACTCTGAAGGGGGACTTCCCTGTGCCATACAAGACTAAGGCTTAATCTGACACAGGGCCTTGATTCCTGTCCGATTACAGACTCTTCAGTTCCTCTACTACCTTTTCAAAGTGCATAAAATGCGACGCCTTTACAAGAATGGTATCGCCCCTGTGAACAAGCTCCGGCAGTTCCCGAAGCACACACTCTAAGCCATCTGCGTGCGTCACCTCAAGCTCCGGGTTTTCCTTCCGGGCTCTTTCTGCCATTCTCCTGGAAAGTGGTCCCACACAGATGAGTTTATTAATTTTGCAGCCTCCTGCATAGGCTCCAACCTCCTCATGAAGCTCAGCCTCCCTCTCTCCAAGCTCTCCCATATCGCCGAGAATCGCCACTCTTCTTCCTGAGCCGTCCTGAAGAACATCCAGAGAAGCCTTCATTGACATGGGGTTGGCATTATAGCAGTCATCCACAATCAGAAATTTATCTGTCTCAATCATGTGAAAACGTCCGCTCATACTCTCCAGGCTCTCGATTCCGCGCTTTATCTGCTGCGCGTCCAGACCATAAAGCCTTCCTACGGCAGCTCCTGCCAGGGCATTGAAAACCATGTGTCTTCCTGGCATGGGAATATGTACCTCAAAGGCCTCCTCTCCCATATGTATCTGGCATTTCATTCCCTTTAACCCAAGACTCTCTATGTGGTCTGCATAGACGTCCTTATCCGAAGTCATTCCAAAAAATATCGGCTTAATTCCCCTGTATTCCTTTACTGTGGCAAGCTTATCGTCCTCGCCGTTTAAAACAATGTGCGCATCCTCCTTAAGGAAGGTGAAAATCTCTGTTTTCGCCTTCAGAACGCCGTCTCTGTCCCCAAGGTTTTCCAGATGACAGGTGCCGATATTTGTAATCACACAGGTATCCGGCCTTGCAATCTTGGCAAGACGGGTCATCTCTCCAAAGTGATTAATCCCCATTTCCAGAACAGCGATTTCATGCTCCTCTCGAAGCCGGAAAATAGTAAGAGGCAATCCAAGCTCATTGTTGAAATTTCCGTTTGTCTTAAGTGTATGATATTTCTGACCAAGTACAGCGGCAATAACCTCCTTTGTACTGGTCTTGCCCACGCTTCCTGTAATTCCTACTACTGGCAGGGAAAGCTGGGAGAGGTAGAACTCTGCAATGTCCTTGATAGCCTGAAGAGAGGACTGCACAAGGATATAAGGATAGTCTGCGTCTTCCAGCGCCCTCTCAGACAGGCAGGCAAGGGCGCCCCTTTGCATTACATCCGGAATAAAGCGATGCGCATCCACTCTCTCGCCCACAATTGGGATAAAAAGCGCGTTCTTTTCTATTTTTCGGCTATCTGTGGTAATGGAGGATACCTCCATAAGAGCTGCGTCTGCCGGACCAATATATTTCCCTTTGCAGGCAGCAGCTATATTCTGCAATGTTAAATTTTTCATAATTTTAATCCTTTCTCTTATCTGTCTTCCCCCCTAAAGGGAAGCTACCGCTGTTGGCATCCAATAAGGCGTGTCTGTCTTGGGTCAAACGGAAATTCGCAATACCCACAGGGTACAATGTCCGCTTCGCTACTTGCTTGATACGTTAAAGAAAAAGCTGCCACAGGCAGCTTTTTCTTATTCCTCATATTTCTTCATCGAGACCTCAATCAGCTTCTCGCACAGGGTCGGATAATCCATGCCAATAGCCGCCGCTTCCTGGGGAATCAGACTCGTAGGAGTCATTCCGGGAAGGGTGTTCGCCTCCAGGCAGAAGACCTCCTCATCCTCTGTGACAATGAAGTCCATCCGTGCATAGCCGTCCAGGCACAGCGCCTGATAGCTTCTTCGCGCAAAGTCCTGAATTCTCGCTGTCAATTCCCCGGAAATCGGCGCTGGGCAGATCTCCTTCACAGCGCCTGCCTTATATTTATTTTCATAATCATAGAAGCCCTGAAGCGGAACAATCTCTACAACCGGGTACGCCTCTCCGTCCACAACTGCCGCTGTGTACTCTGTTCCCCTGATGCATTCCTCCACAATCACCTTTTTCTCATAGGAAAATGCCCTATCCAGAGCCTCTTCATATTCTCTCTGATTATTCACAATATACACGCCTATGCTGGAACCGCCGCAACAGGTCTTCACAACCACCGGAAATTCCATCATAATCATCTGAAGGTCACGGATTGCCTTATCCTTTGTCATAACCAGACCTCTTGGCGTCGGAATTCCATTCATCAGGAAAAGCTGCTTTGTGATTCCCTTATCCATTGCCATGGCGCTGCCAAGGTGTCCTGCTCCGGTATACTTGATTCCCATAAGGTCAAAGGCCGCCTGCACTCTTCCATCCTCTCCGTTTGCACCGTGAAGTCCCAGAAATACAATATCTGCCAGCCTGCAAAGCTCCAGTACATTTGGCCCCCAAAACGCCCTTCTTGACGCTTTCAGCTCCTCCATCTGGCTTCCAAAGCTCTTCATGTACTCTGACGCTGCATCCACATCATATTCCTCTGGAAACGGATTTTCCCAGTCCACGCTCTCTATTCCGCAGAAAACATCCACAAGAACCGCCTGATGCTTTTTCTCACGCAGGGCCTTGCACACATCTGTTCCTGTTACAATGGAAACATCTCTCTCAGAGCTGGTTCCCCCTGCTAACACTACAATTTTCATGTTTTCTCTCCTTATACCTGCTATTGATAGATAATAATCGGATCTCCGGTATCCAGACTCTCATAGACAGTCCGGGCAGCGTCAAAGGGAATGTCAATGCCTCCCTCTGAGCCGATAATGGTATATAAATCCGCTCCAAACTCTGTTCTCCATGATGCGTCATGAATTCCCAGATTTTCTGTGAATGGAATCCAGAAGCTCACGGTCTTCACTTCATCCTCCAGATAATGGGGGGATTCCTTCTCTCCCACCCGATAACACCCTGTCGGCGTTGCGCTCCACAGAGGATCTCCAGATACTATGGGAGTATCAAGCGCCAGATATCCGTCTTTATATAATACCATACGCTGTGCTGTCAGGTCAATTTCCACATATGTTTTTCCTATGCCGCCGTTCTTTCTGTCAGAGCCATGAATCGAATACATCGGCTCCCGAACCTGGATAACTCCGTTCTGAATATCAGAAATCAGAGCCTCTGTCTCTGCCTCCTGGTCAATCACCCAGCCATAGTTTCCTCCGCCCACCGTAATCTCGCGTCCGTCATAGGTGCGGAAGGTCTGATCTCCCCCGATAACATCGTATTTTGCGGCAAGCTGTGCCACATAGGCTCTCGCCTTCTCTCTGTCTACTGTATATCTGCCGCTTTCATCCAGAAGCAGCCAGTCCACAATCACAGAGCGGTCCACTCTTTCCGAGGAATTTCCAAGGTCATATGTAAGAATCACATTTCCCATTTTATTTACTATTTCCAGGTTCTCCTGGATAAGTGGGTCTGTTTCATAAATTTCAGGCTCCAGATAGCACCCTGTATCCACAAGATTGACCTCCCTCTCCCCGGAGAGAATCGCATCTCCAATGACAGACACTATCTTTTCAAAGTCAAGCTCATTTCCAGGCACAGCGGCTGTCACCTCAAAGCACTCTCCATTATCCCGAAAGCCGGCATTCTGAGGGGGCGTGACGTTCTCCTTCTGCATACAGCGAAGAGCGGCTATTGCTTCCTTAAGCTTCTCTTCATCATACTCTGTGCATGCCGTCTTTTCCAGAACATACTCCTCCTGAAAGGAGAGAAACCACTTTTCCTTCTCCTGCCTGCAAAGGAATTCCTCCAGACGGTTCTTTGATCTGTAGGTAAGCCCCACCTGCTCTGCTGTAAGCTTTTCCCGCGCATTGTCCTTCTCGTCAATTGCAAGCACATAGACCCTCGCCTGCTCCTGAATCATTGCCTCTGCCTCGGAAACCGTCTTAAAGGAGCAGTCTATTCCGTTCACCTTTGTTCCGGGAAGAAAATGCAGGGAGAAGTAAGATACTCCTCCCGCATAACCGGCTCCTGCCAATGCCAGCAGGATAATAATCGCTATAATTGTAATCTTTTTTCTCATTCCTTAAGCTTCCAGAAGCTTCTCTACACTCGCCAGTTTTACGCAGAGAACAAAAATCTCCGCTGCCTTTTCCAGCTCCTCAACTGTAGGAAAGCTGGGTGCAATACGGATGTTGGAGTCTTTTGGATCCTTTCCATATGGGAAGGTTGCTCCTGCGCCCGTCATAACAACGCCTGCCTCCTTTGCCTTCTTGACAATGGCCTTTGCACAGCCTTCCATAGAATCAAAGGAAATAAAATATCCGCCGTGAGGCTTTGTCCATTCACCGATTCCAAGGCCTCCCAGTTCCCTTTCCAGAGTGTCTACAACCATCTCAAACTTCGGGCGAAGAAGGTCTGCATGCTTTCTCATATGCTCATGAAGTCCATCCAGATCCTTGAAAAATCTCACATGGCGAAGCTGATTCAGCTTATCATGGCCAATGGTCTGTACCTGCATATATCTTCTGAAATCGTCCAGGTTTGCCTTGGAAGCCGCCACTGCCGCAATACCAGAGCCCGGAAAGCTGACCTTGGAGGTTGATGTGAATTTATAAACCATATCAGGATTGCCGGCAGCTTCGCACTCTCCGAGAATCTCAATCAGGAAATCCTGATTGTCATCATATAAATGATGAATACTGTAGGCATTATCCCAGTAAATACGGAAATCCGGCGCAGCAGGCTTTAATCTTGCAAAGCGCTTTACCGTCTCCTCAGAATAGGTGATTCCCTGTGGGTTAGAATACTTTGGAACGCACCAGATTCCCTTGATGGATGCATCCTCGCTCACCAGCTTCTCCACCATATCCATATCCGGACCAGTCGGAAGCATCGGCACATTGATCATCTCAATGCCAAAGTATTCGGTAATGCGGAAATGTCTGTCATAGCCTGGTACCGGGCAGAGAAACTTCACCTTGTCGAGCTTGCACCAGGGTGTATTTCCCATAACGCCGTGGGTCATAGAGCGCGCCACTGTATCAAACATCACGTTCAGGCTGGAATTGCCGTAAATAATGATGTTCTCCGGCTCTACCTCGCTCATAGCTCCCAGAAGACGCTTTGCCTCCGGAATACCATCCATAACGCCATAGTTTCGGCAGTCCACTCCTGTCTCGCATTTCAGATCCGCATCTGCCAGAACCTTCATCATACCCATAGAAAGGTCAAGCTGATCTGCTGCAGGCTTTCCTCTTGACATATCCAGGGAAAGTCCCTGAGCCTTGACTTCCTCGTATTTTCTGTCCAGTTCGCTCTTCAGTGCAAGTAATTCTTCTGTACTCATTTCACTGTATTTTTTCATAATCATCCTCCTGCGCGGTCCCAGAATCTCCTGCCGACCTTATAAATGTGTCTATTTTTTCGCTTTATTGTAGTATGTCCGAAGAAATCTTGTCAAGTAGTAACTTCCACAAAATATACGCGATGGCAGGGCAATTTTTGCATAAATATGCGCGTGTTCTCTTTTTCTGCGCATAGAAAAGCTCTTGCACTCTTTTGGGTTTTCGCCTATACTGATAACGCATTAAACTTTTGTATCATATCCATTTACTGAAGAAAGGTTGGAACATTATGTGGGTAGCCGATGGCTGGAAAGAATATGAAGTAATTGATACCTCCTGTGGGGAGAAGCTGGAGCGCTGGGGAGATTATCTCCTTGTAAGACCAGACCCTCAGGTAATCTGGAATACACCAAAGACACACAAGGGCTGGAAAAAGAAAAACGGCCATTATCACAGAAGCGCAAAGGGAGGCGGAGAGTGGGAATTTTTTGATTTGCCCAAGCAGTGGGACATTCATTATCAAAGCCTTACCTTTCACCTGAAGCCCTTCAGCTTCAAGCATACAGGCCTCTTTCCTGAACAGGCAGTGAACTGGGACTGGTTTAGCGCAAAAATCCGAAACGCGGGGCGACCCATAAAGGTTCTGAATCTCTTTGCCTACACAGGCGGAGCAACCCTGGCCGCCGCATCTGCCGGAGCGCATGTGACTCACGTAGACGCCTCAAAGGGAATGGTCGGCTGGGCAAAGGAAAACGCCGCTGCTTCAGGGCTTGGAGAGGCTCCCATCCGCTGGCTTGTAGATGACTGCATGAAATTTGTGGAGCGGGAAATCCGAAGAGGCAGCCGCTATGACGCCATTATCATGGATCCTCCATCCTATGGCCGCGGCCCAAAGGGAGAAATCTGGAAAATCGAGGACGCCATCCATCCTCTGATTCAGCTGTGCGCACAGCTTCTTAGCGACAGGCCCTTATTTTTCCTCGTCAATTCCTATACAACAGGACTGGCTCCTGCTGTCTTAACCTATATGCTCTCCACAGAGCTAAAACGCTTCCATGGAAAAGTAGATTCTCAGGAGATCGGGCTTCCGGTGAGCAGCACCTCTCTGGTACTTCCCTGCGGCGCAAGCGGACGTTGGGAAGCAGCGGAGCGATAGCAACCAGAGAATACTCAAAGTCTATGCAATATAAGGGTCAAAATGCTTTTTGACCCTTATACCTGTCACTTATCTATATATGCCGCTCATGTAAAAAATAGAACCAGACTGCACGTCAGATGGTTTCATCTGCTGCAGCTTCTTGTTCTTATTTTTCCAACCGCAGTCCGCCGCTTTCAAGCACCAGTCTCGCAAACATCGGGCGCTCCATATATTTATCATTCGGAAAATGGAGTGTAAAGCGAAGAGTTCCCCCTTTGTCCCGAAATACCATTCCATGTCCTCCGTTTACAGGAAAAATGGGCGGATTCATCTGCTTCCAGGGTCCCTTTGCAAGTCCGCTTTCTGATACAGCTACTCCTACTGCATAGCCGCAGTCTCCCCAGCTTGACCAGGTCATATACAATCTCCCATCCTCCAGCTTATTCACACAGGGACCATCTGTAAAGTACACGTCGCCATCCATGCCAAACTCTGCTTTTGCAAATGGCACAGGCTTTGCCCACTCTGCCTCCCCTGCCGAAAATAAAACCACTGCTTCTCCGTTGGCTCGCTTCAAATCCTTTGACAAAGGGATCATACACATATCTCCGTCAGGAGTGTCTTCAAAGGAATGGGAGAAAAATAAAATCGGCGTATCTCCTTCCAAATACACGGTTCCGTCAATGCAGACCCAATCTTCAGGAGTGAGACGCTCGCTGTACAGCTCAAATGGTCCTGTCGGGCATTCTGACCTGAGTACATAGATGCCCTTTTTCCGGTTTTCTCCCCCAAAGGTAGTAATCAAATAGAAGGCTCCTGCATAGAAAATGCATTCTGGCGCCCAATATTCTCTGTCAGCAAAAAATCCCTCCGGACGGTGAAAAATCTCTGTCGGCCCTTCCCAGTCCTCCAGATTTTCACTCACATAGCAGTCAAACCCATCCGCCTCTCCCCAGCAAGTGGCGCTGCGCGTTCCGTACAGATAATACTTGTCCTCATGCAGCAATACATAAGGGTCTCTGATATTTACTTCGTTTGTTTTCATAAATAAAGTCCTTTCATTTCTCGCAGGCGCAAACCCATGTCAGGCAAACCCTGTCTGTTTACTATGCGAATATCCTGTTTACCCAGTTTGCGAACAATCCCTTCCACTGAGAAACCGCCGTTCTGTCTCTGGCAAATTCCAAAGGCTGCTCGTCCACGCAGCCGCCAAACCCATGGCCTCCCTCTGGAAACATATGAAGCTCGCAGGAAACTCCCTTCCTGTGCATGGTCATCGCAAGCTCTGCAAGGCGCAGAGGCGGAAGAACATCATCATCCATGGTATTGCAGAGAAAGGCAGGACAATCTCCCTCCTGCACATGCGTACGCATATCATATCTGGCGCTGAAGGCAAGGCGTTTCTCCTTGTCATTGTATACTTCTGCTCCTGCAATACACGCAGTCGCCTTATCATCCTCAAGAGAAACTGCCGGATAGCACATGCCAAGCGCATTGACCGCAGCGTCCTCCCCGTCAATTTCATCTGGCACATAGCCCGGATATTCAACCCTTTGATTCCGAAATACCAGCGCTGTCACGCCGCAGAGATTGCCGCCTGCGGAAAAGCCCACAATACCTATTTTCTGCGGATGAATTCCATATTCCTGCGCATGATAGCGGACAAAGCGAATCGCCCTCTGGCAATCCAGAAACATAAGCGGCGCATGATAAGGATAGGTTCTGTACCACAGAACAAAACAGCTGACGCCTGCTGCATTCAAAAATGCAGCAATATCTTCTCCTTCATTGTCCATGGACTTGGATAAATATGCACCTCCCGGACAGATAATCACACATTTATCGCTCCCCTTTGCCAGATAAGGAATCAGAAAGGGCTCGTCTGTGAAGGTTTCCCTGGCAAAACCATTCTCTATCTCTCCTCTGTAAACAAGAGTGTCATTGCCGGACATATCCCCCAGTTCCTCGCAGGATTTGTCCCAGACGCCGGGATATTTTGTGAAAATATCTTCCATAGTGTACTCAGGATGAACGTCCATGACTGTAAGCTTGCTTTTGTCAGAATTTCCCGGAATACAGCTTCCCCAGATTGGAATATGTTTTTTATTCATGATTTATTTCTCCTTTCTTCATTTCCAGCAATGATTCGGCCCAAGAGCGAATCATGTCCGTTTGCCGCGCAGGCACTGGCCTGCGCATGGATAATTTCATCATCATAGTATGATTTTATCAAATTCCCATAAAGGATTCCACAAAATCCTTTCAGAGAAATCCGACTTATTTTCATATGTGATGCTCCATGTTAAAATGGGAATTTTCCTGATAAACAGGTCGAATCTCCAATCAGTACTTCTTTTCCTTTAAAGGCGAATCCATATTCGCGAATTTTTTCCTCTGGTATTCCCTTTGCAGCCAGAGACGCCGCGTAATTTTGTTTTTCAGTCTCCTTTCATTAGTCAAATACCACAATTTTCCTTATCATTTTTTATGAACATTCACGTTTTTACTATCATTCTTTTAGTTTTCATTAAAATATTATTGTTTTATCTAAATAAAATGGTACAATAAAAACAGCTTTACTTATCGAACGCCCGGCGTTCCTTAAGACACTCGTTATTTTTCACACAATATTAAGGGAGGTTCTTATGAAAACGAAAAAGAAACTTATGGCAATTGGAAGTCTTCTCACTGTCGGCTCTCTGCTCATGCCGACCTCTGCCTGCATGGCTTCCCAAACCAACATTGCTCTCACCATCAACGCGGACGCTTCTGCTCTGGATGCTTCCTCAAAAATCAGTCCATACCTGTATGGAATCTTTCTGGAAGACATCAATTTTGCCGTGGACGGCGGCATGTATGCGCAGATGATCAAGAACGGCTCCTTTGAATACGGAATGCTGGCCAAAAATCAGGGGCAGCACAACTATTCTCTGAGCAATAAGGAGACTGTTACCCTGGAGGTGGTTGACGGAAGCGCCGACGGCACCTGTCTGAACGAAAATAATCCTCACTATGCCCTCATCACAAACACTTCTGATAATTCTGAGGGAATCGGAAACAAAGGCTATCTGGAGGGTCTTGCCCTGCAGGAGGGCGCTTCTTATAAGTTTTCCGCTTTTCTCAAGGGTCTTGACGGCTACACCGGTCCTGTGGAAATCTGTGTGTCCGACAAATCCGACAATGTGATTGCCCAAGCTACCATCCCGGCTGTCACACAGGAATGGACAAAGTATGAATGCACCTTCACTTCCTCTGCCACTGTGAACAAGACACTGCGTATCTGGCTGAAAATCGGAAATGGAAAAATTGCCGCTGACATGCTCTCCCTCTTTCCTGAGGATACCTATAAGGGCAGAGAAAACGGCATCCGCAAGGATATTGGAGAATATCTGGAAGCCCTACAGCCCAAATTTCTCCGTTTCCCAGGCGGCTGCGCCATTGAAGGAACCTCTGACTTTAATCAGTACAGCTGGAAGGCTTCCATTGGAAACGGCCTCACCTTCACAATAAACGGCGAGGAAACCACAGGTGATGTTGCCGCAAGACCTATTGGAGTTGATATCTGGCATTCCAGCCAGTCTGACCCTTACTATATGACCTATGGACTGGGCTTTTATGAATACTTCCTTTTGTGCGAGGATTTGAACTGTCTCCCTGTTCCTGTACTGAATGCAGGCATGGTTTGCCCGATTCACAGTGGAGAAGGCTACACCTACTTTGAGGAGGACAGCGAGGAATTCAAGACCTATGTACAGGATGCTTTGGATCTTGTAGAATTCTGCCGCGGAGACGCTGACACAAAGTGGGGCGCCGTGCGTATTGCCATGGGTCACGAGGAGCCTTTTGAGCTTCATTATATTGGTATTGGAAACGAGCAGTGGCAGGATGAATATTACAGCCACTTTGACCGCTTTAAAGAGGCTTTTGCACAGGCAGCAGAAGAAAACCCGGATATGTACGGAGATCTGGAATTGATCGTTGCCAACGGTCCCGCCTCCACAGATCGCTTTGCCTGGGATGTGATTGCAAAGAACGGCTCTGACTATGCTGGTCTTGTAGATGAGCATTATTATGAAACTCCTGACTGGTTCCTGAAAAATATCGATCGCTATGATTCCTATGACAGAGATAGCGTTCCCGTATTCCTGGGAGAATACGCAGCAAAATCCAACACAATGGAAGCAGCGCTCGCAGAAGCCGCCTATATGACAGGTCTTGAGGAGAATGGAGATATTGTAAAGCTCTCCTGCTATGCACCGCTCTTTGGAAACTTCAAGTCCAATCAGTGGGAGCCTGATATGATCTTCTTTTCCAATGATTCTCTATATGGAACCGTGAACTATTATGTACAGAAAATGTTCTCCAACAACCAGGGTACCAAGGTTCTGGAAAGCACGCTTTCTGAAGATTCACAGGGATTGTATCAGGTATCCAGCACAGGTGAAGACGGAAGCATTATTGTGAAGCTGGTGAATGTTACCGAAGAGGAGAAGGCTGTGGATATCACCCTGGAAAACGGCGATTCCCTGGCAGCCTCAGCCAATGTCACTGTATTAAAGGCAGAGTCAAAGGATGACCTGAACAATATGATGAACCCGGACAACATCCTCCCAGAGGAAAGCACTCTGGAGGTGTCTTCTCAGTTCACCTACAATGCTCCGAAATATTCTGTGTCTGTTATTGTTATTCCGCAGGCATAGAGTACGACTGTTCACTTCGTTTACAGCAGCACGCTCCATGATGAACAGAATTAACGATTCAGCTCCGCCTTATCTATCAAAGAGACCGGGAACAAATCCAGGCCATGGATGTCGCCCTGGATCAGCTTAACCCCGTAGAAATCCTCCTGAAAATATGCTATTCTATTCTCATGATATCAAGAACCCAATGGGTCAAATCCAACGCAAGCTTGCTTGCAGAGTGAATCATAGTATATTTTCATGGAGGATTTCATCAATGAAAAAAATCCTGTTAATCGCCACTGGCGGAACCATTGCATCCAAGTACACGGAAAGCGGCCTGAGTCCGCAGATTTCCTCTGAGGAACTACTCTCCTACATCCCGGCTGCAAAAGGCTTCTGTCACGTAGATACCATTCAGCCCTTTAATCTTGACAGCACAAATGTGTGTTCTTCGCAATGGCTGATTCTGGCGGCTCTTATCGAAAAAAAGTATGAATATTATGACGGTTTCGTCATCTGCCATGGCACAGACACTATGGCATACACGGCTGCCGCATTGTCTTATTTGATTCAAAACAACCGAAAGCCCATTGTCATCACCGGCTCGCAAAAGCCTATTGACCTGGAAATCACAGACGCCAGAGCAAATCTCCTTGACAGTCTGCGCTTTGCTTCGCACGAACGTGCGCACGGCGTCTGCATTGTGTTTGGCGGTCAGGTCATCGCAGGTACACGAGCAAAAAAAGAGCGTTCCAAGAGCTATAATGCTTTTTCAAGCATTAATTATCCTCCTATTGCGATTCTGCAGGACACTCGCATTGTGTTTTACATTGACGACAAGGATCAGGCAACCGCTCCCCTGGCCTTTTATCACAGTCTGAATGACAGAGTCTTTCTTCTGAAGCTGATTCCAGGATGCAGCGGAAAAATTCTGGAATCTCTGGAGCCGTCCTGTGACGCTGTGATTATTGAGTCCTTTGGCGTGGGAGGGCTTCCAAATTATGGAGACAATAACTTTTACAGAGCAGTCAAGCGCTTTGTGTCTTCAGGAAAAATCATTGTAATGGCAACGCAGGTGACGCATGAAGGAAGCGACATGTCCATTTATCAGGTAGGGAAGCTTATGAAAAATGAGTTCCAGCTTCCAGAGTCCTATGATATGACCCTGGAGGCTACGGTTGCCAAAACCATGTGGGCATTAGCGCAGAGTACAAATACCGAAGAATTTAAGAGCTTTTTTTACAAGACTATTAATCATGACATTCTGTTTCATTTATGAAAAAAGAAGCTTTTTGAAAAATTTAACACTTTAAACTCAAAAAGTATTTTACACCTCATAAAAAACGTGGTATGATGATTCATGGGCTATAAGAGTCCCTGAATAGCATAAGGAGTGACATGACTATGAAAGAAGTTGCAAAATTAATGAATTACCGCTCATCCGTACGAGTGGTAGATGCGACACTGCGTGACGGAGGTCTGGTAAATAATTTTTATTTTACTGATGAATTTGTCAGGGATTTGTATCTGGCTAATATCAAAGCCGGCGTTGATTATATGGAATTTGGTTATAAGGCGTCCACAGAAATGTTTGACACAGACAAGTTCGGCAAGTGGAAATTCTGCCGGGACGAGGATATCCGCAGCATCGTAGGAGAAAATCTTACTGACCTGAAGATTGCGGTTATGGCAGATGTAGGAAGATGCGACTACAGAAACGATATCATAAACAGCGCAGACAGCCCAATTGACCTTATCCGTGTGGCCACCTATATTAATACCATACCAGCTGCTGTAGATATGATTGAAAATGCAACCGCCAAAGGCTATGAGACCAGCTGCAATATCATGGCAATCTCCAACACACAGGAGAGCGACCTTAAGGCGGCTCTGGATATCCTGGGCCAATCCCCTGTGGACGTGTTCTATATTGTGGACAGCTACGGCGCTCTCTATCCAGAGCAGATTGCCCGCGTTGCAGATATTTTCATGGAAGCTGCCGTCAAATACAACAAGAAAATCGGAATCCATGCGCACAACAATCAGCAGCTTGCATTTGCCAACACCATAGAGGCTGTCGGAGACGGGGTGGACTACCTGGACGCCACCTACTCCAGTATGGGACGGGGAGCCGGTAACTGCGCCATGGAGCTTCTTCTGGGCTTTCTGAAAAATCCCAAATACAACCTTTACCCTGTGCTTCAGTTCATTGACAAGCACATGAACCGCCTCCGCAAGGAGGGAGTGGTATGGGGCTATGACCTTCAGTACCTAATGACAGGTCTTCTGAACCAGCATCCCCGCACAGCCATTCAGTTCACCAAGGACAAGAGAACAGATTACACAGAGTTTTATAAGGATATCGTGGTACATGACTAAACGCCTGCTAATTGAGATCTGAATATAGAATGGCACAGCAAAGGGGGCCGAAAGCCCCCTTTGATCATTTCAAAAATCCATTTACAATCTGTTCCTCTGCTTCTTCCTCTGTAAGTCCCAGCGTCATAAGCTTAATAATCTGCTCGCCCGCGATTTTTCCAATGGCAGCCTCATGAATAAGAGCAGCGTCAATATCATTCGCTTCAAGCTGCGGAATTGCCAGGATTCTGGCCTTTCCCATAATAATGGCATCGCACTCTGTATGTCCGCTGCAGGGAGCATTTCCTATGATACGGGAGTCAAATTTCTGATAGGACTCATCCTTTGCCACAGAACGGGAAACAACATCAGCGCTCGCCTGCGGTCCGTTCAGTCTCACCTGATAATCGCTGACCGCGCTCTGAGTTCCATGGGTCATAAGGCGCTCTCTGACTACCAGCTTTGCGCCTTGTGCCAGCTCTGCGACAGTGGTACGAACGGTGGAATCCACTCCCTTAATCTGCACCATCTCCATCTCCATGGAGCTTCCTTCCTCCATATAGACCTCTGTGCCTGGATTCAGGATTCTCTTTCCCTGTCCGTCTCCTTCTCCATAATGCTTTTCTACATATTTAATCTTTGCATTTTTTCCTACATAAAAGCGATGAACTCCATCATGCTCTGCATCCTGATTTCCACAGTTGTGAATACCGCAGCCTGCCACAATCACAACATCGCTGTCCTCTCCGATATAAAAATCGTTGTATACAACCTCCTTTAAGCCGCTCTGGCTCAAAACAACAGGGATATGCACACTTTCATGCTTTGTTCCTGGTTTGATTCGGATGTCAATGCCGCTTCCATCTGTCTTGGAAATAATATCAATGTTTGCGGTTGTATTTCTGCCTGCCATCTGACCGTTTGCTCGAATATTGTAAGCTCCCTCTGGAACTGTGTGAAGGTCGGCTACCTCCTCCAGTATTCTCTTCTGAATCTCATCAATCATTGCCTCTGCCTCCCTGATTCATTTTGGCGCATGCGCACACGCTGACTGCTGAGGCAGTTCCCAGAAGCATTGGAAGAATTTCCTCCTTTGGCCCCTGATTAACAATCTGCCCGTCTGCAATCACAACGATTTCGTCCGCAATATTCAGGATTCTCTCCTGATGGGAAATGATTAAAATAGAACCATCCCCTGTCTTCTCCTGCATCCGCTCAAACACCTGTATCAGGTTCTGGAAGCTCCACAGGTCAATCCCTGCCTCAGGCTCGTCGAACACAGAAAGTCTGGTTCCTCTGGCAAGTACAGTCGCGATCTCGATTCTCTTAAGCTCTCCTCCGGAAAGGCTTGCATTCACCTCACGGTTAATATAGTCCTTGGCGCACAGTCCTACCTCTGAAAGATATTCACAGGCCTGCGCAGCAGAAAGCTGCTTTTTGGCCGCAAGCCGGATTAAGTCCAGCACCTGAATACCCTTGAAGCGCACTGGCTGCTGAAAAGCAAAGCTGATTCCCATATTCGCACGTTCTGTGATGCTCTTCTCTGTGATGTCCACTCCATCAAAAAAAATCTGACCTGAGGTCGGCCTCTCTATGCCGGCAATCAGCTTGGCAAGAGTAGATTTTCCGCCCCCATTCGGACCTGTGATAACCACAAATTTGCGTTCATCGATTTTGAGGTTAATTCCCCGGATGATTTCCCTCTGTTCCTTGTTTTCTGCTACCTCAAAGGACACATTTCTTAATTCCAGCATATATTTCTTCTGTCCTCCTGTTTTTTTCTATTGCTGCGTTATCTGCCATGTATTTATGGTAATACTGTTTTTTATTATTCATTGTGCTAACTCTACCATAACAATAGGAATACTAATATCCCCTTTGTATGTTATACCACATCTCGCATAGGTTTTCAATGAGATATTGCAATTCTGGAGGACTGTGCATCTGAAACAAAAGCCTTCCCCGATTTAACGTATCAAGGAAGTCCCCTGCTTCCATTTCGTAGAGAAATAAACGGTGAGTGGAAAACTTGCTTGTCTCAGGCTACTCATACAGCTTATAGTATAAGGCGCAATAAGGAGGCAAAGTCAGAACAAGGACTTCATCCTCAACCTTGCTTTTCTTTGCCTGAGCCTGCGTTTTCTCAGAGGCAGACTGTCTGGTGCTGTCAAGAAGAAGCTGAGCCTGTGTGCAGGATGGAATTTTCAGCTCATAGTCCTTGCATTCCTGGTCTGAGAAATTGAAAACAGCCGCAATTCTTTCACCCTCTCCCCTTCTCTCAAAGGCATAGACGCACTTCTCCTCCTGCGCACAATCCAGCCAGCTAAAGCCCTCTCTGTCATAATCCTTTGCCCAGAATGCAGGATGCTTAAGATAAAGCTCATGTAAGTCCTTCATAAAATGATAAAATGCATCATGAACCGGGTAATCCAAAAGCAGCCAGTCCTGTTCTCTCTTTTCATCCCATTCCCTAAGCTGGCCGATCTCATTTCCCATAAAATTCAGCTTTTTTCCTGGATGTGCGTACATGTACATATACAGGGCGCGCGCCTGGGGAATTTTTTCCTCATACTGGCCGCTCATCTTCTGCATAATTGTCGCCTTTCCATGAACCACCTCATCGTGTGAGAGAGGAAGCAAAAAGCTGTCATTATAATAATACATCATCGAAAAGGTAAGCTTGTGATAGTTCTGACTTCTGTACAGAGGAGCTGTCTGGAAATAGCTGAGCGTGTCGTTCATCCATCCCATATCCCATTTATAATCAAATCCAAGTCCTCCCTGTGCCACGGGCTTTGTCACTCCCGGATAAGAGGTCGAATCCTCTGCCGCCAAAATAGCAGTCGGATACATACCCTTTAGTCCCTGGTTCATATATTTCAGAAAATCCACTGCATTTTTATTCACACCCCTCTCAGGATTGCCTTGCCAGTAAATGATTCGGCTGATTGCATCCATCCGAATTCCATCTGCATGGTACTCCTTGAGCCAGTAATTGGCAGCAGACTGGAGAAAGCTTCTTACCTCGCCCCTGGAATGCATGAAATTGCTGCTTCCCCACTCGCTGACTCCTACAGCAGCATGCGGATATTCGTAGAGCGCTGTTCCGTCATAGTATGCCAGACCATAGCTGTCCACTGCAAAATGCACCGGCACAAAATCCATAATCACACCAATCCCATTCTGATGACAGGCGTCAATAAACGCCATCAGCTCTCCGGCTGTTCCATAACGGGAGGTCGGACTGAAAAAGCCTGTATTCTGATAACCCCAGGACTCATCGCAGGGATGCTCGCTCAGCGGCATAAGCTCTATATAATTATAGCCTGTTTTCTTCACATAAGGAATCAATATGTCAATCATTTCTGTATAACTGTACCATTCATCCTGCTTGGAAGACGGCTTTCTAAAGGATCCAAAATGCACCTCATAAATGTTCAGCGGTTTTTCTTTGCAGTCTGTTCTGGAATCCATCCATTCCTTATCCTGAAAGGCATGACTGTGTAGTTCTCTGACTATGGACGCGGAATTTGGGCGCAGCTCCATTCCAAAGCCATAAGGGTCGCAGTGATCTGTCCAGGAACCATTCTGTCCGTAAATCCGATATTTATACATCATTCCAGGAGACGCCTCCTTCACACGACACTCCCAAAAATTCCCGTCATAGATTTTATTCATATTCCACTCCTGCCATTGTGAGAATTCTCCAATCAGAGAAACCCTGACAGCGCCCGGTGCAAATGTGCGAAACACAACTCCCTCTGCATCCACATGAGCTCCCAGAAATTCATAGGCATCAAAAATCTTTCCTGTATAAAATCCATAAAAATCCATCTTCATTCCTCCATATAAAATAATAGACAGTAGTTGTTTTTTGATGTAGAATATTATAAAAAAAAGACCTTCCCATATCCACCAACAATCTTTCGCAAAAGACGGATAAACAACGAATCCTCAAAAGAGTCGTCTTTGCCTTAGTCTGGACAGGCCAGAACGAAATTTTGCTATTTTACACGAGAAATTGCAGATAAGCGCCTAAAGATCCCTGGCAGCAGTCACACAGGCGCTGCCAGCACTTAACATTCAGCTTTTAGAAATCATTTTACAGGAGAATACATCATGGATTTACGTATTACCAAAACAGAATCAGCCATAAAAAGCGCCTTTATTGAGCTGCGCTCCTTTAAGCCTCTCGAAAAAATCACGGTAAAGGAGCTGTGTCAGCTTGCGTGCATCAACAAATCCACCTTTTATTCCCACTACCAGGATATCTACGCTCTTTCTGACGCTCTGGAAGAGGAAGCCGTGTCTTCTATTATCAACAGCATTGCACATCCTGAATATATCAAGGATAAAATGGCAGAATTTTCCAGAGAATTATGCACGGCCTTTATCTCACAAAAGACTCTGACCACGATTTTATTTTCAGGAAACGCCAGAAACCGTTTTGCTGACCGAATTGAATCTGGTGTAAAAGAAATGATTTATGAAAAATGCCCTGAATACAGAACAGACGCCATAAAAAATATTATCCTGTGCTACTGTATTCAGGGTTCCTACCATGCATTTACAAAAAATACAGATGTTGACACACAGACGCTCGTTTCTGTCATTGAGCAGATATCTGAGAAGCTTCAATGTCTGTACCGCACCGAATGACATTCCAGGGCTTCCCTTCACAGCAGATGGTGTTTTTGAAAGGCATGCCATATCCCGTCCTCTCTGACAGAGGGGCAGACCTCGTCTGCCAGCTTTTTTATCTCCTCGCTTCCATTTGCCATACAGATACCTCTTCCGGCAGTCAGAAGCATTTCCTTGTCGTTCATGCTGTCTCCTATGGCAATCGAATTCTCCACAGGTATGCCAAGATGCTCACACACTCGCTTCACCGCCCTTCCCTTGTCAAAGCTTCGGTTCACAAATTCCGCATTGATAAAGCCATATTGATTTCTGTTCTGGATGCAGAGCGCAAAATCCTGTTCCAATACTCTCACAGGCTCCTCAAGCTGACTCTCCAGCGCGCTCATGGTCACAATCTTATATACCGGCTGCCCCCTGTACTGGCTCATCGGAAGAATATTCAGGGATTTTTCTACCTGCTCTCTCCATGCAAGAAGTTCGCGGTTTCTCCCCTTGTCTATGTTTTCTCTGAGAAAAAGCTTAAAGCTCTCGTCTACATAGGAACCGTCCCTGCACTCCACTGTGCAAAAGACTCCGTTTCTCTCCAGAACCTCCAGAGCCGTTTTTTTCTGCTTCTCTGTCATGGGGCAGTCATAGATAAGCTCTCCTCTGCACTCTACATATCCTCCTGCGCTCGCAATCATCCCGTCAAACCCATATGCAAGCAGGGATCTGAGCATTTCATAATTTCTCCCTGTGCACAGAAACACATAATGCCCCCTCTTCTGTGCTTTGTGTATAGCTCTAAGCGCAGACTCAGGAGGGACATTGCTTCCTGCCTCTGTCAGGGTTCCGTCAATATCAAGAAAAATAATTTGCTTCATTTTTCCCTCCAATTAAGACTCCCGCCTCTATAAGCAAAGGACAATACCAGGCTTGTCCTTATGAGAGCTTCAGTCCCTCCAGAACACAGCCTCCAGGCATTTTCCATATTGTTTTCTCACACTCAGCTCACATAGGGAAGTATAACATTTACCCAAAACCAGCTTATAGGCATCACAAAAATCATGGCAGGAATCATGTCTGCCACTGGAAACATTTTCACATGAATCATGCGAAAGCCCGTGGCAAAAATCAAAAACCCTCCACATGCCTTAAAATCATTAATCATAGCCGGAGTTGTCATCGGATAAATCATTCCTGCTGCCAGAAACAGAAGAAGAAAAATGAGAAAGTGAGGTACAGAGATAAAAGATACCACCATTCCCAGACTGCAGGCAAAAATCATGGCAGTGAACAAATCCAGAATCGATTTTGCAATAAGAATGCTGTGGTCTCCGCTCATTCCCGAAACAATAGAGCCGTAAATGCCAGTTCCGCTGGCGCAGAACAGTACAATCACTGTCACAAGAGATGACATAAACTCTTTCTCAGATATTGAGGAATTTCTGTTTTTTACAAAACGGGAAATTCCCCTCTGCATAAGCCCTGCGCCTCCCTGGATTCTGTCCCCAAGGTGAATGACAAGCCCTGCGCAGGTTCCAATAATAATAGAAAAAATGACTGCCGGCATGTTTTCCATCAGAACGATTGTACTGATTCCCATTCCCATGGAACACAGACCAAAAATCATCTGAAGATTTGCCTTGAATTCTGCGGTCAGCTTGTTTCCTGCAGCAGCTCCCAGAATTCCTCCGATTAAAATAGAAAATGAATTGATTATAATTCCTATCGGCATTTGTTGTCCCTCATTTTAATTTATGAAAAATAACTATTGTATAATTACCCTTTTTTGACTAATATAGTTATGCACATATTTTAAGAAAATGGGGAAACAATCATGCAAAACTACATTACAAATGAATTACAAAAGCTTACTGCAATTCCCAGTCCAACCGGCTGCACAAAACATGTGGCTGAGTATGTATACAGGCAGCTTGCGTCTCTTGGCTATGAACCCAGGCTTTCAAATAAAGGAAATGTAAGCGTTATTCTGGGCGGCGAGGGAAATCCTCTTGTTCTTGCCGCGCACCTTGACACACTTGGCGCAATGGTTCGCAAAATCAAGAAAAACGGACGCCTGCGCGCGTCTGCTGTGGGAGGCCACAAGTGGGACACCTGCGACGGTGAAAACTGCACCATACATACACGAGACGGCAGAGTTTATACAGGTGTTGTTCTGAATATAAACCCATCCGCTCATGTGGCAGACAAGCCTGTAAAAAAATC
Source organism: Eubacteriales bacterium (assembly GCA_030537135.1). Lineage (GTDB taxonomy): Bacteria > Bacillota > Clostridia > Lachnospirales > Lachnospiraceae > Blautia_A. Next base: position 95,408 of record JAUNOP010000003.1, on the reverse strand, counting down.
CGAACCAAATATGGAAATCCTCCTGGATGAAAATGTAAACTCCCATGAGGAGGTGGAACAGCTCGGCATCCAAAACGGAGATTTCATTGCCATGGACCCTCGAACTGTTATAACCAAAAGCGGATATATTAAAAGCCGCTTCCTGGACGACAAGCTCTCTGCTTCCATTCTCATGGCTCTTGCCAAAGCCGTAAAGGAACAGAACATTTCTCTCAAAAGAAAATTCACTCTTCTCTTTACTGTTTATGAGGAAGTAGGACACGGCGGCAGCTTCATTCCCTCTGACACCCGGGAAATGCTCTCTGTTGACATAGGCTGTGTGGGAGATGACCTGGAATGCACGGAACATATGGTTTTTATTTGCGTCAAAGACGCCGGAGGGCCTTATGATTATGCTATTACCAGCAGACTTATCTGCCTTGCAGAGAAGCTGAACCTCAACTATGCTGTGGATGTCTATCCCCACTATCATTCCGATGTGGAAGCTTCTCTAAAAAGCGGCTATGATATCCGTCACGGCCTTGTAGGTCCCGGCGTCTATGCATCTCACAATTATGAACGCTCACATATTGACGGCGCCTGGAACACCTACCAGCTGCTTTCAGCATTTATTCAAGCTCTGTAAGCAAATACCCCGCGGCAGGCAGCAAAGCGGCAAGCCTGCAGCGTTGCAGAGCCGCCAGGTATTTGGCCCTCGCTGCAAGATGCCAAATGGACATGCGAGCATGTCCGCCTGGCTCGTTGCTCACAGGAATAAATGGATATTATTCAGGAAACAGAATGCGCTCTCCTTAAGGCTGCATCCTGTTTTTATGTGAAATGTTAACAGAATCCCATTATCAGGATCAGAATCATGATACATACTTCTGTTCCTCCATCCTTTTGCCTGAGTGATTAACCGTTTTCACCGCGTACACCTTCGGCGCTCTTTCCAGAGTCTATCCTGAGTTAGTACTTTAATATACAAAAGTAGAGTACCACTGATAACAAAATATTTCAATAGTTTTTTAGGTTTTTTCACGACAAACGCATGAATTGCTTTATTGCCCTCAATTTATATTTTATCAGAAAAAGGACACAGGGGATCCCAATATTCGGATCCATCTATCAAAAGCGGTATGATCTTTTCGCCGTCCGCCGTAATGCCGGATTCCTTCGCCTTTTCCCATGCCTCCATTACCTGCTCTTCTGTAGAAAGCTCATCCACTGAAATCCCAAGCTGCTCCAGGAGACTCCTGTTCCACATAATTGCATTATTGTCACTGTAATTCTCCAGGTCCCGGTAATAGGAGTCACAGGGTTCCCAGATTTCCCGTGCGTCTTTCGAGTTAATATGGGACGGATATGCATACCATGCTCCATCTCTTTTGATCAAAGCCTGCTTTATATCCTCAGGGAACTCCTTCAGCAGATGGGAATCCGGACAGTATTTCTCCAGAAACTCTTCCAGTTCCCACACCTTTCCTGAGGAAGTAATCTGCCCGATCACAGTAGAATCTACCACTGTGATCAGATCCGGCAGTTCATCCTCCAACAGCATCAGACTGAGCTGCTTATCCGCATCCTGAAGCGGAACCGTGGTCTTTAAAGCCACTCCCGTTTTCTCCGTAATATCACCGGTAATGGTTCCGCTCTCTGTGCTCCATGCCTCCGGATGCCACCAGTCTACATCGCAATACAGCTCCGCCCAGATAACCTCTTCCTGCATCTCCTGCGCTTCCGATATCTTCTGACTCTGCCCACAACCTCCAGTAATCACCACACACACTGCCGACAATATGAATACTATCCCTCTGTATTTTTTCATCTCTACCACCCTGATAAGCAATCACGTTTTTTAAACAATTCCTTTAGAAATTATAACATTCCCTGTGGGGTTTCGCAAGATTGCATAACAGAGGATAGATTTATCCATCATCCAATATCTACTTTTACCATATTTCATCCCATTGCTCATCCACCGGCGGCCATTCCTCTCCAGCGGTTATATAGATCCGGTCAATACGCAGTCCTGATTTCCTGCCCATAATGGAAAAAAGATGCGTTCCTTCTAAAAGCTCCATATCTGCAATCGCCTGCCAGTTCCACCGCTGCATCATCCCATAAGAAAACAGATTTCCGCCGCAAAACTGTTCTTCGGCTGCCTGCAGCTTTCCGTCAAGCGCAAGCACGCAGGCATCCGACTTCGCGTCCTCAAATTTTATCAGCAGCCAGATGTGATACCTGCCAGGATGCTGTACCCGAATCCTATAATGCAGCCCGGGCGCCTGTGAAGCGTCTTCCCAGAACAGTCCCTCTCCCTCGATCATCATAGCAAGACCGGTTCCTCCGTCTGTCTCTGCCTGCGTATGGGCAAAACAGCATTTCTCATTCTCAAAGGCAGGCGTCAGATAAGCGTTTCCCGTGTTGGCAAGAGCATATTCCGCTTCTATCATAATCCGTCCGTCCTGTTCTTCGTAAGGTCCCGGCCTGAATTCAGCCAACACGTTTTTCTTTCCTGCGCCATTCGGCTGGTATTTACGTCTTCCCGGCTTCTCCGGTCTTTCGTCGCTGCGCAGATACAGCCGGTCAATTGTCCGAAAGTACGGATCAGCATAAAGCATCGGAAGCTGCGGAACTTCCCCCGCCAGCGCTTCATACACCTCCTGCATCCTGTCCCGATAGAAAATATCCCTATTCCCAAACGCTTTTTCCTTCGCTGCGTCATAACCGTCTTCTTCTTCCTGAGTCCGCAGGAAGCGTTCTCCATTCCAGCAGGCACTGGAAGCAGGTCCCAGATTGGAGGGGATCATCTTCTCTGTATAAATCACCAGCTTTGTCAGCGTCACATAACTGTCCAGCATACCAATCCTTAAACGGTGCAGTCCTCTGTCCAGATAGGGCAGGCGGACATAGAGCTTCTCACCGTTATTCATCACAGCCTCTTCCCAATTGCCCTTCCATTCATCCACGGTGGGGGATTCCACTGTTATATAAGCCATCTCGTCCACCGCCACAAGGAATCGCACCCTGCCTGTAGAATTCAATGTCAGAAAACGGTAAATTTCCAGCAAAAACGCCCCCTCAGACTGTAAATAAAAAGCATACTCCAAAGCAGCCTCTGCAGCAAGCACGGCTCCATCCTTGACAAGACAGCCTGTCGTATTTGCCACGGATGACGCCGCCTCCACCGCCGCGCCTTCTCCTCGTCCGATACCGGGGATCACTCTCCATGTTCCATCTGTACCATCCTGCTTTTGGCAAAAGCCGTCCGCAGGCATGGACACGCAGCCTTCCGCCTCCATATAGCAATGCACCGGCAGGGCGCTGTCCGGCTCCTGTTTTGGCCGCATACAAACCGGAACAGTAAAGCTTTCTCCCAAACTGCCTTTAATAACAACCTTGCCTTCTGCTCCAGTCTTCCACAATGCTTTCTGCCTTCCTCTGACGCGAAACCATATTCTTAGATCCGTGCGCACTGCCGCAGTGCTCACAGATGCCTCCAGCCAGTCCGGAACCGTCACTTCCACAGATACGCTGCCGCAGCCTTTGTTATATACATCTACGTATTTTTCCCGAACGCCATAATAAGAAAAGGAAAGACCTACTTTATCCGATGCAGCCCCAAGCCCCGGCTCCCCGATCACCAGAGCGGGCTTCGCCGCCGGATACAGCACAATCGGCGGAGGCAGGAAGCTTTCCGGTGTGAGGATATCCTCCCATTTTCCGCCCTTCAGCTTATGATTATAGTAATAAAGCATCCTGCGCTTGCCGATATCCATCTGTCTGGACAGCGACAGATAATCGTCCGCCGCCTGCATGGCTCCCCGCTCGTAGGACAGCCTGCTGCGGTCCGCATAATAGAAAGAGGCATTGATCAGGTAAGACGCTTCCAGTTTCATATACAGCAATTCATAATAAGCATCTCTTTCTTCTGGCGGCAATTTTTCATAAACAGCATCTGCTCGCTCCAACAGTCCTTTGAAAACAAGTATCCGTTTTTGCGCCTCATCTCCGTATGCTGTCAGAGAAAATTTATCCGACCGCATATGCTCCGGCTTGCATACATTCGTAAGCTGTGCAAACCGTCCATAAATCTCCGCCGCTTCCTTGCCTAATCCTCCTGTAAAATTCCGGTCAAACCAGTTTTTCACAAAAAGCTCTGCATCCTTCGTATCACCCGATTCCTTTCCCGCTTCCCATCCATATTTTAAGAAAAACTCCATATCCAGCTCAAGAGGCTTTATGGCTCCTACGTTCAGCACCCATATTTTTCGGATTCCCGATTCATAGCATTTCTTTAACTCATTTCCTGTATGAGCAAGGGGAATCGAATTAAAAAACAGGTAGCTAAGACCCGGAGGCGCCCAATAGGAAGCATGGTAATATAATCCATTCCCTCCGCTTCGCTTCTGTTCCTCACCGTCAGGATAACGCCGTACATACCCGAAATTGTCGTCTACCCACATCAGCGTGATATCCTCCGGCAAGTTCAGACCATCATCATACAAAGGCAGTACTTCTTTATAGGGAATAAAAGTCTGAATCACATCGCTGCCCTTCTGTTCTCCCAAAACCTCCTTCAGAATCCTGCGCTGATCATCAATCACCTTCCCCAGAAGACGCACTTTCTCCCGCTGCTTCTCTTCCTTCGTCAGATTTTCCTCCTGATCGATCCTTTCCGTCACAAAGCCGTAATCATGGATACCTCTCATACCGACAGTATAGGTAGCTTCGTAGTCCCTGTACATCTGAACGCTTTCCCTCCAGTATTCCTGCAGAATCCGTCGGTTTTCACCAGGTATGGAATAATCATATTTCACATCCTCATACTTCTTCTCCTGAATCCACGGCTGCCATTCATTCTGGTTGCTGCGCATCATCATATCACAGTGAGAGGTTCCCACGACAATGCCCGCTTCATCTGCCAGCCTGCGGTTTTCGGGATCTTCATTAAAATAATTCACGTGCATGGCCGGCCATATATAATTCCCTTTCAGGCGCAGAATCAACTCGTATATCTTCCGGTAAGCTTCCGGCCCAATGGTACCGTCTTCCGTATGCTTTATCGCCCATGCTTCCAGTTCCTCCTCGTCATTCAAAAAGATTCCTCTGTACGGAACAGACGGCCAGTCTGTCTTGCTGTAATCCTTCAGCAGGGAAAAGCTGTCCTTTCTTTTCGGTGGGACATCTGCCCAAAAATACCATGGAGATACCCCAATCATCTCACTCAATTCATACATACCGTATATGGATCCCCGCCTGTCTGAGCCGATAATATACAGCATATCCTCCGACTGCTTATGCAAAAATCCTTCCCATCTCGCCTTTCCCGCCGCATCCTTTAACAGGTTGATGTCGGGAAGTCGGCCTTCTCTCGCCGTCTTCCCCTCATCCTTTGAATAGTCGTCTGATTTTTCTCTTTCACGCTCCCACACAGCAAGAGTTGCAATTCGGATTCCTTTTTCCTTTGGCTTTGATGCACCCTTTTCCTCCGTGCTGTGTATGACCGCCCTGCAGGAGCACACTTTTTCGATATCCTCCGCCAGATTCCGTGCTGCGTTCCATACTGCATTGTCTTCTTTATCCGACAGATACAGATTAACGTTTTCTCCCTTTTGAAAAAGCACCACTTTATCTTCCATTTTGAATTTCTCCGTCTCTCTTAAATTTTCCCAATCAGATATTCCTGCTTTGCGTCCTGTAAAAATCGCTCTGGCAGAAAAATCGTCATTTCTTTTTTGCATTATTTCAGCGGCTGCATACAGAGTATGCAAACTGACTGAGGTGCTATCTTCCAGCGGAAGGTTCCCGGCATAACAGCAAGCCTTTTCTCCTCCGGCGAGAATTTGCCGTTTTCTCCCATGTGCGCAGTATCGTCTCTCTCATAGCCTTCGATCACATAGGCTGTTCCTGTCGCCTCCTCTATATCCTGCAGGCAGATTTCCGTCTCCTGCTCCTGCATAAGCAGATTTACCAGCTTAAGAATGATTTCGCCAGTATCAGCGTCCCTGCTGGCTGTGGAATAAAGCGGCTGTGCCAGTACCGGACGAACCTCTGTTTGAAGCTCCTCCTTTCCGTCAAGCAGCACCAGGACACTTCGACCCCGCACCCGGATTTCCACGTCGTAGATACGATTCTGTTCTACACTTCTGCTGCGCTGTGTCAGGACGGAATTATTTCCCTGGATGTCCTCCCCGATCATGGAGTCTGCGTTCTCCCAGCCTCCGAACTGCCAGAACAGCCGGTTTGTCTTATCCTTTTGCGCAAAGCTTATTTTAAATCCTTTCCAACCGGATATCTCCCTCACTTTCAAGCGAATAGTATAATTGTTCCCGGTAAAAGTTCCAAGGCTCTCACTTGTCTCACTAATTCCCAGATGGATCTGTGGAATTCTCATACTCTTCCCGCAGTCCTCATCTGTAAGGATAATCTCTGTAAATTCCAGCTCCGTCTCATCCCCGGAAAGCACTACTGCTCCATGCATCCGCCTTTGCTCATCAATTCCAATACTGACAGACTGCGGCATATGCTCCCATGTCTGTTCCAGCAGCACATCCCCCTGATGCTCCATAAATAATTTCTGTACATAGTAATTCGGCGTATGCATCACCTGGTGATTGTCATACCAAATCATATCTGGCTTCCAGTTCACATAATCCACGTTGCAGAAGAGCGGCGCATAGCACGCCAGCTCCACCGCAGGCGCATTATTCTGCAGCCCGGTCATAAACGCCGCTTCCGCCAAAGCGTTAAACCATGTATTGTCTTTTGAAGCATATTCTCCCAGAAATACATGGGGCATCTCCGGCAGAAACTTATTATATCTGTCTATATTGGCAATAAACCATTCCGGCGACTGATAAAAATGTTCATCCACCAGATCAGCGCCATCCTCCACTGCGCTTCTCCAGCCTCTCTCATACTCTTTTCCTGCCGCAAATGGACCGCTGGTGCCAATCAGACGAAGCTTTGGATATGCTTCTTTAATGGCCTTTTGAAACAGCGGAAAACGCTCGAAAAATGCCTCCCCGACTTCCTCATTTCCAATTCCCAGATATTCCATCCCGAAGGGCTTGGGATGCCCCATTTCTGCCCGCTTTTTTCCCCACACGGTATCCTCCGTTCCATTGGCGAACTCAATCAGATCCAGGGCATCCTGAATAAACTCCTGAAGCTGTTCTCCATCTGCCGCCTGGTGATGATGAGGATCATATCCTCCCGGCAGTACGGGAACCGGCTTTGCGCCAATATCCTCGCAGAGCAGAAAATATTCATAGTATCCAAGGCCGAGTGTTTGATTGTAACCCCAGTTACTCCTTCTGGCAGGCCGTTCCCACAGCGGTCCGATGGAATTTTTCCAACGGTACTGGCTATTCCTGTCCTCTGCATTCAGCGAACCATCATGGACAAGGCATCCTCCCGGAAACCGCATAAACTTCGGATGCATCGCCTCCAGCGCTTCTGCCAGATCCCGTCTTAGTCCGTTTCTTCTTTCTTTGTAGGTATCTGCGGGGAACAGAGAAACAAAATCAAAATTCGCCTCGCCCTCCCCGCAGACAGTCAGCTTCAGGCGGCCGCTCATATCCGTCTCCGGCGCCAGGAATGTTAGTTCCTGTTTTTCCCATCTGTCCGTAGCTTTTAGTTCCTGTTCTTCATAGATACTTCCATCTACCGCGCAGAGCGATATCAGGACTTTTACTGTCTGGCATCCTACAGCAGCTCTCACAAAGCAGGTGAAGTAATAGGTTTCGCCTGCCCTATAGGGAATGCCTGAATTGAAACCGCAGTTAACCACGCCTGCCTCTCTTCCGCTCTCTTTTACTTTTACAACAAGATAATGCGGATTTTTGCTGCTGACAGCATCTCCCTCTGTCACATAAACTTCGGTAAAATCCTCATCGCCAAAGATCTCCCATGCCGTCAGAGCATGGTAATCCGGGTGGTCTACCGGCGCAAACTCAAAGGAACGGTTACGTACCAGTTCCGCATAAAGCCCGCCGTCTGCCGCATGGTTCAGATCTTCAAAAAATATACCGAACATACTTCCAAGTTCCGCCTTTTCATTCCGAGTATTGATTGTAAGCTTCATAATCATGCTCTTTCCTAAATTATTTTTCATTTATTTTATCAGGGAAAGCTCTGCTGTAACATGTACTCATTTTTAAATTTTGGTGTTTTTTTTGTTGTTTTAGTAGTATCTGATTTTTCGTATTTTTTTCTTCCACTCTGAAAGGAGGCTATCCATGGATATCATACACAGCCGGAAGGAAATTAAACCACCGGTTCATTGCCGGGCAAAGGAAGCATACGTTAGAATTATAATGCATACGTATCATTAAAAAGCAATACCATTCGCAGGAGGGCTGTTTCCCATATCTGCGCACACGAGAGGAGGAATTCTTCATGGCAGTGAGACCAGTATTTGTAACCTATAACCAGCCGCCCTACTACAGGCAGTGCGACATAGAGTTCGCATACAGCGGCGGCTTTTCCGTATCTCAGAAGCAAAAAAACATACAGGCAATTCACAATACCTTCCATCAATGTTTCAAGGGTCAGAGAATTCTTGAAATTTCATCCAAATCCCTTCAGAAGGGAGGAAAGGAAATGAGTGCTTTCTTTCTAAAAAAGAAGGTTCCTTCCATGGGTATTTCTCTTCCTGTAGAAAACATCTTCCAGGCAGGAAAGGTCTTTGAACACGGCGGTCCGTATCTGGATCTTCTGCTGGTATCTCCAAAGGATGCCAAAAGAGACGAACGCCTCAGAAGCAGCGGTTCTCTGATAAAATTCACCTTTGAAAACCAGGATTTTCCTCTGAAGCCCAGGACTGCCTTTTACGATTATCTCTATATCCATGCGCTTCTGGAAAACCCCAATCTTGCCGGAGAGGCTGTCTCCTACGACGCCTTCACAGACATTGAATTCAATCCGCAGAAAAGTCTGAACTGTCAGGCAAGGGCAGCCGCTGTGTTTGTCTCTGTGGCAAAAGCAGGGCTTTTGGATGAAGTCACAGATTTCAATCGTTTCCTAAACCTTCTTGCCCCAAACAGCACCTTTGCTTCCTGCCCCTCCTCTGCACCGGTCAAAAAGCAGAACCCTCCCAAACCAAAAGGACATGCCTTCTATGTCAGTGACACGATTAACCACAAAAAATGGGGGCATGGAACCATCAGGGCAGTGAGAAGCGATGCTCTGGAAATTGAATTTTCCGTGGGAATGAAAACCCTGAGCAGTACATGGATGGAAAGAAATTGCACATACGCCTCTCCTTCATCCCCAGGCAGCTCCTCTTTATCCGACATATGGGCCAAAAGAAATCCATAAATGCGCTGCTGCTCCTTCAAAGGAGCAGCAGCGCATTTCCTATTTTGTCACCATCTGCATATCCCAGATAATCTGATTCACGTTTTCGTATGTAACCTTCTGATAAGGAAGCCTGATATAGCGATTGTCAAGCAGCTCTATTTCCTCTGGAAGCTCTGTGCCAAAGACAACCGAATGAGCCAGCTCCAGCATTCCCTCTGCCTGCCCCTTGGAATCGTTCAATACAGTTCCCAGCAGTTCCTTGCTCTGCACAGCCTCCAGGCCTACCTCTGTTCCGTCAATTCCAATGATAACAGGCCATGGAGTGCCTGCTGTGCGCGCCTCTGCCCGCGTACCGCAGCTTTTTTTCAGGGCGTCCACTGCGCCAAGAGCCATGTCATCGTTATTGGTAAGAACAACCTCTATCTGTTCTCCAAAGCTTTTCCAGAATTGATTCATCTTTGCCTCTGCCTGCGCCCGGTTCCAGTTCGCGATTTCATCTCCCAGCTTTTCCACACGATATCCTCTTTCCTTGATAGTGTCAATAACATAGAGGGTGCGGACTATGGAATCCTGGTGTCCTGCCTCTCCCTCCAGCATAACATATTGGAGAATCCCGTCGCCGTTTTTATCAATAGAAGAAAAATCCTCCTCGCATGCATCGGCCAGAATCTCTCCCTGGAGAATTCCAGACTCAAAGGCGTCCGCCCCCACATAATAGAGCTTATCCCAGCGCTCCAGATCCTCTTCCACCAGCTCACGGTTAAAGAAAATGACCGGCACATCCGCGCTTCGTGCTTTTTCAATAATTGTAGAGGCGTCTGTTCTGTCCACCAGGTTGATGCAGGCAATGTCAAAGCCTCTCTTAATAAAGTCATCCATCTGGTCATTCTGAGTAAGCTGATTTTGACTGGCATCTACAACCTCAAGCGTGATTGTCATATCCCATTCCTGCTCCATCTCCTGCGCATAGGATTTTAGCCTGGAGATTTCTTCTGAGACAAAGGTATCATACTGGTCATACACGCTGATACCTATTTTCAGACTGCTTGCCTGCTCTCTTTCTCTGGAAAAGCCGCACCCGGACAAAGAGAGGCCTGTCACTCCGGCTATAATAAGGTATACTGTCATTCGCTTCATATATTTTCCTCCTGACGTGAATCGTCAATATGGTATTTTCACGTATCAAGCAAGTCTCCCGTTTCAATTTCGCAGAGAAATAAGCGGTGAGTGGGGGACTGAAATGCCTCTATATCAGAGGGAACAAAAGTCTCTGGTTTTCTGCCTTATACAAGGTGTCGCGAGTGACATAATAGGCTTTTATTTCTACTGAAATCTGTGCCGTACGTTTTTGTTTTTTCTGAATAAGCGCCTCAAGCCCCTGATAGCCCATGCTGAACTCGTTCTGATAGACCAGCCCTCTAAGAGCGCCCGCGTCCAGACCTCCCACAATTTTCTCTGTATTGCCGATTCCAAAGGCTCTCTGCCTGAAAAGCTCTGCCTGTGCTTTGCTTAAAACAGAAGCCTCTGAAGCCTCGATCAATGCTTCCGTGCAGTATTTATCCAGCGCCGCCACATAGACTCCTGACCTTCCTGTTGCGTACAGATTTGCAATACACACCGGAAGATTATAGTCTCCTTCCTGGCGGTGATACCCTGTAACCTGTGCGTTTGGCAGCGCCTCTCTTATGGCATCCACAAAGCCCTGATAGCGTCTCTGTATGCTCTGTCGTTCCATATATTCCTCGATAACGCACACAGAGTCTTCTTGATTCTGTATCATCTCCTCGGCTACCCTGCTTCCCAGCATATGACCCATAGAATAGTTGTCTGCTGAAATATCTGCTTCCTCGTCTTCAAGCCCTGTTTCAAGAGTAATTATGGGTATTGCCTTAGAGGCCTCTCGTACAGCCTCTGAAAGAGCGGCGCTGTCCATAGGAGCCAGAAGGATTCCCTCTGCTCCATTTTCAATTTCTCTCCAAAGGAGCTTTATTTCATCCTCTGCCAAGCCTCCGACAGGCAGAGTCACATAATTTATCACAGCATTTTCATCCTCTGCCGCCTGACGAATTCCTTCCAGAAGAGAGGTCCAGTCATTGTCCGTATATTGATAAAGAATAACAGAGTACAGACGAGGCTCTCTCTTTTCTACATTCTCAGAGAGAGCGGCAAAGGACAGGATACCTATAAGAAGCATTAAAAGCAAAAACACAAAAATACGCTTTTTCTTCATCAGTCTGTCACTCCTCTCTCATTCTCATCCATAGTCTCGCACAGAGGCAGATGAATTCTGACCAGAGTTCCCTCGTCAGGCTCGCTCTCTATTTCCAGTCCATAGGCAGCTCCAAAATAGACCTGTATTCTCTGATGCACATTTCTAAGTCCGATTCCTGAGCCCTTGCTGCGCACACGGTTTTCATCGGTGAGCAGAGAGTCAAGGCGCTCCTTTGGCATTCCCGGACCATTATCCTCCACTTCGATTACCAGTTCCTCTTCTCCTGTGCGCACACGCACATGAATCTCACCGTCTCCGTCCATGAATTCCATTCCATAATAAATCGCGTTTTCAATCAGAGGCTGAATAATCAGCTTGATGGTCTTGTACTTCTCAATACCGTCCTCTATCTCAAAAAATGCTTCAAATTTATTTTTATAGCGGTACTTCTGAATGGCAACATAATTTTTCGCATGCTGAATTTCCTTGTCAACAGAGATAATGTTCTGCCCCTTGGAAAGGCTGATGCGAAACAGACTCGCAAGAGCCTGAATCATGGAAATCGCATCCTCATACTTTTCCGCCTCTATCATCCACATGATAGAATCCAGCGTATTGTATAGGAAATGCGGGTTAATCTGAGACTGAAGAGCATCCAATTCACTCCTTCGCTTATATTCCTGCTCACGCACAATGTCATCGGTAAGCCGCCGCATCTCTGTGACCATCAGCTGAATCGTCTGTCCCAGATGCTGAATTTCGTGCGAGCCTCCGATATAAATCTGAGGAACAGGAGAGAGGTCGATTTCCTTTACAGAATCCTCCAGACGCTTGAGAGGTTTTGCCACCCAGATGGACACCAGCTGATTTGCAAAAACCATCGCAAGAATGGCAAGCACACAGATTAGCACAGCCATGACTGTGCTTCTGGAAAAGCTTCCATAGAGGCTTTCCAGGGGCGTAACGCTCACGATTTTCCAGCCAGTATAGCCGACTGTTTTCACGACAACCATTCGCTCCTTGTTGTCAAACTCCTCCTTATGCACCCCATCCTCATAGGCAGAGACCTTGAGATTGTTTTCCTCCATAAGATCAGAAAAAATCAGGTTCTGCTTTGGATGATAAATAAGCCTTCCGTCACTGTCAATCAGATATACATAACCCGGACTTTTGCTGTTCACCTTTGTAAAAAGCTGGCGGATTCCCTTAAAATCCATGTCCACCAGAAGAATTCCGCTCTCTGGATTTCCGTTTCTTGTGATCTCCACTCCTCTACTCAGAGAAATCACCCAATAATAGCGGTCATTGCTGATTTCAAAAAGGTTCTGAACATGAAAATCGGAAAAATGAAGGTTTTCCATCTTTTCAGCTGCCTTTACAAACCAATCCTGGGCAGTCACATCAATTCCCGGCTTTATCGCAGAAAAGGGAACAGAGCCCAGAAGCTCTCCGTCTTCTGTAAAGCAGGCAATGCTGACCAGGTTATCCTTGTTTGCTTCATAGAGAAGGTTCAGCTCATTATCTATGTCCTCACTGCCAAAATCCACCTGCCGGATTCCGCTGTAATACACAGAATCAGAAATACGCATCATGTTCCGAAGATAGCTGTTGAGATTAATATCTACCTGATCCAGAACCTTTGCAGTGTCCTCAAGCGCCATCTCTTCCATTGCAGACTGATAGCTCTGAAATAAAATCAACGCCAAAAGCGCCATTCCGGTCACAGTGACCAGGGTAAAGGAAATGGCTATGGTAAACTGCATACTCTTCTGTTTATAATAGTGTTTGATATATTCCCATTTCTTTGCAATATATTTCATCGCTGTCACTTTTCTTTCTTTTGGAGACCTGCACGATATTTTGTGGGGGAGACGCCGTATTCCTTCTTAAACACATAGCTGAAATAGTTTGGCTCCGGATAGCCCACAGCCTCTGCGATAATATATGTTTTCTCCTGTGTGGACATCAAAAGCTCCACTGCATGCTCCAGGCGGGTTTTTGTAAGATAAGCGGCAAAGCCAAGCCCTACCTCGCGTTTAAAAATGGTGGAAAAATAGGCGGCGCTCACGTTCAGATAACGGCACAGAGTGTCAGCAGACAAATCGCTCTGTGCATAATGCTCCTCTATGTATTCCTTAGCCTTTTCTGTCAGACGCATGGTAGAATCCCTTCGCTCATGGCGCAGAAGCTTTCTGAGCTTTGTACAGATTTCATTGAGCCATTCCTCAAGCTCGCCCAGGGAGGAAAACCGGTCGATTTTTTCCCAGGGGATACGATCCTGTCCAAAAATATCACGGATATCCAGCTGATAGGAGCGCCCGATTTTCGTAAATTCCATCAGAAGCTCTACGCAGGCGGCCTGATATTGCCCGGGAGTCATTGCCTGGTGCCTGAGCGCGTTCGTAAACTGGCAGATAGCCTGAGAGGTCTCCTCACTGTTTCCAAGCTTTACTGCCCGGAGAATGTCCTGATAATTGTATTCTGGAAGCTCCACAGAGGCCTGGGGTCTGGGTTCCATATCCTTAATGTAAATAACTGGACTGTCTTCTCCTATAATTTTGCGGTATTCCATAGCATGTCCTGCTTCCTGGTAGGAGGTAGTAATATTCATCAAATCCGTTACCACCTGTCCGACAGCTGCAGCGCTCTTCATACCGAGCATACGAAATGCTGTTTTACAGATTTGTTCCAGATGATAGAGGAGCTTTTGCAGATCCTCCTTTTGCTCAAGCAAAAAGATAAACACAATCTTGTCCAGATAGTTCACACTATAGTATCCCAGTTTATCCTTGAGATAATCATCGGCCAGGTTCTTGAGAGACAGATTAAAAAGCTGGGGATGTTCCTCCTTCTGGACGCCCATGCGTCCCTCCAGAATGGCCGCCGCATAACAGTCTCCGGAAAGATTCAGCTCATACATCTTCATCAAAGCCCTTGCCCGCTCGCCTGCAATGCGTCCCTCCAGAATACTGATGACAAGCTGCTCCTGCATGGCAGGCAGGCTTTTCTGATAATACTCCCGAAGCATATCTATATTCCGGCGCTCTGCAATCTCCTTGTCAAGGGAAGATTTGATTTTCTGAAATACCTGAGTCAGGTCTTTGGCGCTGATAGGCTTCAGGAGATATTCCTCTGCTTCCAGATGAATCGCCTCACGCGCATACTTAAATTCATCAAAGCCAGAATAAATCACTACCTTCATGTTCCGATAATTTTCCTTGAGCTTGCGGCAAAGCACCAGCCCGTCCATAAAAGGCATCTTAATATCTGTCAGAACCACGTCTATGTGCGTCTGTTCTGCAATTTCCAGAGCCTCCTCGCCGTTCTCGGCTGTCCCTGCCATGCAAAAGCCAATGGATTCCCAGTTGATTTTCTTTTTCATTACCTGAAGCACGTCCGCCTCATCATCTACCAGAAGAATATTATATAATTCCTTCTTCTCTTCCATTGCATCAACTCCACTCTTTTCTTTCTCTGTATCTGCTCCATTTACGATGCCATTTTTGTTTGCTGCTTCCATTTTTTTCTACTATACAGATTCTCACTGAAAGAAAAGGGCAGCCTTCTGGTCGAAAGCTGCCCTTATAGGCGTTACTGTTCACTAGGTTTGCTGCTGCCCGCTCGTATAACCTACGAGCCTGTGCCTGGAGTCATTCTTATAGCCCGAATAAGCGCCTGATTATTTTCCCACAAGCATTCCTCCGATAATCACGGCAACGGCCAGAATAACCAGCACTGCAATAATATAATCCATGACCTTTACTGTAACGTGATGATTGTAAAGCCAGTCATAAGCGCGCTCCCGAATGCTTCTTTCATCTGCGCCGGATTTCTCCTGCTCTTCTTTCCTGTGATTGTCCTTTGTGTTTCTTTCCTCCATGCATTGTCCCCTTATTTCTTGGCAATGTACTTGCGGATATCAAGAGCGATTGCAATCACAATAACAATGCCCTGTGCAACGTACTGCCAGCTTGGATTCAGACCTAAAAACTGCAGGGCAGATTTTAAAAGCTCAAACACAGCCACACCGATGATAACGCCGGAAACCTTACCAATACCGCCGTTTACAGACACGCCGCCAATCGTACAGGCTGCAATTGCTTCCAGCTCATAGCCGTTTCCAAGAGCAGTGGAAGCACCTCCGGATTTTCCTCCCAAGAGGAAGCCCGCAATCGCATACATGGCTGCTGCCGTGATATAAATGATAATCTTTGTTTTCTTTACGTTTACGCCAGAAACCTCTGCCGCCGCTTCATTTCCGCCGATAGCATACATGTATTTTCCGTGACGGGTGTAGTTATAAATAAACCAGAAGATAGCAGCCGCAATTACCAGGTAGATAAACAGCACCGGAACCTTTCCTCCGATTCTTCCCTGTGTGACATTTATGTAATCCTGACGATAGCCTCCCAGAGGAACATTGTTGGTGATAAGCTGAACCACTCCATAAACAATCAGCTGCATACCAAGGGTGCCGATAAAGGCAGGTACATGAAGATATGATATAACAATACCATTAATGCAGCCGAAAATGCAGCAAATGGCAATTACAATCAACAGCACCAGCCACACATTGAGCTGAGGAAAATCCGGCCACAGCTTGGAAGAGGTCTCCGCCTTCTGCAGCATAGCGCCGGCCAGACAGCCGCTTAAGCCTACCATACGTCCTGCGGAAAGGTCTGTACCCTTTGTAATCAGGCAGGCGCTGACGCCAAGGGCGATGATTACACGGGGAGCAGCATTGATAGCCAGGTTCCACATATTATTTGTGCTTCGGAAGGTAGGCACTGTGATGCCTACATAAACTACCAGAATTGCCAGAAGAACAATAATTCCATTGTCCATCAAGAGTTTTTTCACATCTATTTTACTTTTTGACATTGTTTTCCCTCCTCTAGAACTGCGTCGCATACTGCATGATTTTTTCCTGAGTAGCCTCTTTACCGCTGACCTCACCGGTAATCTTTCCGTTGCACATAACCATAATGCGGTTGGATACACCAATCAGCTCCGGCATTTCAGAGGAAATCATGATAATGCCCTTGCCCTGCTTTGCAAGCTGAATCATAATCTGATAAATTTCATACTTTGCTCCCACGTCAATACCGCGGGTAGGCTCGTCCATAATCAGAACATCCGGGTTATTTGCCAGCCAGCGTGAAATAATAACCTTCTGCTGATTTCCTCCGGAAAGACTCTGGATCAGAGTTTTGCTGCTCGGAGTCTTGATACTGAGCTTTGCTACATTTTCCTGAACCAGATCTTCGATTTTCTTCTTATTCAGCTTAATGCCTCCCTCTACATATTGACTCAGGGAAGCAATGGATACATTGTCTGCAATAGACAGGCATCCCAGAATACCGGTTCCCCGGCGATCCTCAGTAATCATGCCGATGCCATTGTTGATTGCATCCTGCGGACACTTGATATGCAGCGGCTTTCCGTTCAGCCTTACCTCTCCGGTCGTGATATGGCGGATGCCAAAAACCGCTTCCATCAGCTCTGTACGCTGCGCTCCCACAAGGCCTCCAAACCCAAGGATTTCTCCCTTTCTCAGCTTAAAGGAGCAGTTCTTAAAGGAATTGCTGTGAATGCTTGTAAAGTTCTCCACCTCCAGGAGTACCTCTCCCGGCGTATTATCCAAAGGCGGATAAATATTGGTCAGCTCACGGCCAACCATGTTTTTCACGATTTCATCATCAGTGATGTTCTTCATTTCCCAGGTACCTACATAGGTTCCGTCACGCATGATGGTAATATCATCGGAGATCTTGCGAAGCTCTGCCATCTTATGAGAAATGAATACAAAAGAAACCCCTCTGTCGCGCAGGTCGCGGACAATCCGAAACAGCGCCTCCACCTCATTGTCTGTCAGGGACGAGGTCGGCTCATCCAGAATAATCAGCCGCGCTTCCTGAGAAACCGCCTTTGCAATCTCCACAGACTGCATCTGGGAAATAGAAAGCTCGCCCAGATTTCTCTTTGGGTCAAAGGGCATCTTTACATTTTCCAGCCACTTTCTGGCCTCTTCATTCATGGTCTTATGATCAATTATCTGTATCGGACCGATTTTTTTCATAGGATATCGTCCGAGATACATATTTTCTGCAATTGTTCTCGCTGGAATCGGCTGCAGCTCCTGATGCACCATAGCCAATCCCTTATGAAGCGCTTCATCTGGATTGGAGATATTTACCTTTTCTCCGTCTACATAAACCTCTCCCTCATCCATATGATAGATACCAAAAAGACATTTCATCAGGGTGGACTTTCCGGCGCCGTTTTCTCCCATCAGAGCGTGAACCGTACCGGGCCGCACCTTCAGGTTAATGCCATCCAGTGCTTTTACACCGGGGAAGCTTTTGCTGACTCCCCGCATTTCCAATCTGTATTCTGCCATTCCACTCTCTCCTTCACAAAATCGGGTGTGCCGCTTGCAACACACCCGAAAAAGAATTCTTACTATTCTGCTATATTCTGATTACTGAAGAAGTGCCAGAATATCTGCAGCATTCTCAGAGGTAGCCTTGATATAGTCAACCATATTTACAGGAGCTACTTCCTCGTCCTTCAGGAACTTCACTGCCATCTCGACTGCTGCATGAGACTGGCCGATGTGGTCGTTAAATACAGTACCGGTCATGTTTCCATCCTGGATGTTCTGCAGAGCGTCTGTCAGAGCATCAACGCCTACCAGGTAGATGTCTTCATTTACCACTCTGCCGGCAGCCTGGATAGACTGCAGAGCGCCAAGTGCCATTGCGTCGTTGTTGCAGAATACAACCTCAATCTGATCGCCGAACTGTGTCAGAGCATCCTGAACAATCTGCTGACCCTTTGCCTGATCCCAGTCGCCTCTCTGAAGCAGAAGCTCCTCTACCTCTACGCCTGCGTCTGTAAGAGCCTTAACAGAATACTCGGTTCTGTACTGAGCGTCAATATTCTCCGGGTCGCCCTGCACCATGATATAGCTTACCTTGCCGTCGCCGTTGATGTCGCCGCCATTGGCTGTCTCAAGGATTTCCTCGCCCTGGAAGGTACCGGACTGTCTTGCATCTGCGCCTACATATGTAGCCTTAATGCCTTCCTCTGCCCATCTGTCAGACTCAGACTCCTCTGGCTGACGGTTAATATAAACTACCGGAATTCCAGCCTCATTGCACAGGTCTGTAACCTGCGGTGCAGATGAGGACTGAACAAGGTTCAAAATCATAACGTCAACACCTGCTGTAATGAAGTTGTTGATCTGGTTGGTCTGCTCTGCCTGGTCATTCTTGCCGTCTGTGACGGTAATATTCTTCTCATTAAAGCCAAGGTCTTCTGTCAGGTAACGAACCAGCTCGGTTCTGTACAGAGTCATGAAGTTATCATCGAATTTGTAAATGGAAATACCGATGGTAGCGTTCTCAACATCAATGCCTTCCAGATCGATAGCGTCTGCCGCATCTTCTGCAGCCTCAGCCGCATCTTCTTCCACGTCCTCTGCGGCCTCTTCCTCAGCCTCATCTGTTGCCTCCTCTGCAACAGCCTCAGCATCTGTTGCATCGTCTGCCATTGCCGGAACTGCCAGCATGGATGTTGCCATCATTGCACTCAAAAACAAGGTCACGATTTTTTTCTTCATAAATAAAACCCTCCTTATATTCTGAACCTCCCGGGTTCGCCTGTTGATGATATTATTATAATCAATAAACAGGCAAAAATAAATACATTTTTTTCTCGTTTTTCTATGATTTTTTTGTTATATTGTTCAAAATTTTGTATGGATTGTTTTTAAAGTTATAGATTTTACACGCAGAGTCTCCCTGAGTTTTCGTTTTATCTTAGAATTAATTAGCAATTTATACAAAAACAGGCTCTGCTATTTAAAGAAAGCAAGAGCCGTTTTTATGCAGATTGTATTTTTCTGTCAAGCGGAAATCCGCCATATCCAAAGGACACAACGTCCGCTTCGCTGCTTGTTCACAAGCGTATAGCGCCATACTGTCCGTCAAATCCGGGAATTCGCTCTACCTTTCCTTCCCGGAGCCTTTTAATTCCCTGTGCAGTCCTCTCTCCGCCCACAGCGGCAATGTCCTCCAGCGGCACTGTTCGGAGGATTTCCAGCTCTGGGCCGATTTTTTGAACCATATCCAGATACTTTCTCTGAACCCGGACTCCTGCTCCGCTTTTGCCCTCCAAAGCCCCTATAATTTCCGGGAGAGGCACCAGACTCTCATATTTTTTTGCATCTGTTCTTTGATAGCCCTGCGGTCTGTCTGCCATATCATCGATTCGACCGCTCACACCCTTTGTGAGCTTTCTTCCGCACACAGGACACCTGCCATTAAGCTCCCTTGTCTCCTCAGGAGTCAGGCAGACTCCGCACTTACGATGTCCATCCAGAAAATATTTTCCCTCCTCTGGAAAGAATTCCAAAGTTCCCTCCAGACCCTCGCCCTCCAAAAGAGCCTCTCTGAGAGCCCTGTAGGAAAGCTCCTTTCCATTCAGAAGCGTTGCCTCACGTCCAAGCTTTGAAGGTGAATGCGCATCAGAGCTGGAAATTAAGTGAAAGGAATCCAGAGAAGAGATTCTGCCCATCATGGCAGGATCTGCCGACAGGCCTGTCTCCAGTGTGCGGACATAAGGCGCCAAATCCTCAAAGCACTCTTCCACAGAGTTAAAGCTGGAAAAGGTTCCGAAAATAGAAAAATGCGGCGTCCACACATGAGCCGGAACATAGATTCCCTCTGGTACAAGCTCCAGCATGATTTCCAACAGATCCCGGCAGTCCAGACCAAGAATCGGGCGGCCGTCTGAGTCAATATTTCCTATTGTTTCTAATTTTGCAGACAGCCTCTGCGCTGCCTCCAGAGACGGCAGAATGAGAACGCTGTGAACCTTCCTTGTCCTGCCGTTCTTCTTATAAATAGAGCTGATTTCTCCTGTCACAGCAAAGCGGGGGATAAAGGCGTCAGAAGCTCCTGCATCCCTGATCCTATATTCTTCTCTGAGAACGTACAATCCATTCTTGTCATCAGACTCAAGCTTCTCCAAAAGCTCTCCTCTCCATGCCCTGTGGGTTAAATCTCCGGTTCCGATAAGATGAATTCCCTTTCTTCTTGCCCATAAGTCCAGGTTTTCCGGCGTACATTCCTTACTGGTAGCCCTGGAATACCTGGAATGCACATGCAAATCCGCAATATAACTCATGTATTCTTCCTCTCTATGTTTTCATTCCGCCAGACTCCAGACCTTCGGTCTGTCGTTGAATACCGGACTGCTTGCGCAGTCCGGTATTCATATTATGATCTGTTTTTGTCTGGATATTCGGTTGGGATGGCAAAACCGTGGTTCATGGGGCCGCTTCCTTTTCCCAGGTTCAGCATCGCCCCCAATGCGCCGGAAACATAATCCTTTGCGCGCTCCACAGAGCTTTCCAGGTCAAAGCCCTTTGCAAGATTAGACGCAATAGCGCTTGACAGGGTACAGCCGGTTCCGTGCGTGTTGGGATTGTCGATTCTCTTTCCATAAAACCAGCGGTACTGTCCCTTCCAAAAAAGGAGGTCATTCGCGTCATTAAGCTGATGACCGCCCTTGCACAGAACTGCGCAGTGATAATTCTCAGAGATCTGCTCTGCTGCCACAAGCATATCGTCTGGTGTTCGGATTTCCATTCCTGAAAGCACCTCTGCCTCTGGAATATTCGGGGTAAGAAGTGTGGATATGGGAAGAAGATATTTCTTCAGTGTGGAAACGGCTTCTTCATTGATCAGGCGGGAGCCGCTGCTTGCCACCATTACAGGGTCAACCACTATGTTTTTTGCCTGAAATTTTTCTAATTCATGAGCTATAACCGTGATTAACTTGCTTGAAGCAACCATTCCTATCTTCACTGCATCTGGATAAATATCCGTAAATACGGCTTCAAGCTCTGCTGTAAGAAATTCAGGAGTCACCTCCATAATTCCTGTGACGCCTGTAGTATTCTGAGCAGTCAAAGCCGTGATGGCACTCATGGCAAACACGCCGTTGGCAAGCATTGTTTTGATGTCTGCTTGAATACCTGCTCCTCCACTGGAATCACTTCCAGCAATAGTCAGCGCTGTTTTCATAAATAAACTCCTTTCATTTTTTGTAGGCGGTGGGAGGAGCCTTGTAAGTTCTTGCAAAAACACTATCCCATGTTATTTCTCACTGTTCCTCCTTAATATCTTCTCTGTGTACTGCCGCCTTTTTCGCCTTTTCTCCGCTTGTGCAGCATTCCTTTGCGCAAGCGCATTCCTGGAAGATTTTCGACATATCAGAAAGTCTTGCTGCCTGATACGGCAAAAAAGGCCTCAGCGTCAAGCCTCTCCATATAAAAATCCGCTGCAGAGCAAAGTTTCTCCCACTCTGTCCTGCCATGATAGGAATCATACACGCCGCAGGTGAGAAAGCCCGCTTTTTTTGCTGTGGACAAGGCATGAAATGCATCCTCAAATACCCAGGTATGTTCAGGAGAGGCGCCAAGTCTTTTGCAGGCTGCATAGTATACCGCCGGATTTTCCTTTCCTGCGCCCACCTCTGTGCAGGTTACGATGTTTTCAAAATACCCTCGTATTCCAAGCCGGACAAACGCCGCCTCAACCAATTCTCTGTCGCTGGTGGTTGCTGCCGCCATTTTGATTTTCCTGTGTGCAAGAGTTCTCAGAAAAGCTTCTGCCCCTGGCTTTAATGAAGCCTCTTCTCTGTAAAACCGGGTAATTATTTTAAGAACGTCTCCAAGAATCTCCTCTGGTCTTTTCTCAAGCTGATAAGCTGTTTTCAAATATCTGCTTCCCTCTTCCATGGACATGGCAAACAGCTTTTTTCCAAGCAGCGCTTCGGGTTCTCTTCCCTGACTTCTCAGATACATATCTGGCGCCTTGTCCCATACGTCAAGAGAATCCAGAAGAGTACCGTCCACATCAAAAATCACAGCAATTCCTGTGTCAGAGCCACAAGTTTTGTCCTGCTTCTGTCCTTCTGTCATACCTTCAGCGCCTCCCTGGCTCTTTTCTTCAGTTCCCTTGCAGCTGTCTCAATATCTGGCTGTGCAAAAATCGCGCTGATAACAGCAATCCCATCAATGCCGGTTCCTGAAAGTGCTGCTACATTGTCTCTGGTAATGCCTCCGATCGCCACAACCGGGATTTTCACTGAACGGCAGATATCACGCAGAACCTCATGCTCCACCTCTGTGGCATCTGCCTTTGATCCTGTCGGAAATACTGCCCCCACTCCCAGATAATCAGCTCCCCTTTTCTGTGCCAGAAGCGCCTGCTCAACGGTCTGCGCAGAAACACCTATAATCTTGTCAGGTCCGAGCTTTGCCCTCACATCTCCTGCTTCCATATCGCTCTGTCCTACATGTACGCCGTCTGCATCTATTTTAAGAGCAATGTCCACATTGTCATTGATAACAAAGGGAACCTGATACTGTCTGCACAGCTCCTTGATTTCCCTGGCCTCTTCCAGAAAATGCTCCTCATCCAGGTTCTTTTCCCGAAGCTGAATAAAGGTAGCTCCTCCCTTTAAGGCCTGTTCTACCTGATGATATAAAGTATCCTCTCCCAGCCATGCTCTGTCTGTGACTGCATAGAGCATGAGACTCTCTCTCACACAATTCATCTCTGTTGTTCCTCCATTTCCTGCTGACAGGTATTCCTTTTGTGAATTATCTATCGCCTTTTTCTATTGCCCATACCTAACCCGGACAAGTCAGAAGCAAAATTTCATTATTAAGCGCCTATCGGATCTCAAACCTTGCCCCTTTGTCGAGGGTCTCCCCATTCATATGATAGATGGCGTCAATAATTCGATTTCTGTAAGTCGAATTGCCGTCTCCATCCTGCATACGGCTCCAGGCAATCTCTCCTGCAAGTCCCATAGCGCACACTGCTGCTGCGCAGGCCTCCAGCTTATGCTCAGGGTTTGCCGTAAGAAACGCTGCCATCATGCCCGAAAGCTGACAGCCGGTTCCTGTGATTTTACCCATTTCCGGGCGGCCGTTTCTGATAACAAAGCATCTGTTCTCATCTGCCACCAAGTCAATCGCTCCTGTGACCGCTGCAATGCTTCCCACCTGCTTTGCAAACGCTTTTACAAAAGCAACAGCGCTCTCCAGGCTCTCCTCTGTGACTGCATCTGCGACGTCTGCGTCCACACCTCTTGTACTTGTGCTTCCCTGCGCCAATGTCTTGATTTCTGATATATTCCCCCTGACAGCATCCAATTTCAGCATGTCCAAAAGTCCCTGCGCTGTGTTGGTTCTGAGCGTACTGGCTCCTGCTCCTACAGGATCCAGAAGCACAGGATGACCCAGCTCATTTGCCTTGCAGCCTGCTGCATACATTCCGGAAATTGTGCGCTTATTCAAGGTTCCGATATTGATGTTGAGGCCTCCGCAAATAGCTGTGATTTCCTCTGCATCCTCCGGCTCATCAGACATAATCGGGCTTGCTCCGCAGGCCAGAAGAATGTTTGCCACATCGTTCACAGTAACATAATTGGTAATATTGTGTACCAACGGCGCCTTTTTTCTTACCTCGTCAAAATAAATTCCTAACATATTTTTTCCTTTCTCCCAGAACACAAAGAAGCTGCAGATATACCAATTAAGCATATATCCGCAGCTTGTGCGCATACGTTATATCCCTTCGTTGGCATTATCCAAATCAGGTTGCGGGTCTAGGCAAGACAGCCTACTCTCAGCCTGCTTTCTGCAAGCTCCCCTTTTCCAGGTATTCCATTTTCACACAGACATATTTTCAGTATACTACAATCCCTCTTCATTTCAAGCATTTTTTTAACGTATCAAGGAAGTCCCCTGCTTCCATTTCGCAGAGAAATAAGCGGTGGGTGGGGGACTTTCTTGTCTCAGAAGGGGTGAGGGTTCCTTCTGAGAAGCTGCGACAGCAGCTATACGGTTACGAGCAAGTAGCGAAGCGGACATCGTACCCTATGGGTATTGCGAATTCCCGCTTAAATTCCCCTCACATGCTTTGACAAAGCTGCCTGCGAGATGTTATAATTTTTTCCAGATAAATCAGCAGGGGAAGAGCCTCTGATATTGCCGTGAACACAAGTAAACAGCGGCCCTCTGGTCTCTTTCCTTTACAACAGGAGGTAGTTTTTATGGTTCGCAAGCATAACGTAACACCTGTAGAGCATCTGGGAGGAGGCAGAGGAACCGCCTATGTCCATCACATTGTCTCAAAGGATGAGCTTCTCGGACATGGAAGGCTGTATGCCAAGGTAGTTCTTCCCCCAGGAGCCAGCGTGGGCTGGCATCAGCATGTCCATGATACAGAACCCTACTATATCTTAAAGGGTCAGGCTGACTTCATTGACAATGACGGCTCAGTCACCAAGGTAGGTCCCGGAGACTGTTGCCTCATTGAAGTAGGCCAATTCCACAGCCTGGAAAATAACTCTGATGAGGATGTAGAGTTTATGGCTCTGATTTTTAATGAAAAGGGATTCCTATATTAATACTTTTTCTGACCTGCGCAAGGGGACAGGCGCCTCTCCAGGGCCTGCCCCCTTGCTCTTTTACAGTTTTATGTAAATATCAGAAATGCCGGACAGAGAATATACATTCCCTTGTCGCTTACAGGCCGTATTATCGGCTCTTTGTTCTTTTCCATCTGCTCCACTTCTCTCATAACTCCGTTCCAGCCATCCTCCTGATAGCAGTTAAAGCAATTAGAAAGCTCCATCTTATAGGCATATTCTCTCTTTTTTCCGCTGATTCTCACAAATAAAAAATCTCCTCTCAGAGCTTCCTCCTTTGTTCCATAATAAATCCAGTTACAGTCTAAAATCATCCTTCTGGTAAGCTCGTCCTCTGCTTTTTTTCCATGCTCCCATGTTTCTATTCTTGCATTTTGAGCTATATATTTTTCCTCAACCTTCTCTGCAAATCTTTCTATGAAATGTTCATAGGTCAGACATTCCTGCTTCATCATTCTTTCCTTTCTCTGCTGTCAGCAGCCCAAAGTCGCCATCTGTATTTACGAGTCCTGCTTGCGCGTGTCATTACGCTTTGCATAAAGCCAATCACCAACGGCTCTCACTCATACGAAACAGCATTTTCCCCATGTGATTTTTCCGCCTTATCAGGCAAATCTGTCTCCTTCTTTTCGCAAAAAAACTTTCACCTTCTTTCTCTCCCTCATGTGGCCTGCAGTCAGGCAGAAATTCACAATACCCACAGGGTACGATGTCCTCTTTGCTGCCTGCCTATCATCGTATGCCTTATCGCGCAGCGTTCGCCCCAAAGGAGCATAGCTGCATATTTTGTGTTCATCCTTCCCTCTGAGCGAGATTTTCGCCTTCATAAACAGCGAATGATAATAAGTTTGTCTTGGGATTTTGGCAGAATTTACGGCTGTTCAGAGATGTTTACCAAATATAAGAAAAGACTTAGAGATTCTGCCTGCTGAATAGTCACAAAGACTTCTCTTTAGAAGAAGACAATACATATTGTCGCAATAATTTAGAACATTCAAAATATAGTTTTATATTATCACCGTTTTTCAAAATATACAACATATTTATCTTTTTTAAAGCATTTATTTTTCGCATTATTTGATAGTATTTTACATGAATATCTATTTTTCTTAAATATGCAAACATACTCTATGCACAAACTTTTTCCAAGGTCGAATATGCAAAGCACCTGTATGCACATTTTCAGAAGCATACAGGTGCAATTTTTATAATATCTCAGCCAGAAAATACTGCCTGGAATTCCTATGCCTGCTCCAAAAGCTTCCACAGCTTTTGCTTTATAGCATCATCTGCAAAGGAGGTCTGAATTGCATTTCTGGTACACAGCACAAGCTCTTCCTCTGAAATTCCGTGGTTTCTCCTTAAAAAATCCCGTTCCCTTTCAAGCGTTGTGCAGCTGACTGTCCGATTGTCTGTATTAACAGACGCCAGAAGTCCCTCTCTGAGAAATTCTCTGAGCGGATATTCCTCTCCAGGCTCCACTGCCTTTGTCTGAAAATTGCTGACAGGACACATTTCAATTCCTACCCCATGTTCCCTGCACAGCCTTTGAATATCTGTATGCCCTTTCAGGGCGATTCCGTGTCCGATTCTAGCTGCTTTGCACAAAATAGCTTCTCTGACATTTTCCACGCTCTTGCATTCTCCGGCATGAATCGTAAATGGAAATCCGAGCTTTCTTGCCTGTGCAAAAAGCTCGCAGAATAAATGCATCGGATAAGCTGCCTCATTTCCTGCCAGATCTGCCGCGCACACTCCCTGCCCCAAAAATTCTCTTGCCTGCCTTAGCATGGACAGATTCTCTTCCTGTGTATGATGGCGCATAGCGCACACAATTACATTGTAGTCAATCCCGCATTTTTTTCGTCCGTTTTCCAGTCCTTCAAGTACTGCCTGAAGAATCTGCCTCACAGAAAGTCCCCTCTCCTGTGAGAGAAGAGGCGCAAATCGAACCTCCACATACTGCATTCCGTCCTCTGTGAGACTGCACAGAAAATCCTCTGAGGCTGCCCTTAAGCCTTCCTCTGTCTGCAGGCATTGCAGAGGTAGGTCAAATTTCTCCAGATACTCTGCAAGACTTTTACAGTCTTCTTTTGCCCAAAGCTCCTCCCCGGCGACCTCCCTTCCGAGCAGTCGGCTGACACACTGCACGGAGAGAGAACCGTCCAGGTGGCAGTGAAGGTCAATTCCAGGCAGCTTCTGTGTGTTTTTGTTTATCAAGATCCCACCTCCTGTATAACAGTGTCTGGTCTTGGAAACTCAAATCCCTTGAATTTCCTCGGACCAGGCTTTCCCACAACAATCCACGCTATCACTTTGATACTTATAACAAAGAATAGCAAAAACTGAATCTATGTCAATACCTTGGACAAAAAAAGTTAAAAGATTATGCTGACTTTTTAATGAGTGTGGACACAAAAAAGAACTGTTTCCCAATAAAACGCGATTTTCCCTTTAATCGTGCCGCCATCCGTCTTTTTATCAATAAACCTCATTCTCAGGTTTTTGCTGACTTGCGACGGCTCGCTGCGAAAAAAGCGCTTGCTTCCGCTAAAAATTCATTTTCCTCTTTTAAACGGGCAATTTCCTTTGCCTGCTCTCTGTTCTGCTGTCTAAGTTTCTGCACCTCCTCGGTAAGGCTCATCGCTGTATCAGGAGTTTGCGTTCCCGGTCCCAAATCCAATCTGGCCTCTTTTGCACGCTGATTCCATCCGTATAGCATATCAATGTTGACTCCCAGTTCTTTGGCCGCTTTGCTGAACCCAATTTCTCTTCCCAACTTTGCTGCCTGAATTTTAAACTCCTTGTCATAAACTTTCTTCTGTGCCATTTTCTGACCTCCATTTTCACTTTTTCTTTTATAAATCCGTGAAGTGGAAGTGTCAAGTATTATGATACAACATCAGCTCGTTATTGACTCGTTTTTTTTACCATCACAGGAGCTGTTTTTCTATTGTGAAATTATTGCACTTTCATTGCCGTACAGCCTCACTTCTGATTGCACTGAACAAAAAGAATCGTTATAATACAAAGATATTAATAAGAATACCCACAACATGCTTCAAGCGAAAGGAGGATTTTTATGAAGCTATTACTCGCAGAGGATGAAGTCAGCATGTCAGAGGCCCTCACAGACATCCTGACCTTTCATAATTACCTTGTGGATGCTGTCTATGACGGAGAGGCCGCTCTTGCTTATGCACGAAGCGCACATTATGACGGAATTATCCTTGATATTATGATGCCCAAAAAAAGCGGGCTTGAGGTACTCTCTGAGCTGAGAGGCACTGGCTGCCGCACCCCCATTCTTCTTCTCACCGCAAAATCTGAGGTGGATGACCGAATTCAAGGACTTGACATGGGAGCCGACGACTATCTTCCCAAGCCCTTTCATATGAAGGAGCTTCTTGCCAGAATCCGAGCCATGCTCAGAAGACGGGAGGAATTCACACCGGATATTCTTACATGCGGACAGGTTTCTCTGAACACAAGCAGCTATGAGCTTTGCGCCCAAGGAAAATCTCTGGTGCTTTCCAGAACAGAATGCCGCCTCATGGAGCTTCTGATGCTGAATCAAGGCATTTATCTCTCATCAGATACTATCCTGGAAAAGGTCTGGGGCTATGATACCAATGCAGAAATAGGCACTGTCTGGGTATATATTTCTTATCTTCGCAGACGCCTCTCCTCACTGAATGCAAATGTCCAGATTCAGGCCAAGCGCGGGATCGGCTATACACTGGAGGTTGTGCCATGATTCGTACTCTCCAGAAGCGTTTTCTCCTGGTATCCATGACTGCCATTTCCATTCTTCTGGTTGTTCTGCTTGGGACAATTAATGCAGCCAACTGCTATTTGACAAACCGCCAGATTGACACTCTTCTCCATATGCTTACAAGCAATGAGGGGCGCTTTCCTTCTCCTGAGAATCAAAATGAAGGCGCTGGGCGCGGTCCTGAACCAAGGGATTTCTTTAATCCTCCGATTGATGAGGACACGGCCATGGCTACCAGATATTTTTTTGTGCGCTTTGACGCAAACGGCAAGCCTGTTCACATTGATGTGAGCCGCATTTCATCTGTTTCAGAGGAAGAGGCCATACAGTACGCAAGGGAGGCTGTGGAAAGCGGCAGAGAATCCGGACACATAAATTCCTTCAAATATCAGACAGCTTCCACTTTGGACGGTCAGGGCATGGTAGCAGTATTTGTGGATATCTCTGCACAGTTCCGTTCCCTTCTTCTGGTTCTGTTTTTTTCTGTGTGTATGGGACTTATATGCTGGCTTCTCATGCTTCTTCTGGTTCTGCTTCTCTCCAAGAAGGCGATTCTTCCTATTGCCCGGAACATAGAAAAGCAGAAGCAGTTTGTCACCAACGCAGGACACGAGATCAAGACGCCCCTTGCTATCATTCTCGCGAACACAGAGGCAATGGAGCTTCACCAGGGCGAGAGCAAATGGAGCAAAAATATCCGCGCACAGACGATACGGCTCAGCGGTCTGATGCAGAATCTTCTGGCTCTTGCAAAGATGGATGAAAGCGAGATGAAACTTCCCACAGAGACCTTGTCCTTAAGTGAGCTTCTGACAGATACTGCCGCCTCTTTTTCTGAGGCAGCAGCTCTCAAACAGCTTTCTCTGACGCCTGTCATTGAGGCTGGACTTTCCTTTCAGGGAAATCGCGAAAATCTGACGCAGCTTTTCACGGTTCTCCTGGACAATGCCATCCGGTACACGCCTGAAGGCGGCTGTGTGTCTCTCTCTTTGAAGCGTCAGGAAAAAAATCTGGTTTTCCAAATAAAAAATGCTTATGCACAAAAGCCTGCGGATAATCCAGAACAGCTTTTTGACCGCTTCTACCGGGGCGATCAGGCCCGTACACAGAAAAGCGGCGGCTATGGCATCGGTCTGTCTGTGGCAGACGCTATTGTCCAATCCTACAGAGGAAGCATCTGCGCCTCCTATGAAGAACCAAATATCATTGTCTTTACTATAAAAGTCCCGGATTGCAGCCGTGAATGAGCCATGCTTGCATGAGCGAATTCACGAATATCGGACGGCAAACCGATATGAGCAAACAGGGCGCAGCCCGGATTGCGGCTGCATAAATATCTGCGCCTCCACAGATTTTTCACAATCTCTGGAGGCTTTTTCTTGTGTTTTCTAAGCTATGTCTAAGGTAACTCATGTAAAATCCATGTGAAATTTGAAAATAAATGAAAGGAGGAGATGTTTACATGGATTTCCGCCATGAATGGAAGCACGAACTCAATCTCTCTGACCTGTACGTGATACGTCAGAGGCTGCGCGCTGTCGCAAAAATAGATGAGCATACCCTAAATGGAGCCTATCATATCAGAAGTCTGTATTTTGACAATGCAGCCGACAAGGCTCTTAGGGAAAAGCTGGACGGAGTCAATGCACGTGAAAAATTCCGCATTCGTTATTATAATCATGACTGCTCTCTCATCCATCTGGAAAAAAAGAGCAAATACAATGGCCTTGGAACAAAGGAAAGCGCTCTCCTGTCGCCAGAAGAAGCCCTGGCCATCGCAGGAGGCAATTATGGATGGATGATGCCGAGCGACAGGCCTCTGGTACAGGAATTTTACTGCAAAATCAAATTCCAGGGACTCCGTTCAAAAACCATTGTAGACTATACAAGGGAGGCATTTGTCTATGCTCCCGGAAATGTTCGGGTAACTCTGGATTACAATATCCGCACAGGACTTGATTCCGTGGATTTTCTAAATCCAGACTGTGTTACCATTCCAGTAAAGGGTTCCCCTATTATTCTTGAGGTAAAATGGGACGCCTTTCTCCCGGGCATTATCCGGGACGCTGTTGGGCTTAAAAACCGTCATGCAGGCGCTTTTTCCAAATATGCTGCCTGCCGGATGTACGGATAGGCTGCTGCAAATAAGCCTGCATCCGATTTATCATTCAATACAAAATTAAGGAGATTTCTTATGACTTTTCAGGATATTTTTAAATCAGATTTTATCGACAATATATCTGCCGTAAACATCATGGATATTTTTCTGGCTCTGATTCTCGCCTTTGGACTTGGCCTTTTTATTTTCTTTGTATATAAGAAAACCTTCTCAGGAGTCATGTACTCTTCCGGCTTCGGGGTCACTCTTATTGCGCTGACTATGATCACCACTATCGTAATCCTTGCTGTAACCTCCAATGTGGTTCTGTCTCTTGGTATGGTAGGCGCGCTCTCTATCGTGCGTTTCCGAACTGCCATCAAGGAGCCTCTTGACATTGCCTTTCTATTCTGGGCCATCACAACAGGCATTGTACTTGCGGCCGGAATGATTGTTCTGGCTGTGGCTGGAAATGTTTTCACAGGCGCTGTTCTCCTCCTTTTTGCCAACAGGCAGACACACAAAAATCCATATATTGTCGTACTGAGCTGCATAGATTCCGAGAGCGAGCGCCTCTCCAGAGAATTTCTGGAAAAGCAGACTGCAAAATGCGTAGTAAAAAGCAAAACCGCTCAAAAAGGCTCTATTGAGCTGAACATGGAGATTCGTCTCAAGGATGACAATACAGATTTTATCAATCGTCTTGCTGAGATGAATGGCGTAAACAGCGCCGTTCTGGTAAGCTACAATGGGGATTATCTCGGATAAAGGCCAGCCTATATAGTAACATGATTAATTATATTTTGCGAAGGAGGTGCCTATGTCCACACACAAATACATAGACAAAATCTGCTGCGCCGTACTTGCCGCAGTCCTTCTGATAACCGCAGCTTTGGTTTATGCCAGTTCCTTGGGAACACAGACAGCTTCCAAGAACATGCTGTATGGAAGCCGACTCTTTGATACCTCCAAGGTACATACCATCGACATCCTCATGGACGACTGGGAAGGCTTCCTGGATACCTGCGAAAATGAAGAATACACTGCCTGTTCCCTGGTGATTGACAATGAACCCTACAAAAATATCGGACTGAGAGCAAAGGGAAATACCTCTCTAAGTACAGTCTCTGCCTATGGCAATGACCGATACAGCTTTAAAATAGAATTTGACCATTACGACAGCAGCAAATCCTATTATGGACTGGATAAAATCAGCCTGAACAATCTGATTCAGGATAATACCTGCATGAAGGATTACCTTGCCTATCAAATGATGGGAGCTTTCGGTGTGAGCGCGCCCCTGTGCAGTTATGCGTATATCACAGTAAACGGAGAGGATTGGGGACTGTACCTTGCTGTTGAGGGCGTGGAGGAAAGCTTTCTGGAGAGAAATTATGGAAAGGACTACGGAGAGCTCTACAAGCCTGACAGCATGGATATGGGAGCAGGCCCCGGCAATGGCGGAGAATTCCGTATGGAAGATTT
This sequence comes from Eubacteriales bacterium, assembly GCA_030537135.1. GTDB lineage: Bacteria > Bacillota > Clostridia > Lachnospirales > Lachnospiraceae > Blautia_A. The sequence continues at coordinate 63,035 of JAUNOP010000003.1, read as the reverse complement.
TCAGGGAGACTTTGAATTTGAACAGGGCTTTGAGCCTTTTGGAAGAAATGAGGAAGCAGGAGACGCACCTTCTGGTGAAACTTCTCAGTCAGGAGAGCCTCCTTTCGGTGAGGGCTTTGAAAGCAGTGAGGCTTTTCCTGACAGAAATATGGAAGGCGGCGGCATGGGCAAAATGGATGGTATGGGAAGCAATGATGTTCGGCTGATTTATTCTGACGATGAATATTCCAGCTACAGCAATATCTTTGACAATGCGAAAACCGACGTCAATGATTCAGACAAGGACCGGCTGATTGCCTCCCTGAAAGCTCTGGGCGAAGGGGAAAATCTCGAAGACTGCGTAGACATAGACGCTGTTATCCGCTATTTTGTTGTCCACAATTTTGTATGCAACTTTGACAGCTATACAGGCTCTATGATTCATAATTATTATCTGTATGAAAAGGATGGACAGCTTTCCATGATTCCATGGGATTATAATCTGGCCTTTGGAGGCTTTGAAGCCTCTGCGAGCGCGGAAAGCCTGGTAAATTATCCAATAGACTCCCCGGTTTCCGGAGACAGCGTTGATTCTCGTCCTATGCTGGCATGGATTTTTGCAGATGAAGAATATACAGAGCTTTATCACAAAGCCTTCCAGGAATTTCTTTCCCAGTATTTTGACAGCGGATATGTAGAAAGCCTGATAGAATCCACAGCAGAGCTAATCAGACCTTATATAGAAAAAGACCCCACAAGCTTTTGTACCTGTGAGGAATTTGATACTGGAGTCGCTGCTTTGAAGCAATTCTGCATACTTCGCGCAGAAAGTATTCAGGGGCAGCTTGACGGCTCTATTCCTTCTACATCAGAAGGACAAGCAGAGGATTCTTCCTCTCTTGTCAGCGCCTCCGGGCTTACTATCTCTGATATGGGCTCCATGGGGCAGGGCAAAGGAGGTATGGGAGGCGGCTTTATGGAAGGCCAGGCCATGACGCCGAACGGCAGAGCTATGAGAGGCGGCTTTATGGAAGAGCAGGCAACGGTTCAGGACGGCAGAGCTACAGAAAGCAGCTCTGCCAAAGATCAGTCCATAACTCAAAGCGCGAAAGCTATGCCTGATAATGTCGCGGAAGACGGGGCCGATGGGGAGCAGGAAGATTCAAAAGCAGAATCGCAAGAAAAATAAGCAGAATCCCCAGCGCATTCTGTACATGCAGAACCTCCCTGAAAATCACGATCCCTGCAATGGTCGCAACCATAGGCTCTGCAAAAGCAAGGACAGACGCTTTTCCTGCCTCCAGCTCCCTCAGTCCATCTGTATAGAGCAGAAAAGGGAGAAATGTGGAGACAATTCCCAGCGCCAGCATGCTTATCCATGCCATAGGTCTTCCATGAAGCAGAGCCGGAATCTCCTGTACATGGGAAAAAGGAATAATACCCACGCTGGCAATCAAAAAGGTATAGAAGATAACTGTCAGGGGCTTATACTTTTTGAGGGCAATGCTTCCGAAAATGCTGTACAGCGCATATCCCACTCCAGAGCCGATTCCTGTAAGCACAGCCCCAACTCCCATCTGTCCCCCTGAAAATCCGCTTACAAGGACACAGCCGGCAAAGGCAAGAAAAAGGGCTGCTATTTTCTGACCTGTGATTTTCTCATGAAACAAAACGGCCGACATCAAAAGCACAAAGCATGGAGCCGTATACAGCAAAATAGAGGCTGCCGCCAGCGTAGCCTTATCAATGGTAAGAAAATAGCAGATATTAAAAAACACAATACTTAAAAGGCCTGACCCCAAAAACATCCAGATATCCTTCCAATGTATCCGAAACTGAGACTTATCTGTGAGCAGCAGAAAGACTGCCATCCCCACAGCCACAATAAGGCTTCTTGTAAAGGTAATCTGTACAGCATCAAGGCCCGCTCCTGACAGAGGACGTGAAAACACGCCGATAATTCCCCAGCCAAAGCCCGCTGCAAGCACCTTCCACACTGCTGCATTTCTTGTTTTCGCAGCATTTGTTATATTTTTTTCTTTCATTTTCCGCTCCTGTTCCGGAGGCTTTGCAGTAATGCTTCCTGTTTTTTCGGCATTTTCCCATCATCCTTTTTCCAGCAAAGCTTCCTGGTGTTTTAGCCGAAGTTGATTATATCACGTCAAAAAGAGCAGGAAAAGCTTTTTTTCCTTTCCTGCCCTCTTTTCTATGCTTTCTTCTTTTTTGCCACGGCCAGCGTCATGCATACCAGAGCCACTGCAAAGGCAAGCTGAATCCCGAACGCCTGGTAAATCCTTATTTTCACCTGCTCTGTGATTGTCCCGTATTCTGTCAGAATATCATTCACCGTTTCATACCAGTACACAGGAAGGAACTGCGCCGTCCTCTTCACCCCTGCGCTCATATATTCCAGAGGAACAAACACGCCGCACAAAAAGCTCATGCCAAGGGACAGCACATTTACAATCCCGTTCAGAGCCGATGAATCCTTTGTAATGAATCCCACAAAATAGGCCAGGGCAAGAGACACAGCAAGCAAGAGAAGCGAGTTTATCAACCTATATCCAAGACTCCCGTTTTCTGCAAGACTGCCTCTGTAAAACAAAAAGCTCACGCTTATACTGAATATCCACAGGCCCGCTCCCATCACAGCAGCAGCCAAAAATCCCTCCATACTCTGCCTTCTGGCTGAGACAGCGCACGCCTTCATCCGCCTTGGCAGGTCTCCCCTTCGGAAGGCAGACAGTACATTTCCCAGCACATAGCACAGAACAGCCATATAAAGGTACGGAAGATATCGATAATAGAATGCATACGAAGGCACCTCTCCTGCATTTTTGCCTGCGTTTCTCATCTCCACCTGTCCAGTCTCCATCTCTCCCAGAGCCTGCGCCGTTTCCTCCTCTGAAAAGCCCGCTGCATCATATACTCTTGCATTATTTAGAAAACTATTTATCTGCTCGTCCACATAAAAGGCTGTGTAGGAGCCCGGAATCTTTGTCACAGAGAGCTTTTCCCTGTTCTTTATACAGGTCTCATAGAAATTGTCGGGAATTCTGACAATATACTCAATGTTGCGGTAGAACAGTTCTTCCTGAAGGAAAGCCGTATCCTCCTCCATTCGTTTCACCTCATGAAATTTTCCCAGATATTCCTCAAAGGCTCCAAGAAAGCTTCCGTCCTCCTCTCCGACAAGGGCAATACTTACGCTGTGCGCCTGGTAAGCATTCTGCTCCTCATTTCCTGTCGCTGCCTGGAACATAATTGTTACTCCAAAGAAAATGGCAAGATACATAAAGATAAGCCATCTGTTGTATTTAATGATTTTCATATACCCCTTAAATACTGTCATAACGCTCCCTCCTCACTGCCCAGAACGAGATTCCAACGCAGATTACGCACATTACAGACAGCGTAATCAGATTTCTCATATATCTCTCCTTATCATCATACACATTAATACAATAAAAGGCGTCCGCAATAAGAGCAGCCGGATTGATTCGATTGATAAACGGAGCCTTTTGCTCTACCCAGTTCTTTACATTTGTATTCATAAGACCCGCCAGAAAGCTGCATACCATAGAAATTCCAAGAAGGATTCCTATTTTTGCGCTCTCTCCCATTCTTCCGATGCTACCGATGACAATTCCCATGGCCACTCCCATCATGCTTCCGATCAGGCAGATGAGCAGCATTCTTCCTGTGTTTCCTCCAAAATCCAGTTTTAGTATATAACGCAGATAAACAAGCAAAATTATCACATTCGCAAAATGCAGAGAAAACGAAGAAAGCATTTCTGATAAAATCAAAGCCAGCTTATGGGTAGGCGTGATGCTTCGTCTGGCTGCCAGAGGAGTTATATTCGCCTGAAGGGTAATCGCAGAGCCAAATCCAATAAACACGCCATACATACAGGCCATTGCCACCAGCGCATAAAAGAACTGCGAATTTCCGTCTGTTGTCCGTCCTCCAAGGGAGGTCTGCCATACCGCCTCCTCATAGGAATTCATCTGCTCTGCTGCCTGAAGCATTCCCTCTGGGTGTTCCTTCATCACTCTCATAAGCGTCTGCTTTCCATTCAGATAGCTTTCCAGAACAGACTGAAGAATGCTCTCTGAGATTCCGTTTCCTCCGACTGCCAGGGAAGGATTTTCTGATACATAGAAAATGCCTTTTACCTGCTTTTCCTCCAAAGCCTTGCTTGCCTGTTCGTCTGTCATTTCTGTTCCTTTGATAAGAGCCTCCTCGCTTTCCTCCAGTTCCTCTAAGAAGGTCAGAAATACGCTGTCCGCTCCCTCCTCCTTTACAATACCTACTGACACTGTCTCAAAATCCGCTTCCTTCATTTGTCCAAAGGCAAAATAAAACAGCGTTGCCATGATAAGCGGAAAAACAAGAGGCCAAAAAATCGTGTTGAAATTTCTCAGCTTTACTATCACATGATAGTAAAATAAATGAAGCATCTCTCTCCCTCCCTTCTGTCAGTCTCTGAGCTGCTTGCCTGTAATCTCAAGAAAAACATCGTTCAGAGTCGGAAGCTCAGAAAAAACTCTTCCAAAGGTCACTTCCTTTTCTTCCAGATAATGAAGAATCCGAATCAGATTGTGCTTTGCGCCTGTGCAGCGCAGAGTGAGGATCTGATTTTCATATTTTGCATCAAATACATGCGGAAGGCTTCGGATATCCTTAAGCTGCGCATCATCCAAAATAACAGCCTCTATGGTGATGGTCTCTCCTGTTTTAATCATTTCCTTAAGCTCTTCCTTTGTTCCGACAGCAATGGTTCTTCCGCGGTCTAAAATGGCAATTCTGGTGCAGATTTGTTCTACCTCCTCCATATAATGCGAGGTATAAATAATCGTGGAACCTTGGCGATTCAACTCCAAAATCCCCTCCAGAATCTTATTTCTGCTCTGTGGATCAACCGCCACAGTCGGCTCGTCCATAATAATGAGCCTTGGCTTATGTGCGATTCCGCAGGCAATATTGAGCCTTCGCAGAAGCCCTCCCGAAAGCTTCTTTGGGCGCATTTTTGTGTAATCCTCAAGCCCTGCAAATGAAATGGCCTCCTTTACAAGCTGCCCTCTTCTGGCCTTGTCCTTTATATACAGACCACAGAAATAGTCTATATTTTCGTATACGGTCAATTCTTCAAACACTGCCACGTTCTGAAGCACAATTCCTATCTGCTGCTTTATGTCATAGCTATCCGGACTCATTTCCTTTCCAAAAATCCGAATCGTCCCCTTGTCATATTTCAGGAGAGCCAGCATACAGCTGATAGCCGTGGTTTTTCCAGAGCCGTTTGGTCCGAGCAGACCAAAAATCTCTCCCTCCTGAATGTCCAGATTCAAATGGTCAAGTGCCACCAGATTTCCGTAACGCTTTACAAGATTCTTTATCTCAATCATAAGTCATCCTCCCTTGTGAGTCTTTAAGCAAGTCAGACAAATTTTCGCAATGCCCAGCCCACAATCTGCGATATCTGCCTGTAACCACATGCCTGCGGCAAGTCCTCTAAGCTTTACTATACACTGTTTTTCCATGAATCTGAAGTGTGGGCAATCACATTTTCGTATGACAAATGTCATCTTGTTACTGCTCACTTATGTTCACAGCAAAACAGCCCAGCAGAAATTCGCAATACCCACAGGGTACGACGTCCGCTTCGCTGCTTGCTTGATATGTTAAATTCTCTTTGCTGCGTCTGTTTTTTGTATTATAATATAATAAGATATTAGGATTCCAGGGTCAGGAATCTGATGCAAGCTTGCTTGCAAAAGGATTTTTGCCCCCAACGTATAGAGGACAATAACTTATCAGAAGGAGGGGCTTATGAGGTATTTTCAGGATGTTGGATTATTAATAATGCTTTGTATGCTGTCGCTGATATTCACGCAGGCAGACGGTGCTTTTGTCTTTTCCTTCCTGCTTTGCGTCAGCTTTTGCTGCTTCTGCTATGTGGCTGATTCCCGTTTGCTCCCCTGTTTTCTTGGAATCGCGTATGCAGCAGCCGCGTGTTTTTTTCAGTCCCTGCTCTTCTTTTTTCCGCCGGCAGTATACGCGCTTTTATATGTGCATCCATATATCCCCCTCCTGTGCGCTGGAGGCCTGTATCTTTGGCGCCTTAAGGCTCTTTTGGGAATCTCCGGAAGCTTCTTCTGGTTTGAGGTCTTTGGACTTGTTCTGGCCTTTGTGCTTTGGAGAAACGCCTCTGCTTTTGAAAGGCTCTCCAAAGAGTCTGTAAAAATGCAGGATGACAGCAGGGAGCACAGTCTCCTTCTGGCAGAGAGAAATAAAACCCTTCTGGCAAACCAGGATTATGAAATCTACACTGCCACCCTAAAGGAAAGGAACCGGATTGCAAGAGAAATTCATGACAATGTGGGGCATATTTTATCCCGTTCTATTTTGATGGTGGGCGCTCTTAAGGTCGTGGGAGGGGAAGAAGCTATCCGACCTATGCTGGAAAATCTGGACGCCTCCTTAAATTCTGCTATGGACAGCATCCGAAGCAGCGTCCATGACCTTCATGAGGAATCCATTGATTTGGAGCAGAGCATAAGGAGCCTTATAAGAGGCTTCTCCTTTTGCTCTGCTGACCTTGAATATGACATGGGAACAGAGCTTCCGCCTGAGGTAAAATATTGCTTTATCAGCATCACAAAGGAGGCTCTTTCTAATATTATGAGGCACAGCAATGCCCAGCATGTGCAGATTTTAATGCGAGAGCACCCTGCCCTGTATCAGCTCTGTATAGAGGACAATGGGACAAGACTAAAAAGAAATGCAGGAGGGCTTGGTCTTACAAACATGCAGGAGAGAGTTCAGACCCTTGGAGGAAATATTCAGATTACAGCTTCAAGAGGATTTCGTATCTTTATTACAGTTCCCAAGAAATAACGTACTCTGGGCTGTTTTCTGCAAGCTGTGAATCTGCATATATAATAGAAAGGATTTTTTATGAGGATTATAATTATAGATGATGACTGTCTGGTGGCTGATGCGCTGAAAATGATTCTTGAAGCAAGCCAGGAGGTGTGTGTATGCGCCCAGGGCTGCGATGGAAGGGAGGCTGCCGCCCTTTATAGAAAGCACAGGCCAGATGTTCTTCTCATGGATATCCGGATGAAGAACATGAACGGGCTGGATGCAGCAGCACAGATTTTAAGGGAATTTCCAAATGCAAATATTTTGCTTTTAACTACGTTCTCGGATGATGAATATATTATCAAGGCATTAAGGCTGGGAGCCAAGGGCTATCTGCTCAAGCAGGATTATGCAAGTATTCTGCCTGCGCTTAAGGCTGTCTGCTCCGGACAGACGGTGTTTGGGAAAGAAATTGTGGCACGGCTTCCCGCATTGCTTCAGAAGTCTCACGGCTTTGACTACTCTTCCATGGAAATCAGCGACAGGGAGCTGGAAATTATCCAGCTCATTGCAGATGGAATGAGTAATCGTGAAATTGCCGCAAGGCTGTTTCTGAGCGAGGGTACGGTGCGCAATTACTTAAGCTCTATCCTGGATAAGCTTCAGCTTAGGGACAGGACGCAGGTGGCTGTATTTTATTATCAGCACAGATGAGAGAAGCGCCCCTCCCGGACAGGGAGGCCGCCTGCTCTCACGCTTCTTGAATGCACTCCTGCTCAAGCTTAAGATTGTGTGCAAGCATGTATTGAAAAAGGTCTCTATAGGGACAGGAGGGAGCCTGAAGCCGCAGATGGAGGCGCTTCTTGTCCGTATCTGTGAGAGGCCGCGCATAGCTCTGGTATTTTATGAGCGTATCTAAGTCCATGTAATAGGGGTGAAAGGGAATTTTGGTCTTTGCGCAGAGGTCTTCATAGATTTCAAAACCGCCCACGTCAATATCTCCAAAGTGCAGATATTCTACTTCAGGAAGCTTGTCATAAACCATGCAGAGAAGCCTTCTTCTGAGGGAATTATGATAGCCTCCCAGATAAATAATCATACTCTCCGGCTCTGCCCACCGAAAAAAGGTCGTAAGGTTTTCAATGGTAATGACTTTCTTTACCTTCCCCAGAGAAAAAAGCTCCATTCTCCCGATATCCTCTCCTGATATGCCGATTCCCTGCCTGAAGGAGGAAAGACGGATAAGGCTTTCCCCCATTTTAAGGCTTCCCTCTCCTTTAAGGTAGACATAGTTAGGGGTCTGATAGATCTCATGCTCAGCCAGAATCGCCGAAATATCCATATCGCAAAGCCGCCCGTCAAACCTGCGAAACACCTTTCCCAAAGTGCCAAGCATACCCTCCAGAGCCTTGGAATCTCCAAACGCAGACACAGAAAACTCCCGAAGGTAGCAGGGCTTCGCATTGGTCTCAATCAGATGTACAGCCCTTATGAGCCTCGCAGACTCCTCTGGATTTTCAATAGCCAGAAATTCCTTTACGCTTTTTCCCTGTCTGAGCCGTTCCAGAAGCCAGTCCAGAAATGCCCTGCACACAGAAGATGCATATTGCTCTCCAAGTTCTTCAAAAAGCCTTATGTTCTCGTCAAGCCTCTGCGCTTTTGGCGTACGCCCCAGGCAGCTGTAGATACTGTCTGCCTTTTCCTCCACAAGCACTGCCTTCTGCACAATGTGGCCTTCCTTTCCTCTTCTCCACACAATCTGAAGCCAGCCCCTTTGCTCCAGCTCCCTAAGCTCTGCATGGATGTCCTCATAGGCCAGAGAGCCTTCGTCAAAATATTCGGGAATCGTCTTTTTCTGGAATGGAAAGGAAATATGAACAGCCACCTTGTTTGTTCCCATAAAGACCGCACTTCTCTCATAGGAATCCAGAAGTGCATTAAGAATGCGCTTTCCGTACCGCCCCATTGTAGTATTCCTCCACATAGCTTACCTTTTCGTCTGTCATAACCAGAAGCGTCTCCTCCATGGAGGGGCCGATATACTGGATTTTGTCCGGAGGAGCGGCTATGATAATCTGAAGCGGCAGTCTTCTGAGAAATTCCAGCACACCTCCGATTCTTTCATCATCCATGTTGTTAAAGGCCTCGTCAAACATAACGAGTCCAACCGCCTCACCGCCGATATTGTTGCTGTAGAGCTGCACAAAGGAGGCGGCAACTGTCACATAAAACGGCGTCTGGGTCTCTCCTCCGCTCTTCTCCTCGCACACCTTGGAATACAGAGAATAGCTTCCATCACTGTGAATAATACGGATATCATAGTCCATATAGGTTCTGTAATCTGTGAATTCATCCAGCGCCCTTGCACTGTTCTCATTGTCCAGGGCAAGCCTTGAAAAGAGCTCGTCAATAACCTCCTTATGCGCCTCATGAAAGGTTCCTGCAAAAATAGACTCTCCCTGAATGGCATTAAAGTCATCCATAATCATCTCATAATAGTTTCTATAATGTCTGCTCGGCATATACAAAAACTCATACCTTTCATTGCTGAACGAGATATCCTTGAGCGCCCGGTTCAATTCCTTGAATTCTCCTTGCGCCTGCTTCATGTTCTCCTGAAGCTTTGCCAGAAACTGCTCCCGGAACTCATCCTCTGCCGCCATTCTGGCAGCTCTCACCTTGTCCTCATATTCCAGAAGCTCAGAGTTCTTCAGACGGTCATATACTGCCTGGAATTCCGGAAAGCCCAGAAGACTCGCCGCTGCTCCAAAATCATGCTCTGTCTTGTACTGAATCATCATGTCTATCATCCGGTCTTCTGCATTTTTCCGCGTGGTCTCATTGGCCTTTCTTCTTCTCTCAAAGTTCTCATAGAACTGCGAGAAGCTCTTCTGACGGGTCTGCTTCTCATAATCTCTCTGCCACAGAACTCCTGCTTTCTCACCATCCTCAAGAAGTCTGTCTGCTTCCTCCTGCCGTACTGACTCCTCCCTGGAAAGCTGCGCTATTTCCTGCCTGCGGCTTTCTATTCTCTCCTGCGATTTTCCGATAACCTGATTCTTTTTTGCAATCTGATTCTCTAAATCTCTTCTCTGAAGCTCCAATGCCTTGAGCTGCACCTGCTTTTTGGAGAAGTTCGAGCTTTTTTCCAGAGTCTTTATATTATCCTCGCATTTTTTCATGGAAGCATGAAGAAGCTCCAGCTCGCGCAGAGCTGGAAGGCGGTACTTGACGTCCACATCTGCCTCTGTTCCCAGAGAATCTTCCAGACGCTTCAAATCCTGGATTTTCTCTTTGCATTCTGTCAGCGACCTTTTAAGCTCCTCAAGCTGCGCCTTTGCCTGCTGAAGCTGAACCCGCACTGCATTCCTTCCGATAAAGGGGACCTCAAACACAGACGGATGAATGGCGCTTGCCACCCGGTTCTGATACTTCATGCCTTCCTTTGTAATGGAAACCGGATATCTCTTCAGCTCCTCATAACGGCTGCACAGATTCACCTTTCCCAGAATCATATTTGCAAAGCGTCTGGCATGAATATTTCTTGAAGTGACGACGCTTGCAAGTGTTCCCTGGGGCGAGACGTCATACTCCTCCAGCTTCTGGGTATTGATAAGTCCTACTCCATATGCCTTTTTCTGACGCCTGAGCTTATCATAGGTGCCGAGGGCAATGTCAAAATCCTCTGGCTCTACCAGCACATAAAAGCGCTGCGTGTTGAGATACCCCTCCACTGCGTTCCTCCAGCTCTCGTCCGTGATTTCCAGAAGCTCGCACAGAACTCTTGGCTCTGTCTCTCTTCCCACTCTTATAAAATCCGCTTTCACAGCGTCCACGAGCCTGTCAACTGCCGGGGCATAGGAAAGCTTCTTCTTCTCAAGTCTGGCGATTTTCTCCTCCAGCTCCTGCCTTTTTGTCAGGAGGTTATTCCTCTGAAGATCCAGCTCTGCAAGCCTTCTTGCCACTGTTCCATACAACTCCTGCTTATAGCGGATAAGCTCTTCTACTGCCTGCTGCACTGGCGCCAGATCAGAAATGTCCTCAAGTCCTTCCAGCATTTTCCGGTACTCTGCCACGCAGGGAAGGACTCCGTCCTCCTTTTCCAGAACAGAGGCGCTGGTAATCGCCTTTTTGGCGCTTTTTTTCAGCTGCACCTTCTGGGAAAGAAGCGCATCCTCCTCTTCCTCCAGGCGTTCGAGCTGCTTTCTCTGCTCCTCAAGAGCCAGAAATTCTGCATTCTGCTTCAGCTCTATACGAAGCATGGTTTCTATCTCCTGCTTCTGATTCTTCTCTGCAATCAAAGTCTCCAGCTCTCTCTGCTCCTGTGTCAGGCGATATTCCTCTTTTTTCACTGCCTCCTGCGCCACGCGAATGCTCTCTCTGGTAATATCCAGCCGCGCCCTGGTAAGGAAATATTCATACATCTTGTCCTTCTGTATGGCGTCCATCACCTCGTCGTAATGCTTTTCAATAACCTCAAGCTTGGCAATACGCTTTTTGACACTATCCAGGGTTCTCTCAAGCTCCTGAAAGCTCCTTACATTTTCTCTCAGAAGGTCGATATTTACCTCCTTCTCGTCCAGCACATAGGAGTATACAAAGTCCTTGATATCATCAATCGGCTTAAAGGCAAGAGCCTTTGGAATCAGGGAGAAAAATTTATCCTCCAGCCTTCCGAATCTGGACTTCATCATTTTTTTTGCCTCTGAATTTGTCTTGCACCATTGTCTGATTTTATTTGAGCTTCTGAATTCTGAAATGGATTTTGGCTGATACATTCCCTTTAAAAACATCTCGTCAGTAAAGCGCGCGTTTTCTATCAGATAGCGAGCCACTGTCTCCTGCCCCTCTGAGGCAGAATCCACCACTGCTCCCACCACAAAATATTTATCTCTGCTCTCCTCATAGAATTCCAGGGCAATGTGCGCGCTGATTTGACCGGTTCTTTCATAGGGCTTATTCTCCCTTCCTGTCTTGCAGCGGATATAGCCTGTGAGCTTTCGCTTTCCATTCTCATGAGCCGCCTTGTTAAAGGAGCCGGAGGAGCAAGTGACTACAAACTGAATCGCATCCAGAAGAGTGGATTTTCCGGCTCCGTTTTCCCCTGACAGAAGGGTAGAGCTTCCAAAGTCAATCGTTGCATCTGTAAAGCGGTGCCAGTTAATCAATTTCATTCTCGTCAGTCTCTTCATCGCTCTTCTTCCCCTTTCTGTACAGCATTGCTTTATCATAGGCTTTTCTGATATCTTCCACCCTCACTGCCATAAGAATGGAATCATAAATGAGAATTCTGGATTCCTCATTGCTCAGATCCTTGTCAAGAAGCTCAATAAGCTGAAATCTGCGAAACAATGTCAGGGTGTTTCGCATGGTCGTCTTATCAATCATCTTATCGCGTATCTTGAGGCTTAAAAATTTATCCTGAATATCTCCCAGATTGACAATCACCTGGTCGCTCACAGAAAGCTCTCTGCGCTTCTCGTCAAACAAAATTCTGAGAATCAGAAGAATCACAGACTCTGAAAGCTTCAGATTCAGATGATTATAATTCTGGGGGTTTGTGAGCTGGATAACTCCATAATCCTCATTGATTTCCAGGCGGTATCCCAGAACCTCAAGATATTCGCTAAACCTCTCTCGATACTTTAATATAAAATAAAAATCCGACTTTCCGGCTGCGCTTGCCCTGCACACAAAGCACACGCTTAAAAGCCGGTTGCAGATTCTCTTAAATTCCTCTTTGTCTTTCTGAAGCATTCCTTCCAGAAGTTCCACCTTTATTTCCTCCGAATCATAAAATCTTTAAAGCGAAAACCATTTACTTCTGTTTCCTGGCCTGTGATTACATGGTATTTCATATTTTTTCTCTGTCCATACAGACGCACATAAATGAGCTTCACAAAGTCCGAGGCATCTGTAAGCGGAAGCTCTGAGGCTGGCTTTTCCCTGCTCTGGCCCAGCTGTTCCTCCACAAAAGCGTCTATCTTTTCCGGACTCAGCACACGCTGCATTTTCTCCATCATACGCTTTATTTTTTCCTGGCGAAGTTCCATATCCGGTTCACGTACGCCAATAGTCTGAGGCTTGAATTCCCGCTTTCCCTCTGTGGGCGAATAGAAGGAATTTTCATCCAGAAACGCAGAGCTGTACAGACGGATTAAACCCTCCAGAAACTCGATTTCATAAATTCCTCCAAGATCCATGTGTTCTGTGTTCACTGCCTCATTGATGCTTATCAAAATTTCCTTGAGCTGTCCCCGAATATCCTCGCTGCCTGTGAGAAGGAAGCGCGCTCTGTTGATAGCAGCTCTCTGGTACTGCGTGTTTTTCTGATTGATTTCATTCAGAATCTCATCCATGTTTCGGAAGGCCTCAATGATCTCATGGAGATACCGATACACCGTCTCTGTGGCCTCCTCTTCGGAAATTTCCTTCAGAGAAGCAAGCTCCTGCGCTGTTTTCTGTATATAAGCCCTGCTTCTGCTCCGGCTTTCCAGGCGGTCAATAATTTCCGGGCGAAATTTTGACACATTATCAGAGGTCAGAAGGCGGTGGTAGGCCTTATCCACAATGTTCGTAATATAATCATTAAACAGTGCGTCCATGATTTGGGCCACTGTTTTGTGTCTGGTAAGCTCATCTATGTAATGCTTGATATTGGAGTTTAAGTTTTTAAGGCCTGTAATGAGCAGATCTGTATTTTCCAGAATCTGCATCAGAACAACTCCCGGATGGTCGGTACTGCTCCGTACCAGACTATAGATGGTATAAATATATCCCTGATATTCAACCCTTGTTCCCTCTGAGATTTCAAGAAGCGTCTTGATGATTCGTACAGCATATTCCTGAAAATTCACTCTCTGCACATAGCTTTTATCTGTCTCAATCTCTATCCATCCATAGAATTCCAGTCTTCGCAAAATCCCGTTCGCCTTGCCCCTGCTGTCTGAGGCTGCAAATTCCTCATCCACAAGCTCTGCTGCCTGCGCCTGTTCAAAATAATACTGCAGCTCATCCACAAGAATCTCGCGCTCTATGCCAAAGGAAAGCTGCTTATCCATGATAGCAAACAGACGGCATATGCAGTCCCAGTAAACCCTTTTGCTCGGACAAGCCAACGGTGAAAAAAAGTTCTCAGGCAATGTACGGAACATAAAATTTTCCTCCTTTCGATAAGTCACATTATACCTCATGGTTTTTGTGTTGAATAGAAATATTTTGCACTAAAACAGAATATTTTCCCTTTTTCTCAAATTCCTACAAAAAAATCCCCCGTTCCCACCTATCCTATGATAAAATACATAACCAGAAAGAATACTAACGGATGAGGAGAAATGAATATGCAAAAAAAAGAAAATTGGAGGGCATTGCTGCCAATCGGCGTCTTCCTTGTAATGTATCTTGGTCTTGGGATTTTGTTTGAATATGTCATGAAAATCCCCATGGGATTTTACAATATCCCTATTGTGGTTTCGTTTCTGACAGCGCTTCTGGTAGCCTGTCTGCAGAACCCCAAAGTAAGCTTTGACGAGAAGCTGGAGCTTATGGCAAAGGGTGTGGGAGATAAAAATATTCTCACCATGATTCTGATTTTTATGACCGCCGGTATTTTTGTCGGCGTTGTGGGGCGCAGCAGTGCAGAGAGCGTGGCGTATTTTCTGCTTTCCATCATACCAGAGCGCTTCTCTGTTGTGGTATTGTTCCTTGTAAGCTGCTTTGTCTCCCTTGCAATGGGTACCTCTGTGGGAACCATCACGCTGATTACCCCCATTGCAGTGGCAGTGTCAAATGGTTCGGGCTTTGGCATTTCGCTATGCATCGGCGCTGTTATGGGCGGAGCAATGTTCGGAGACAACCTCTCCTTTATATCAGACACAACCATAGCTGCCTGCAATGGCCAGGGCTGCCAGATGAAGGACAAATTCCGCGAGAACTTTGGAATCGCATTTCCTGCCGCCCTTGTTACTCTTATCATTATTCTGATAAGAACTCTGGGTTCTGACGTAGGGGAGACGATTTCCAGAGACTATAACCTGATTCAGATTATCCCCTATGTCCTGGTTCTCATCGGAGGAATCATCGGAATCAATGTATTTGTAGTGCTTTTGATTGGTATTTTCTCTGGCTCTGCCATTATGCTTCTGACCGGAGCGACCAAAGCCACAGACCTTCTCGGAAACATGGGCTCAGGCGCTGCCGGAATGTTCGAGACCACAATGGTCGCTATTCTGGTATCTGCCATCTGCGCGCTGATTCATGAGTATGGAGGCTTTGCAGCTCTCCTTGGCTTTATCAAGCGCGTGTTTAAGGGAAGCAGAGGAGGCAAGCTGGGCATGGGACTTCTGGTAGGAGCCATGGATATAGCAACCGCCAACAATACCGTTGCCATTGTAATGGCAAATCCCATTGCAAAGGAAATGGCTGAGGAATACCATATATCGCCCCGAAAGTCAGCCTCCATCCTCGATACCTTTTCCTGTATTTTTCAGGGAATTATCCCCTACGGCGCACAGATGCTGGTGGCAATCTCAGCAGTCACAGAGCTGGGATGCGAGATTTCGGCCTTTGATATTATTCCAAACCTGTACTACCCCTACATGCTCCTTATCAGCTCTCTGCTGTTCATCTTCGTGATACCAGAAAAGGAACAGAAATAATTAGGTCAGACAAAATTTCGAGATTTTCTCTTAAAGTTTTCTCCAAAAGCTGGTAAAGCCTTTCTCTTTTGTGTATAATGGACAAAAGGACTGTTTTATCCGCGCATAATTCAGGCAGATTTTATAAGGAGGGACTTTTTATGGCTCTGAAACTGACAAAAGATTTTAATGGGGTTGTTTTTGCACCAAGAAAAGAAGAAGTAAAGCCCGGAGGCGGCGTACTTTATCCGCGAGTGATTGAGCTTCACTGCGCAGGAGAGGAGAACGGCACGCTTCTGGCTGCTTTTGAATATTACGCTGACAAGGAACCAGCGGTGATTCCGATTTTCAAGAGTACAGACGGCGGAAAATCCTGGGAGCATCTCAGTGATGTGGAGGATACTAAGAATCACTGGGGAATGCGTTTCCAGCCTGTTCTGTTTGAGCTTCCCACGCAGTGCGGAGAGCTCCCTGCAGGAACACTTTTGTTTGCCGGCAATTCCATTCCCATGCAGGCGTTTGCTCCGGACAACCCGCCGGATTTTGTGGGAACTGAGCTTCAACTCTATATAAGCCGCGACCATGGAAGAACATGGGAATATCGCTCTACCTTTGCCTATGGAGGCGTACCGGTAGAGTACAACTGGGATTGTCTGGGACCTGTGTGGGAGCCTTTTATCTATATCAACGCATATGGAGATATTACTGTTGTGTATTCTGATGAAAAGCCGCACACAGAGCGCATTCTGAATCAGTGTCTTGCTGTAATTTCCTCACCTGACGGCGGAAAGACATGGGGCGAGCCAAAGCTTGTGGTAGCAATCCCTGACGGAAACAGACGCCCTGGCATGGCGATTGTCACAAAGCTTCCGAACGGAAAATATTTCATGTGCTATGAGATTGTAAATGATCCGGATCAGGGGATTTATTTTAAGCTTTCTGATGATGGTATGGATTTCGGCGATCCGGCTCTTTATGGAACAAGGGCAGAGACAGCAGACGGCAAGTTTGTCGGAAGTATGCCTTACTGTGTATGGACCAAAAACGGCGGCCCGAACGGAACAATTATCCTGAGCGGCAAGCGCGACAGCGGATGGCTCGGCCTTCGTGACCCAGGACAATTCCTGGTCAACTACAATCTTGGAGAAGGACCATGGGAGCAGGTCAACATGCTGGTTTCCTATGATTCCAGGATTCATCAGGCCGGCTGGAGCATGGGAATGGCTGTGATTGAAAACGATTCTAAGCTGATTCAGCTCGCACCCACACAGATGAGCCCTGTCCTTTTGCAGGTTTCCTATGGAATCGGAGTAATGGAGACCGTCGAAGACTGATGTGTATTTACGTATTTTTTATGGAGAGCTGCCTGATAAAACAGACGGCTCTCCATTGATTCTATTTTTTTCTCACTGCACAGAATGTCTGAATCTCATGAAGATAATCCTTCTATTCCCCCAGACTAATCGCATCAATCTGTCTCAGCTCTTCCTCTGTAAATGCCGTATTTTTCAGTGCGCCGATATTATCAAGGATCTGTTCAGGCTTGGACGCCCCTGCAAGCACACTGGTCACCACTCCGTCACGTAGAATCCAGGCCAGCGCCATTTCCGCAAGAGTTTGTCCGCGCATTGCTGCCAGCTCATTGAGCCTTCGGATCTGCAGGAGGCGCTTCTCCGTCAGCGCAGACGACTGAAGAAAGCGTCCGTCTGTCCGAATTCTGCTATCCTGTGGAATTCCATTTAAATATCGATTCGTCAGCATCCCCTGCGCCAGCGGACTGAACGCAATGATTCCCTTTCTGTTCTCTGCCGCACATTTCTTTAGACCATTGTTTTCAATCGTGCGGTCAAAAATGGAATATCGATTCTGGTTGATTACAAACGGGCAATGAAGATCATCCAAAATCTGCGCTGCTTTCACCATTGTATCTCCATCATAATTAGAGATTCCCACATAAAGCGCTTTGCCGCTGGTCACTGCCTGTGCCAGAGCCCCCATCGTCTCTTCCAGCGGTGTTTCAGGATCCATGCGATGATGATAATAAATATCTACATAATCCAGTCCCATCCGTTTAAGACTCTGGTCAAGACTTGCAAGCAGATATTTTCTGCTGCCCCAATTGCCATACGGGCCTTCCCACATGTCATATCCAGCCTTTGTAGAAATAATCAGTTCATCGCGATATGCGCTGAAATTCTCTTTCAGAACACGCCCAAAATTAATTTCCGCGCTGCCAGGAGCCGGTCCATAATTATTTGCCAGGTCAAAATGCGTAATCCCATTGTCAAATGCTGTAAAGCAAAGCTTTTTCATGATTTCATAATTCCCGGTGTCTCCAAAATTGTGCCACAGTCCCAGAGAAATGGCTGGCAGCTTTAAGCCGCTGTTTCCGCATCTGTGATACGGCATTGACTGATAGCGTGTCTCAGAAGCCTGATACATAAGCGTTCCTCCTCTTTTCCTAAATTCACATGGATTGTCTGATCCATTTTCTTTTCTTCCATCGCTACAAATATATACATCCCCGGCACATCTTGTCAAGAGCAAATGCAATCCAGCGCCTTCATCATTCTTCGCCTCGCTTTCTACAATCTGTCTTACCATTTCTACATATACTTTCTTGATTGGTTCGTGCTTCGGTATTGTGATTGGCATACAGCCTCGCTTTCTGAAAGTGTAATGACTGCTTCCACTTCTTGGTGCATTCATTTCGTATCCCTAACTTTCCAACACCTTCCGTAACTCATCAAATCGGATGTCTTTCTATAAATTGCATATACGTGTTATCAATTTATCCCATTTTGACATCTGTTATACCTTCTACTCATAGTATACATGGTGTCGTATATGGTATCAACACTTTATTGTCTATTCCAAAATATTTCACTTGTTCACTTCAAAAATTATCATTCAAACGTTCTCTATAATACTTTACCGTAAAATTCAGAAACTTCTGCATATCATTGCTGATATATTTTCCTTTTTTCCAGACAATCCCAATGGCAATTTTGATCGGCGGATCCATTGGTATTCCTATAATTCCGTCAAACTTATTTACCATGCTGGAATATAGAAAGCATCCGACATGGTTCTTTTTTACAAATTGTAATGTTGTATAAATCTGACTGCTCTGCATCACCACATGAGGAATATACTTCTCAGCTTCAAAACGAGTCTTTAATAATTCATTCACTACAGAGTCCGCATTGAAAAAGATCAGCGGTTCTTTTGCCAGCTCCTTGACCGTGATTCTTGAATGGCCGGCAAGAGGATGGTCGCAGGTTACGCAGAACATCACCTGATCCTCTGTGAGAACCGCACGATTAAGTTTATCAATATTATACCATTCCATATTTACCAGGGCAAAATCCAGCGTATCGTTCTGTACAAGCTCACAGGCTCTGACAGAGCCGTATTCTTCTAACATAATCGGAATCTGAGGACATTTTTCAAGAAAAGCATCGGAAAGCTCTGGAAAGAAAACAGTGCTTAGCATGGGAGGAATACCGATACGAAGAGGTGATTTCTCACGATTAACGCTTGCATACTCCGCCTTCAGTTCATCACAGTATTGAATGATTCTAGTCGCCTTCTCATACAATGCAGCGCCTTCTTCAGTAAGGACAAGCCGATTCCCTTTCCGATAAAATAAACTGATTCCAAATTCTATTTCCAGCTCCCGTATTGCCGAAGATATAGTCGGCTGGGTAACGTAAAGCTCCTGCGCGGCTTTCGTAATACTGTGACAGCGGCTTGCAACACAGAAATAACGCAATTGATTCAATGTCATAGAAAATATCCCCCAAAAATAATAACTATTTTCTCCATAGTGCCATACATTCTGCCAAAAAGCAATCACAAAAATCATTTTTTCCTGCTATAATTGTGAATAGTGTATAATTTTGAAGCTTCGTTTTTGATATCATAAAAAATTTTTATACCTTTATCGACTGCACCAATTTGTTTTTATGAATAAAAAGAGTTACAATAAAGTTAACAAAAGGAAATGGATTCGGCCGACACCTTTCATCAGTAAGCATTAACCATTAAGAAAAAATGAAAGGAGATAACATTATGTCCCCTACTACAATTACATTGCTGTTTCTGGCGTTTGCAATTGTAAGCTTTATTCTTGAAAAAATACCGCTTGGTCTGACGGCGACTATCTGCGCTCTCGGTCTGACATTAACCGGAGTTCTCGATCCGTCCACCACATTTTCGCAATATGTGAACAGCAATGTCATCCTCTGCGTAGGAATGTTTGTTGTTGGTCAGGCACTGTTTGAGACAGGAATGGCAAACAAGATCGGCGGTATTGTAACAAGATTTGCAAAAACAGAAAAAATGCTGATCATTGCCATCATGATTATTGTTGGCGTCATGTCCGGATTTCTTTCCAACACGGGTACTGCTGCAGTTCTGATTCCGGTTGTATGCGGTATCGCAGATGAATCCGGGTATTCAAGGAGCAGGCTTCTGATGCCATTGGTATTCGCAGCAGCGCTTGGCGGAAATATTTCCATCATCGGCGCTCCGGGAAATCTGATGGGAGTAAATGCACTTCAGGAGCTTGGAATTTCTACCAGCTTCTTTATGTATGCGCCCATTGGTGTTCCCATGCTGCTCTTAGGAATTCTATACTTTATTTTCATAGGCTACAGATTTCTCCCGGATGGAACAGGCGCATCTGTGGAAGCAGTTGAAAGTCAAAATGATTTCAGTGAGGTTCCACAGTGGAAGCAGGTAATCTCATTAGTTGTATTAGTCGGTGTGATCCTTGCCATGATTTTTGAGGAATCTATTGGTATCAGTATTCAGGTATCTGCCTGTGTGGGCGCTGCGCTTCTGGTTCTGACCGGTGTGCTTACCGAAAAACAGGCTTTGCAGTCCATTGACCTGAAGGTTGTATTGCTTTTCGGAGGATCTCTTTCCCTTGCAAAAGCACTGGATACCACAGGAGCAGGTACGCTGATCGCAAATAAGATTGTCGGACTTCTTGGAACAGACCCCAATCCGCTCATTCTTCTCCTTGTGATCTTTATTGTAACCTGTGCGCTGACAAACTTTATGTCAAATACAGCAACAACCGCACTGATGGTACCGATTGCCGTATCCCTGGCAAATGGTCTTGGCGCAGATCCGCGCGCAGTGGTCATCGCCACCGTAATCGCAGGCTCATGCGCTTATGCAACGCCCATTGGAATGCCCGCAAACACGATGGTTGTCAGTCTCGGCGGATACAAATTCAAGGATTATGTAAAATCCGGTTTACCATTGATCCTGGTATCCTTTGCATTCTGCATGGTGATGCTCCCGATCTTGTTCCCCTTCTATCCATAGAAAAAATATTTTACATAAAACAGGAGGTTTATTATGACAAACGAAAAAAATGTAAAGCTGTTAACAGACATGGTTGCTGATTTTGTCGCCCATATTGGTAAGAAATTACCAGATGATGTAATCGCAAAGCTGGAAGACCTTGGTTCACAGGAAACAGAGGCACTTCCCAAGGCACTCTACGAGACTATGACAAAAAATCAGACTCTCGCTGTAGAATTGAATCGTCCAAGCTGTCAGGATACGGGCGTGATTCAGTTCTGGTTAAAGTGCGGAACCAATTTCCCCTATATCAATGAACTGGAAGCTCTTTTAAAAGAGGCAGTCGTACAGGCAACCTTTGCCGCCCCGCTCCGTCACAACTCCGTGGAGACCTTTGATGAATATAACACCAAGAAAAATGTAGGAAAAGGAACCCCTACCGTTTGGTGGGATATTGTTCCCAACAGTGATCAGTGTGAAATCTATGCCTATATGGCCGGCGGCGGATGTACCCTTCCAGGTAAAGCCATGG
Organism: Eubacteriales bacterium; assembly: GCA_030537135.1. Classification (GTDB taxonomy): domain Bacteria; phylum Bacillota; class Clostridia; order Lachnospirales; family Lachnospiraceae; genus Blautia_A. The sequence continues at coordinate 41,699 of JAUNOP010000003.1, read as the reverse complement.
TGCTTATGCCAGGCGCTGGTTATGAAGGAGTCACCGACTTTGTTCTTGATCAGATGACAAGCTATGGTCTGAACGCATGTCCTCCTCTTCTGGTCGGCGTTGGCGTGGGAACATCTGTGGAAACCGCTGCCTTGAATTCCAAAAAGGCTCTGATGCGCCAAATTGGTTCCCACAATGAAAATGCAAATGCAGCAAAAATGGAAAAGCTTCTGGAAGATGGAATCAATGCTATTGGCCTCGGACCGCAGGGTATGGGCGGTAAATACTCGGTTATGGGCGTTAACATTGAAAATACTGCTCGTCATCCTTCCGCTATCGGCGTAGCTGTTAATGTTGGATGCTGGTCCCACCGCCGTGGACACATCATTGTAAACGCAGACCTTACAGTAACCTGTGACACACATTCCACCTGGAAATTCAATGCATAATCGGAGGTAAAAAAAATGATCGAAATCAGAGGAGATAAAAAAGTTCTCATTACACCTGTAAGCGCTGAGGATCTTGCAGATATTAAGATTGGCGACATTGTCTGGTTAGATGGCGATCTGATGACATGTCGTGACGTTGCACACCGCCGTCTTGTTGAATATGGAAGAGAGCTTCCGTACGACATTAAAGACAAAGCTATTTTTCACGCAGGTCCTATTGTGCGCAAGATTGAGGGTACTGAGGATGATTATGAAATGGTATCCATCGGACCTACAACTTCCATGCGTATGGAAAAATTTGAGTATGAATTCACAAAGCTTACGGGTGTTCGTGTTATCGTAGGCAAAGGCGGAATGGGGCCGAACACAGAACGCGCCTGCAAAGAATTCGGTGCAATCCACTGCGTATTCCCGGCAGGCTGCGCCGTTGTGGCGGCTACTGAAGTGGAATATATTGCAGAGCATCACTGGGACGAGCTGGGAATGCCGGAAACATTGTGGTGCAGCAAAGTGAAAGAATTTGGTCCACTGATCGTTTCCATTGACACACAGGGCAGAAATCTTTTTGAGGAAAACAAAGTCATCTTCAACGAAAAGAAAGAAGCTGCCAAGCGGGCCATCTATCCAGAAGTAAAATTCATTAAATAATTATCGTTATAATCGTTAATTCCTCTTTGTGCGGGTTAGTTCTTCACTGCCATCTACTAACCCGCATTTTTTAACGTATCAAGCAAATCCCCCAGGCACTGTCCTTTGCCTCCTGACATGCTGATTCCACCCAGCACAACCGCCGCGATAACATACATTTCATAGCTCTTTCCTGTTGTTGCCGGGTCACAGGAAGCATTCATTGCAATCCATAAGAATGCTCCCAGGCCTACCAAAACTCCGGCAGCTACAAACACGCTGATTTTCATCAGGCTCACATTGATACCGGACAGCAGTGCGCTCTTGTGATTGCTTCCGACCGCATAAATCTTTTTCCCAAATTTTGGTCCTGTAGAAAGATACACAAACACAATGGTAATCAATATAAGGAAAATTCCCACATACGGAACCGTTGCCGCCTTTCCGTTTCCCAGCCGGTAAAAGCTCTGATAGCTGGAAATATCAGACGCCATGCGATAGACAGAGCTTCCGCCGCCGATCAGCGCTTTGTTAATGTGTTGGCAGATGTACTGTGACAGCGACCGAAAGATCAGCATGGTAGCTAATGTCACGATGAAGCTGCTCATTCAACTGTACAGCTTGCTCACAACCAAATCAAGCGATTCCCCCACTGCTTATTGCTTTTCGCAGCGAAAAGCATGGGACTTACTCGATTTGGTTAGATCAACTCCAGCCTCCTGCATGCCTTCCAGATACCATCATCCTTCAGCGAATCTGTCACATAATCTGCGGCCGTCTTTGCTTCATCAGACCCGTTTCCCATGGCCACTCCAATCCCGGCCGCGCAGAGCATTTCCAGGTCATTTGCGCTGTCGCCAAAGGCAACTGTATCTGCGATATCTATATTTAATAATTCACAGACCTTCGCAATGCCAGTCCCCTTATGATGCCCCTTTGGCACAACCTCCGCCACAGCAGGATTATGTATCTTATAGTCATAATACTCACTAAGCGCGGCAAAACACTCCTCCCTGTCCGCATTGTCTGTGGCGCAGGAAAATTTGGAAACCTCCCAGTCTCCCCAGGTTCCTTCAATGCTGCTCAGCCGCTCTCCCAGCTCTGCCTTCAGCTTTTTTCCATAATAATCCTGGCCAAAATCCGCCTCATCCATGTAAATATATTGTCTTCCCTCCATAATTGGGCGAAAGCCATGTTCACGCATAACAGAAAGAGTGGTCTCAACAAGAGTATTGTCCAGCCTTTTGTAAAAGATTGTCTCCCCATGATATTCAATCATGGTTCCGCATCCAGAGATTATTCCGTCAAAGCCAAGCTCCAGAAGCTCTGGATTCTGGATATAGGCCCTTCCTCTGCCGCTGCACAGAAAGGTCAGATGCCCATTTTTCTTAAGCGCCCGGATGGCTGCCTTCGCGCTTTCAGGAATTTCGTTCTTATAATCCCACAAGGTACCGTCAATATCAAAAAAAATCGCTTTTCTCTTCTGCATAGTCTCACCTCAAAACAGATTTTCTTACATGTGTCTTATGGTTATTATATAGTTTCATACTGCCGCCGTCAATCGAGCCTGCGGATTTACTCTCGATTTGTCCGGCAGCCACTTTCCGGGCTTATCGCGCAAAAAAGCAGGCTTCCTCTTAACAGGAAGCCTGCTCTCTGTCATTAGATCATATTTTCAGCACAAACGCCTCATAAGGTTTCATCTTCACAGTATCTTCATAGGTCTCGCGTCCATAATTGGAAATCAGGCACTCACAGCCAGCTGCAAATTCCTCTGGCAGAGAAAGAACTGCCTCTGCATCTGAGAAATTGCAGGCAACAAAGTATGTCTCCTTCTCATATTTTCTCTTATATGCGAAAATCTGCGGATGCTCATCCTCAAGAAGTGTAAAAGCGCCATAAATCAATCCAAGATGCGCTTTTCTGACTGCAATCATTTTCTGATAATAGTGCCATACAGAATTCTCATCCGCAAGCTCTGCCTTCACATTGACCTCTGGATAATTCTTATTCACCCCAATCCAGGGAGTACCAGATGTGAAGCCGGCATTTGCACTGTCATCCCACTGCATGGGAGTTCTGGCATTATCTCTGCTGCGAAGCTTGAGGCACTCCAGCATTTCCTCCTCGGAAATCAGCTTTGCCTCTGTGTATTCCTGGAAAGCATGGAGACTTTCGATATCACGGTAATCTGTGATGTTCTCAAAACGCGGATTGCTCATGCCAAGCTCGTCTCCCTGGTAAATATAGGGCGTTCCCTGAAGACTCAGAAGACAGGTAGCAAGCATTTTCGCAGATATCTCCCGATACTCTGGAGCATCGTTTCCAAATCTTGATACAGCTCTTGGCTGATCATGATTTCCCCAGAAAATGCTGTTCCATGCACTTCCATGAAGCTCCCTCTGCCACTTGGAGAGGATCTTCTTCAATTCCATGAAATCATAGCGGCTTGTGGTCCATTTTCCCAGTCTTCCGTCTCCGATTTCCACGTGTTCAAACTGAAATACCATGTTCAGCTCTGAAGAGTCATAGCCAGCATACTTCTTTGCCTCCTGAATTGTCACTCCTGCTGTCTCTCCGACTGTCATAATATCATATTTGGAGAGAACCTTTTCATTCATTTCCTTCAGATATTCATGCACATGAGGGCCATTGCAGCAATAGGGAGAAGCGTTTCCATAGAGACCGTTTGTCACCTCTCCATCAGGGAACTGCGGATCCTTGGAAATCATGCTGATAACATCCATGCGGAAGCCGTCGATTCCCTTCTGACACCACCAGTCCATCATGTCAAAGACCTCTGCTCTGACAGTCGGGTTTTCCCAGTTCAAATCCGGCTGCTTCTTGGAAAAGCAGTGCAGATAATACATGTCTGTCTTCTCATCATATTCCCATGACGAGCCTCCAAAGCAGGCACCCCAGTTGTTTGGCTCTTTTCCATCTCTGGCCGGCTTCCAGATATAATAATCGCGATACGGATTATCCTTGGAGCTGCGGCTCTCAACAAACCAGGCATGCTCGTCTGAGGTATGGTTTACCACCAGATCCATCAGTATTTTGAGTCCTCTTTCATGAGCCTCCTTTAAAAGAAGCTCATATTCCTCCATGGTTCCGAACATCTTCTGAATTCTGCGGTAGTCAGAGATATCGTACCCATTATCATCCCAGGGAGACTCAAGCATCGGAGAAATCCAGATAACATCTATTCCCAGGCTCTTCAAATAATCCAGCTTTTGTCTGATACCATTAATATCACCGATTCCATCTCCATTGCTGTCCATAAAGCTGGTCGGATAAATCTGATAAACAACGCTTTCCTTCCACCATGTTCTGCTCATAATATCCTCCTTATTTTTTTTGGCGTCATGGTTTTGTGAATCTCTCATCCATTGCCATTTTACAGAGACTTCCTTAAAAGGGAGCCTTTTATTTCTTTGTCAATACTCTATAATTGTTCTTGTTTTCAAAATCCTTATGTACTCCATCGTCCTCAAACAATACATATTCTGCACCCTTGTATCCAAGCATCTGAGGCTTCTGTGTACATAGCTCCTCCACGCTTAAAGCAGCCTCTACAACCGGGATGCATTTTCCCCTGCGAATGAACAGAGGCACCTCATAAAGCGCAACTTCCACATAATGATGACCCTTGTCAAGGAATTCCTCTGTGATGCTTCCATCCCTTCCGAATTTTACAAACAGCATCTCCTCTGGCAGATATACATAACGGCCTTTTGCATTCTGTTCATAGATCGGAGCAATCATGATTTCATTGCCAAGCATCATCTGGTCTTCCACACGCACTGCAAAATCATCCTCTGGATATACAAAAGCAAGCGGCTTCATATACATATCATTTTCCAGAGCCGCTTTCATATATTCGCTGTAAAGATACGGCACCAGACGATAGCGAGCCTCAATCACACTGCGGAAATCTTCTACATTTTCAAACTGATAGCATTCCTGCTCTCTGGTTCCAAGAGCTGTATGATTTCTCATCAGAGGAGTGAATACGCCCAGGGCCAGCCAGCGAAGCAGCAAATCTCTGGTAGTGTCTGCTCCAAAGCCGCCCAGGTCTGCTCCTGTGTACAAAAAGCCGCACATATTCAGAGAGGGCATCATCTTCAGATTCAGAAGGATATGCGACCACCAGGATTTATTATCTCCTGTCCAGATACCGCCGTAGCGGTGCATTCCAATATAAGAGGAACGGGAGAACATAAGGAAACGCTTGTCAGGGGCAATTCTCTCAAACGCCTCTCCTGCTGCTCTTGTCATATTAAAGCCGAACAGGTTATGAACCAGGTCGTGGCGCACACGCTGCCCATTTACATTGTGGTAGAAACGCCTGTAATCCTCTGGATTGTTGGCAAGCTTCTTGAGCGTCCCTTCGAGTTCCCACACGGGGATTGGCTCTGTCTCATACTCTGCATATTTCTTTAGAATATCCTTCAGCTCCTCCATTCCTTCCCTGGAGTAAAAGATGGCCGGCTCATTCATATCATTCCAAAAGCCTTCGATTCCCTGGTCTGTGAGGAAGCGATACTGGTCTCCAAACCACTCTCTTGCTTCTGTGTTCAGTACATCAGGAAAATGGGTATCTCCCGGCCATACAGCAGCCACAAAATCACTGCCATCCTCTCTCTGACAGAAATAGCGGTTCTTTACACCCTCTTCATAGACCTGGTAGCCTTCCTCTACCTTTACGCCCGCGTCAATGATGGGGATGAGGCGAATATTCTGGTCTTTCATTTCCTGAACAAACTGCCCAAAATCCTGGAAATTTTCCTCATTCACAGTGAAGTCCTTGTAGGACTGCATGTAATCAATGTCCATGTAGATCATATCCAGTGGAATATGATTTTCCCGGTAGCCTCGCGCCACCCTGTAAAAGTCTTCTTTTGTCTTATAGCCCCAGCGGCTCTGCCCAAAGCCAAAGGCAAACTTGGGCGGAATATAGCTTCTCCCGATAATTCCCCGAAACTGCTTTACAATATCATACGGAGAGCTTCCCTCTATAACATAGAGCGCCAAATCTGCGCGCTCACAGCACACCTTCAGGATATTGCTTCTGGTGTAGCCGATATCAAAGGTAATTGTGGAGGGATAGTCAAAAAACAAGCCAAAGGTTTGCTTTCCTGAGATGAGGATAAAATTATGAGCGCCGTACAGAGAGCGCTTGTCCTCTGTGTGGTTAGGGTCGTCCGTACAGTTGCTGATATAGCAATAGCCTCTTTTGTTTAATCCACGGTTTGCCTCGCCAAGGCCATATACAATATCCTCTTCATCCATGGTATAGGAAAAGGTGAAACCATTGTCAAGGGAGACAGCTCCGTAAGCGGGAGCTTCATTTGATTTCTGTACTTTCTTTACAACAGCCTCTGTTTCAAATGGACTGCCAAAAATGTGTTTTTGAATCATAAATTTCCTCCTGCATTTAAACGAATAGGACGGTCTCCTCAGAAGGAGGCCTTATTGTTAATAACATGATATCCTGTTTTTGTTGAATATTCTTCTACTATTCTGTATAATAATAACACAATATTGACATTTTGCAGATACAGAAAGAATACATGTACATAAAGGAGATGAGACAGCAAATGAATCTGGACGCCTCTTTAAAAGAGAATGTCAAGCATGGCACAAATGAAAATCCTATCTCAGGAATTCATTTTTTTGTGGGGGAAGGAAGCAGCTTTCCTGACCATTTTTTTGTGGAACGCCACTGGCATCATACCATTGAAATTATATATATTGTAAGGGGAACCTATCTCTTTGAAATCAATTTAGAGGAATATGTGCTAAAAGAGGGGGATCTGTGCTTTCTCAACGGTGAGGAGCTTCACCAGATTACCGGAGAGGGCCGTGGAACCATTCATGATGTGCTGCTCTTTGACCCGAAAATTTTGGAGTTCACCTATCCTGACGAAATGGAGGAGCAGGTCATAGCCCCTCTTATTCGCCATGAGAAAATTCTGCCAAGCGTCATGCGTTCCCATGAGCCTTATTACGAGGAGGTATTGTCTATTATCAAAAGGCTCATAGACAAGTCCCTGAAAAAGCAAGCTGGCTGGTACTTTTCCTGCAAACTTGGCCTTCTTGAGCTTGTGACGTTCCTGTCTGACAGGGGGCTTCTTCTTCCTGCCGCCTCCTCTCTTTCTGAGTCTGACCGTCAGAAAATCGACCGGTACAAAAAGCTGGTCTCCTACATGGAAAAGCATTATGCAGAGCCAGTGTCCCTAAAGGAGCTTTCCGAAGCAGTATCCTGCAATCCGCAGTATCTCTGCCGTTTTTTCAAGGAAATTACAGGAACCACACCTATTCAATATTTGATTTCCATACGCCTCTCTCACGCCTGCACACTTCTTCGGGAAAGTACAAAATCCATTCTGGAAATCAGCCTGGACTGCGGTTTTGAGAACACCAGCTATTTTATCCGCAAATTCCGCCAGCAAAACGGCTGCACGCCAAGAGAGTACCGTGTTACGGTTCGCTCATAGGGTTGCTTTCTGTTCGCAGCTAAGATATATTTCTCTGAATCTGCGTAAATACGAATCTTGTCTAACTCTTCCAAATGTCTTATAATAGGCTGAGTGAATATCAAACGGAGGTATATTTATGAATGACCTTGAGTACATACTCGACTTTGCTGTGAATCTGGGCGGCTGTATGCTCAAATCCGGTGCAAACCTGGAGCGCGTGAACGACACCATGAACCGCGTCTGCCTCAGCTATAACCTAAGCAGCATCAGCATTTTTTCTCTTAGCAGCACCATCATCCTCAGCGCCAAGTCGTCGGACAATATCTCTGCGACGCGGCATCTCTCTATCCCCTCCACAGGCATCCACCTAGAAAAGCTGCGCCGTTTTAATCAGCTTTCCAGAAGAGTCTGTTCCGAAACTCCTGCCCCTGCTTCTCTGGCCGGACTGCTTGATGAAGCTGGTACTGTTCAGGAATACTCTACTGTCACCGTCATTATCGGTTATCTGATTGCCATGAGCTGTCTGTGTACCATGTTCGGCGGAAATATTTCTGATGTCATAGCAGCTGACCTTATAACCGTTGTTTTATACTGGACTATCCGGGTACTGACAAAGCCTCAGCTCAATCACATCATCACAAACATTCTTTGTATGTGGATTGCAGGCACGCTCGCGATATTTCTGGTAAAAATCGGTCTCGGAAAGCATTATTTTTCCATTGTCATCACAAACAGTATGATGATGATTCCTGGAGTTCCTCTGGTAAATTCTGTGCGGAATCTCCTGTGCGGCAATGAAATGAATGGAATTCTGGAATTTCTGAAGGTCATTCTGGAAACTGTGGCAATTGTGCTTGGACTCGTTATCAGCATCTATATGTTCGGAGGGACAATACAATGGTAGAAACTGTAAAGCTGATTATTCTTTCCTTTTTTGCTTCCCTTGGCTTTGGGATTGTATTTCGTATAGAAAAAAAGAACCTGCTATGGGCTGCGCTTGGCGGGGCGCTCACACGCTGCTTTTATCTGTTTGTGCTTAGCCTTACTGACCAGAGACTGATTTACTCTGTACTTGCCTCCATTTTTGCAGCTCTGTATGCAGAAATCATGGCAGCCCGTCAGAAAATGCCGTCAACCGTGTTTTTGTATCCTTCTATTATTCCTCTGATTCCCGGAGATTTGCTGTACAACACAGCGGTTGGCTTTCTTCTGCAGGACGCCTCTGCAATGGCAACAAACGCCAGAGACTGTGCGCTGACTCTGGTAGGTATGAGCGTTGGATTTGTTATTGTGTCTACCATAACCTATTATAAGAGAATCTACTATGTCGGAAAAAATTTCATGGGTCATCTTCTGCAGCCCAGAAAGCAGTAAAATACACAATCATGATTTCAGTGAAGAACAAATCAGCACCATAGAAGTGCCGATTATATGCGCAGCAGACAAAGCTTCCCCTGTAAGGCACTTTCTCACAAAGTATCTCCTTACAGGGGAAATCTTTTTGTCAATGCTGAATATCATCGCTGCTCTCTGACATCTGTTTTGCAAAAATGGGCGCCATATATTTCGCATATAGGGGAAGAAGCTCTGCGTCATGGTTTGCATGAAGGTGGGTTTTCTCCCCGAAAATCATGGTTTGCTCTGTATCCTGAGTGCTTGCAGGCCAGTGTGGAATAGAGGAATTGTTCGGATCTCCTGTTCTCGCAAAGGCTATCACACTGTCAAAAATCTGCTTTTCCAGTCTATCGGTCACTCCCTCCTTCTGCGTGACAGGAACCAGCTCTGTGTTATGAAACACAAATGGAATATCCGCGCAGTGCCAGGGAGCGCGGCCATTATCTATCATCATATCCTGATTAAACAAATAGGAATATGTACAGTCATTGAGAGCGCTTCTCTGTCTCACATAGCTCTGCGTCGGCATACGGAATATAAAATCCAGGCACAGCAGGTCCACCGGATTCCTCTCAGGATAAGCTGACTCATAGAGGGGCAGAAGCTCCTCTGCCGCCTTCTCTCCCAGAACCCTCTGCACCATTGCCGCTCCCTGCTCGCGAGTCATAGTATGCTTATTATAAGGAGATGAAGCAAAAGTGCAAAACTCCCCATACACAGTTCCAACCAGAAGCGCAATCCCTGCTGTCTCTTCTCGGAAACCATTTTCATCGGGAGTTCCTCTGTAAAATGCATTCGGATGAGGAGTACAGCCCACATATTTTCCTGCCCTGGCAAGCTCTGGCTTCACCTTCTTATAGGCGGCTGCAAAAGCATCATAGGGGATTGTCTCAAGCTCTCTTACGTCACTGATACTAAGCTCTGCCATCACAGCTTCAGCCAAGTCTCGTCCGCTTCCCTTGCTGTCTGCCAGAACAGGTCCAATAACACCGCTCATATTAATTCCCTTTGCATACAGACCGTCTGCTGCCGGAGTCTGAAGCAGGGTCGTGACCTTTGCGCCTCCTCCTGACTGGCCAAAGACAGTAACATTCTCCGGGTCTCCGCCAAAGCCTGACACATTGTCATGCACCCACTGAAGGGCAGCTATAATGTCGTCTCCTCCCGCGTTTCCAGAGTTCGCATACTCCTCTCCAAAATCCGATAAATCAAAGTAGCCCAGAATATTCAGGCGGTGATTGATTGATACGACAACCACATCGCCCAGGCGGCACATATTTTCACCCTCATATGCCAGTTGCTCAATGGCTGAACCAGCCTCATAGCCGCCCCCGTGGAGCCACACAAGAACAGGGCGTTTCTTGCCGTCACAGGCAGGCGTCCATACATTCAGGTTCTGGCAGTTCTCATTCATGATCCAGTAGCGATGCGGAACCAAAAGCTCTCCATTTGGCTTTCCCATGTCAAGAAGAGGACACACGTAACCATAGCTTGTAGTCTCCAGCACTCCCTCCCAGGCGTCCATTGGTTCCGGTGCATGGAAGCGCCTTGCCTTTGCATAGGGAATTCCCTTAAAAATGGAAATATTATTATAAACATAGCCTCTGACTGTTCCCTTTGTTGTTTGAGCCAGAGCTGTGTCTGCATTACATATAAACTGTGTATTCATTCCCAGCATCCTTTCATTAGACTCCCACATTTCCACTGTTTATTCCTGCCTGCGCATCCTCTCCTACAGGAAGCCAGTCCACTACCTTTTTAATATAGCGATTCCAGAATTCCCACTCATGTCCTCCAGGAGCCTCTTCGTAAGTCAAATCCACCTGTGCCTCCTTCAGAATATCCCGAAATCTTCGATTCACTCCAAGCAGACTGTCCTCTGTGCCGCAGGCCATATACATTTTGGGAAAATCTGCTTTCTCATTTCTCAGCTTTCTGACAAGCCACTCTGGTTCCTTATCGCTATCCTTCACAAGTGTCAGGTCTCCGAAAATACTCTCTGCAAAATCCCTTCTGTTAATAAATACCGGCTCATCATTCGTGCGCTCCAAAAGCCCACAGGTAATAAGTGCAGACGACAGTCCTGCAACATATCCAAAGGTATCATGATATTTCAGCCCATTTCTGATAGCCCCATAACCGCCCATGGACAGTCCTGCAATAAAGGTATCCTCTCTTTTATGAGAAAGCGGAAACATCTTCCTTGTAATCTCCACAAGTTCTTTACCGACAAATTCACCATAATACGTATGACCTGCCTCCTGGTCTACATAGAACATGTTATCCCCTGACGGCATCACCACTGCCAGATCCTTTTCCTCAGCCCATTTCTGAATATTGGTGCCGCACACCCAGTCCGTATAATTTCCAAAGATTCCATGCAGAAGATACAGCGTCTTAAAGGGCTTATCCTCCCTCTTTTGCATTCCCGGAAACAGAATCTTATCAACCGGCAGTATCACCTGAATGGGAACTGTTCTCATAAGAGACTGTGATATAAAATTCACCTGTATCAGCGCCATAATTTTGCTCCTTTTTCGCATTTTTATAAGCATCCTGTAAAATGCTGTTTATCCCTTTATTTAACTGCACCCGATTTATCTGCTGTCATATAAACTCCTAAATCCTCAAACAGCTCAAGATAGCTTCTGGCTCCCTCATACTGATTCGACTGCAAAATAACACGGACAGTATTGCACACGCAGCGCTTCAATTCCCGAATATCCAGGGTTCCTGCCTCAAGCTCCCTGCGGATACAGTCATGGTCTCTGAGGTCTCCCGGCATAACCATATCATTGCCTGCGCGCATACAGCCTGCCGCTGTACAAGTTCCTGCTGTGGAATTAGTTGTTGTTGTCCAGTCTGTCATGATTGCTCCTGCAAATCCCCATTCATCACGCGCAGCCTTTGTACAGATGTCATAGCAGTTCGCTGCATGAACACCATTAATCAGGTTATACGAGGTCATAATGCTCATTGGCTGCGCATTCTTCACTGCAATCTCAAATCCCTTCAAATAGATCTCACGCAGGGTTCTCTCTGAAAGCACGCTGTCCGAACCCATGCGATTGTCCTCCTGATTATTGCAGGCAAAATGCTTGATGGTTGTTCCGCAGCCCGGAACTCTCTGTACGCCAAGGGTCATGGCCGATGCCATAATACCACTGAGAAGCGGGTCTTCTGAATAATATTCAAAGTTTCTTCCGCAAAGAGGATTCCTGTGAATGTTCATACCGGGAGCCAGCCACAGAGTTACCCCGAACAGCTCCATCTCATGGCCTATCATCTCTCCGACTTCTTCTATAAGTTCCGTATTCCAGGTCTGAGCCAGAAGAGTTCCCACCGGAATTGCCGTGCAGTACTGATAATACGTCTCTCCTCTTTTCTCCTTCTCAGGTGCAAAAAAGCCTCCCTCAAGAGCATCCAGAAAATCTCCCTTCACAATCTCTTTATTTATAACCTGGTAGGCTTTGCTCAGGCGAAGCCCTGCCGGGCCGTCTGCCAGCACAATGCTCGCCACCTTCCATGGGTCCATCCTTGCCGCTGCTGCAGTCTCTGCCGCAGCCCCCGGAACTGTCTGTCCCGCGCTGCCAAGCTCGCTTCCCTGTCCCTTTACAAGATCTCCTGTTGCCAGAGCAACCAACTGGTCAATAGAAAGACTCTCTGTGATTTCTCCTGCTTTTCCGGGGAGCCTGTCCGAAAGTCCTGCATAGCTGATTGTCTCTGTAAGAATTTCGGAAGCCTTTAATCTGACAACAGGAAGTGCTTTTTCCCTGGCTTGTGCCTTCCATATCTCTTCCTTGCGGCAGAGCCTGTCTCTATCTGCATGCAGCTCCTCAAGCGCCTCTTTCCTCTCGCAGATATGCCCGCACTGAGTCAGAACAGCTGTTTCATCCAGCTCAAAGGCTCCTTCCAGTACAGCCGAATTCAGGGAATTTCCCACCCAGATTCCATAACTTCCCGCCTCCAAAATCCAGGCAGAGCGTTCCTCGCAATAGGAAGCAAGCTGGCTCAGGGAAAAAGAAATCTCCATGCTCTCTGCCTCTCCCGGCGCAAGCAGGCTGCTCTTTCCAAAGCCTGCCAGACGGCGGAATTCCTTTTCCATTCCTGCCTGCGGACAGGAAACATAAATCTGAACAACCTCCTTGCCGGCATAGGTATCACCAATGTTCCTGATATTTACCCGGACAGCTGCCATAGGCTTTTTTGTTCCCATTCCCTTCACAGAAATCTCTCCTGCGCTCAATTCAAACTCTGTATAAGAAAGTCCATAGCCAAAGCAATAGCGTACCGGCACATCAAAGGTGTCAAAATAGCGATAGCCGACATAAATGCCCTCTCTATATTCCTCCTTATAGACATCGCCGCTCTGAGAGCTGAAATAAGCTGCATTTGGATAATCCTTATAGTTGAGCGCCCAGGTATCTGTCAGCTTGCCAGACGGTGTCACAGCACCGGAAAGCATGTCTGCAAAAGCATTTCCGCCCTCCTGACCGGCCTGCATAAACTGTATTATGGCTTTGATATTGGAGAATTCCTCTGTAAATGCAAGGTCAATGAGTCCTCCTGTGTTGATAACCAGAATCACATTTTTGTAACAGGCTGCCACCTGATGAAGCAGAGCCTTTTCCTCTGATGTAATGTAATAATCTCCCTCTGTGTCATGGCGGTCTGCGTTTTCTCCTGTCACGCGGCTCAGAACAAAGACAGCCGTGTCTGCTCCGTCAGCTCCTGCCGCTTTCTCATCAATTGAGGAGCCGCAGGGCATCTGAAATTGTGTCGAAGAATAAGCCTCAAAAAAGTTGCCGTTATATTTTGGCAGCTTCTTATAAATCTCGTCCTTCCATTCTAATCTGGCCTGCATATAAATCTCTGCATAGTCCTCAAGCCAGGCTCTGCTCGTCACCTCATAGCCTGCATTTACCATGCCCTGGTAAATATTGACGCAGTCTCTCTCATTCACGTCGCCGGATCCTGTTCCTCCCTTGATGGTTTTCACTGCACCAGCTCCATAAAGACCAATTTTGCTTCCTTTCTGAAGGGGAAGAAGCCTGTCCTCATTTTTCAGAAGTACAAAGCCCTCTGCTGCCGCACGGCGCGACAGCTGTCTATGCAAAATTTCCCGTTCTGTAACCTCCTGTGTTGTTTGTCCTGGAAATCCTCGTTCTCTTAGTTTCATGACAACCTCCGTATTCTTATCATTTTTTTGTTAAGGGAATTTAGCTTTTTTCATACAAAGCAGGCATTGCTTTGTGCAAAAGAATCAATTTTATATTATTTCAGATGAGTTATTAGCTATTTTACCATATATATAAGTAAATATCCACTGTGAATTTTCACAAGTCTATTCTGAATACCTGATTTGCTCAATCAGGCTCCTCCTGCGCAGGCTTCCTGTGACAGCATAGGTGAGAAGCATCTGAAGAGCTGTCACCGCCCCTGTCAGAAGCATCGCCTGGCAAAGTGGATAATGATAAGCCTGGATATTCAGCATTCTCGTATTTCTGGCATAGAGAAACACTCCATAGCCTGCTGCGCTTCCGATTCCCAGAGAAATCACCAATGTTCCAAACGTATAAAACATTCCCTCCATCTGAAGCATCCGATTCATCTGCTTCCTGGACAGGCCAATAGCCTGAAGCATTCCAAGCTCACGTCTTCTCATATGAATACTATTGAGCATGGTATTTACCAGATTCATAATTCCAATGCCTCCCAGGATAAACAGAAAGGCATAAGTTCCCATAGAAACCATCTGCATGGAATCCTCCCAGAGTTCCCTATATTCCTCATAGCTTTTGCCTTCCATGTTTTCTGAATTTCTCCAGAGGCTCTCAAGCTCCTTATAGGCCTCCGGCTTTGCAGTCTCCTCCACTGTAATATCACAGGCATAGGTAAGATTGTAATCAGATATTTCATCCAGTACGCTCTCCGGAAGAAGAAAGCTGCTTCCCAGAAAGCCATTGGAATAAGAGCCAATTGCCCCTATCTCAAAGGTTCGCTCTACAGGCTTCTCTCCATTATACAGTACCATTCGGATTTTATCTCCTGCCTTGACCTCTGGGAACCAATAAAGAAAGGTCTCATTCATAAGAATCTTATCCCCTTTCTGCAGCTCCTCATAGGAAACCCTTCCTTCCATCTCTCCCTTTTCTATCAGTTGAGCATAAGAAGCATCCACCCCGGTAATAGAGGAGATCCAGCAGGTATCCTCTCCTGGATAAATATAATCCGGAAGCTCTGCATCCATGCTCTTCTTTATTCTGACCTGAGTAACCCCTGGAATGCTCTCGACCTTTTCCAAAAAGCCTTCATTCATGGGATTATTCTGCTGCACGATTTTCCAGTCTCTCTCCGGAACCATGCGGTTTCCGCTCTCTGTAGCCACCT
The DNA here is from genome assembly GCA_030537135.1 of Eubacteriales bacterium. Lineage (GTDB taxonomy): Bacteria > Bacillota > Clostridia > Lachnospirales > Lachnospiraceae > Blautia_A. The sequence goes on along the minus strand of JAUNOP010000003.1, from coordinate 26,377 downwards.
CAATCCTGTAGTCTGCTTCTATATCATTCCTTGCTATCTCCTTTGGGTCAGCACAGCTCAGGACAGTCGCCATGACCATAAAGAGAATGCCGACAGCACTGAGGGTAGCCACTGTGATAAGCGTCCTTTTTTTATTTCTGGACAGATTTGCCAGTGTAAGACGCACAAGATTCAGGCTTTCATAGCCCTTGCGGTTCTTTTTCCTTGCACAAGTCTCTCCCTGATACCGCATGGCCTCTATTGGCGACACTCTTGCCGCTGTATGCATGGGCTTTATCAGAGACACGTACACAGTAAAAAGAACCACTGCTGATGTAAGGGCATAAATCCAGAAATGCAGTATCGGCACTTTCCCGGCCTTGATAACCTCATACTGCATTTTCGCATATTGTCCAGAATCCTTAAACAATGTACTCATAAGCTTCAAAATTCCCTGGGAGGCAAGGGTACTCACTGCAAGAGCAGCACCGGCAGCCGCAAGAGTCACAAGCATCCCCTCCCGAAATATTATCTGGCGAATCTGCTTTTTAGTGGCTCCGAGTGCCTTGAGCCTTCCATACTCCTGTACCTTTGGAATCATGGACACATAATAAATACTATAAATGGTCAGAATTCCCGCCAATACTACCACAAGGACTAGCACAGCAATCCCTGTATAAAATGTAGGGTCCACATAATTTGCAAACAAATATTCGGAATTTTCTACAATATTTGCTTCTGGAATTTCAAAGGCTCCTGCAATTTCCTTTGAAAGCCCGCTGATCTCATCTGTTGTCATTTCCTCTGCATCTGCAATACGAAGCATGACCCTGAATTTCTGCATATCCTCTGGCACATGCTTTTCCATATAGGACATGGAGGTCAGGGCTGCATATACTTTATTTTCCTGCTTCTCATCCTCTGAGCTTACAAAGCCGCTGATTACAAATTCGTCTGTCTCCAAAAGTCCCAGAGTATTGCCCTTTTCATATAGCTGATAGGGAACTATAATCGTATCTCCGACATCTGCCTGGATTCCCAGCTCATCCAGAATCCCCTGAGATACTACAATTTCATTTTCCTTCTTTGGAAAATCTCCGCTCTCAAGCTCCATCTTATTAAGCTTCAGGGCTGTATCGTCCATGCATAAAAGCAAAATCGTTGCCTTGTCAGCAGCTGCCTGTCCAAAATCAGCTCGAAGCCCCATTTCTTCTATGCTGCTATGGAGCCTGAGCCTGTCTGCCTTCTCCTTTGGCACACTTCGATACATTATATGCCAGGTGGGATAAAACTCATTCACAGCTGCCTTCTGAGTACTGATCATGCCAAATCCAATTGTCAGAACCACAAAAATCAGAAAGGTCGTAAGGGCAATGGCGACTGCGCTAAGCAGATTTCTCCCCTTATTCTGCTTAAAATTTGCAAGAGCTGTAGATGTAACTGTTTTCATGACTGCTTCACCACCTTACCATCCTCTATGACAATCACCCTGTCCGCCATCTGGGCAATCGTCTCGTCATGGGTAATCATGACCAGGGTCTGACTGTACTCTGCCACACAGCTTTTCAAAAGGGCAACCACCTCCAGCTCTGTCCTGGAGTCCAGATTTCCAGTCGGCTCGTCTGCAAGAATGATTGCTGGTCTTGCAGCCAGGGCGCGGGCAATGGCAACTCTCTGCTGCTGCCCTCCTGAGAGCGTACCGGGAAGGGCGTGAAGCCTGTCTGTGAGACCTATACGTTCCAGGATATGCATTACATATTTTTTGTCTATACTTCTGTTATCAAGTCCAATGGGGAGAATCACGTTCTCCCATACATTCAGAGAGGGAACCAGGTTATAGCTCTGGAAAATAAAACCGATTTTTCTTCGCCGAAACACGGCCAGCTCCTCATCCTTCAGTGAAAAAATATCCTTTCCCTCAATATAAACCTTGCCCGAGTCCGGGCGGTCCAGACCTCCCAGCATATGAAGCAGCGTGCTTTTTCCTGAGCCTGAGCGTCCGACCACTGCGGTAAACTGCCCCGGTGCAATGGAAATATCTGTATGGTCAATTGCCCTGACCATGTTTTCGCCTGTGCCGTAATACTTCACCAAATCCTTTGTCTCTAAGATTCCCTGCATAAATAAAAGCCTCCTCCTGTCAGAATAATTGTATCTCAGCGGCTTGCTGAGTATAGTATATATCCTAACAGGGAAGGCTTACAGCTTCTTAACAAAAATCATAAAGAAAATGTAAGAATATTCGTTAATATAAGCTTTGATTATTTTACCACAAAGTTCAGAATCTTATTTGCTCTGTAAATGGTCTTTACAATTCGCTTACCTGCAAGCAGATCCGCGATTCTCGGTACCTCCCTTGCTGCAGATGCTGCTGTTTCCTCATCGCAGTTAGTAGGAACCGCAAGAACTGCTCTTGGCTTTCCATTTACCTGGACGCTGATTTCTACCGTGCTGTCAATGGTCTTGGTCTCATCATACTCCGGCCACTTTGCAACAGAGACAAAGCCCTCCTGTCCCATATGCTGCCACAGCTCCTCGCAGATATGCGGTGCAAACGGGCAAAGGAGCTTAATAAAGGTCAGATACTGCTCCTTTCCAACCTTCTTGGCGTCCTCAAAATCATTCAGAAGGGACATGAGCGCAGCAATGGCTGTATTGTACTTCATGTTCTCCACATCATCTGATACCTTCTTGATTGTCTTGTGAACCTTGCTCTCAAGAGACGGAACATTCTCCTCTGTTACATTCTCTTCCAGACGGGCAACTCGCTCCAGGAACTTCTTGCAGCCCTTCACTGCATTATCGCTCCACGGTGTAGAGGCTGAGTAATCACCCATAAACAGCACATAGGTTCTCAGAGTGTCTGCTCCATACTCCTTCACCACATCCAGCGGATCTACTACATTTCCTTTTGATTTACTCATTTTTGTATTGTCAGAGCCCAGAATCAGCCCCTGCGCAGAACGCTTTGCATAAGGCTCAAAGGTATTGACTGCGCCAATATCATATAAAAAGTGATGCCAGAAGCGAGAGTAAATCATATGACGGGTAACATGCTCCATACCGCCGTTATACCAGTCTACGGGCATCCAGTATTTGAGCTTGTCCATGTCTGCCAGGGCTTCGTTATTGTCCGGGTCTATATAGCGCAGAAAATACCAGGAGGAACCAGCCCACTGCGGCATGGTATCTGTCTCTCTCTTTGCCGGTCCCTTACATTTCGGACACTTACAATTCACAAAGCTCTCAATCTTTGCCAGAGGAGATTCTCCGTCCTCACCCGGCTGGAAATGCTCCACCTCAGGCAGGCGAAGCGGCAGCTCCTCATACGGAACTGATACCATTCCGCATTTCGGGCAGTGTATAATAGGGATAGGCTCGCCCCAGTATCTCTGACGGTTGAATGCCCAGTCCTTCATCTTGTACTGTATGCCAGCCTCGCCGATCCCTCTTTCCTCAAGCACCTCAAGCATACGGTGAATGGAATCCTTCTTCTTGGTCATGCCGTTGAGGAAATCAGAATTTACCATCTCTCCGTCTCCGGTATAGGCCTCCTTGGAGATATCTCCGCCCTTGATAACCTCAATAATATCAATGCCAAACTTCTTTGCAAAGTCATAGTCTCTCTGGTCATGAGCAGGCACAGCCATAATGGCGCCTGTTCCATAGCCCATCATAACATAATCTGCAATATAGACAGGAATAGCCTTTTTATTCACAGGATTGACTGCCTTAATGCCCTCGATTCTTACGCCTGTTTTGTCCTTGTTAATCTGGGTACGCTCAAACTCGCTCTTCTTGGCGCATTCCCTGCGGTAGTCCTCAATCTCGCTCATATTTGTGATTTTGTCCGCATACTTGTCAATCAGCGGATGCTCCGGAGCAATTACCATGAAGGTAACTCCAAACAGAGTATCAGGACGGGTTGTATAGATGCGAAGCTGCTCGTCCAGATTCTCCAGAGAAAAATTCACAAAAGCGCCTGTGGATTTTCCAATCCAGTTTCTCTGCTGCTGTTTGATATTCTCAGGATAATCCACGGTTTCCAGACCCTCCAGAAGCTTATCTGCGTACTTGGTAATCCGCAGGTACCATACCTCCTTAGATCTCTGTACTACATCGCTGTGGCAGATATCGCATTTGCCACCCTGGCTGTCCTCATTAGACAGAACAACCTTGCAGGAAGGACAATAATTTACCAGTGTTTTGTCTCTGTATGCCAGCCCCTTTTCAAACAGCTTGAGGAAAATCCACTGTGTCCACTTATAATATTTTTCATCTGTCGTATCGATCACGCGGCTCCAGTCATAGGAAAATCCCACCTTTTTAAGCTGCTCTGAAAAGCGCGCAATGTTCTGGTCTGTGATAACGCGGGGATGTGTGTTTGTCTTGATAGCATAATTCTCTGCCGGGAGTCCAAAGGCGTCAAAGCCAATTGGAAACAATACATTGTATCCCTGCATACGGCGCTTTCTGGAGACAACCTCAAGGCCTGCATAGGCTTTAATATGTCCCACATGCATACCCGCGCCGCTGGGATAGGGGAATTCTACAAGGCCATAGAATTTCGGCTTGTCACTCTTGTCAGAGGCCTGGAAAATCCTGGCGTCTTCCCATTTCTTCTGCCATTTCGGCTCGATTTTCTTAAATTCATATCTCATAATTCAATCACCATTCTCATTAATATTTCTTTTGCATTATATCCCGTTTCTAAGAAAAAAACAATCCTGTTTTTACAGGTTTACGTAAAAGTCCCAAACACCATGCTGCGATTTCAAGCAGGCAGAGGGCAATCAGCATTTATTTCTTTCTCAGCAAAACGCAGAATTCACTTCCCCCTTCCATTCCATCCTTTACACTGACCGCGCCTCCCTGCTCCTCAATGATTCTTCTTGCAAGGTAAAGTCCAATTCCAGACCCTTCTGTACACAAAATCCTGTCGCTTTTTCCTCTGTAAAAACGCTTAAAAATCTGATTTCTCTCTTCAGGGGGAATTCCGATTCCCTCGTCCTGAACTCTGACCAGAGCATAGGAAACCATCTCCTCTACCAGAATGCACACATGGCTTCCCCTGTCCGAATATTTCACTGCATTATCCAGGATATTCACAAAGACCTCTGCCGTCCACTTGGGGTCATGCACAAGCCTTATGTCCTCAAAGGGTTCCATGGAAATGTCTATCTGCTTTTCCAAAGCCTTCATATAAACGCTGTTCACAGCATTGGTAAGAGTTGCTCTCAGGCTCGCTTCCACTGGCTGTATCTGAATCAGCCTTGCTTCCAGCTTTGACAAATTCATAAGCGATTCCAGGAGTGCCTCCAGCTTTTTCAAATCCTCATATTCCTTTTGCACAAGCTCCTCCCTCTCTTCCTCCTCCAAAGCCGTAGTCTGTATAATTTCATATCCCAGCTTCAAAGAAGCAATCGGAGTCTTTAGCTGGTGAGAAATATCACTGATTAAGATTTTGGTATCATTTTCCTCCTTTTCCAGACGTACCATCGCCTGCTCAAAGCGGCTTTCCAGCTCTGTGAGCGCCTCTCTTGTTCTCTGCGTCTCCTCTCTGTCTCCTGCAGCGCTTATAAACAGCCTTCTCCACACAAGAAAAAGCCCAAAAGCTCCTGCCAGAAGAATAGCTCCTCCTGCCATGATATAGGGCAAAAAAAGCTCCTCCTGTGTTTTTGCAGAATATCCATATTTTTGCGCAAGCGCCTCTCCTGCCCTCTGCCTTTCCTCTTTGTCTGCTCTGTTCTCTTTTTTCCAAAAGGCTCCTATAATCTCTTTCTCCAGCTGGGGATCTTCCAGAAGAAGCGCCCCTGCCGCTCTATACTCTCTCTTTGAAATTTGCTCCCCAAAAAGCCCAAAAAGCACGGCAAGAGCTGCTGCTATGAAAAAAAGCAGTCCTGCCATCAGGACTACTCCTTTATACATTCGTTTATCCATATATATCCAATTCCTCTCACAGTCAAGATACGGTCTCCTCCAATCTTTGTCCTTAGACGGCTGATGTAGACCGGCACAGTATTATCGTCCACAAACTGTCCGTCCACATCCCAGATATGCTCTAAAACCTGCTCCTTGGAGAGTACCTGCCCGGCATTTTCCATCAGATATACCAAAAGCTGCAGCTCCTTTTTGCTGAGGAACAAATCGACCCCATCCTTATATGCCTTCATCTCTGAATAAGATACAGAAATATTTCCTGAAGAGATTCCCTTTTTTCCTTTTCCATCTATTCTTCGCATACAGGCATGCACCTTGGAAAGCAGTATCATCAGGCTGAAAGGCTTTGTAATATAGTCATCTGCACCAATATCATAGGCAGATATCATATCAATCTCCTGATCCATGGCTGTGAGAAAAATAATATACACATCGCTGGATTTACGCACCTGTGCACAAAAATCCAGGCCGCTTTCGTCTCCAAGCATAATGTCACTGATAATCAGATCAATGCTGTGCGCACGGCAAAGCTCCTTTGCTTCCTTCACGCAAAGCGCCGGAAGAACCTCATATCCCTCCTTCCGAAGCTTCAGAGCAATTCCCTGATTCAGATGTCTATCGTCCTCCAATAAAAGTATGGTTTTCACCGCCCCCCTGTCTCCTCTCCGGCATGTTCACTACACGAATCTATAAACACATACCTCTTCAGTCTTCTCATAGCCTCCTGTATTCTCTCCATCGGAAGGGCAAGATTCATGCGAATTGTATTCTCCTTTTGAAAGGGTCTTCCATCCTGATAATCCACGCCCACATCCCAGGCAGCAGCAAGCAGGTCATCCACGGTTTTTCCATGCCTTTTGCAATATTCTGTACAGTCCAGATACAGCATATAGGTTCCCTGAGGTCTCGTGGTTCTCACTCCCTTAAGGTTATGTTCTATAAAATTGCAGGCATAATCCACATTTTCAGTGATAACTGCACACAATTCATCCACCCATTCGTGTCCCTCCTGTGTATAAGCTCCAATCAGCGCATACATGCTGAGCAGGTTCATGGAATTGTAATGAGACTTTGAACCGCAGGCACGCACACGGTCGCGCAGAAGAGAATTATAAATAATGTGGTAGGATCCAACCAGTCCGGCAAGGTTAAAGGTTTTGGAGGGCGCGTACATGGCAATCGTCCTGTTTCTGGCGTCCTCGCTCACAGATTGCGTCGGAATGTGGCGATAACCGTCCAGAATGATATCGCTCCAGATCTCATCGCTGATGACAATAACGTCGTTTCTCCTGTAGATCTCCATAGCCTCCTCTATTTCCCATCTCTCCCACACACGGCCGCACGGGTTGTGAGGAGAACAGAAAATGGCAGTGTGAATTCTGTGCTTCTGGATTTTCTCTTCCATATCCTTATAATTCATTCTTAAGACGCCCCTGTCATCTGGAATCAGACTGCTGTGGACAAGCGCTCTTCCACAGTTTGCCACAGAGCCTTCAAATCCAATGTAGGTCGGGCTATGCACCAACACCTTGTCTCCTGGAGCTGTAAATGCCTCCAGCGCAGACACCACGCCTCCCAGAACGCCGTTCTCATAGCCAATGCATTCTGCTGTCAGTCCCTTTACCCCGTTCCTCTCCTCCTGCCAGTTAATGACAGCATCAAAATATTCCTTTCTGGGACTGAAGTATCCGAACATCGGATGCTGCGCCCTGTCTGTAATCGCCCGAATAACAGAGGGAACGGTGGGAAAATTCATGTCAGCCACCCACATGGGAATCTGGTCAAAGCCCTCCTTTGGCTTGGACGGGGCAAAGCCGTCTGTTTTATCCGGCAAATCTACTGCTATGGCGTCCATTCCATGTCTGTCTATGATACTTGTAAAATCGTATTTCATTGGTTTATTCCTCTCTCTAAAAAATTTCTTCACGGCCCGCCTCCTTCTCACCTCTTGTGGTTTCAGTATATCATTGGCTCATTGAAATGGCAAGTGTTACTCTTTGCTGCATTCACAGCGGCACACTTGGCAGGTTACTATTCACACGGCTGCTGTCCCGCTCTGAGGCAAAGAAGTCCCCCACCGCTTATTTCTCTGCGAAATTGAAGTGGGGGACTTCCCTGATACGTTAAATCATTTTTTCAATTATCTATCTGGAGCATCTAAACAAAAGCTCCTCCCATCTTCTGTCCACCTCGTTCTGGAAGGCTTCGATAAGATATTCGTTCTCTTTCTTAAACAGATGCTTAAAGCGTCCCTGCTTTTTCAGAAAATCCTCAATCGGAAGCTTGTTCTTTGGCTGATAGTTCAGAATCCACTTGCCCTCTACCACCTCAAAGAGCGGCCAGTAGCAGGTCTCCACTCCCAATTTGCAGATTTCCATAATATCTGGCGTATTATATCTCCAGCCTCTCGGACACGGAGCCATAATATTCAAAAATGCTGCTCCCGACGTATAAATAGCCTTTTCAGACTTGATATGTAAATCCTTAAAGTTCTGTACAAATGTGGTCTGCGCCACATAGGGAATATCATGAGCGGCAATCACAGACGCCAGATCCTTGCGGTTCTGAGGCTTTCCATTGCTCTTGCTTCCCACTGGAGTTGTCGTGGTGTCCGCATACATGGGAGTCGCAGAGGAACGCTGAATTCCAGTATTCATGTAAGCTCCGTTATCATAGCACACATACACCATATCATGGTTTCTCTCCATAGCTCCTGACAGAGACTGAAGACCAATATCATAGGTTCCGCCGTCTCCTCCAAAGGTAATGAATTTGTAGGTATCGTCCAGCCTTCCCTTTCTCTTCAGGGCCTTGTAGGCTCCCTCCACACCGCTCATGGTAGCGCCTGCATTTTCAAACGCATTATGAATATAGCTGTCTTCCCATGCAGTATAAGGGTATGTAAAGGTAGACACCTCCAGACAGCCCGTGGCATTTCCGATAACCGCCTTGTCTCCTTCATGAAGGCCGCGCAGCACATTTCTCACTGCAATGGTTCCGCCGCAGCCCGCGCACATCCTATGTCCAGGAGCCAGACGCTCCGGTTTATTCATGGTTTCTTTAAAATTGTAGCTCATCTTCTGCTCCCCTCCTTACTCTCTGACTCCCAGGTAACGGTAGGTTTCCCCTGCGTCGCCGTCTTCCACTATCTTCTTCAGGTCTGCGAAGACGCCTTCCATGTCCTCGACACGCACATCACGGCCGCCCAGGCCATACACATAGTTCACTGCAAAGGCCTTTGACCTTGCACGGAACATGGCCGCCATCACGTCTGCGCCCAGAGGACCTCCCTGATTAGAATAGCCTTCCGCACGATCCATCACTGCCACTGCCTTTACATGAGAGAGCGCTCCTGCAATCTCCTCTGCCGGGAATGGACGATACAGACGGATTTTCAGAAGTCCCACCTTCTCGCCAGCTGCGCGAAGTCTGTCAATGGCGTCCTTTGTGGTTCCTGCTGCCGAGCCGATCATCACAACTGCTCTTTCTGCATCGTCCAGACAATATTCCTCAAAAAGGCCGTACTGTCTTCCGGAAAGTGCGGCAAATTCCTCTGCGACCTCCAAAACCACCTGTTTGGCACATCTCATGCCCTCTGCCTGGTTTCTCTTTGCTTCCATATAGTAATCGGTCACAGAATAAGGCCCCACCGCCAGCGGACATTTTGAGTTCAGAAGATAATCCTCTGGCTCATATTCTCCCACAAAGTCCTTAACCTCCACATCCTCCAGAAGCTCAATATTTTCCACTGCATGGCTGGTAATAAAGCCATCCTGACAAATCATAATGGGCAGACGCACATCCTTATGCTCGGAAATGCGATAAGCCTGAACCATGTTATCATAGGCTTCCTGATTATTTTCTGCATAAATCTGGATCCATCCGGCGTCTCTGGCGCCCATGCTGTCAGAATGGTCGCAGTTAATGTTAATCGGGCCTGACAGGGCGCGGTTCACAAGAGCCAGAGCCAGGGGAAGACGGTTGGAAGCTGCGATGTACAGCTCCTCCCACATGTAAGCAAGTCCGCAGGAGGAGGTTGCCGTGAGGCTCCTTGCGCCTGCTGCGCTTGCACCGATAGCCGCGCTCATGGAGCTGTGTTCACTCTCCACTGGGATAAACTCCGTATCCACCAGTCCATTTGCCACAAAGGATGCAAAATACTGCGGAATTTCTGTGGACGGAGTGATTGGAAACGCTGGAAATACATCCGGGTTAATCTGTCTGAGGGCGATTGCCACTGCCTCATTTCCTGATAAACGATCTCTCTTTGCCATCCTTAGTTCACCCCTTCCATTGTAATCGCACCGAACGGACAGGCCTTCACACAGATGCCGCATCCCTTACAGTGTTCATAATCAAATGCGCCTCTCTTCTTGTCCTTTACAGGAATGCAGCTGTCCGGACAAACCGGCGTACATAAGAGGCACTGCTTACATTTTTCTTCAATAAATTCCGGCTTTACACTGCTCCACTCGCCTGTATGAAAACCTCTGGATGTACCTGCTCCGGCAATTTTCATGCCCTCTGTCAGGTCGCTCCATTTTGCTCTTAACCCTAATCTGCTGATATCTGCTTCCATTAGCGCACCTCCTGAAATGCCATCTTCAATGCTTTCATGTTTCCGGCGATTACCTCCGGCTTTCCGGCGAATTTGTGGTGAAAGGATGCTTCCATTTCCCTGAGAAAGGTCTCCTCCTCCATAATGCCCGCCACCTTCACAATTGCTGCCAGCATGGGAGTGTTCGGGAAATATTTTCCCATCGCTTCCATGGAAACCTTCTTTGCGTCAATAATGAATACCTGGCCCTCATAGCCCTTCAGATGCAAAAGAATCTCTTCCTTTGTACGCTGGGTATTTACGAGGATTGCTCCATCCTTTTTAAGTCCTCTGGTCACATCTACGGTTTCCAGGAGGGATTCATCCACCACAACCACATATTGCGGGTCATAAATATTAGAATGCACCCGGATTTTGGTGTCGCTGATACGGTTATATGCTGTGATGGGAGCGCCCATACGCTCAGGGCCATATTCCGGGAAGCCCTGCACATATTTTCCTGTCTGAAACGCCACATCAGCCAGAAGAAGGGCAGCTGTCTTGGCGCCCTGACCGCCGCGGCCATGCCATCTGATTTCTGTAAGGTTATGCATTGTCTTGTCCTTTCTTGTCTGTTGTTTTGCTTTCCAGTCAAGCGGATATTCGCAATACCCATAGGCACGATGTCCGCTTCGCTGCTTGCTCAAGTCTTATCCTCATGTTTTTTTCAACCAAAAAAACACACCTTCCTTATATTACTAGAAGATGTGTCTTTTGTCCAGCAGAACTTTATTGTTTTACCGTAATGATGTAAATAAAAATTACGATTCGCAGACAACTATTCTGCGAGGTGTTTTCGTATCTCAAAGTGAACCCTTCAAAAATTCAAACGGCTCCTTATCCTTCAGAAAATGCATCAGCATATAAGCGCACATGATTGCAACCTTCTCTTCCTTCAGGATGCGGCGAACCTCGTCTCTGTCAGCAATCACGATTTCAATTTCCTCACTGGCCTCCTGTCCTCGATTGCTCACCTCTCCTGAAGCATAGCCATATACAGTCGCACAGGATTCATCTGTCATTCCTACGGTCGTAAAATACGGCTTCTCAAACCCCTCTGCCACAGTGACAGGCTCCAGAGTAAGCCCTGTCTCCTCCTTCAGCTCACGAACTGCCGCACTGTGGAACTCCTCCCCAGGCTCCACAAGCCCTGCAGGGAACTCATAGATATAATCTCCCAGTGTATAGCGATACTGGCGCACCAGAACTACCTTGTCCCTCTCCGGTCCATACACACTGTAGATAATCACCCCGTCCGGATGATTCTCTTTTGTAACTAGCTTTAAATCCTCTGTATTTCTTGCCCTGGAAGCCACAAAATAATTTACCGGCGTATTATGTACGCTTGTTGCCTTCACATTATACAGGTTTACAAAACGATTGTCTGTCAGCTTCTTCACTTCATGAATTTGTCCCATTTCAGTCTCCTTAAGTAAAATATAGTTTATCCTTTCTCCTAGCATCAGAATATTTGTCAAGAGAAGGGAAGCATTTCAAGTTCCTCTCCTTATATTTCACTATACCTTTTTGCAGAAGGAGTTTCAAGATGAAATTGTAAATCAGACAAATGAGAAGTTCACAAGTCAAGCGGATATTCGCAATTCGCTTCGCTATTTGGTTAAAATGCAAACACAACCATTCCATAGCCCTTGAGTGGATATGCAATCGAGTAATCCTTTCCATCAGCAGCCGTCTTCTCAGGCTTATACTTCTTTCCTTTTTCCTCACACTCGTCTCCATAGCTCTTCCATGAAGAATCCAAAAGCAGGGTGTGCTGCTTTCTCTTTATTACGCCGACCCTGTAGTCATCCCTTTCAACCGGCGTGAAATTGCAGATAAACAAAAGATTATCCTTCTTGTTTTTGCTGTGTCTGATAAAGCTGAAAATACTCCTCTGATTATCATCCACTCCTATCCACTCAAAGCCTGCCTCATCCATATCCTGGTCATAGAGGCATGGATGACTGCGGTAGAGTCCCAGAAGAGCCTTCATATAATCCTGCATGTTCTTGTGTCCCGGATCCGCAAGAAGGCTCCAATCCAGTTCCCGGCTCTCGCTCCACTCTCTGTTCTGAGCAAAATCCTGTCCCATAAACAGCAGCTTCTTACCCGGATGTCCCAACATAAAGCCATAGGCAGTCTTTAAATTTTCAAGCTTATCATGCGGATATCCAGGCATTTTCTCTACAAGAGAGCACTTTCCATGAACAACCTCATCATGGGAGAGAACCAGGACAAATTTCTCAGAATAAGCATACATCATGCCAAAATTCATCTGATTATGATGGTATTGTCTGTAAATCGGATCCATTTTCATGTAGGACAGAAAATCATTCATCCATCCCATATTCCATTTCAGGCTAAAGCCCAGGCCATCATTTTCCGGTGTGTCTGTTACCCGCGGCCATGCAGTAGATTCTTCTGCAATCACAAGCGCACCGTCTCCTCTGTGTTCAATCAAAGAATTCAGATGCTTCAGAAATTCCACTGCCTCCAGATTTTCCTTTCCTCCATACTGATTCGGAACCCACTCACTTCTTCCATAATCCAGATACAGCATCGAAGCCACTGCATCTACGCGAAGTCCGTCAATATGGTATTCATCCAACCAGTAAATAGCATTGGATATAAGGAAATTTTTGACTTCATTTTTGGAATAGTCGAACACCTTTGTACCCCAATCTGGATGCTCGCCCTTTCTGGGGTCTGCATATTCATACAGACAGGTTCCGTCAAACAGAGAGAGGCCGTATTCATCCTTTGGGAAATGCGCTGGAACCCAGTCAAGAAGCACGCCGATTCCCTTCTGATGCAGATAGTCCACCAGATACATGAAATCATGCACATTTCCATGACGGGCAGTGGGCGCAAAATATCCTGTCACCTGATAGCCCCAAGAGCCGTCAAACGGATGCTCTGCAATTCCCATCAGCTCCACATGCGTATACCCCATCTCCAGAACATAATCTGCCAGACTGTGGGCAATCTGTTTGTAATTATAAAAGCCCTGAGGGTTAGCCTCACTGGACGGGTGCTTCATCCAGGAGCCCGGATGAACCTCATAAATAAACATAGGCTTCTCGTAAATGCTTCCTTTTCTGCGCTCCTCCATCCAAGTTTTATCCTTCCATTGGTATCCTTCCAGACGTTCTACCACAGAGGCAGTCGCAGGACGCATTTCATTATGTATAGAATAGGGGTCTGCTTTCATGACCATTCTTCCGTCATTGCAGGTTACACAGTATTTATAGCAGCTATGCTCCAAAACTCCCGGAACAAACAACGCGTGGATTCCGAGAGGCTCCAGACGTTCCATGACATTTGCATTCACATCCCATCCATTAAAATCTCCCACAACGCTCACCTGCCTTGCATGAGGCGCCCACACTGCAAAATAAACTCCTTCTTTGCCATCCCTCTCTGTCAGATGGGCGCCCAGCTTTTTATAAATTGCATAGTGTGTTCCCATTCCAAATAAATACTGGTCATACTCGGTGATTTCAAACAAAGATGTCTCCTGTGCCTTGTTTTTAGACTTGACAGCCATACGTTTTCTCCTTCCCTAACCCTGGTTTGTTTTGTATACACGTTTCAAAAGTTTCGCTTATTTTCTATACTTTATGTATACTATTTTTTTATGGCAATGTCAATCCTTTTTTGTCCTGCCTTTCCTTTAATTTCCAATCAGTATATCCTTCCTTGACAGAAAATCTGAAATTTGGCAATTTTCAAGGATTTTTGGCATTTTAAAGGTTCTCCTTTATCCCTTTATTCTCACTTTGTAAACGAGCCTCTTGTTCATCAGAAAGTCTGCATTTTACCTATCTCTTTGTCTTTCGAAACTTTACAAAACTTTTTTTAACGTATCAAGCAAGTCTCCCGCTTCAATTTCGCAGAGAAATATGCGATGAGTGGAGGACTTGCTTGTCTCAGAAGGAGTGCAAGCATGTAGGTTTTCGTTGCAAACTTTATAACGCCAACAGGGAGAGGCCTAAGCCTCTCCCTGTCATTCTTTCTAAATAAAGCCCTTTCGTTTTTCACGGGCAAAAATCCATTGTCCTTAGGCGATGGGCAGCCGACGTATTATTCCCCTCGCAGTATCACACGGATTCTTTTATAAATCAACAGCACAATCGCAGAAACCACGATTCCCTTGAAGATATTGAACGGCCCCACAATCAGCACGGCAAATGTAAAAAGGTTGTTCACTGAGGAGTGAACTGCTGTCCCCATCTCAATAAAGGCCTCTACCGGCATACCAAAGGCCTTTCCATACATAGGAAGAAGCACAAAGGCATTCACAAAGCAGGCCACAACTGCCATTGTTATAGTTCCCACTGCCATGCCTGCAATCGCATGTGCTTTGGATTTCTTATGGCGGAAGTTATAAATCATACCAGCCGGAACAATAAACGCACACCCCATGATAAAATTTGCCACATCTCCTACTCCTGCTGTAGTCGTTCCCTTTGTCACAAGATGTACTAAAATCTTCACCAGCTCAACCAGAACTCCTGCCAGCGGTCCCATGGCAAAGGTTCCCACCAGTACCGGCACCTCGCTGAAGTCAAGCTGGTAAAAGGAGGGCGCTAAAAAGGGAAGCGGAAACTCCATGTTCATCAAAACTCCTGCCAGCGCCCCAAGCATACCAGTCTGCGCCATTGTGCGGATTTTGCTCCGCTCGTTCACCTTTGTCTGTCTTAATACCTGTTCACTCATATAATCCCCTCTTTTCTGCCGCTTTCAGAACCTGTCGGCTCTCTCGTCCTTTCCTGGAATAAGAATGTCTGCGGCTTTCTCTTCCCCGTCTGACAGAAGAACCTCGTCCCCACGGCTTTTTCTAAAGGGAAATTCTTCGCCTTATCGCACAAAAAGCCCCTGGAAGAAATTCCAGGGGCATAAAATACAAACAGAAAAATATGCTGCCGCATTCTCTTCTCTCATCCAGACTATACTGTCGGTTCTGGAATTCGCTCATAGAACACGCAGGCTCAGAACCACAGCTATAAGAGCTGCCTGTTCCAAAAAATGCCGTTCCTCCATAAGCGTCACCAAATCAGCCTCAAAAACCAATTATCTGATTTTCCTGGCTCGCGGACTTTACCGCCGGTGGGGACTTGCACCCCGCCCTGAAGAATTTTCCTTTATCTGTTATTTAGTATAATCACTATCTCTCCTAATTGCAAGAGTTTTTTTATTTAT
Organism: Eubacteriales bacterium; assembly: GCA_030537135.1. Lineage (GTDB taxonomy): Bacteria > Bacillota > Clostridia > Lachnospirales > Lachnospiraceae > Blautia_A. The sequence goes on along the minus strand of JAUNOP010000003.1, from coordinate 10,659 downwards.
TCATTTGTCTGTGTCAGAATGCTGTTAAGCTCCTGAATCATTTCCTCATCCTTTAAGCGGAATTTAACCTCCACTCGTCTGGAAGCGTCCTTATCCACATTTCCCTGGGCGTCCAGAATCGGGTTTGACATAGAATGCCCGTTTACTGTGAGGTGTTCCTCCAGCTTTGCAGTATCCTCCTCACTCAAAAACTGCGGCGCAATTTCCAGAAGATACTGTGCAACTGCCAGGGAACGCTGCTGGGAAAGCTCCAGGTTATAGTTGTAGTCTCCGTCTGTGTCTGTATAACCGTCTATGATAATTTCCGCCAGATAGGTCAGATGCTCCTCCTGCAGCAGAACTGTGCAGTATATAGGAAGCACAGAGGACAGCACAGCCTTTCCCTCTTCTGTCAGCTCTGCCTCATTTACGGCAAACATGACATTGGATTCCAGTGTCATGGCTCCGCTCTGCGTATCAATATTTACGTTCACATTATTCTGTTTAAACTCATTTTTCAGGGATTCAATTACCTCCGCTTTTACGCCGATGATATTGTCAATCTTCTGCTGCTGAGCTGCCAGAAGATCTGTCTTCTCATCAAGCGCTGTCTGCTGTGCAGTAAGCTTTTTTTTCTGATTCTTCAAGGTAGCAGCCTGCTCGTCCAGCTTTGCTGACTGCGCCTCCAATGTGGCGGCCTGCTCGTCAAGAGTCGCCTGCTGCTCCTGCAGCGTTGCTTCAAGCTCTGAGAGCCTTGCTCTCTGCTCTTCGAGCTGTTCATCCTGAACCTGAAGCTCTGAGGTATATTCCTCTTTCATTGCAAGCCTTTGGTCCCTCTCTCTGATACTATCGTCATAATTCTTCTGCGCCTGAAAAAGAGTAACGCACATAATAAGCACAAAGAGAAGAAGAACGCCTGCCATCATGTCAGAATAGGAGCGCCATATATTGAATCCACCGTCATCCGATTTCCTCTTTTTACGCATAATTTTCTCCTGTCTTTCATTTATGCGATGCCCCCAAAGGCACCGCCGTCTCACGAAAAGGTTCCAAACAAGGGCTCTTCCCGTTTATTTGAAAATGCCGAATCTTCCCCTTGAGCCTGTCTTTTGAAGCGCCTGAAGAGTCTTGTTCATCTCATCCAGGAGTTCCTTTTGCATACGGGACTGCTCCTCAACCAGGTCTCGGATTCCGTCCAGAACCTCTCTGTTCGTGCCATGAGCTGCAGCCGCTGCAGCCTCTCCTCCAACCATGTACAGATTCTTTTCATCCTTTACAACCGTCATGCTGCTAAGGAGCCTGCACATCTGAAGCATAAGCTGATAATTAAGCTTCTGATAATCTGCATATTCCTTCATTTTGACCTCAAAGCTCTCCATAAGCGTGCGGTTGGACTGGATAATCTGTCCGCTCTGCTCTGCAATCCTTCCAAGCTCAGAGGTACCGCCTGCTGCTGCCTCCACATACTTCTGCATTGCCTGGTTGCAGGCCACCCAGAACTTGGCCGAGGATTTTTCTGCATCCCTGAGATAATCTGTAAGATGCTCGTAATCCCTCTGCTGCTGCGTCTGAATCTTTTTGTTTTCCTCCAGAATTTCTCCTGCTGTCTGCAGATACTGATTCTGAGTTTCTCCCATATTTTTGAGAATTCTGTCCATGTTTTTGCTGGACTCGGCGCTTGCCGCCTTCATCTCGCCCGCCAGGTTCTGGTAGAGCTTCTGCGTATAAGCCGCATTTTCCTCCTGCGCCCTGGTAAGCTGCTCCATGGAACTCTGGAAATCCTGGAACTGCACCTTAAAGGCATTGTGCATTTCCACAAGAAAAGCATTCACAATTTCCTTCAAAGCCTCCTGCTGCCTGGTCGTTACAGCCTCTGACAGGCTCTCCAACGTTTGATTCATCCGCTCAAAGGTGGGGGCAATCATAGCCTGAAAACCTGAAACCATGTGCGTGGAAAACTCCTCTGCCATCTGTGTCAGAGCCTCTGTCTGCTGCTTTTGAATGGCAACCAGAAGATTTCTGGACTTGTTCTCTGCCGTAGGCATTACATAACCATGAAACTTTGCAAGAAACTCCTGGAGTTCCTCTGTCATATAAGTATATTCGGATTTGATTCCGTATGTATAGACAATAGAGAGGGATACACCATAAATAGATGTCAAAAATGCGACCTTGATTCCCTCTACCAGCATGGATACAGAGCTGGTCATAGACTCATAGCTCGATGGTTCAAAATTCCGAAGCCCCCATACAAGTCCGACAAAGGTTCCCAGAATGCCAAGGCTTGTAAGAATGTCGGGAATCATTTCCAGCATTCTCTTATGTACATAGCTGTCAAGCTCCTCGTCATTCAGATATTCCTCAAGGTCTACAATTCCTTCCTTGCTTCGTCTCATTCCAACCAGAAAGTTCTTCATCTTTTTGTCCAGATAAGAATGGTCAAAAAGAGAATCCAGTCTGGAGGATAGCTTTTCTGACTTTGCTCCCTGTGTCTGAAAGTATTCCTCCAGCTTTGTGCTGGCCAGGTTCAGAGAAGCTCCCAGGTTATTCATCTTCCACATACCGCCGACAAGGCCAATCAGATAGATAACAGCCATAACTCCCAAAAATACAAAGTTATACAGCATCATGCTCGTAGCGTCTCGTCCCATATACAGCGTCAGCACCGTACATACGCCGGCCACAGCCAGAAACAACAGCATGTTCCCTATTTTTTTACCCATAAATTCACCCTCTCCTGTTTTATAATCTTTGTGATGTCCTTTCATAAAGGATTTCTTTCATAATATCATATAATTTTTTTTGAAACAAGAAAAGATGCTGGTTTTAGAAATCTTTTATATATTGTTGTTACTGTTTCTCTTATTTGGAGATTCCTCTCATGGTGAGGCTGATTCTCTTTTTCTTAACGTCCACACTCAGCACCTTCACGTCTACGATATCCCCTACATGGACAGCCTCCAGGGGATGCTTGATAAATTTATCGCTGATCTGAGAGAGATGCACGAGTCCGTCCTGATGAACGCCTATGTCCACAAATGCTCCAAAATCAATGACATTGCGCACAGTTCCCTTGAGAATCATGCCCTCCTTGAGTTCCTTCATGTCCATAACATCTGTGCGGAGAATTGGCCTTGGCATCTCGTCTCTTGGGTCACGGGCAGGCTTCTCCAGCTCTCGTATGATATCCTGAAGAGTGATTTCTCCTACTCCCAGCTCCTGTGCAAGCTTTTTCGTGTTTTTTACTCTCCGTGAAAGTCCCTTCAGCTTTCCTCCTGCAATATCCTGCTTTGTATAGCCCAGACGTTCAAGAAGGCCTGCCGCCGCCTCATAGCTTTCCGGATGAACGCTCGTTGCATCCAGAGGCTCTGTTCCTCCTGCGATTCTGGCAAAGCCCGCGCACTGCTCATAAGCCTTTGGTCCAAGCTTTGGCACCTTCAAAAGCTCGCGTCTGTTCGTAAATCGTCCGTTCTCTTCCCTGTATGCCACAATATTTTTGGCCACTGCCTTACTGATGCCAGAAATATATTCCAGGAGAGAGGCAGACGCTGTGTTAAGATCCACTCCCACACTGTTTACGCAGTCCTCCACAACGCCGCTTAGCGCGTCTCCGAGCTTCTTCTGATTCATGTCATGCTGGTACTGCCCTACTCCTATTGATTTTGGGTCAATCTTTACCAGCTCTGCCAGAGGATCCTGAAGGCGTCTTGCAATCGATGCAGCGCTTCTCTGTCCCACGTCAAAGTTCGGAAATTCCTCTGTGGCAAGCTTGCTCGCAGAATACACAGAGGCTCCCGCCTCGTTTGTGATCACATATTGCACATGCTCAGGAATCTCCTTGAGAAGCTCCACAATCACCTGCTCTGATTCCCTGGAGGCTGTGCCGTTCCCCAAAGAAATAAGAGTGATATGATATTTCCTTATCAGCTTTTTAAGCGTTTCCTTTGAAGCGCGAATCCTGGCGTCTGTAGTGGGCGCTGTCGGATAAATCACTGTGGTATCCAGAACCTTTCCAGTCTCATCCACAACAGCCAGCTTGCAGCCTGTACGAAAGGCCGGATCCCACCCCAGGACAACCTGCCCCACAATCGGAGGCTGCATCATAAGCTGCTTCAGATTCTCTCCGAAGACCCCGATAGAGGCATCCTCTGCCCGCTCCGTGAGTTCACTGCGAATATCTCTCTCAATGGCAGGCGCAATCAGGCGCTTATAGCTGTCCTGGACTGTGTCCTCCAGAAACGGCGAGGTATATGGATTGTCGCGGACAATTACCTTTTTTCTGAGATAGCGCAGGATATCCTCCTCTGGAGCTTCAATTTTTATGCTTAAAAATTTTTCCTTTTCTGCGCGGTTTAAGGCAAGCGTCTGATGACTGGACAGTCTTGAGAGCTTTTCCTCAAAATCATAATATTTCTCATACACAGACTCTGCCTGTGCATCCTTTGCGCTGGAGATAAGAAAGCCTTTGTCCATAGTCAGCTTTCTGATACGGCTTCTGTACTCAGCCTCATCTGAAATCCTCTCTGCAAGAATGTCTCTGGCTCCCTCCAGCGCAGCCTCTGCTGAAGCAATCTCCTTTGCTTCTGATATATAAGTCCCTGCCTCTTCAGAGAGCGGACGCTTTGTCATCTGAAGCGCAATAAGATCAGCCAGAGGCTCCAGCCCCCTCTCCTTTGCAATCGTAGCTCTGGTACGCCTCTTCGGGCGATAGGGTCTATATAAATCCTCCACAGCCACAAGAGTCTGGGCTTCCAGAATCTGATTCTTAAGCTGTGCAGTCAGCTTTCCCTGTTCCTCAATGCTGCCAAGCACCTGCGCCTTCTTTTCTTCCAGATTTCTCAAATAATTCAGGCGCTCGTCTAATTTGCGGAGCTGTTCATCGTTAAGAGAGCCTGTCGCTTCCTTTCTATAACGGGAAATAAATGGAATCGTGTAACCCTCGTCAATCAGCTTCACAGCAGCCTCCACCTGTTCTCTGCGAACCTGAAGTTCCTGCGTAATGGTCTGTAAAATGTCCATAGCAAACCTCCTCTGCGGCAGCTATTCTTCTATACCGCATATATTATTGTGAGCAGGCCTGTCTGCCTGTTCATTGCAAATGAAAGCTCCCCTGGCATTGCAGAAGCTTTAAGTTATAGTTAACCATACCAAGCCTGACTGTATTTGTCAAGACTGGCGCCTTTCTTAAGCGTCAAAACCAAAACGGCAAGATTACTGTTCACTGCGTTCACAGCAAGTACAGGCTTGTCATCTTCTACTATGCATGTTAAAATAAATGACAAACATGCTTCATTCCATTGTTTTTTCCTTAAGAAAGAGAGGTTTTTTATGAATCCAGACAATTATTCTTCCAACGGGCAGGAGCCCTTCCATGCTCCAAATTCTCCATATTTTTCTGCCAAAAACAGAGACAGCATGACTCGCGCTGCTCTTACGCTTGGAATTCTGTCTATTTCCACTGCTCTGTTTACAGGCATCGGCGGTATCATCTTCGGAGGTCTCGGAATCCTTATGGCTCTCCTCTCCCACGGAAAAGCGCCTATGAAAAGCTCTGCAAGAACAGGGATTCTATTATCTGTCATAGGAATCATCGCAGGTCTTTTTATCACAATTTTCACACTGACAGCCATTATCTCCAGCTATCAGATAAATACAGACCAGTTCACCCAGCCTATTTCCTCTGATTTTACATCCGACTTTATCTGACCTGACATCGATCGGATAGAGGAAGCCGATTCCCCTATCCGATTGATACCGCGAACAGCTCACAGCAAAGCTGTTTGCTGTCCGTTGCCCGTCCAATATCTGCTCATGTCCTAAAGGATTAGCTTTGCGTCGCTAGCATGACAGCCACTTTCCGAACTTATTACGTAAAAAAGCTTTCCTCACGGGAAAGCTTTTTTATGGACAAGTGATTAAATGTTCTCATCTCGCCCTCTCTAAAGAGAGCCATTTCTTTGTCTTCATGCCTCTGCATTATAATCATTAATTTCTGCATCCTGCTTCTCCTTACAGCCCTCTGCCCAGTTTTCTGTAGCTGCACGGTAAAAGAACGCTTCCGAAACGCCCATATACGGAATGATCCACAGCATTCCAATTCCCCAGGTAAGCATCGCCAGAAGCATATGCGGAATAAAACCAATAACCAGCCCCAGATAAGAAAGCTTTCTTCCCTTCATAATCCTGCAGCTCTCCTTCAGCGCACGTACTCCTCCCATTTCCTCATTGTCGCACAGCACCCAATAGGTCATTACAAAGGGCAGGCTAAGAAGCACCTGCAACGCCGCCTGAAAAATCATCGCAAGTACTATAGCCACGAACCAGTCTGACACAGCCTGGAGGTCGGTTACATCTGCCGGAGTCTGATAAAGCACCATTTTCAGAGGAATAGAGACCATAAACTCTATCAATGTAAAAACAAAGCCTGCCACAATTACTCTGTCTGGATTATTTCGGAAAAAATAAAGCAAATCACTGAAAAAATAGCTCTCCCCTCTGGAGATGCGCAGTATCATCGCATAAAATCCTGCGTCAAAAATATTCAAAATCAGTACAATCACAAAGCTTGCCACTGTACTCAAAATCATGTTCAGGGTTCCCTCTGTCTCAAAAAAAACAGAAAACACATTTTCCACAAACAAGGTTCCTATTGTCAGCAGAAACTGCGCTGCAATGGGAAGCGTATAGTTTCCAAGAAGGGCGTCTCTTGCCATGGCCTTTAAGTCTTTATTTTTGTATTTCAATTTATTCTCTCCATTGTATCAGAACCACTCCCCTCAGGCAGTGGTTCTGTTCCTTTATCAGCCTATTTTCTTGCGTCCGCAGCACTGCTTATACTTCTTTCCGCTTCCGCATGGGCATGGGTCATTGGGATAAATTTTCTGCTCTGTCCGCTGAACCGGCTTCTTTGGGCCTGACTCATCCTTATTCGTTCCTGTTACCTTTGCAACCTGTTCGCGCTCAAGCTTCTGCTCCACATGAACATGATACAGCATACGAACGGTATCCTCCTGAATGGCCTCTGTCATACCATTGAACATCTCGTAAGCGCTCATCTTATACTCCACAACAGGATTTCTCTGCCCATAGGCGGCCAGACCGATTCCCTGGCGCAGCTGTTCCATGTCATCAATGTGATCCATCCATTTACTGTCAATCACCTTCAGAAGAACCACTCTCTCCAGCTCGCGAAGCTGCTCTATCTCAGGAAACTCTGCTTCCTTTGCCTCATACAGCTTTACAGCCTCTTCCTTGAGCATCTGCTTTACCTGGTTTCTCCTCTTGCCATGAACCTTTTCTTTTGTAAGAGGACGGATGGGAATAATCGGAAGAAGAGTAGTGTTGAATTCATTCAAGTCCCATTCCTCTGCATCCACATCATCGCTGAAGCACATGTCAATCGTCTTATCCATGATATCTGTAATCATGCTGTAGATGGCATCTCTCATATTCTCGCCGTCCAGAACCTGGCGTCTTTCCTTGTAAATAATCTCTCTCTGCTCATTATTTACCTGGTCATAGTCCAGCAGATTCTTACGGATACCAAAGTTATTGAATTCAATCTTCTCCTGAGCCTTTTCAATTGCGCTGGAAAGCATCTTGTGCTCAATCTGCTCGTTCTCTGCCACGCCCAGAGAGGTAAAGACCTTCATAAGACGCTCGGAACCAAAGAGACGCATCAGGTCATCTTCCAGGGAAATATAGAAACGAGACTCACCAGGGTCTCCCTGACGTCCGGAACGGCCTCGGAGCTGATTGTCAATACGTCTGGATTCATGACGTTCTGTGCCGATAATCTTCAATCCTCCTGCCTGCATTGCCACATCATCCAGCTTAATATCTGTACCACGGCCAGCCATATTGGTTGCAATAGTAACAGCGCCTGCCTGTCCGGCCTGAGCGACAATCTCTGCCTCCAGTTCATGGAACTTTGCGTTCAATACATTGTGAGGAATTCCTTCTCTCTTCAGCATACGGCTCAGAAGCTCAGAGGTTTCAATTGTAATTGTACCCACCAGAACCGGCTGCTTCTTTGCATATGCTTCCTTTACAGCCTCTACAACAGCGCGGTATTTCTCCTTCTTTGTCATATAAACCGCATCATTCAAATCTTTTCTCTGAACCGGACGGTTGGTCGGAATCTCTACAACATCCATTCCATAGATATCGCGGAACTCTTTCTCTTCTGTCAAGGCTGTACCAGTCATACCGCCCTTTTTATCATATTTATTAAAGAAGTTCTGGAAGGTAATCGTAGCAAGGGTCTTGCTCTCTCTCTTTACCTTCACATGCTCCTTTGCCTCAATCGCCTGATGAAGTCCGTCTGAATAGCGGCGCCCGGGCATGATACGTCCGGTAAACTCGTCTACAATCATAACCTCATCGTCCTTTACCACATAGTCCTGGTCACGGTGCATCAGATTATGCGCACGCAGAGCCAGGATAATGTTGTGCTGGATTTCCAGGTTCTCAGGGTCTGCCAGATTCTCCACATGGAAAAATTCCTCCACCTTATGAACTCCCTGTTCTGTCAGATTGACTACCTTGTCCTTCTCATTGACAATAAAATCGCCGGTCTCTATGATTTCCTCACCCATGATAGCGGTCATCTTTGTCATCTCTCCGCTGGCTTCACCGCGCTCAAGCTGCTGAGCCAAAATATCACAGGCTTCATACAGCTTCGTTGATTTGCCGCTCTGTCCGGAGATAATCAGAGGAGTACGGGCTTCGTCAATCAGAACAGAGTCCACCTCGTCAATAATACAGTAGTGAAGCTCTCGCTGTACCAGTTGTTCCTTGTAAATAACCATATTGTCACGCAGATAGTCAAATCCCAGCTCATTGTTTGTGACATAAGTAATGTCGCAGTTATAGGCAGCTCTTCTCTCCTCTGGCTTCATATCATTCAATACGCAGCCCACGGTCAGTCCCAAAAATTCATGAACCTTTCCCATCCAGGTTGCATCGCGGTGTGCCAGATAATCGTTAACTGTCACAATGTGGACTCCTCGTCCCTCCAGAGCATTCAGATAAGCAGGAAGGGTGGATACCAGGGTTTTTCCTTCACCGGTTTTCATTTCTGCAATACGTCCCTGATGAAGAATCGTTCCTCCAATAAGCTGCACCTGAAAATGCTCAAGACCAAGAACTCTCTTTGCTGCTTCGCGAACCGTGGCATATGCCTCTGGAAGAAGGTCATCCAGAGTCTCTCCCTTTGAAAGGCGTTCCTTGAATTCTGTTGTCTTTGCTTTCAATTCTTCGTCTGAAAGCTTCTGCATCTCCGGACGAAGCGCTTCTGTTTTTCTGACAAGAGGCATAATTCTCTTGACTTCTCGCTGACTGTGGGTTCCAAATATTTTAGAAAATGCGCTCATATTCCAACTCCAATCATAATATATTTCTCTTTCTGCAATTGGCAGACCAAATTATCTTTATAGAAAACAATTCTAGTCTACATTTTAACACTTTGTTCCCATAAAAACAATGAATATTTATGGAACCTGCCCTTAAAAAAAGATTCCAGCGGAATGAAAAGCATTCCGTTGGAATCTTCTATCTCTCATACTCTATAATCAGAAAGTCAAGTGAAAATTCACAATACCCATAAGACACGATGTCCGCTTCGCTACTTGCTCATGACCGTATAGCTGCTGCCGCAGCTTCTCAGAAGGGGTGAGGACCCCTTCTGAGGCAAGCAAGCCCCCAAGTCCCCCACCCACCGCTTATTTCTCTGCGAAATTGAAGCAAGGGACTTGCTTGATAGGTTTAATATTCGGGTTCAATAAGACCGTAGGTATTGCCCTTTCTCTTATAAACTACATTTACCTGCTCTGTCTCTGCATTATAGAATACAAAGAAATTGTGACCCAGAAGCTCCATCTGCACACAGGCATCCTCAGGATACATTGGCTTAATATCGAATTTCTTGGTTCGGATAATCTTAACCTCATCCTCTTCGTCATAGTTCTTATCCATAAATGACTTCTGGAAACTTGCCGCTGCCTGCTCTTTGTCCACAATTTTGCTCTTGTATCTGCGAAGCTGGCGCTCAATCACCTCTTCTACCAGGTCTATGGATACATACATATCATTGCTCACCTGTTCAGAACGAATAATACTTCCCTTCATTGGAATGGTAACTTCAATCTTCTGTCTTTCCTTTTCAACACTCAGGGTCACAATAATTTCCGTATCAGGAGTAAAATACCTCTCAAGCTTTCCAAGCTTGTCCTCAACAGCAGTCTTAAGACCGTCTGTCACTGTAATATTTTTTCCGCTGATAATATAATTCATACATCCATCCCCTTTCTAATCCCTACTTTATTTAGAGGTTATTGAGGTTATTATACCACATTCTTTCCTGATTTAACAGGGCTTCATGAGTTTTTGGGCTTTTATTTTTTCGCTGCTTATTTCTCTACGAAATTGAAGCAGGGGACTTACTTGTTTTGGTTAAACACAAAAGAGGTCTTAACTCTGCTGTATCAGCAAAGCCAAGACCTCTTCTCCTGTACCTTCAAAACCGCATACATGTCATGAATCCTCCAAACCTTGGAGAGCTTCCCGCTCCCCAGCTTGGTTAAGCCCTCGACCGATTAGTAACAGTCAGCTCCATACATTACTGTACTTCCACCTCTGCCCTATCTACCTCGTCGTCTTCAAGGGGTCTTACTTCTTTCG
>JAUNOP010000020.1:8042-42834 GCA_030537135.1 Eubacteriales bacterium | reverse complement strand
AAAAATAAACTTCAAGAAGTTTATAAAACAAACTCTAATAATACTAATATGAATAATATCTATAGAAATGAGAATGAATCTAATCCAATCCTATCAGATGATGAACAATATGAAAACGATGAGATGAGAAGTGACAGCAGGTACGAAAAGTTAATTAAGAAAAACATTGATTATGCATCGTTAATGATAGTACATAAAGAAGAGCAGCAATTAATTCAGGGAATTTATGAGTTGATTTTGGAGACAGTGCTATGGCAAAGCGATAAAATTTTAATCGCAAGTAATAAGTATTCGAGTGAGTTGGTGAGGAGTAAATTCCTAAAATTGAATTATTGGCACATAGAGTATGTCATAGAATGCTTGAAAAAGAATACAACAAAAGTTAAAAACATAAAAAAATATATGTTGGCGACCTTGTTCAATGCTTCGGCAACAATAGATGGTTATTATATGGCTGAGGTTAATCATGATATGAAACAGTCTAGTATATAATTAGTGATAGAAAATATAGATTTATTAAAATTAAAAATGCAAAGTTTAGTCAATAGAAAATATGTTAAATCTAGCTATGAATAAAATAATAGAACTAATAAGAAAAATGTAGAGTAACATGGGAAAGTTAGTCTTGCCAGTTCTGTTATTTAGTTGTGAGAATCGAAAAAGAGGAGCATATCACAGAATAGGTTGGTCTCTTTTTTTGATATTTTGAGTATTGAGAGCTACTTTATCCAATAGGTGAGAGTACTTTTACTTACGTCATATTTATGCTCCAGTTTTGGATACGAGGTTTCTCCAGCATTGTATAAATTTACGATTTGTTACTTAGATTCTGGAGTATAGGATTTTTGCTTTTTTGCCATTGTGAATATTTTCTTTACTATTTTACTTTATATTTATAGATTATTCAACTTTTTATGTCTATTCTTATATACTAACACCACAGTCTGCTAAAGCTCAGCAATTATGAAGTGGATTTTAAAGAACAGAATGCTTCACGTTCAATGATAAAGGCTGCAGCATTTCCTTTTGTGAAAGAGTTTAAAGATTATGATTTTGGATTTCAGCCAAGTGTGAATGAACAGGAAATGAGGGAACTTGCAAGTCTTGGTTTTCTTGAAAAGAGTGAAAATATCGTATTTCTTAGACCGAGTGGAGTTGGAAAGACACATCTTGCAACTTCCATCGGTATTGCAGCCGCCAAAAAAAGAGTAAGTATATATTTTATAAAGTGCAATGATCTGCTTCAACAGCTAAAGCGAGCCAAGCTTGAAAACAGGCTTGATGCAAGATTAAAGCATTTTTGTCATTATCGCCTGCTTATAATAGACGAGCTTGGATATCTGCCTATCGATAAAGAAGATTCCAACCTGTTCTTTCAGCTTATAGATATGTGCTATGAAAAGAAAAGCACTATATTAACAACAAATATGAACTTTAATGAGTGGGATGGAATATTTTATGATGCGGTTGTTGCAAATGCCATTATGGACAGAGTTTTGCATCATGCACATGTAATACTAATATCAGGAAAGTCATATAGGTTAAAAGACCACTTAAAACAAACAGACTAATTGTACATTTTTATATAATATTTTTTGTACATTAGGTCTTGACATTTTATAAACAACTACATCAATAACATTGAAAATAAAAAGTCACTTCCTGCCATGCAGTCCTTTTTCTATATCTGCGAATATCTTGGCGTAACGCCGCAGGAATTTTTTGACGAAGGGAACGCCTCCCCCGAAACCTTGCGGGAATTTATCGCGGAGGCAAAGCGGCTTGATCCCAAATCCATGCAGTACATCCTCGGTATTATGAAAGAACTGAACAGCAAGTAACAGCGGTCAGTACAAGCTGACCGTTTTACTTTGTAAATTTTTTTTGCACCCCCTTGCATAATCCCCGGAAAGTGGGTATACTATAAGTAAGAAAGTTGGAAATTCCCACTTTCAATCTTGCAGCAAAGGAGATGATTGTATGCTGGCCGAATTACGTCAGAAGTCACAGATTACCATTCCCAAAGAAATCATCGTAAAACTGGGTCTCTCCGAAGGGGATAAGCTGGACATTTTCGAGCAGGACGGAACCATCTGCATGATGCCGGTTGTCGTATACCCGAAAAAGTACCTCGACGAGCTCCGCGGAGAAATTGACGAGGCAAAAGCAAAGATTGCCTCCGGCGAACAGCCCGTATTCGACAGTGTGGACGCACTGTTTGCGAAATTGGAGGCGGATTGATGGCCTACCAGTTTACCTTTACCAAACGGTTCCAAAAACACTTTAAGGATTTGACCGCACAGGAGAAAAAGCAGCTTCAAAACAAATTGCAGATTTTAGCTGAAAATCCTATGCACCCATCCTTACGCACCAAGCGCATCCAGGGTACCAGGGATTTGTTTGAGTGCAGCGTCAACATGGACATCCGCATTATCTGGTACTATGAAGGCGACAAAATGATTATCCTCGTCGATGTCGGGCATCACGATATTTTAGACCAGTTTTAAGAACAGGGGCGGCGTTTACTTACGGTAGGCGTTGCCTTTTTCTGTTATTCTCCGGTACTTCCAAAGGCTCCGGTGCCCCGGCCTTCGGAAAATTCTGTCACAAAATCAGCGATTACCACCAGCATAATGATAAGCTGCCCAATCCTGGAATCTTTATGCAGCATGTGCGGTTTGTCGCTTACATTAATGATAATCGCGTGGATTTCCCCGCGGTAGCCGGAATCCACAGGAGGCAGTTCACATACAAGCCCCTTGACCGCCATACTGGTGCGTGGGAATACATAGCCTGCATACCCGTCCGGCACCTGGATCCCGAAACCCAGCGGTATCTTCGCAATTTCTCCCGGCTGCAAGGTGCAGTCATAGGGAATATACACATCCGCCCCGGCGTCATTCCCGTGTGACCGGAATGGTCGGTGGCAATCCGGTAAGCCAAAGTCCAATCAGCTTGCTCTTCATGAACCGCCTCCTTCCGTCAGCGCCGGGTAATCCGCCATTACCTCCGATGTCTGGCTCTCCTCAGTTTCGGATATGGGAGGCAGCTCCGTCTCAGAGCCGGCATTCTGCCGGCCGTTTCCACAGCCTGACAGACCTATCGCTGTACATAAAGTCAGAAGTATACACAGCAACATTTTCAAGTGTTTCATCCCTCACCGCCTTACCAGGTCATGGCAAACTCAACCTTATCCGGGTTCTCCGCATCCCCGATCATCGGTCTGCCGGTATCCAGCGCTTTAAGCTGTGCCATTTCCGCATCACTCAACGCAAAATCAAATACATTGATATTCTCCTGAATGCGCTCCACATGGACAGACTTCGGAATAACGGCTACGCCATTCTGAATCTGGAAACGAAGCAGAACCTGGGCCGGTGTTTTTCCATGGACCGCCGCGATTGTTTTCACCGCATCTTCCCCGAACATCTCGTTAGCCCTTCCCTGCCCAAGCGGCGCGTATGCCTGATGCGCCACGCCAAACTTCTCCAACCACTGATGCTCCGCCTGTCTCTGACAGTACAAATGGGTCTCTATTTGGTTAAGGGCAGGCTTTACCTTGTTAAAAGTGATCAGGTCAATCAGACGGTCGGCCTCCATGTTAGAGACACCGATCGCACGGATCTTACCGGCTTCATTGTATTCTTCCAACACACGCCACGCTGCGTATACATTGCCGAAAGGCCAGTGGAGCAGCACCATATCCAGGTAATCCACGCCCAGCTTGCGCATGGATTCCTCAAGGCTTGCCCGGCAATCCTCCGTTTCATAGCTTCGGAACCACACTTTTGTGGTGATAAACAGCTCCTCTCTTGGAACACCGCAGTTTTTAATGCCAGCCCCGACAGCTTCTTCATTGCCGTAAGCCTGCGCGGTGTCGATCAGGCGGTACCCTGCCCTGACTGCCTCTGCCACACTCTTTTCACATTCTGCCGGATCAGTAACCTGGTAAGTGCCAAATCCCAGCACCGGCATTTCCACGCCATTGTTTAACATGATTTTTTCCATTTTGAAAATCCTCCTTATTTTTCAATTTGATTGATCCCAAAACTTTCTTTGCCATAGGCCCCCTATCTGCTCATATCCTTTGTAATACTGACACTTTCACGGGCATACAGCATTTCATCATGGATAAGGCTCACTGCCAGTTTGATGACGGAAGGGATGGTGGTGACATATCCCTTTGCAGCCTCACCCTTCAATGTCAGCACAAAATCATCCTCATCGCCATCCTGAAGGAAACCAGGGCGCAGGATCGTGTAGTTCAGGCTGCTGGCCTCTACCACATCAACAGCCTTCCGGTTTGGAACCTGCGGCGGCTCATTATCCACATTGTATTCCGCTCCGTTTCCAATGGGCAGTTCGTTATAAATACCAACGGCTCCCATGAAAATCAGACGCTTTACACCGCATTCCGACATTACATTTACCAGATTTTCCGCGATGGCAGGAAGCTGTTCCCCTGAGATAGCCGAATAGACCACATCCTGCCCTTCCATCGCACCCTTTAAGTCACTGGCCTTGGCGGCGTCCCCGCTGATGACCGTTACATTGCCATGTTCTGTCTTTACGCCATCCATATGACGGGCAAACAGTGTCACATGGCAGTCAGTGTCTGCCATCAGTTTCTCCGCAAGGGCGCTGCCTGCAGTTCCGGTCGCTCCTAACAATAATACGTTTAACATAAATTTGCCCTCTTTTCCTTAAAACTAAAAATTTCCAGTTATGATCTTGCCGCATCCGGGTCAAAACGCATCCCGCCGCAATAGGGAACCGCATCAATTTCCGCCGTGTCTGACGCGGACAGTTCAAAGTCAAAAACCTGCGTATTGGAAATAATGCGTTCTTCATGAACGGATTTCGGCAGCGGTACGATGTCCTTTTGGATCAGCCAGCGGAGGCAGATATGGGCTGTGGTCTTTCCATGCTTCGCCGCAATCTTCTCCAGTACATGATTCTTCAGCACATCGCCGGTCCCCAAAGGGCTCCACGCCTGCACGATGATCCCATTCGCCTGACAGAACCCTGCGCTCTCCACCTGCCCAAAGCCGGGATGGTATTCGATCTGATTGACCATCGGCACAACATCCGCATCCTCCATGAGCGCCTGCACATGATGGGATAAGAAATTACTGACACCGATGGCTTTTACGCGCCCGTCCCGATACAGTTCCTCCCGTTTGATACCGTAATCCTCCGCCGCCTGCCGGATACCCTCCCCAACGCTTTTTTCGTTGTGATAAGCGGCAGCGATATCAATGTTACGATAACCAGCTTTCACAGCGGCCTTAACCGCACTGACGGTAATATCCCCGGCGGCAGACTGCCATGTGCCAAAACCAAATCCGGGCATTTTTACCCCGTTATGCAAGGTGCAGGTATCATCCAATTTCTGAATCATGTTTGTCTCCTCCTTGTCATCTTAATTTACGGGAACGTTCAGAACCCATTTGTATATATCCCATTTTTCAGCCCTGCATAGGCTCAACATCCCTGCGGTAAAAACGCAGCATCAGCAGGAATCCCGTGGCTGCAGACACAATATCAGCGGCCGGAACCGAAAGCCACACAGCGTCCAGAATCCCCATCAGGGAAAGCAGCCATGCCGCCGGGATCAGAATCAGATAATTTCTTGACAGATCGCAGGCCATCGCGGTCACGCTGTGTCCCAGAGCCTGCAGGATACAATTGCTCATATTCCTTACCGCGCACAGCACATAGCAGCAGGTCAGCATCCGCATACCCCAGATACCAATCCCGATCATCTCGTCGGTAGCGTTGAACAGCCTCAGGAACATTTCCGGAAACCCCACACAAAACACCGTCCCCACTGCCATAACGGTCATGGCATATAAATAGCCGAACCGGATCGTCTGGTCTATCCTTTTCTTTTTCTTTGCCCCGTGATTGTATGCGATGATTGGAATTGTCGCACTGCACAGGGCATTCAAAATCGCATAGCAAAAACCGGTAACGCGGCAGCAAGCCCCAAATACGGCCACCGCTGTACTGGAAAAACGGTTCAGTACCGCATTATAATTGACCATCATCAGGCTGTTCAAAGACATGATCAGCGCTGTAGGGGCGCCAAGAACCAGAAGCCTTCTCATTGCCTGAAACGGCAGACGCAGGGTAAGGGAAAGCTGTACTTCTTTGTTTTTCCTGATGTTCAGGAAAAGGGCTATCACAGCCGCAAAGGACTGGCTGGCAACCGTGGCAGCTGCCGCCCCCGCTACCCCCATCTCTGGCATGCCAAAATGCCCAAAAATCAGGACATAATCAAGGAAAATATTCATGACGCCGCCCACACCCTGAGAGACCATGCTGTACATGGTCTTGCCGGTAGAGATCAGCATACGTTCAAAAACCAACTGCGCTATCGTTGCCACTCCCATGCAGAAATAAATCTGCAGATACCGGACACCCGCTGCCCTGACCTGTGCATCTTTTGTCTGGAACGCCATGTAGGGCTGTACCAGAAACAAAGCTGCCAGCAAAGAAAGCATTCCACATAAGAGAATCAGCCAGATTGCGGCAGAAGCCGAATCATTTACCCCCTGCTGATCTTTCTCCCCCAGGCCGTGGGACAACATCGTGTTCATTCCTACGGCAATCCCGCTGCCCGCCGCAATCAGAATCGTTACAAGGGGATTGGCAAAGGTAATGGCCGCCATTGCGTCCTCGCTGATCTGTGAAACAAAAATACCATCCACAATATTGTACAGGGACTGCACCGCAGTAGAAAGCACAACCGGAAGCGCCATTGTCATAAGCAGAGACCAGATCGGCTTCGTCCCCATTTTATTTTCCTCTGTTGTTCCCACTGCTTCCATAAATCCACCTCTTTCTGCTTTCATTATAGTTACCTTCGGATTGACAGGGAAGTATCGATATGGTACGATAGTAGAAACCAGAAGTTTCTACAAGGGAGGTGAACCGTTATGTATGACAAAACTCTGGATACGTTTAAAGCAGTGGCAGAGAGCGGCAGTTTTACAAAAGCATCAGAACAGCTTTATATTTCCCATACGGCAATCATTAAGCAAATGAACAGTCTGGAAGCACACTTAGGCGTCAGATTATTCAGACGTTCCAAACAAGGCGTTACCCTGACCGCCGCAGGACAGTGTTTATACAGAAAAGCAGAGGAAATTATATGTTTTTCAGAAAAAGCCATCCGGGAAATACAGGAGGTTCACTTTGCCTCCCCGCAAACGATCCGCGTAGGGGCGTCCCTGTTTTATCCCTGCCATATTTTTATGGATCTATGGGAATCGATCAGTGACGACTGCCCTCAATATCAATTAAAGATCGTACCCATTGAAAATGATGAGCAGCGCTTTTCCGGACTGGATAAAGACTACGATTTTTTAGTGGGACCATATAATTCTGAGATCGGTGGGGCTGCCTATCCTTTTATTCCTGTCAGCAAATACCATTTCTGTATCGCAATGCCAAGAAAGCATCCCCTGTCAAAAAAGAAAATATTGAGTTTTGATGATCTGTCCGGAAACCGGCTTATGATCATGAAGCGCGGCAACAGCGAAGTGAACGACCAGATCCGTACAGAGATAGAGGGCAGATACCCAGGCATAACATTGATCGATATTCCGCCCCATTACAGTATCCATACCTTTAACCGATGTGTAGAAAGTAATTCCATGCTCCTCAGTTTAGAGTGCTGGAAAGAAGTGCATCCCGGACTGGTCACCATACCTCTGACCGGGGATTATGGCCTTCCCTATGGAATACTTACCTCAAAAAACCGGCCGGCAGATATCAGTGAATTTGTTGCTTATCTACAGGATTATTTACAACATCCGGGCTAAGAATCAGGAGTGCCGATGGCCCGCCCATTTCCGGTTTCAACACAGGCGGCAAGCGAAGCAGCCAGACCTCTTTTCATCGGCTGCACTCCTTCTTTTTCCATGACCGTAAAAATTTCCCCGCATAATGGGAAATAAAAATGCAAGTTCCCATCAAGGATAAGTAGTCCAGATAAAACAGGATTTTCGCTTCCTCATAATCCATAAAGACAAATTCACTCCGTAAAAACATATAGACGGCAAAATCCCTCTTTACGAATACCCATGCCCCATACAGCGCCACGGCAAGTGCCAGGCCAAAACCAAGATGCCGAAATCCCTGGGGCGCGGCAGGAAGTTTTTTCTTTACCGCTCCCATGACCATGTTCCAGTGCAGCCCCAGGTGCAGGCTCATGAAAAGGAAGCCCCAGTATGAGCCTAAGATATGCAGACGTCTTGCCAACGCAAGCCCGCTTTTAATCGGCAGAAACGCAAATACATGACGGGACAGCACAATACCGCTGTACATCTGGACGATCATGGAAAGCAGCGTCAGCACATCGATCACTGCCAAAAAAATCCGCATCGGGGGATATTTTCCACGGAACAGATTTTTGTGCCAGCCCCCATTCAGGATATGGTGGGCCAGAAACAAAGCAAACATCCCTGCTCCCACCCATTCATGAGCCGTCTCGCCCCAGAACTGGTATCCCATCAAAAACAGCAGGGCAGCCGTCATCAGCATATCGACAGCCATTTTCACTTTTCCTTTCATTTCCGCCCACCATCCTTTCTTATTTCAGGGTTCCATATACGGCATCATCCACCGCTTCCAGCCACTCATTGGAGCCATCCACGCCCGGAACCTCAACCGCCAGATGGGAAAACCAGGAATCCGGCGCTGCGCCGTGCCAGTGTTTCACGCCTGCCGGGATATTGACCACATCCCCCGGATGAAGCTCCCTCGCCTCTTTTCCCCATTCCTGATAATAACCCCTGCCGCCTACGCAGACAAGAATCTGCCCGCCGCCGCTTTTTGCATGGTGGATATGCCAGTTGTTCCGGCATCCCGGCTCAAAAGTGACATTGAAGATACCCACCTGTTCCGTGGACAGCGGCGCTAAGTAGCTTTGTCCGATAAAATACTGCGCAAAACCGTCATTCGGTTTCCCCACAGGGAACAGCATACTTTTTTCATGCGCTTCCTTTGCGCTGTCTGCAGATGTCCCCTCTGCCCATACTTCCTTTGCCATCTTAAAAGCCGCCCACGCCTTCGGCCATCCTGCGTAAAAAGCCGCATGCGTCAGGATTTCCGCAATTTCCTCCTTCGTAATCCCGTTATTTTTTGCGCTCATCAGATGATACTGGAAAGAAGAATCCACCAGCCCCTGCGCCATCAAAGATACCACGGTCACAAGGGAACGGTCCCGCAGGGAAAGCTTTTCCTCCCTGTTCCACACCTCGCCAAAGAGGACATCATCATTTAACTGCGCAAATTTCGGTGCAAATTCTCCAAGCTGGTCCCTTCCTGCTGTCTGTTTTACCATTATTATCACCTTTTCCTTTCACTTATTTTACACAATGTTAGTTTTCAAAACTTTCCGCCCATTTCTTCAGCTCTCCGGCATCCAGCCCGCCGTTTAAGAGCTTCCCGTCTTTCACTGCCGCCGCAGGGACAAGCTCCTGCAGGGTCTTCGCCGTATTCCCAAGCCCGCTTCCTCCGGAAGTTGCAAAGGGCACAATCACTTTCCCACCAAAATCATACGCTTCCAAAAATGTGCGGATGATCGCCGGGGCTGTATACCACCATACCGGAAAACCTATAAAAATCACATCATATTTCTCAATGCCCGCTGCCATATCCGCCAGCGCCGGGCGGGACGCAGAATCGTTCATCTCCACACTGCTGCGGCTCTTTTTGTCCATCCAGTTCAGGTCTGCCGCCGAGTATGGGATTTGGGGCCTGATTTCATATAAATCCGCGCCCGCTGCTCCCGCCAGTGTCTCCGCTGCCTTTCGGGTTACTCCACTTGCACTAAAATAAGCTACTAATTTTCTACTCATCATTCTGTTATCCTCCTTAATTGTTTTCTGTGTTCCTGTCATCTTCCTCATTGCCTGTTTTTCCGTTATTCTGTTCTCATACATGCCGGATATATATACGGTTTTGGAGTCCCTCCAAAGATGCAGTGCAAACGGTATCGCCAGACATTCCGCCAAAGCAAAGGCAGACCAGATCAGATTCAGAATGCCAATTCTGCGGAATATAAAGATCAGCAGAATCGGAAACACTGCCTGCCTCATCATTGTCAGATACATGCTTTTTATCCCCATGGAGAGTCCCTGCAAAGATGCAGCATAAACAAGATTAGGCATAGAGAAAAACCATGCCACAGCAAGGATCCTGAGTGCCGGTTTCCCAATCTCCAGCATATAATCAGATGCATCAAACATTTTTAGCACTGTTCCGGGTGCGGCTGTCAAAGCGATGAAAAAGGCCAGATATAATAATGCGGAATACAGCAGCGCCCACCTGACGGCTTTTTCTATCCTGTCCGGTTTGTGTGCGCCATAATTATAGGCGACAATCGGGATCATTCCATTGTTGATTCCATGGCATCCTACCGTTACAATGCTCTGAATCTTCACACAGACACCATAGACCGCCACGGCCGTGGATGAGAATGCAAGGAGAATGGAATTTATCATAACGCTCACAACAGACGTTAAAATCTGGACCATCGTAGAGGGGATGCCAACCCTGAGGATTGCAAAGATACTCTCCTGATCCGGCTGCAGGGTAAAAGAAAAAGGAATTTCCCTGTTCCATCTCCTATTGATCAGGATACCCGCAATCATCCCGACAATCTGACCGATAACGGTTGCTATGGCCGCTCCCAGGGTCTCCAGCCGCGGCACCCCGAACATCCCGAAGATAAAAACAGGATCCAGTATCAGGTTCGTCAGGGACGCGGCAGATAACGTGAACAGAAAAAGCTGCGGCTTCCCGCTTGCCATTACAAAGCGGTCAAAAACCCACTGTCCCATCTGCCCGAATGAAAACAGCATACATACGGCAAGATAACTTTGCCCATATGCGGCAATCACCCCATTGCCTCCGGCCTGCCAGATAAAATACGGCTTTACAAACAGCACGCATAAAACAGCAATAAACACCCAGGAACACAGTGCTATAAAAATAGCCGCATCTGCCGCTTTTCGTACCTTATCCGGTCTTTTCTCCCCAAGCGCCTTTGAAATTGCGGCATTAAGGCCGACGGCATTTCCAAGCCCCATGGCTGATACAAGGACCTGCACAGGCGCAGCCAGCGATAAAGCCGTCAGGGCATCCTCGGATACCCTGGATACAAACACGGAATCTACAAAATTATACATGGAATTGATCAGCAGGCTCAGCATAAGAGGGATGCCTGTCGAAATGACAAGCCTGCTTACTTTTTCAGTCCCCATGGTATTTTCATTTTGTATGGTTTTTCCACTCATAAACTTTCACTTCCCACAGCAGTTCAGATTTTCTGATTCCCGGTACCCCATACATGTTTCTCCTTTGACGCCGCCCTGGTATTCTGCGCCATGACGCCCACAAGAGCGTGGGGAACGTAAGCCTCTTCCAGATACGCGCATTCTTCTTCAGAAAGCGCCAGCTCTACCGCTTTCGCCGCGCCCTCAATATGGTGCAGCTTTGTCGCGCCCACAACCGGGGATGTTACCTTTGTCATAAGCCACGCAAGGGAAACCTCCGTCATGGAAACCCCGTGTTTTTCGGCAAGCTCCGCCACACGGTTTATAATAACGCCGTCCTGCCCTGCCGTAGCGTCATATTTGAATTTTGCATAGCTGTCTTCCTCTAACCGCTTTGATGTTTCTCCGGGACGCTTTGCAAGCCTCCCTCCCGCAAGGGCACTGTAAGGAGTCATGGCAATGTTGTCCTCCGCGCACAGCTTCGCCATTTCCCGCTCTTCCTCACGGAAGATCAGATTGTAATGCCCCTGGATGGAAACAAATTTTGCAAAGCCTTCTTTTTCCGCCAGTGCGTTCGCTTTCGCAAGCTGATACGCAAAGCAGTTGGAAATGCCGATATACCTCGCTTTCCCCGCTTTGACGATATTGTTCAGTCCCTCCATGATGTCATAAAGCGGCGTCTGGTAATCCCACATATGGTAAATGTATAAATCCACATAATCCATACCGAGATTTTCAAGGCTTTTGTTTACCATGCGCCAGATGTGCTGCTGCCCCGTGATTCCCGCCTCAATATCAGCAGGAGTCCTCGGCAGGAATTTGGTCGCTACGACGATGCTCTCCCGTTTTGCAAAATCTTTTAATGCCCTGCCCACGTACTGCTCGCTGGTGCCGCTCTGGTACCCGATGGCCGTATCAAAGAAATTGACGCCAAGTTCAAGCCCCCGCTTTATGATCTCACGGGAATGCTCCTCGTCAAGCGTCCAGGAATGCTGCCCGTTCGCCGCATCCCCAAAACCCATGCATCCCATACAGATACGGGATACCTTCAGATCCGAATTTCCAAGCTGCGTATATTTCATATATTTCTCCCTTCTTATGCCGTCATCCGGCGCATATCAGTCATTTCTGCCTCTGTTCCGCTGCATAGTTTACCACTATTTATTGGGCATCGGGTTCCCCTATCCCGTTTTCCTCCAGCCACTCTACCACATCATCCGGCAGGCTGTTCCCTCCGGAATAATGGACGGAAAGCCCTTCCCCCATCTGTGCATCCGGAGCCAGCTTTGCGATCGCTGTCAGGCTCTGCCCGAAACGGCCGCCCCCATGGCTGCAGAAGGGAATGATTGTCTTCCCTGAGAAATCATACTCTTCCAGAAAAGAAGCAATCGGCATGGGAATGGACGCCCACCAGTTCGGATATCCAAGAATGACGGTATCATAATCCTCCATGTTTTCCACATGGGATGCCAGTTCCGGCCTTGCCTGTTCATTCTGGTCCCGCTGTGCCTCATCCAGAACCGTATTATAATCGCTGGAATAGGGTTCCACCAGAGTAATCTCAAACAGATCCGCACCCGTCTGGCTCTGGATCTCCTCCGCAACCCCCCGTGTATTTCCGCCCCATGAGAAATAGGCGATCAGCACACTGCTTCCATTTTCATTGCCTCCATCCTGCCCGCCTGCGCCTTCCACGCTTCCGAAGCCGGGAACCGAATTCCTTACCAGACGGATGCCAATATTGAAACTGCCCTTATCCTGATCCATCGTGGCACGGTAGGCGCAGCGCATATTCTTGGCAAAATCATTCCACCCGCCGCCGCGGTAGACACGGCGCGTCCCGGACTGCGCTCCCGTAGGGTCGGTCTGCTCCCCGTCCGGATATGCCCCATAGATATCCCATGTCCATTCGCCTACATTGCCGTGCATATTATAAAGGCCCCATGGATTCGGAGAAAAGCTGTCCACATCCACTGTGGTCTGCCGATACTCTCCTGGTTTCGTGGCAAGGTTCTCCTGCGAAAAGTAATTGCCCTCGATTTCATAAGGATAGTGTCCGTAATAATTTGCCTCTTCCGCGCTTGGGGACTTTTCCATATAAAACGGTGTCGTTGTCCCCGCACGGCAGGCATACTCCCATTCAGCCTCCGTGGGCAGGCGGTATCCGTCCGCGCCCCGGTTCCAGCTCACATTCTGCCCATCGATGGAATAGACCGGCTCCAGCCCCTTTTCCTCACTGTATGCATTACAGAAGGAAACCGCATCCAGCCATGAGATGTTCTCCACCGGAAGCCTGCCGCCGGAAAAGCTGCTGGGATTGCTGCCCACGACTTCCTCATACTCCGCCTGTGTCACTTCATAGGGAGCCATATAGAAATCGCTGACCGTAACCGTATGCTGTGTTTCGTCATCGCTGCGCCAGTTTTCCGTATCCGGACTCCCCATTTGGAATGTACCACCAGTGATAAGGATAAAACCGTCGTCTATATCCGCCGCCTGCCCCGATTCCACACTGCTTTCCACATCTGCGTCCGGTGCACTGTTTTCACTGCTCTCTGTCTGTACCCCTGCCTGCGTGTTTTCCTGCTGCTTCGTTTCTGCGCTCCCGCAGGCTGTGAGGGATAGCAACAGGGCCACAGAAAGCAGGTACGCTGCAAACTTTCTCATGCCGCCTCCTATTCTGCCTGCCCGATATCCGCAAGCCACTGTGACACACTGCTTTCCGAGCTGTCCGCTGCGGAACCACTGACATGGAGACCGTCAAGAACCGTTGCTCCCGGTTCCAGTTCCGCAATCGTTCCCGGCGTTCCCGAAAGTCCGCTGCCACCGCTGGTACAGAACGGGGCGATGGTCTTTCCACTGAAATCGTAGGCGTCAAAAAACGTATACAGGATCCTCGGCATATCTCCCCACCAGATCGGGTATCCCACATAGACAATCTCATACTGCTCAAAATCCGTTATGCTGCCGGAGATGGCGGGCCTGGCATCCGGGTCATTCTGTTCTGCGGTCGCACGGGTGGTGCGGTCATTATAGTTCAGGTCCTCATCCGTGTAAGGCTGCTCCGGCACAATTTCATAAATATCGGCGCCCTGCAGCTCTGCCAGCGTTTCCGCGACTGCTTTGGTATTTCCCGTTGCTGAAAAGTAAACAACCAGCGCCTTTGCTCCTGCTCCTTCCGTTTCCTCCGGCGATGATTCACCGGGTTCCATCTGTGCTGGTTCCTGTGTATCAGATGATGCCTCTGTTCCATCTGCGTCCTCATCCGCACCGCTTTCATCCCCTGCAGTCTGCACAGAGGATTCCGGCGCCGTCCCCTGGGAAGTTCCCTCCCCATCATTTTTACTGCCGCAGGCGGCAAGTCCCAGTACAAGGGCAAGTATCATAAAAACAGAAAATAATTTCTTCATAGATCATAATCTCCTTTCCTTCATCCCTTGGAAGGGATGCCGTCTTTTTATCATCAATTCAGCGATTTTCCAAGTTTGTATGCCATCTCACGGTATCTGCTGCCTGCCGTCATGGACGGTGTCCCGCAGCCTTTTCCCAGGATCATACCCTTATCCTGAAAGTTCAGATATTTCACAAGCGTATGATAATGCGCCTCTAATGCGTCAAACGTCCAGCCGTCGCTGTTCCATGCCGCCGAGATCAGGGCGGACTTCATTTTCTTCCTCTGGATGCTGCCGTTTATGGCACAGAACCTGTCGATCAGGATCTTCAACTGCGCCGACATACCATAGTAATAAAGCGGCGTGACGAATACCAACATATCGGCCCCAAGGATTTCCTTCCGGATATGTTCCATATCGTCCTTCTGTACGCAGGGACCGTTATAACCGCAGGAAACGCACCCGGTACAGGGGCTGATCTTACTGTGCGCGGCCGATATTGCAGTGGCCTCATGCCCTGCCTCCCTTGCACCTTTTATAAATTCCTCTGCAAGCATATTGGAAGAGCCGTTCCTGTTCGGGCTGCCTTCCAGTATCAAAATCTTCATTTTCCTGCACCTCCTACGCAGTCATTTTTATTCCATTTTGCTCTCCCAAAACTGAATGGAAGATACGCCGGATCTGTCAGCAGCAGCCTCTAATGATGCCATTTCTTCCGCCGCAAGGACAATGTCTACTGTCTTCACAGCTTCTTCAACCTGATACATCTTGGTCACACCCAGAATAGGAAGCACGCCCTTATTCACTGCATAAGCCGTTGCAATCTGGGCCGCAGATACGCCATGCGCCTCAGCAATTTTTTTCAATTCTGCAGTGATCACTTCAATCTGAGGCAGCATCGGGTTGAATACCTTTGCCCTTGCACTGCCCTCCGGAAATGGATGCCCCGCATCATATCTGCCGGAAAGCGCTCCCTGCTCCAGCGTCATGTAACCGTAGAACACGATATCATTTGCCCTGCAGTAATCCAGAATGCCGGATTCCTCAGAGGAACGGTTCAGCAGGCTGTAATGGTTCTGTACGGCAGATACCCGGGAACCGGCCGCTTTCAGGACTTCGTCCGCCTCTTTGATCTGCGCCAGATTGTGGTTGGATACACCAACGCTTTTTACCTTGCCGCTCTGCAGCAGAGGAATAAGCTGTTTTGCATATTCCGGCGCACCAACAGGATTGTGAATCCAATAAATGTCAAAATACTCCATGTTCATGCGCTCCAGACTCGCTTCGCACATTTTTACCACGCTGTCCCCATACATACCTGCCATCTGCGGCGTAAACTTGGTGGAAACGATAATCTTTTCACGCCCTGCATCGTTTACCAGCCTGCCGAGGATCTTCTCTGATTCCCCGTTGCTGTAAGCTGTTGCGGTATCCCACAAATTCAGCCCCGCCTTTACTGCAGCGTCAAAGATCGGGCGGAAATCTTCCCCTGTCATTGTGTTTCCAAAATATCCGTCGGTGTCGCCCCAAGCCCATGCGCCCATTGCAATTTTCGGTAAATTTTTCATTTTATGATCCATCCTTTCTCATAGTCACACACCCAGCAGCTTTTTAACCTCGGCATATGTGATCTCATAAATTGACATATATACATAGTTTACTTTTGCCTGTGTCATTGCCTCCCTCTGCTTTTCCGTCACTACTGTATAGGGATAAATTCCAAACATGAACGGAAAAAAGGAGAAGATAAAATCCTGCTTATCCTGCACCATCATTTCCGGGAAAAACTTATCCAGACAGTTCCTGACCTCTGCCAGCGACTGCCCATATACGACCTTGAATTCAATCAGGCGTTCAATCCGGCTGTTCTCCTCCATATCGTAGTGGTTCATGGACATGATCTTCAGCAGGTTCTTCCTCTCTTCCAGCGAATGGGCCAGCGCGTCTGCAAATTCCTCCCCGGTCATCTCTTCATGCCCTGCCTGGATCTCCTTAAGCCTGCCGTTCCATAATTCATATTCCCTCTGCAGCAGGGCAAGGAAGATCTCCTCTTTCGTCTGGAAATAATTGTAAATAGAAGTCCGTGTAAAGGAAGTCGCATTCCCGATTTCCTTAATGGTGATGTCCTTAAAGCTCATAGTCTTATACAATTCCGCACAGGCTGTTATGATCTCCTCTTTCCTTGCCGCTATCAGTTCTTCTGATCCCTTTGACATAATACGCCCTCCTATATGCTTTCCCCGTTCTTAAGTGACAGACATTTTCCGATGACCGCACCGGTTTTCAGGTATTCATAAGTCGGGAACTCAAACAGTACCGGCTTCAGTGTATGGTAGTTGATCTTCCCGGCTTCATTCAGATGCTGTTCTTCTACATAAGTATTGTTGATCGTGCAGATAAAGCTTTCAAAGCCCGGAGAATCATATTCATCAACCACGGTACATTCCATGACAAGCGGCGATTTTTGAATCATCGGCGTCCCCGCCTCCCCGATCTCATATCCGAACAGATTGCTTTTATCTGTTTTCGCCCCGCTGACAGAACCCGAATAATCCGCCTGCGGCAAAATGCCCTCATCCACAATATTGATGGAAAGCATTTTATTCTCCTTGATGATGCCATTGATGAAATGCGGCGCCGCAAGGCTTACCAGAACCCGGTCATGGCCGATGATGCCAACGTGCGCCACCAGTGTCCATGTAGGCTTCTCTCCGTCCATGGCTCCGATAACGGCTACCGGCATCGGATATAATGCTAATTGCGGTCCTATATTCTCTTTCATATCCGTAACCTCCTAATCATTTTGACACTGACACGGTGTCAGTAATTGCATTATACATTTTCTCTGACACCGTGTCAATCCGTTTTTCGAGTTTTTTCTCTTTGAACACAAAAGCTTCACATATTTGTCACAACGCTCTTTTATGATTTTTTCTGAAGAGGGGGCAAACTGGGCAAGGGGAGGGGGCAAAACCGTGACCACTGGGGTCAGACTTTTAGCCGCAGGGGTCAAAACAGCCACAGAGGGGTCAGGTTTATGACCACTGTGGCTGTTTACATCCGCTGTTCCCATGCTGCCTTGACGCAGCCCCAAAAGCAAACAAGGAATTCCAGCAACACCCAACGTGCCGGGATCCCTTGTTTTCAGCGGTTTTCCCAATATTCTGTTCATTCTCTTTGTATCAAATAAGCGGTTTACATTTCCTGGATACCACGGAACAAAACCCTGTTTTCCACTTACCCCACCGGTCGCAAAATTTTCAATTCATATCTGTTTTCTTCGCAAAAACATGTATGCCCTTTGGGTGCAATTCCATTTTCCCCAAAAGTTCCGAAAATAACTGGAAAATCAACGTTTTTTTTACGAGAAGATCCACTATTTCCATATATTCTGTTTCTACAATCTGACTGCTCCTTATTTATATACTACGATTCCCGCTTCGGAGCATACATTATAAATAATTCTATGTATCCATCCGTCCCCTCGGATTCTTCCACAATATCATACTCCACATAATAGTCTCTGATAAAATATCCCCGGTACGGATCAGACAACGTGTAAAGCTCCCTGGTCGAAAAATCCACCAGGCAGTAGCCTGTTGCCGCGATCCGGTTCTCATTTCCGGCGTTTCGCTGATCTTCATAAAACTCTGCCGCTTTATCCATGCATTTCTGGCATACCATCCCACGGACTGCCGCAAAATCCAGTTCATCCTTTTCCTTATAGTACGCTTTCACATGAGTAAAGCCCCTGTTGGGTGTCCCATCCACCGTAACGCTGCCATAGCCTTCGCAAAAAGAGCAGATGCTCATGGTACTGTTCTTCTGTCCGAATAATTCCTTCCCGTCATCGTCATAAGCTCTTACGCCAGAATCTATGATCTCCATATTATTCCAGTGGACAATGCCAATGGAATCGCGTTTTGCGTAATACGGCATCAGGCTTTCTTCCCTCTCTCCGCATATATAACAATCCTCCCCTTCTACCAGCGATGTGGCATCCATTTGGTATTCGTTCTGTGCCGCTGTACTTTCTACGCTCTCATTTATTGTGTTTATTGTTTTGGTTTGCGCCCTGCCGCATCCGGAATACAAACAGCAGTAAATGAGCGCAAGGCAGGCAGCCTGTATTTTTCCCGTCAAAATATTCCTCCCATTTTAAACCGTATTTTTACGGATTCCCGCTCATAATAATATGGTGCGTACACACACCATATTATTGTAAAGGCTTGCCGTTTAAAATGCAAGGGAAGGGAGTTCGACAGATGATAAAATACGACCGCCTGTGGGCGACAATCAAGAAGAAAAATCTCAGCCAGTACAAACTGATTAAAGACTATGGCTTTGATAAAGCACAGCTGCATCGGCTGCGCCATAATATGGTCGTTAAGACCGTCACCTTAAACACCCTCTGTAAAATCCTTGACTGCCGGATCGAAGATATCATGGAATATGTGCCGGATGAGCCAAAAGAAAAGCAGGGAACGCCATAAACCGGCGTTCCCTGCTTTTTTCTGCTTCCTGCGTCAGAAATCTCTATGCCGCAAGTTTTTCCTTTTTCATGCCTGGCACCAGAAAACTGTTTTTCCCGTATGTGCCGGAATCGCTTACCGTTGCCTTTCCACCAAGGCTGTCCAGATACTGCTGCCCGTTTTTTGATGCAGAGATATAAACGTAATAATCGGTCAGTTCATACTTCTTAGATGCCTCATACTTCCGGTAGCTGTTGCTGATCACTATGCGTGCCTGCAGCATTTCTGCTTTTTCCTGTACCATCTGGAAAACCCTAGATATGATCCCGTTTTCTTTGTTTTCGCTGATTCCCCCAAAATAAGGGCGCTCCAGAAATAAAACCAGTTCTTCCTCGGATTCTGCCTTTTTCGTTTCCTTTGTAAGGTCCGCAAATTCGATTTTCTTTGATGGAACCGGTTTTTCCTTTACAGAGCCTTTTGTCAGCCGGATCAAAGCGCGGAACACAATTTTCCCATCCGTTTCAAAATAAATTACTTTCTTGTTTGCGTCAAAGCAGGACAGGAGGCAGTTCTTGTTTACCCCGCCGCGGTAAGAAATGCAGGTTTCCATCGGGATCTCCCCGATCTGCAGTACCGGAATAAAACGGTCCTCTTCCCACAGCCGGCATCCATGCTCCCGTTTTTCCAGATTCTGCTTCCACAAATTTTCCTGCCCTTCCGAGACAGGGAACGCAATTTCCTTCTCCAGGTCGCCTTCATGGTATTTCAATTTTTCAAATGCCCCCATCAGCTCTGCGGTTACCAGCCTGTGGTTCATGTCCTCACATAACTGATAGACGATATTTGCCTCGCCCCGGCACACAAACTGACGGATTCTCCCTTCATATTTCTCTGTAAATTCTTCCGGAATGTCCAGATGGCTCTCCAGCCACAGCCAGGTTTTATCTTTCCTAAGTATGTCACTCTGGAAATCTGCCAGCGTTTTGTATCCTGGCAGTATCTCTTTATTCCTTACCAGGTACATTGCCTGCCAGCCGTTGGAAAGCTCCGGCACAAATCTCTGGTAATCTTCCCAGCCGGCCAGAAGCCTTAAAGCTGTTTCCGTATCCAGATCCTTTATATGCCCCAGTTCCCTTTGTATCCATACGGAAAGCGGCTTTTCGGACAGGCGGCATGCCATCCTCTGCAGCTGCGTCTCCTCCTCTTTCCCGTCAAACAGGATGCAGTTACGCTTCACAAATTCCCTCAGCGTGCGCAGCCGTTCATCACTTCTTTCATTTGCCAGGAGATCGTAAAACCGGTAATGATACTCATTTAAAGGCGCAAGTACTTTTAATTCTTCAAATGTATAAGCTTCCCTGCCAAGGTACTGCTTTCCCCTTTGCCGCATTTCCAGACAGCAGCCTTCTTTCAGGTTCCTTTCATTCAGCGTATTAAGGTTCAGGCAATTCCTGTAAATATCCGGATCCAGCAAAAGAGAATTCCAGCTTAATGCAAGGAATGTTTCACTGTTTTCATCTGCCAGCTTCAGGAAATGCTTTTTTCCTGTGACGACTGCATAAATCAGGAGCTGCTCCTGCCGGCTGTTAAGTTTTCCGGCCGGAAGCTGTTCCATTCGGATTCTGTACACACAGCACGCATACGGCAGCCTTCCGCTCAGGATATATTCCTTCTGTTCCTTTCCCATATCCGGCAGTAATTTCGCCAGATATTCCAGCTCCTTAAGGAGCACATTGTTTCCCAGCCACAGGGATAGAAACCTCTGCCGCTGATCTTCCGTAAAAAACGTTAAGACATCCTGTAAGAGTATCTGGATCCGGGACGTTTTTTCTGCGAGCTGCCGCAGCTGGTTTTCATTTATCCTCTGTCCGGGAACCGCATTGGCATAAATCATCTGAAGCAGGGGCAATACCCCTTTACCCAGCAACAATGTCCACGCTTCCCGGATACTCCATATGCAGTCCAGAAGCGAAGTCGTAAATAATGGGTGCGCCAGGATCATCCGCTCCTCATCCGAAAGTTCTTCCAGATCAGCAAATTCCCATCTCCTGTATTTTTCCAGGCTTTTATACACCTGGTGCTGTTCTGTTTCATTCAGGTTCCGGTGCTTAAAGTATTTCAGGAACCAATATTGCGTAAAGATCGGGATTTCTTCATTCAGGAGTACTTCCTGCACATCCCTGCATTCCTTCTCTGTCAGTTTTTCTTCCCCTGCCTGATAGAACAGGCTCTGGAGCCGCGTCAGGGCATTTTCCTCCAGTACCGGCTCCATCTGTTTCAGGTAACCAACCATCCTGCTATCCTTCATGAAATAGCCGCAGGTGTCTTCGGACAGCTTCCGGATGATACCGGGAAGCTCCAGCTCGATAATAGCCCTGCTTACCTGCGCGCACCGTTCCTCCCCGAATTTTTTTACAAATGTGTACGGGATATGCGCCCTTTCCATATCACTGACCGTCTGTATGTGCCTCAATATCTGTTTCTCCATTCTGCAGTTCCTCCGTTTTACCCACAAATTCTTTCACAGTTTCCAGTTCCATTGCCCCGCTTCTATACAGCGTGGAAAGCAGCAGGAACAATTCTTCCATCTCCGCCCTGCTGTGCAGGAAGACCCTTTCTTTTGAAAAAAACGCGCACAGATAAGAAGCCGCACTTTTTTCAGCCTCCTTTTTTTCAGACAGTGCATGTTTGATAAAAGTCTGGATTTCCTTAAACTGCCCATCCTTCTGGCGGCTTTCGGAAACAGTTTTTGTAAATGCCTTTTTCATGCCCTTTACGGCGTCCATTTTTTTCTTCAATTCCCGCCGGTCTTTTATAAGCTGTTCCCGGCTGCGCAGCTCCTTCTGCTCTTCCTCTGTCAGATACAGCCTCCTCAATGCCCCCTGCATCCTTTCTGCGTCCTTACCCGCCTGCAGGCAAAAGAAGATTTCCCGTGCCGCCTCTTTTGGAAACCACAAAAGATGGTCTTCATAGGAAAGGAACCGTGCCAGGAACGGAAGATAATGCTCCGTATCATTTCGGAAAACAAATTCATCGATCCATTGGAAAACCTGCCTGTACTCTTTGGTATCCAGAAACGGCCGGAAAAATTCCAGTTTTTGGGCGCTGCGTCCGTAATGCCATGAGCCGTATGCTTCGGTGAAAAGCGATTCCATGACTGAAGTTATCTCAAAAATCCCATCCAGATCATTCACGCCGATTTCTTTCACATAAAGCTCCAGTATCGCATATGCTTCATGGGACTGGACCTCTTTCACATAATCGTGCAGGTACCAGAGCAGGTTTTTCCACTCGTCCTTTGCGTTTTCCTCATCCTTGCGGAACGCTTCCAGAAACTGTTCCATATATCCCACAACCGGCAGCATGCCATATCCCGCAAGATGCCGGAAGGTCTTTCTGTCCCGATGCGACTGGCTTTCCCAAAAACGCTGGCTGTATTCTTTCCCAGTAAGCTGCCGGTAGCGTTCCAGACTTTTTGAAAGCTTTTCCGTATCTGTCAGCGCCTCCAATGTTATCTGCACACAGTCATCGTATTCGTTCTCCGGCAACCACGCATAAATATCATCCCATCTGCTGTTCGTCAGGTCTATCCGCTTCCACTTCCATATTTTCTTCGTGAGGGGATATAATAATGGGTACGGCAAGCGACAGGGACTGGAAAATAAGCGCCAGAAAAAACGGCCATAAAAACGGCGATACCAGCAGCCCGAAAATCCCTGTCAGCACACAGAGCTTTTTATTTCTTTCTATCCATCTCTCTAATTCGCACACTGATTAGCCCTCCCGCGTTTAAAATCCGGTACTTTTTAATCAAAATCCAGATCGTCATCCGGAGCCTCCATATACTCTTCATCCACGCTGCGGCTCCTGCCTGCAGGCCTTGAACTGCCGGAGCTTCTGCTTCCATTAGTTCTTCCACCGGAGCTTCTGCTGCCGGTGCATCTTCCGGAACTTCTCCTGCCGGAATCCCTGTCCTGCCCTCTTTCATTCTCATAACCCTCATCTCTGACAGGATGTCTGGAACTGCCGGAGCTTCTGCCTCTCTCACTGTCCCTTTCTCTGGATGAAGAACCGGATCTGCCAGCTCTTCCGGAACTGCCTCTTTCTGAGCTTTGTCCGGAGGAACGTTCCCTGCGGTCATTCTCTTCTGTTTCCATCCGATCCTCCATTGCCTTTTTACTTTCCGCAAACTCAATGTCTTCCGCCATCAGCCGCATGCCATAGACCTGTTCGCCGTCTTCATTTTTATAGTTGTCATTTTCCATCCTTCCGCTAACAACAACCTTGATTCCCTGCAGAAGATATTTCTCCGCAAATTCTGCAAGCCGCCCGAAGGCGGAACAGGTAAAATAATCCGTTTTGACACCGTCTTTTCTTACAAATTTCCGGTCCACCGCAATCCGGAAATTAGCAATCGCAAGTTCCCCTTTCTCCGTATCCGTATATCGGATTTCCGGATCCCTTACCAGACGTCCCATAAAAATTGATTTGTTCATATGCCTTCCTCCTGTAATTTTGGGATTTTCCGCATAAAAAACGGCACTTAGAATTTCCTTCTAAATGCCTGCCTGCGGATTTCCATTATGATATTTTTTCTGAATTGCGATCCTCTCCTGCCCGTCTGCCTTCACTTCCTGCGCTTTATTTTTCCCCTCCCTTCTTTGAAAATATCTTTGTATCTGTATTACTTTTATGGAAATGACAAATGATCTGCCGCATCGTTTCCAGATATCCGGCAATACAAAAAGGCCACTTAGAACTGTTCATTCTAAATGGCCGCATCGTTTCCATAAGCCAGGAACATAAAAGGTTCCTCATAATTGTCTCCCGGTCATACCCGGAACGAAAAATGATTATCCATCTTCCTGATGAATACAAATACAAATTTCATTATCATCTTAACACAAGATATGGTATGCGTCAAGAATTTGATGTAATATATTGTGCTTTTGAGTTCGCATGGCACATACAGATGCACTTATGGGTTTTCTTCTTTTTCTGCAGTGTACGCTGCTTTTCCCTCTATCATATAGCCGATTCCATATACATTCTGTATATACCGTGGTTTTCTGGTATCATCCCCCATCTTTTTTCTGATACGGTGGATATGCGCCATGATATTCATATCATCATGAAGGTATTCCTTCTCCCACACCGCTTCATAAAGCTCTTGGTAAGAAACGGCTCGGTTCCTGTGTATCATCAGATAATTCACAATGTCAAACTCCATCTTGGTAAGCGGAAGCTCTGTACCGTCCATATAAGCTTTTCTTTCCCTCAGATTGACCTGAAATGTTCCCCCTCCAACCTCCAGAACGCCGTTTTCCATCACGAAAAGCCGGCGAATCCACGCTTTCACACTGGCTGTAATTTCTTCATCCGTCTGAATATATCCGATATATTCGTCCGCGCCTGCATCGATTGCCTGAATTTTTTCTTCTATCTGTCTGTACCGTTGTCTACTTCTCGAAACCACAAGAATAAATCCATCATATGCATTCATTCTAAGATATTTTATCAGATTTTCGTCTGCCTGACAGAAACAATCTGTTTCCATAAGATAACCGATTACTCTATCGTGATCAGCATGGAAATTCTCCGGCTTTCTCGGAAGCTTATTTATATCATGCCAAACTATCTCATATTTTCCAAGCTTCCTGCTAATCGAATGGGCAAATTCCGATCTGGGTGAAATTACATTTATTCTCATGCAACAGTTTCCTATGTATAATGCTGTTTCATCCTTCATCAGACTGTATTACGGATTTTTCTGTATAATTCCTGCCGGCGATCATCTAACCGCGCTTTTCGATATACTTTTGCTGTTCTGATATCCGCTTCCCCGACGACTGCCTCATCATCAGAGATATTCCCACATACCAGAATACTGCCATCCGGAGCAATGATCTGGCTGGGACTGCGAAGCCCTTCAATGTCCATCCAATAAGGAACGCCCATTGCAGCTGCGACATAAATCCCATTTTCATACGCTCTGGCAGGCCCATAGATCCACTCCCACCCCCATGTGGGGCAGAAAACAATGTCTGCACCTTTTATCGCAAGTATCCGTGCTGTTTCCGGAAATTGCATATCCCAACAAACGGCAAATCCGAATTTTCCGTATTCAGTCTCCACAATCGGCAAATCATTTCCCGCTTTCAGATACTCTTTTTCTTCACCCGCCAGATGTGTTTTCTTATAACACGCTTTCATGCTTCCGTGAGGTTCCAGAAGAAGCGCGCAATTATAAAGTTCATCCTCAGCATCAGCCAAAAACATTCCTAAAACGATATATGCCTTAAATTCCTCCGCGATCCGGGAAAATGCTTCTAACAACTCATTTTGCGTTTGTCTGATAAGCGTATTATAATTTCCTCTGTATTGCTTCGGACGCCCGGCATAGTTCACAGCCTCAGACGTTACCAGAACCTGTGCTCCCTGTCCGGCCGCTTTTCTTGCAAGCTGCAGGTTTTTATCTATCATTTCTTTCTGATATTTCAGAATTTCTTTCTCTGTCCGCATCGTTTCCGGCCGCGTAAAATCATAAAGCTCATTTTGCTTTGTCTGAAGCAGTCCTATTTTCATCTGTTCTCCTTTCCGGCAGCAATGAAATTTTTATCCTGCCATTATTTCCTGTTTCAGGATACTGCATCCTTCCAAAAGGAATTCCGGCCGTTCATCATCATAAAGCTTTCGCAAGCCTATATTCGCCATATACAGATTCTCCACATTTCTGATATCCATATGGGAAACTCTGCTCCAGTCAGGATAATAATTTGAGGAAGTCTCATCTCCCGGATATTTTTTCTGGTCCAGCACCTGGGGATATGTCGGGGGAATATCGCTCCGCTTTACTCCTCCAACGGTCGTATAACGAATATTTTGCAGAGTCACATCTTCAATTTTGTGATTTTCTTCCGCATCAAAGCGAATTCCGTTAAAACGTGGTGATCCCATAATGTCATTTTCAAAGCGGTAATGCGTGTTCTTCATCTCCTCCTCATCTTCAATAAGAAGATTTGTAAACAGCAGCCTTCTCATTGTCCCGATTTCCGGCATTTCCATAAGTTCTACCGAACTTCCAAGATCATCCGGACAAAAACGGTTATTTAGCAGCGCATAAACCGGTCTGGATACATTCCGCATGATCAGATTGCTTACCACAATGTTGGAAATATCTCCGCCTTCCGTACACTCTATCTTTATCCCTTCCCGCCAGATGTTTTCCAGTGTACAATTATTAATTGTTACATTGCGGATCTGGCCGATTGACTTCAGACCGATACGGATTCCCGCACAAACGGATGTCAATGTACAATTACTAATATGGAAATCTTCTGTCACATATTCCCTGCCGCTTGACTGCAGACAGATATTATCATCTGTCCCTTTAATATAACAGCTATCCACATAAACGTGGCTGCAGCCATCAAAATCCAGTCCGTCTCCATTGTAACGTTTTTCATTTTGTATATTTACTTTGCTTACCCATATATAGGAAGAATCCAGAAAAGCCGTTGTCCATGCAGCCGCATTATAAAGCCTGACTCCTTCCAGATGAATATTACTGCATCGCAGAAATCGCAGCATCATGGGACGATGAATATCCCCGTCATTTGGGAAAGCTTCCGCATTCCCATTTAATTCTCCCATTCCTTTAATTGCAAAATTGGACTGGTCACACGCAAAAATCCAGCAGCGGTCAATGTCTGTTTCATTCCTGTAGCGGTTATGGTGAGTATCTTTTCCATAATCTTCGATGTCCGGACTTGCCAGAAGAACCGCTGACGCGTCAATCTCCAGCGTCACATTGCTTTTCATATAAATGGTTCCGCAAACATAAGTTCCATGATCAATGAATACCGTTCCCCCACCGTTCTGGGTACAGCAATCAATTGCATTCTGTATCACATCGGTGTTTTTTGTTTTTCCGTCACCTACTGCACCTGCATCACAAATTCTGATTCTCACTTTTATCTGCCTGCCTCCATTATCTCTGTACTCTGGCACCTGCACCATCCATAATAGCTTCTACCTCTTTTTTACTTACCATTGTAGTATCGCCCGGAGTCGTCATAGCCAATGCACCGTGTGCCGCGCCATAATTAACGGCAAGCTCAGGATTTTTTGTAGTCATCAATCCATAAATAAGTCCCGATGCAAAAGAATCTCCGCCTCCCACACGATCCATAATATCCAATCCTTTATAGTCTTTTGCTTTATATATTTCACCATCAGCCCAGCAGATTGCGCTCCAGTCATTGACACTGGCTGTCTTTACCTCCCGTAATGTGGTTGCAACTACTTTAAAGTTCGGATAAGTCTTAGCCGCCTCATTGATCATTTTCTTATAGCCGTCCAAATTCAGGGTTTGCAGATTCTCATCGTTTCCTTCCACAGAAAAACCAAGACACGCGGTAAAATCTTCTTCATTTCCGATCATGACATCTACATACTTTGCGATTTCTTTATTTATTTCCTGTGCCTTCGCCTGCCCCCCGATTGCGCTCCACATAGAAGGACGATAATTCAAGTCATAAGATACAATGGTTCCATACTTTTTTGCAGTTTTAATAGCCTCAAGCACTGTCTTGCAGGACTGTTCGGAAAGAGCGGCATAGATACCTCCCGTATGCAGCCAGCGGACTCCCAACTTGCCAAAAATATACTCAAAATCAAAGTCTTCCGGCGTTGCTTTAGAAATTGCCGTATTTGCTCTGTCTGAACAGCCTACTGCTCCACGGATTCCAAATCCTCTTTCCGTAAAGTTCAAGCCATTTCTGCAAATTCTTCCAATCCCATCCGTCTTCATCCATTTAATGAGAGAAGTATCCACACCGCCCTGATTGATAAAATCTTCCATAAGCAGACCCACTTCATTATCTGCAAACGCCGTGAGTACCGCAGTGTTTAAACGAAAGCATTTATGAAGGCCTCTGATTACGTTATACTCTCCTCCGCCTTCCCATGCGCGAAAGGATCGGGCTGTACGGATTCTGCCCTCACCCGGATCCAGCCGAAGCATAACTTCCCCCAATGAAACTGCATCATATCTGCATTCATCTGCTTGTTTTAAATTCAAGTTCATATGTGTCCTCCTTAACCGCGGCTTTCCTTTACCAATGCGACTGCTTCCTCTGTCATTTTCCTGATCTTTTCAAATTTTCCATCCTTGATCAACTCGCTTTTTACCATCCAGCTTCCGCCGCAGCACACAATTTTATCACACTCCAAATAGCTGTGAAGATTTTGAGCGTTCACGCCACCTGTAGGCATAAAACGCACAGTTGTATATGGAGCTGCTATTGCTTTGATCGCCGCCACGCCGCCAAATTGCTCTGCCGGAAAGAATTTTACAGTTTTCAGCCCACGCTTTACTGCCTGCGCCACCTCAGAAGGAGTAATGCATCCTGGAAATATCGGGATATTTTTTTTCATACAGTAATCCACAATCTCCGGGTCAAACCCCGGGCTTACAATAAATTTCGCTCCTGCTGCCACAGCACAATCTATCTGTTCCTTAGTAAGGGCGGTACCTGCACCAATAAGCATCT
The DNA here is from genome assembly GCA_030537135.1 of Eubacteriales bacterium. Taxonomy (GTDB): domain Bacteria; phylum Bacillota; class Clostridia; order Lachnospirales; family Lachnospiraceae; genus Blautia_A. The sequence continues at coordinate 14,128 of JAUNOP010000020.1, read as the reverse complement.
GCGGATATTCTGCGCTCATGATACGGATAGATTCCTCTGCCGCTTCCGTGCGGAAAGTCACCTCTGCACAGGGAAGCCCGCCATCACAAAGCGCCTTTGCAAGAGGCAGTGCATCTTTTGCATCATTCAAAACCACAACAGGCATTACCCCAAGTTTATAAAGCTGTTCTTCCATTGTTTTCATTTTCTATTCCTCTTCCATTATTTCTTTCCCATAAACTTCAAGCTGAGTCAGTGCCGGAAACGGCGAGGGATCACAGGAAGCAATCAGGTGCGACAATTCCAGCCAGCTTATTTTCTTTACGTCAAAAACAAATTCCTGCGCCTCATCTGTCTTTCTGAACGTAAGTTCCATATTTTCTCCGTTTGAAAAAGTTACTGTGGCTTTTTCCCACCAGTTATCATGTGGGAAATCTGCCCGAAGGTAAACAATAATCCTGTCAACTTTCACTTCTCTTCCAAATTCAAGCTTCATTCTGGCATCCGGATTCCGGTTAATGCCCCAGGATTCAAAAGGCCATTCTCCATGGCAGTGATTTGCTGTAACTCCGTCAATGGCATTTTTTGCGGCAAAAACTGCCTCCCCTCTTGTTTCCACATTTGCAGAAGCATGAGGGAAAGACATGGTATTTCCGTGCTGGTCATTTACATTCAATGCCAGATTTCTATAGGTATTGATTTCAAAATCTCTTGCTTCCCTGACACTGACCAGATGGCGTTTCCTGGAAAAAGCCTTGGGAGACAGGTTAATTCTCTGCTCCCCAAAAGGCACCGTATACTGGATATCCTCCTTCACATACACTAGAGATTTTCCCAATGCGTCATCCATCTGAAGCCATACAAAACAGGGCTTTTCAGAAACTTCCAGAAAAATCCTGTCACCCTCCTCATATTCCCGTGATACAGCCAGATTTGCCTCATGCTCACCCCTGCTGACTGCTGCGGTAATCTGATTTTTGTCAATGATTTTCAGACAAAGCATTTATTTCCCCCCCTGGTCTATGATCTCTTTTACACAGTCTGCCAGGCTCTCATTTTTACAATCATGGAAGAAATATTCTCTGAAATGTTCCCCGGATAAGGCGCCCCTCACCAATTCCCGGTCAAGCTCTTTCAGGATATCTGTAAGGTTTTTATATGTGACTTTTTTTACCTCATCAAGGATCTTCTTGTTTCTCTGTTCCGGTACCGCGCGCTCTCTCGGATATCCCTGCCCGCTTTCTTCACAAAACAGCTTTTCAAAAATATATTCCAGATTCAGTTCTCCGCCCCAGCCAAATCCTTTGGCAAACGGAATGGCTATCGCGTTTCCATCATTGATCTGGGCAAATGTATAAGCATCTAACGCATCCTCCACATGACCGCAGATCACACCCGGGAAAGAATTGCAGGCAAGCATTGCCCCTTCTCCCGTACCGCATCCCGTAATTACATAGTCTGCCGCCCCGGAATTCAAAAGAACTGCCGCCAGGATCCCAACCTGAACATAGGTAAGCTGGCAATCGTCTTCTGCTGTATACATTCCATAGTTTTTCACCTCAAATCCCATTGGCTCTGCTACTTTTCTCAATGCCTTTTCAATCACAGCATTTTTCGCAGCCTGGCTGTTTTCATTAATCAATGCGATTCTCATCTTTATTTTCCTCCATCTGATAACAAACACTATGCGTACCGCATAGCACTCCAGAATCTACGATTCTGTCGTTAAGTTATCGGGTGAGAGTACGCAAGCGTCCTCTCCTTCCGATAACTTATATTCTCCGTTTCATATAACATTTTCCGCATTACGGCTGTTTACCTATATATGCCAGAATGCCGCCGTCTACATACAAAATATGTCCGTTTACAAAGTCAGAAGCGTCCGAGGCAAGAAATACTGCCGGTCCCATCAGATCCTTCGGATTCCCCCAGCGCGCCGCGGGCGTTTTCCCGATAATGAAACGGTCAAATGGATGGCGGGAACCATCCGCCTGCACTTCACGGAGAGGCGCTGTCTGCGGTGTGGCAATATATCCGGGACCAATGCCATTGCACTGGATATTGTACGCACCGTATTCGGAAGCAATATTTTTGGTCAGCATTTTCAAACCGCCTTTCGCCGCCGCGTATGCTGATACAGTTTCACGCCCAAGCTCACTCATCATAGAACAGATATTAATAATCTTTCCATGGCCTTTTTTGATCATCCCGGGAATGACGGCCTTGGAAACGATAAACGGCGCATTCAGGTCAATATCCACTACCTGGCGAAATTCTTCCGCACTCATTTCATGCATGGGAATTCTCTTGATGATGCCCGCATTATTTACCAGAATATCAATAGTTCCAAGCTCCCTCTCAATATCCGCAGCCATCTGTACTACCTGCTGCTCGTCCGTCACATCACAGATATACCCTTTCGCCTCGATTCCTTTTTCTCTGTATGCCTCAAGGGCTTTTTCCAGATGCTCCTGTCCTCTGCAGTTAAAGGCAATCTTAGCTCCCGCTCCCGCAAGCGCTTCCGCGATCGCAAAGCCGATCCCATATGCCGCGCCTGTTACCAGAGCCGTTTTTCCCTCCAATGAAAACATTTTGTACATATCCATTTTCCCTCTCCTTATCTTAAATCCCGGTTGTCAATGTTATCCATATCATCAAAATCCTGATTTTCTCCGACCATTCCCCAGATAAATGTATATGCCTGGGATCCGCAGCCGGAATGGATGGACCAGCTCGGTGAAATGACGGCTTCTTCGTTTCGTACAATAATATGGCGGGTTTCCGTCGGTTCCCCCATATAATGCATCACGAATCCATCTTCCGGAATGTCAAAATACAGGTAAACCTCCATCCGCCGGTCATGGGTGTGGCACGGCATAGTATTCCATACGCTTCCGGATTCAAGATGTGTCATACCCATCTCAAGCTGGCAGCTTTCCACCTGTCCCGGAAGGATATATTTGCAGATGGTTCTGTGGTTGGATGTTTCCAGGCTTCCAAGCTCCACCTTATTTTCAGGGTGAACGATCACAACGCCCTCTTCCGGTTCACCCTCCGGCTTAATCAGCCTTGTAGGGTACGCCATGTGCGCAGGCGCGCTGTTCAGATAAAACTTTGCAGGATTCCCGCTGTCTTCGCTCTCAAAGATAACCTCTTTTGCGCCCATGCCAATATACATTCCGTCCCTGCTCCCTACGTTCCAGACTTTTCCATCGATCAGAATCCGTCCCGGACCGCCAATGTTGATCACCCCAAGTTCTCTTCTCTGAAGAAAGTACTCGGCTCGGAGCTCCTGTCCTGCTGTCAGCACCAGGCTTTTTTCTGCCGGCATGGCGCTTCCTGTAATAATACGGTCAATATGACTGTATACCAGTTTGATCTCATCCCTGCAAAATACAGGCGAAATCAGGAATTCCTCCCTGAGTCTTTCTGTTGTATAATGCTTCACGTCTCTCGGTGATGCTGCTGTTCTCAATTCCATAATCCTTCTTCTTTTTTCCATTACTTTACCAGAGAAATGTTCCGGTTCCTTTTAGTTTATAGATTGCCTCCGCAAAGAAATAATCCGCATAAGTCATGGTAAAGTGATGTTCCGGGCTGTGATATGCCCCTGTACAGTTCTGTACGACCGCATCACAGTCTCTGCCCCAATCCGAACGGGTTTCGTCGATTGCTTTCAGGATTTTTACCGCAGAGTTCACATACATCTCTTTTTCCTGTTCCGGCACATACTTCGCAATCTCCAGAAGCCCGCCGGCAATGACGCAGGCTCCGCAGGAATCCTCATACGCCGGTTCCTTTGGCTGCCTGAAATCCACCGGAATAATTCCATTTTCCGGGATATTGGCCATACAATAATGGGCTACTCTTTTTGCGGTATCCAGATATTCCTGCTTTCCGGTGTGGCGGTAGCTGATCATAAACCCATAAACTGCCCAGCCCTGGCCTCTTGTCCACGATGAACCCTCCCCATATCCCTGTCCGCCGAGGCTTCGCACCGCTTCTCCTGTTTCCGGGTTAAACTCCACGATGTGGTTCACAGAACCGTCCGGTCTTACAAAATGCTTCATCACAGTATCCGCATGAACCATGGCAATATGGCGGAATCTCGGATCCTTTGTCTCTTCCCACGCCCAGTACAGCAGGGAAATATTCATCATACAGTCAATGATCGCCCAGCCGGTTGTATCCTCATTGGAAACCTCATTCCATGCACGGATAAAATTTCCAGCCGGATTAAACCTTCCGGCAAGAAGATTCGCCGCATGCAGCCCGATCTTTCTGGATCGCTCATTCTTTGTCAGTCGGTAATCTGCGACCGCGGAAAGCTGGAACATAAATCCCACATCATGATGCAGCCCGTAAAAATCGTCAAAGCATTTCTCCATCCTGTATTCAGAAATTCTTGCGATCTCCGCATAACGCCCATCCTTCGTGTCCTGATAGAGCAGCCACATAAGGCCGCCCCAGAATCCGTTTGTCCACCAGTTAAGGCCATCATCCAACGCCCATTTTTTGTTTGTATCGGAACGGTCGTCGTAATCTCCTGCCTCATTGGTCGTATAGGGGATCTTATCTTTATTCTTTTCACTTACCCATTCCATCTTTTTACGGATTTTTGAAGCAATTCCTTCCGCCCATTCCTCATATCCCGTTAATTTGTTTTCTACCATGATATTTCCTTTCCTGCCGTTTTTGCTTTTATTACGCCTGTTCCAGACAACAGCTCTTACGGTATACTGCCGAAGCAACCGACACGTCTGTCCTGCTGTAAGGGATCAGGGTGGACTGGAACGCATGATAAAGATCCGATTTCCCCGGCCATACGCTTCCGGTTACTTCTCCCTTCTCATTCATCTGGTGGAACCAGGATCCGTTCACATGATCAAGAACCTGATTATCCAGGTATTCCATAAACTGTGCATAATCGGACGCATACCTCTCTTTTCCGGTGGTACGGTACAGAACTGCCGATGTATTAATGGCTTCTGCAAGCGTCCAGTGCATCCTGTCATGGATCACCGGCTCACCCTTCCAGTCCGTTGTATATACAATTCCCGGCGCCCCATCTGCATTCCATGCATCACCGACCGCTCTCTGATAAAGCTTCTCCGCCGCATCCAGATAAGGTTTCCGTGCCTGCTCATCCTCCCTGAATACGGACAGCGCCCACTGCGTGATCAGCCGTCCCCACTCGATTCCATGACCCGGTGTAGCTCCATATGGCTTGAAGGGATCTGCAGGGCGCTCCTTGTTATACTCAAGCTCAGGCTTCCATTCTTTTGTAAAATGCTCCGGGATACGCCATTCATTTGCTGCCGCCCATGAGATTACATGGTCGATGATACGTCCTGCCCTGGTCCGGTACATCTCCCTTCCCATTGCATCTGCCACAGCCAGAAATGCTTCCACCGTATGCATATTGGCATTCAGCCCCCGGTAGTCATCTAACACCGAAAAATCCGTATTCCACGTATCTGCGGCAAGCCCCTCCTTCTCATCCCAGAAGCGGAGATCAAAAAGCTCCAATGCCTCCTCCAGAAGCTCCCGTGCCCCCGGCCTTCCTGCCAGAAGCGCGGAAGAAGCCGCCAGGATTACGAACGCATGGCCATAACACTGCTTATCAGGAAGGGCGGCTCCCTCTGCCGTAACCCCCGGATACCACCCTCCGTTGGTCTGGTCATACAGTTCGCCTCTCAGCCCCTTCAGCGCGGCATCCGCCAGTTCTTTGCTCCCCTCATGCCCCAGAAACGTTCCGATACTGTACACATGTGCCATACGGCAGGTGATCCACGTTTCTCTTTTGCGCTCCTTCCATGGTGTCCCGTCGTCTCCCAGATAGTAAGAGCTTCCCTGGGGCGATGGAAACTTATGTCCGAAAGCAAGAAGGTTCTCACGGATTTCCTTTAAAAACTCTTTGTTTTCCTCCGTATCGATCCTGTATTTTTTTCTGTTTTTCTCCATACCCATTCTCTCCATTAACTGTGAATCATCCCTGGCCTCTCAGATTTCTTTTATTTCAAAATAATCAAAATCAGCGTATTTTCTGCGATATACCCCATCCGTACATGCCATTCCCACCACTGTTCCGGTAAATTCACCGCAAT
>JAUNOP010000020.1:5133-7942 GCA_030537135.1 Eubacteriales bacterium | reverse complement strand
TATACCCCATCCGTACATGCCATTCCCACCACTGTTCCGGTAAATTCACCGCAATACTCATCTGAAAAACGGGAAGTATCAAATATTTTGCCTATAGGCGTATACACTTCCTGCTCCTCGTATGCCCAGAAAAATTGTGTCTTATGACCATCAATGCAGATACGGAGCTTTAATGGAACATCTATTACCGGTATCCTTGTCTCCACATGCTCTGTCACTTTTCCTTTTTCTGCGTGTACAATGGACAATGCGCTCCCTCCCAGTGTCTCGCTGTAATACTTCCGCAGGTACAAATAATTCAGATTATCGTAATAAAGCACAATCCCTGCAGTGTGCTGATGAACCTCCGGGATAAATTCCATTTTTGCAGTAACCATCTTGTGAACGGAGGTCAGCTTCCTTGCAAGAACACTGGCCCTGCCATAGGAATCCAGTACCTCCTGTCCCCGGAGCCGCACATATCCCGGTCTTGACTTTACATCTGCGAAGCTCTCCGGCATAGAGCGGGGCGCATAGTATCCAATCTTAAGTTCACTGTTATCAAAATCATCACGATCCGAAATCGTCGGCATTCTGACTTCCTCCGCGCCGCTTTCCTCGCAAAACTCATCCGGAAGGGGACAGCCATTCTTCTTTCGCAGCCACCCGTCTGATGTCCACATCATTGCTTCTATCGCAGTTTCCCTTCCCAGCGTACAGCGCAGTTCTGGCAGGAGGGGACGCGCGCACAAATGCACGGCATAACATTTTCCATCCGGTGTTTCTACAATACTGGCATGGCCGGATTTCTGGATAGCAATATCAGGATTATAAAAAATATGATCCTCTGCCGCCTTTGTCCTCCCCTCGCTTCCGTCTGTTATGATAGAAGTAATAACCGGATTTTGCGGATCTGCTTCATAAGGCCCCCATATCGTATCTGCTCTGCCAACAGATGCACAATGGTGATAGCCGGTTCCGCCCTCCGCACATAAAAGATAATACTTTCCCTCATGCTTATAAAGATGCGGTCCTTCAATCCATCCTCTCGTGGTACCGCCATCCCATATTCTTTTGGGAAAACCAATCAGCCGCTTATCCTTCACAGAATACTCTGCCATACAAATTGCTCCCGGTTTCTGGTATCCGTCCCTTCTTTCCCACTCCAGGGATACGAGCCATTTTCTCCCGTCATCATCATGAAAGAGCGAAGCATCAAATCCAGAGGACTGTAAATATATCGGCTCACTCCATGGTCCCATGATATCCTTTGCTGCAATCAGATAATTATCAATATTCATTCCATTGGGAACAACACTTCCATATACTACATAAAACAAATCCTCAGCCTCACAGTAGGTAATACAGGGCGCCCATATTCCCTGGCCGGAGGGAAGTCCGTTAAGATTTACCTGATTTTCATCTGTAATAATATGTGTCAGTAATTCCCAATTTTTCAAATCTTTCGAATGATATACCGGAATCCCTGGCAGCCACTCAAAAGAAGAGACTGCTATATAATAATCATTACCTTTTCTGCAAATACATGGATCCGGGTTAAAACCTGTTAAAATCGGATTCTTAATCATAAATATATACTCCTCGTGCAATCTGTTCCAAAAAGGCTGTCAGGAAAAATATTTTAATATCCGACAGCCTCTATTGATAATGATGCTATTGTGCCATCATATATATCATCCTTTTACGGCTCCCGCTGCAACACCTTTAACAAAATATTTCTGCAGGCAAAGGAAGATAACCAGTATCGGAAGCATGCCACATACGGTTCCCGCGAATACAACGTCCCAACGACTGGTAAACTGATCTACAAAAGAGAATATTTCCACATTAATAGTTGCTCCTGTATCTGAATTTAACACAAGGCTTGGCATCAGATAATCATTCCAAATCCCGAGGCCGTTGATAATAATCAAACTTGATGTACACGGCTTAAGAAGCGGAAAGACGATCTGCCAGAAGATACGAAACCTTCCACAGCCATCAATGGCTGCCGCTTCCTCCAATTCCTTCGGTACTCCACGGATAAAACTGCAATATAAAAGAGTTCCAAAACAGCCTGCACCTGCCACATATATAACAACCGGGCCTATTAATGTCCCATATAGCCCTAATACTTTCAACTGCTTGAACAATGGAACCATATATACCTGAAACGGAATCATCATTCCTGCAATGAAAATACTATAAATCGCCTTTGTTGCCCGAGACTGCTTTCTCTCGATGCCATAAGCCGCCATCGGTACGACGATAATAATAAGCATCATAGACACTACTGTCAGAATCGTACTGTTCATCAATGCTCTTGGGAACTCTGTCTCCTGGAACAAATAAATAAAATTATCAAAATTTAACCTGCTTGGAAGTGCCATAGAGTCTTTGAGAATCTCACCATTCGTCTTTAATGCAGACATAAAAGCATAAAATGTCGGGAATAAAAATATGATTGCAAGGAATATCAATATTACCAGTATCAAAACATCTACAGGTTTCCACGATGCCTTCATTTTTCTCTTCATTACAACTCCACCTCCCTGCTTCTCAATATTCTGGACTGTATCTGATTAAAGACCAAAATCATTACAAACAAGATAATACTTGCAGCCGTACCCAGCCCCTGTCTCATTTCCGCAAATGCCACCTTATATATGTAATAAGTCATAGTTTCTGTCGCAAATCCAGGGCCTCCGCTGGTCATAACATTAATCTGGTCAAATACCTTCATACCATTGATCAATGCAAGCGTCATGTTGATCGTAATCGACCCCGCCAACAGCGGAAATGTTATCTTCCAAAACTGCTGCCAGCTATT
>JAUNOP010000020.1:0-5033 GCA_030537135.1 Eubacteriales bacterium | reverse complement strand
TTCAACAGAAGTCTGTCCCAAAATCACATTTTGCACAGTCTTATACATAAAATCCCTAAATCCATCCGGTGTATCCATGTCACCAATCTGATGTGTCCACTTTTTAGTACTTTCTTCCTGGAATTTTGCAATTAAATTCTCCTGTACTTCGGATGCCTCATAGGTGATTGCCTCTTTGGTTGCCGGAATCGCATTCATTGCCTTCACTACTTCTGTGTATACGTCTGTAGAGTAGAAGAAATCCAGGAATCTCAAAGCTGCATCGTATTTTGCTTCATCAGCCACGCACTCTTCTGAAATAGACCATCCTGAACCATTATCACTGAATACATTCAGTTCTCCGGCATCATTCGGAAGGAAAAAGAAACCGTACTCATAATCTGCGTCCGCCTCTTCAAGCTGTGAGAACATCCAGGGACCGGAAAACAGCATTGCCGCCATACCGGATGTCAGAATTGCAGCAGTCTGGCTGTCCGCAGTGCTCATATAGCCCTCCTGAACATATCCTTTGTCAAACAGTTCCTTCATATCCTCCATAAGTTTTGTGGGCTCCGGATCCGTCCATGACGTCTTTCCTTCAGTCCTCTGCTTCAGGAAATCAGGATTGCTGCTGACTACATCATTTCTGAAAAATCCGTTTACCCAGAATCCCATGTGCCACAGGTCGCTCGCCCCTACTACCAGTGGATCCACACCTGAATCCTTGATTTTCTGGCAAATGTCTAAAAATTCCGCATAATCCTTCGGTTCATCCAGATTAAGTTCGTCAAAAATCTTTTTATTATAGATAATTCCCTGCGTATTAACAGCGGTAGGCACACCATAAATCTTATCATCTACCACAATAGGTGTCTCGATCTTAGATGTGATGCTCTCTGGAAGTTCGATGATTTTTCCAGACCGCGCATAGGTTTTCGTACTCTTTAATTCTACGACATCTCCAAATTCCCCAACCGCATCTTTGGTTTTCAGGAAATCGTCATATACCCCGGAGCCTGATGGTTCAAGTTTCAATTCGATGTCATCATTCTCCTCCATGAACTTGTCCGCCACATCATTGACCGCCTTTTTCCAGCTCTGATCCCCTCCGGCAAACATAATTGTCAGTTGAGTTTTCTCGCCGCTTCCTCCTTTTCCTGCAGCTTCTACATTTTGCCCACCGTATCCGGTAACCGTTCCTGCAACCATAACAGCAGCAAGCAATAAACTCCCAATTCTTTTTTTCATCCTGTTTTTCCTCCTTTTACTAACTGTTTGTTGTTCCTTTGTTATGGTGTCAGTTTATCATCTTCCTATTTTATAAAATATACATTTTTTAAGTTCTGATTTTCATTTTTTTAGAATTGCATGATCCATTACAGAATGATATCCTTACTGCTTTTGGCCAACCTTTTCTTATATTTTCCCGGCGTCTCATTATACTTTTTCTGAAATACTTTTGTAAACGAACGCATATCTGCAAAACCTACCTCATTCATGATTTCCCCGATATTTTTATCCGTAGTCACCATCAGAGATACCGTATGTTTTAAACGAATCTCATTTAGATATTCTTTGAAATTTATGCCTGTATTCTTCTTAAAAAAACTGGAGAAATAATATGTATTCATATGAAAATAATCCGCCATAACCTTCAGCGTCAGATTTTCCGCATAATGCTCCTCAATATATCGCTTTACCTCCGTAATAGATTTACTGTCATTTTTCTCCACCGACTCTGATACCAAATGATAGAAGTCGCAGAAATATTTCTTATAAACGGATGCCATCTCTGCAAAATCTTCCGTATTTCTTCCTGCCTCCAGCAGGTCTTTCATATCAGGGGCTATCTCAATTCCCATCTCGCGCAATTTTGCCTGAGCGTCCCGGATTGCTGCACAAAAACGAAACGCTGCATCATCCCGTTTTCCTTTCGCAATCACGGCAATGCAATGCGTAAACCAGTCGTACTGTTTCTTCCATCCTTCTTCATTCTGGCTTATAACCAATTCAATCAGCTTCCTTTGTCCTTCTTCCAGCTCCTCTGCCGTAACCTTTCGGTAGAAAAGCTCCTGATCCTGATATAGAATCGGCTTTTTCCACTCGCTAAAGAAAAAAAAGCATCCATATCTTTCCCTGCACTCCTGATAAACCCGCGGAATTTCCCCCATAGAATCTATTTCCCGGCCCACAATCAATCCAATGTGTTGCCTGGTTTTCTCCTGTACTTCCTGGATCAGTCTTAAAATATAATCATCCAACTCCTCCCTCGCCATTCCTTTAAACACCAGGATCTGATGTTCGTCCTTTTCGAAATAGATTCCCTTATCATCCTTTTCTAACCTTTTATCCAGGAAACTGGTTACGGAGAAATGGATCAGTTTCCGTTCCTGTTTAGAACCACCCCGGAAAGCAATATGGAGCAAAGCAGGTACATAGACCGTTTCTTCAGGATCCGCCAACAACTTTAACTTTTTCTCCGAAACTACGGCTGTTTCCGGCTCTCTTTTTTCCTGGTTCCTATGAATATCTTCTATACATAGCTGAATATTGTCCAGCAGTTCTTTACGTACAATCGGCTTTAAGATATATCCCTTTGCGCCATAAGTCAATGCCGATCTGGCATACTCAAACTCCTGAAATCCACTGATGAATACAACTTTTGTCTGTATCCCTAACTTCGACAGTTCTTTCAGGATCTCTACCCCGTTCATTTTAGGCATATTAATATCCAGGAGCGCAATCTGCGCCTCTTCCTTGATAATGCCGTCAAGAGCCGCCCTGCCATCCTTGTAGCTGCCAACAATTACAATCCCATACTTTTCCCAGTCAATCAACTTTTGAATGCCCCGGATGATGACATTCTCATCATCTGCTATTACCATCCTGATCATCTTTCAACTCTCTCCTTTTTTTCCGAAAGCGGCAAAACGATACTGACCATCGTCCCCAGCATAACCGTACTGCTGATCTGAAGCCCATATTCCTCCCCGTAGAGATGGCGAATCCTGTCATGAATATTTTTTAACCCCACACTCTGCCAGTTATGTTCATTCCTGATTCCTATTTCATTTCCTGTCAGGATGTCCTGCAGTTTCTCAATTTCCTCCTCATTCATTCCAACACCGTTATCCATGACTGTTATGACGAAACGATTATCCGTCTCCTCGGCTTCAATACAGATGTCTCCGTCCGAACCCAGAGGCTTAATTCCGTGAACATATGCATTTTCCACAATTGGCTGTAAGATCAGTTTTGGTACCATAACAGAATCATAGGGCTTCACTGCTGAATGAAGGGTCAGCCCTTCCTCAATCCGGCAATTTAAAAGGTAGACATATTTCTCTACAATTTCTATTTCTTTTCCAAGAGGTACCATATCCTGTACTGTTCCTATAATATAATGCATCTGGATTGAAAGAGCCTCAATCATCTCAGACACTTTCAAGTCATGCTGCTCCACTGCTGTCATGCGAATCACTTCCAGAGTATTATATAAAAAATGAGGATAAATCTGTGACTTTAAGGTTGTCATTTCTGCCTCTGCCTGTTTCAGCTGAGCCACATAGACCTGACTGATATATCTATTCAATTCCTGAGACATCTGGTTAAATCGCTTTGACAGGATACCAATCTCATCGTTCGTCCTGACAGGAAGGCTGACCTGAAAGTTTCCTGTCTCAATCTGAGCCATTTTATCCATCATATTATGAATCGGCTCCGTCAGACGTCTGGTAAAAAATACAGCTCCCCATGCCAGCGCCAGAAAACTTGAAATCAGAATCAGATACATGATATGCTGCAAATCTTTTATACGAGAAAAGATCTGGTCATACCCCACGTTAAGCTTCACCTTGTATCCATATTCGTTGAACCCGGATTCTACTTCTATATATTCATCCAACTCCCCTGACACTTCTGTGAACAAACACTTATCCTGAGAATCCACGATATAAAAATTATTCTCCCCCATAGCATCTATCTGATTATAAATGCTCTCTAAACAGTTCACATCAATATCAATAAAAAGCGTGCCGACATAGTCGTACATATTATCCGGCCGAAGCTTCACTAGATTATAATAATTGCGCGCTATTGTAAATACCTGACGGTCCTCACCCCGATAGTAAGAATTCTTATGTACAGGAATAATCATGGCGTTTCTCGTCGTTCTGCTCATTGTCTCATATCCCATAACACGTTCAAACAAATCCTCATCCTCCAGAAAACTGCCGGCCGTACTGGTATGGAAGCTTTGCTTCTCCTTCTGGTCTTCCTGTGCTATAAAGTGAACGGCTGTAATGCTTCCATCCACACTCTGAATAGTATTCATGAAACGTTCCATAGCCTCATCCCGTTTTGAATGCTCCCAACTTAAAATCTGGCGGATATTATCATAATTTCCATATGTCAGAACGGTCTGTCGATCTGCTTCCGTATAGTAGTAATAAAGCATCTTTGTAATTTCATCGTAATTTTTCAAAGTATCGCTAACACTCATATTCATATAGGAGACAGCCTGTGTGTAGTTATCTATTACGGAGGAACGGTATTCTGCCAGCATCTTGTTTAACATAATTGAGCATATGATTCCCATTGGAATCAATCCTGCGAATATCAGGAGTAATGTAAATTTATGATACAAAGAAAAATGTACTTTCTTCATTCCTTCACCATCCAGTCTTGTATGTTTTTCCGCCAAGCAGTTTCAATAAATTATACCATATCGTAGCCGTTGCCTGCAATCAAACTTGAAAACAAAAAAAGAATCATCCTATTCGTAGATGTATATACAATAAATTAAATTTCTTTCCTGTAAATATGAATTCTGCATTGTCCAAATAAATGAGCCTCTGCTGTAGTAAACTTTTTATTCTTTTGAAGCAAGAATTGGTGAAATCTCCAAATTTCAACATGGCTGTCTGCTGCAGAAGGTAAGGTTTTGCCGTCCATATTCGACCTCTTAAGCGGACAAAGTATCTACATCTGCGGCATGACAAAAAGCTTGTGCCCGGGGCTTCGCATTGCTTACATGACTTTTGGCGAACGGTTTA
>JAUNOP010000073.1 GCA_030537135.1 Eubacteriales bacterium | reverse complement strand
CCCTCTTTTTTCAGCAAATTCTGTTAAGCTCAACATTTCCTCCACCTCCTTTAAACTGGCAGTATTTGTTTTGGGAATATATTTGAATACTTTTTCTTTATTTCCATCAAAAATACCATATATCATATCCAAAAGCCCTTCCCCCACATACTCTTCACCAAGGCGAATAATTACTATCTCCATAAGATCAGAAGTGCTATTTGCTGCAATATTATCATGCCTGTAATTTATCATTTTATGATAGGAGATAGAATTTTGTTCCTCTTTAGGAACATTGTCCGCACATATCCAAATGCTATATACTTTTTCCAAAGCCCCATATCCTTTTTCTACATCGCTGACCTTTAATAGCTGCATGGAAATCCGACGAGCTGCATAATACACCGCGCGTTTTTCAATTGGATATCCTGGTCTGGCATTTTTCTGTATTTCCAAATCCACGTAAAGATTCACTGTTATTTTATTTTCAGATTCCGGAAGCAGTGTCTTAAAAAGTATATCAAAATGCGAAGCTGCCTCTCCTTTAATTCTGCTCTCTGTATTAATACCTTCAATGGTATTCGACATATCTGGAGAAACAGCAGCCGTTCCTGTCTTGATGGTGCTTCCTTCAATGAATTCCATAATTTCTTCTGTTGTACAATCCTTATATTCTGAAACTACATATTTCAGAATCACAGATAGAATTTCTTTTCTTGAAAAAAGTCTTTTCGCTGGCGTATCAAATATATTCCTTCCATCAAATGACTGCAGTGTTTGTTCTAATCCAATATTCGAGTCCAAAATAATCCCTCCTAATAACATTATTATAATAAATGACGATTTTACTGTCAACATTGGCCACAGACTCTTTCTGACTTTTCTCAATGATTTCATGTTTTTGTCCCTTTCGTGATCTTTATGCCTCTATTACGGAAAATATAGAATTCCTGTTGAAGTACCCATTTTTCTCGTGTATAATTTTTTTTACTTCAAATATACATGGGAGGAAATTATTTATGTATAGAGACTGGTTTCAGGAATTCAGAAAAATCACGCCAGAGGAACAGCAAATCTTAAACGGCAAGACATCTGTTCAGAAAAGTCTATATACAAGCAGACCGGATTTTGTAGTGGAAAGCGACAAATTCATGGAAAATGCAGCCGATGATATCGCTGTTCGCAGACACACACGTTTTATCGATTTTCCTCGCCATCGGCATGATTATGTGGAGATTTTTTATGTCATATCCGGTTCTGTGACACACTCGGTTAATGGAGAAAAAATAACTATACATACTGGAGAGCTGCTGTTTATGAATCAGAATATTGAGCATGCGATTTTTGCCTGCGGAGAAAATGACCTCGCCGTGAATATTCTGATACGTCCAGAATATTTCCAAAATATTATCAGCCTCATAGGGCAGGATAATATTCTGGCCAGCTTTATGGTAAATGCACTGGAGGGGGAAAGCTGCGTAGGGCAATACCTCTATTTTTCCGTAGCAGACAATCCCTGTATCCAGAACCTGTTTCAAAATACAGTGTTTCTTCTGATTAACAAGCCCAGAAACTGGCATAAGCTCTCAGAGAATACATTTGCGCTTCTGTTCATGCACATTTTAAGCAGTGCCGAGAATATTCTTCTGGATCAGAGCGATAAGCGAAGCAATGTTCTGATGCTTGTTGTACGGCGATATATCATGGATCATTATGACACAGGAACCCTTCATGAGCTGGCAGAGCATATCGGATATACACAATCATCCTTAAGCAGAATCATCAAGAAGTTTTCCGGCTCTACATTTAAAGAAATGCAGGCCAAGCAGAGATTGCTGATCGCTATGAACCGGCTGTATGATTCCGATATGCCGATTGCTGAAATCGCTCTTTCCGTTGGATATGAAAATCAAAACTTCTTCTATAAGCAATTCAAAAAAGAATACGGAATGACCCCAAATGAGGCGCGTCTGAAAATGCGAGAATAGCCTTCAAATGTCCGCTCGCGCAAGCGCGACGGCCGCTTGACGGGCATATCGCACAAAAAGGCAGAAGGATAACGCGATGCGCATCCCCCTGCCCTGTGTGTTCGGCTTCTGTTACATGAGCTTTCTGAACAAAGCCTTAATATCCTCTACATTGGTTTCCTTCGGATTGCCCGGACGGCAGGCATCTGCATAAGCGGATTCTGCCAGGAAGTCCAGATCCTCTTCCTTCAAAGCAGCAAGCTTTTTCGGGATTCCCACATCCTCGGAGAGCTGACGAACTGCTGCCACAGCTGCCGCACGATACTCCTCCTGAGTCATACCAGTGGTGTTAACACCCATAGCCTCTGCAATATCTTTCATCTTCTCCCCGGTTACTTCAGCATTGTACTCCATAACGATTGGAAGCATCATTGCACATGCCACGCCGTGAGGAGTGTCATAAACAGCTCCAAGTGTATGAGCCATAGAATGTGCAATTCCCAGTCCCACGTTAGAGAAAGCCATACCTGTCACATACTGACCCAGCGCCATGCCCTCGCGTCCTTCTGGAGTGTTCTCTACAGCGCCTCTTAAGTTGGCGGAAATCAGTCGAATTGCTTCCAGATTCAGGCAGTCTGCCAGTCTCCATGCTGCCTTGGTGGTATAGCCCTCGATTGCATGAGTGAGCGCATCCATACCAGTTGCAGCAGTCAGTCCCTTAGGCATAGTGGACATCATTTCCGGATCAACTACAGCGATATCTGGAATGTCATTGGTATCCACACACACAAACTTTCTCTTTTTCTCCACATCTGTGATTACATAATTAATGGTTGCTTCAGCAGCCGTACCTGCTGTGGTCGGAACTGCGATAGTAAACACAGTCTTATTCTTTGTAGGAGCCACTCCTTCAAGGGAACGCACATCCTCAAATTCCGGATTGTTGATAATGATTCCGATTGCCTTTCCTGTATCCATGGAGGAGCCGCCTCCAACTGTGATCATATAGTCTGCGCCAGACGCCTTGTAAGCAGCTACGCCAGCCTTTACATTCTCAATTGTCGGGTTTGGCTTGATTTCAGAATAAATCTCATAGTCCATACCCTCTGCATCCAGAAGATCCGTAATCCTTGCTGTTACCTTAAATCTCACCAGATCCGGGTCAGATGCAATAAACGCCTTCTTCAGTCCCTTGCTCTTAATGATTTCCGGAATTTCCTTAATTGCTCCTGCTCCATGATAAGAAATACCATTTAATACAAAACGATTTACCATAATTTATCCCACTCCTTTTTTTATTTTTCGTAAAGAAACTCTTCTGGAAGAACCACATGAAAATCCTTTGCAAGCTGGCGGAAATCATCTGGTGTGATGGTCTGTCTCTTGTCTGGTCTCATAGAAAGAGTTTTCACCAGGATTTCTGCTGATTTCTCAGCTGTGTGCATCAGACCAAAGGTCAGGTCAAAATCCTCTCCTGCTGCAAACATTCCATGATGCGCCCAGATTGCCAGGTCATATTTCTTCATCAGCTCAGAGGTTGCCACTGCAATATCTCTTCCTCCCGGCACCATCCAGGAAACCACGCCCACGCCGTCCGGGAATACGACCGGACACTCTGTTGCCATTTCCCACAGCTCACGGGTGAACACCTTGTCCTCCAGTGGAAGCACAAAGGTCAGAGCAATAATATTAGTCGTATGCGCATGATACACAACGCGGTATTTCGGGTTCTGGAGCTTCTTCACTTCCAGGTTCATCAGATGACTTGGCAGCTCAGAGGTCGGTCTGCCGCCGTTTACCAGACCCCAGACAATCCGATAATTCTCTCCCTTGTCATCCAGCTCAATCATGCAGATAGAATCCTCTGGCATAATGCTTACATTGCGGAAATATTTTCCGCTTCCAGTAACCAGGAAATACTCTCCTGCCAGCGCAGGAACTGAGGTGCCGATGGGCTTATATTCCTGTGGTTTGAAATTTTCACGGACAGACTCTACCTCTTCCGGTTTTACGCGGTAGGAAAGGTTTCCGCCATTGCGTTCATGCCAGCCCTGCTGCCAGCCGTCGTCCGCCATTCTGATAAAGCCTTTTACAAACTCTGCATCCAAAAACTTCATTATATATTCCTCCTTATAAAATATCTCATATTTAACGTATCAAGCAAGCAGCGAAGCGGATTGCGAATTTCCGCTTGACCATTGATTGTCCTGTTCGCTCAGCGAGTCACAATATCAACCGGCACGTCAAAGATTTTTGCCACCTTCAAAATAGTGTCAATATGTCTTCCTGAAGCTGCTGCCATATGGTGGGTCGGGCCAGCCTCGCTCCAGCGGTTGACGAATTCCCTTGCCCCACAGCTAAAACGGGTTCTCATGTTGGTATCTCCAAAGGAAAGAATCTTTCCTTCCTCATTCACACCCTCTGCAGCAACAAACTTAAAGCGGCCGTCCCCGTCCTGTGTGATTGCCAGGTAGGTAACTGGTCCGAGATGCGGATAGAACTGTGTCAGATATCCGCCTCCGGTCTTGCCGTGGAATACCTTTACAATCTTCATGGTCGGTTTCTTAGCGGAAATGTCGGCATCTCCGGAGCCACTGTGTCCGATAATGCAGATATCATCGTTAAAATCAATGGAATACATCTCTGAAAGCTGACCTGTACCGGAAATCGTCTTCAAAATGCTCATGGCCATAGCCACCTTCATGTCGCCCTCCACTGCACAGGCTGTTCCCTGCTTAATCAGCATAGAGAACGCCGGAATCAGCATACTGTCCAAAACGCCGGCCTTTCCCTGTGCAAAGCCATCATAATGAGAAGCAATGAGACCCAACTGCTCCTCCTTCACCCACTGCTCAAAGGCCACCACATACCGAGCCATTTCCCAGACCTCTTCGATGCTTCCGCCGCCCTCGATATCAAAGGTATCCAGAATGTCCTGCGCCTTTTCACGAATCACCTTTTCATCGGTCACATGATCGGCAATCGCCCACATTTTTTCCCAGTCAAACTGCTTTGTGTACAGGTTCATTCTTCTGTACAGATTTGTCTCATCAATATAGAGATCCATCATTCCAGGATAAGGTCTGCCAATCTGTGCGATATTAGTATCGCGGAATCTTCTTCTGCACTGAGCAGCACGGCACCACTCGTCAATCTCCTTCTGAACTCCCTCATCGCCTCCTTCGACAACGCCTGTAATGACAGCATGACGCTTGCCAAAGCGTTCCAGATCTGCGACTGCCTCGCCGACTGCTCCGCAGGCATAGCCCTCGCCAAGCCAGGAGGCAATGTCAGTATGGTCATAGTCCAAAGCCTTGAGCTTCTGGACATTGACAAGAACCACCGGAACATCCAAATCCCGTATTGCCGGAAGCATATTGTAAGAGGTCGCATAGGTCAGCATCTGTACAAAAACCAGATCCACATCTGCTGCCCGAAATAGCTTTCCTGCCTCAACAGCCTTCTCCTTTGTAGTAACTATTCCGCCGTCAATAACCTCAACCGTATCTGGAATGGTTTTCTTAAATGCCTCATACTGTCCCTCAAACTCTGGAACAAGAGATGGAAACTGCGGCAGATATGCGCCCAGGGCAATGGCAAACAATCCTATATTTGCTTTGGTATTCACTAACATCGTATAATAATCCTCCTTTTTTCCTCTTTATCAATGTGCAGCCTCTTCTTCAGGCACAAATACCCTGATGTCAAAGGACTCAAACACACATTTTCTTGCATTTGGCAGATCCTTGAGTTCCTTATTTCTAATCATCTGCGCCATGATATTGCCGATTGCAGTCGCTTCTCCTGGACCTGCATAAATGGTTTTGCCAGTGGCGTTTGCAGTCAGCTGATTTAAGTACGCGGCATTGGATCCGCCTCCGATAATATAGATACTGTCATAGGCTTTTCCGACAATCTGTTCCAGGTGCTGCACAGCCCTTCCATAGCAGTCCGCCAAGCTCTGATAAATCACTGCCGCCAGCTCGCCGACTGTCTGAGGCACCTTCTGTCCAGTGTTCATGCAATACTGCTGAATTGCCTCTGTCATGTTATCCGGCGAGAGGAACATGTCGTCATTTACATCCACTCTGGACGGAAAATCCTTGTTCTCCTCTGCCATCTCACACAAGGCTGCAAAGGAATAGGCATCCTGATACTCATGTCTCACAGATTGAATCATCCACAGTCCCATGATGTTTTTGAGGAAGCGGAAGCGATAGTCATAGCCTCCCTCATTTGTAAAATTGGAAATCCTTCCTTCATCTGTAATAATCGCCTTTGGGGACTCAATTCCCATAAGAGACCAGGTTCCAGAGCTGATATAAATGCTCTCTCCCTCTGCTCTGGGCATCGCCATAACTGCAGACGCGGTATCGTGACTTCCGCAAAGAATCACGTCCAGATCATAGCCAACCTCTTTTTGAATCTCTTCCTTAAGTCTTCCTACCAGGGTTCCCGGCGTCTGAAGAGGAAGGAATATCTCCTTTGGATAGCCCAGCCTTTCCATCAGCTGTTCATCCCACTGGAACAAAACCGGGCTGACCAGCTGAGTGGAGGTAGCGTTCGTGTACTCTGACGCCTTGCTGCCTGTCAGAAGAAACTGAAAATAATCTGGAAGCATCAGGAAGGTTTTTGCCCTGTCCAGAAGCTCTGGTGTATTCTTCTTAACCGCCATCAGCTGATAGATTGTATTAAAGGTCTGCTTCTGAATTCCGGTTTTTGTATAGAGAAGCTTCTCGTCAATAAGCTTTCCTGTCTCTTCATCCATCCGATCCGTCCGATGATCTCGATATCCGTAGACATCTCCCAGGAGCTGGTCGTGTTCATCCAGAAGCACATAGTCCACTGCCCAGGTATCTATTGACATACTGACAGGAATTTTTCCCAGCTCACTGCATTTTTTCATTCCATTTATAATCTCAGCAAACAGGCGGTTCGTGTTCCACAAAAGCTTGCCGTCCACTCGATCCATCCCATTTTCAAAACGATAGATCTCCTCCAGCTTCATCCTGCCATCCTCCAGATAGCCCAGCATATGACGGCCGCTGGACGCGCCGATATCCACTGCAAGATAATACTGCCCCATATATTAACCTCCCTATTCAAAAATAGTTTTTCAGAGTCTCTGATCCTTTATGCTCCTTTTATTAAGTCTGTTTCTTGTCTTTTTAATGATGAGTTTATTATAGAAAAAAAGAACCAAATAAAAAATGACAATATTTTTCTCAAACACTGTCATTTTTTGTTTGATTCTATTGTGAATAGGGGGATATACAGGGAAATGCTATAGTGACAAAAAAGTGTCTCCATTAACCCTTCTTCCAAGCAAAATTCCGGCCAAAATTGCATCTGCACACACAATATAAGCAGTATCAATACTTGTCATATCCATATGGAATTCTGGAAAATAGTTTTTGATATCGCTTTTATAGTAATCCAAAATATAATTAATGCAGAAAGGATTCATCCGCCTTGCCGTCAATTCAATCATAATGCCGTTCTTTCTTTAAAAGCCATATCAGATTGTAAATATTAATGATTACCAGACAGGTATTCATCAATGCTGTCGGATAAGAACGAATAATAAGTGCATATACCGCAAAGATACTGGCTCCAATCGTATTAATGATTCTTAATTTTATTACAGAAGTCATTAACATTGATACTACCACTAATAAGGAGCCCAAATAGCCAAGCATTTCTATCATCATTGAAGTATCCACTGTCCGCTCTTCCTTTCTACCTTATTTTCTCAAGAATCGAGCTTCCAATCGTTCCCTCTGGCATCTCAACCCCGAAATTTTCTGCAATCGTAGCGCCGATCACTGCAAAGGTTTCCATCTCCTCCAACGCTCCATGTCCTTGCATTGCCGGAGAATATGCAAGAAACGGTACATGCTCCCTCGTATGGTCTGTGCCTGTATGAGTCGGGTCGTTTCCATGATCAGCTGTAACAATCAGCAAGTCATCCTCATGCAGAAGAGCAAGCAATTCACCCAATTTCACATCAAAGCGTTCAATTTCCTGTGCATAGCCCTGTGGGTCTCTCCGATGTCCCCAAAGAGCATCAAAGTCAACTAGATTCACATAGCAAAGACCTGTAAAATCTCTTTTTGCAATCTCAATAGTCTGCTCCATACCATGCACAGAGCTCTTGGATTTATTAGATTCGGTAAGCCCTTCTCCATCAAAAATATCAAAGATCTTGCCGACCGAAATCACATCCAGTCCCGCATCCTTCAAAGCATTCAGTGCAGTCTTTCCATATGGCTTCAGCGCATAGTCATGACGATTGCTTGTTCGTTTAAACTCTCCTTTTTTCTTTCCAATATAAGGTCTTGCAATCACACGGCCAACCTTCCATTCGTCCCGCATCGTAATTTCTCTGGCAATTTCACAGCACCGATATAATTCGTCCAGACCAAAGGTTTCTTCATTTCCGCAGATTTGAAGAACAGAATCTGCAGAAGTATATACAATCATATGACCTGCGGCGATTTCTTCTTCTGCAAGCTCCTCCAATATCTCTGTGCCGCTGGCGCTCTTGTTTCCGATGATCACGCGGCCTGTTCTTTTAGAAAGTTCGTCTATCAGCTCCATGGGAAATCCGTTCTCTGTAAATGTTTTAAAGGGCTTTGTAATGTGCAGTCCCATCATTTCCCAGTGTCCTGTCATGGTATCCTTTCCAGAGCTTTTCTCCTTTAACCGGGTATAATATCCCAGCGGCTTTTCTGCCGGTTCCACCTGTACGAGCTTACGAAGATTTGCCATGCCAAGCCTCTGCAGATTCGGAATATGAAGCTGGTCTACAGACTTGGAAATATGTCCCAGCGTATCTGTTCCCTCATCCCCATAATCTGCTGCATCAGGAAGCTCACCAACTCCAAGTGAGTCCATTACAATCGTAAAAATTCTCTTATATTTTTTCAACTTTTTCCATCTCCTTACAAAATAAAACCTTTTATTACCTTGCATCTGTGTTCTAAAACCCGCTGAACAAGAGGACTGCTATGGTCAAAATCAAATCCTTGGTAAGAGCCTTTTATAATATTTAGTTCGGCAGGACTTCCATGCTCTTTGAGCTTTCTTGCATAAGCAATTTCCTCATCGCGCAGGATATCCATCTCCTGTGGTTCTACATAAGCTGGTTATTTCTATTGCAGTTAATGCTCCCAGCTGGCTCTGTTAATTCTTTACTGTAGTTATACTTTTATCACTGTGTACACTCCTTATCAGAACAGTGTAATAATACCTACAACCATAGCACTCAATACACTGACGCCAAATCCGCCGAGCATGGCACGAGGTGCAAGTCTGGCAAGTACAGATCTCTTTTCCGGACACAGTGCGCCAATTGCAGAAACACAGATTCCCATACTTCCCACGTTAGCAAATCCGCTCAGGGCAACAGTCATGACAAGACCAGTACGGTAGTCCATGCTTTTTATCACAGTACCCAGGTCAGCAAATGCAACAAATTCATTTAACACCATCTTGCTTCCCAATAGCTGTCCTGCCTGTTTGATATATTCACCCTCCATTCCCAGCATTGCACCGAGAGGAGCAAATAATGTTCCAAGTATCTGCTGAAGAGAAAGTCCGAAAATTCCAAGCACGCCATTAATCAGAGCCACTGTAGATATCATTACCATAATAGTAGCTGCAATCGATACAGCAACCTGCAGTCCTGTTGCTCCTCCTTCGGTCAGGGCTGCCAGAACATTGGCATTGTCTCCCTTGTTATCAATTTTGATGTCTCCAATCTCTGTTACTTCTTCTGTCTGCGGCAGCAGAATTTTAGAAATAAGAATACTTCCAAAGGGAACCATGACACTTGCCACAAGCAAATATTCCATAGGAATGCCAAGCCCCATATAGCCGCCCAGAACATTGGCAGACATACTTCCCATTCCAGATACAAGTACTACCATAATCTCACTGTCTGTCATCCTGTTCAGATATTTGCTGATCAGGATCGGGCTGTCTGACTGCCCCAGAAACATATTTGCAGCAGCTACAAAGGTCTCCACCTGAGAGGTTCCCATAATCTTACCGACAAATTTTCCCACGTATTTGATTACAACACTTAAAATCCCCAGATAGTAAAGCACATTAAACAAAGCAGAGACAAAAATAATCACCGCAAATGTCTGGATTGCCATAATAGATCCCGTAGGCGCTGTCGGATCACTCAGACTTCCGAACACAAATTCAATTCCATCATTTGCATAAGACAATACCTTTGTCACCCCATCAGACATCGCTCCAAGAACAGCTCTTCCTGCTGGTATTTTCATCAGGATAAATGCCACAATCAGTTCCACGACAATTCCTTTAATAACAATTTTAATCTGCACGTCCTTTTTCTTATAGGATAACAGCCACATAAGAAACAAAATCACAAAAATCCCCAAAATATTCAGTATCAGTTTCATAAATAATCCCCACCTTATTCTTTGCTATTGATTACTCTTCCGTTTCTCACAGAATGCCGGATTCCTTGTCTGCTGCGCAGCACCTCAAAGAAGCTCCCGCCTTTAAAAATGTTGAAATTGGCAGGCCTGCCGACAGCAATTCCGTAGCGCTCCGGCTCCAGATTCAGTGTATTCGCACCATTATAGGTAATTATCCGGTATGAATCATTCAGCTCACGATAGCCCATCATATGGCACAAATGCAGCCCCATAGCCAACACCTCTGTCATGTCTCCATTTCCGAGAGGATAGAAGGGGTCATACATATCGTCATGTCCCATGGAAACATTAATACCATTTTCCAGCAATTCCTTGATTCTGGTAATACCTCTTCTCTTTGGATATGTATCAAATCTGCCCTGCAGGTTTACATTCACCAGAGGATTTGCAATGATATTAACGCCGCTCATCTTCAGCACGCGAAACAACTTGCTGCAATATGCATTATTATAAGAGTGCATAGCTGTTGTATGACTGGCTGAAACCTTTTTCCCCATGCCCGTCTCATATGCTTTCGCTGCAAGCACTTCCAGGAATCTGGAATAATCGTCATCAATTTCGTCGCAATGAATATCCACCAGCCTGTCGTATTTCTGAGCCAGCTCTATAATAAGCTGTATGCTTCTCTCACCATGTTCCCTTGTAAGCTCAAAGTGTGGAATTCCTCCGACAACATCCGCCCCCATGCTTACTGCTGTCTCCAGATTTTTCTGAACCTTTTCTGATGTAAGTACCCCATCCTGCGGAAAAGCAACCAGCTGAAGCTCAATTTCATCAGCCACCTTTTCTTTTAGTTCCAGCAAAGCCTCAAATGCGGTAAGGTCATTGGAAATATCCACATGAGACCGGACATACTGGACTCCTTTTTCCTGATAAAGGTGCAAGGTACGAAGCGCCCTCTCCTGTACCTCGTCTTTATCCAGATTTTTTCTGTATTCACTCCACACCCGAATTCCCTCAAACAATGTACCAGAGGTATTCGCTCCTGTGGCATCAAGGCTAAGACAGGTATCCAGATGTATATGGCAGTCCACAAAAGGGGGCAGCATAAGGCCGCCCTGCCCTTCTATGATTTCTTCTCCTTCCAAAGCCTTCAGATTTTCGCCTATTTCACAGATGGTTCCATTTTTAATCCTTACATCTGCTTCTCTGTCTGCATTTTCAATCTTTACATTTTTAATAAGCATTTATCCTGGCCTCCTAAATGAAATCATACGCCTGATTAGGCAATTTCTAGTGCAATTTCCATCATGGTGTTGAAGGTTGTCTGTCTTTCTGCAGAGGTTGTCTCCTCCCCTGTTACAATGCTGTCAGAAATAGTGCAAATCGCAAGCGCGTTCTTTCCGGCTCTCGCTGCTGTCATGTAAAGGCCTGCCGTCTCCATCTCTACAGCCAGAACTCCCATCTTTGCCCATGTCATGGTTGAACCGGATTCATCATAAAATGCGTCATGAGAGTACACATTTCCAACTTCAAAGTGGAGGTTCTCTCTCTTTTCTGCTTCCTTTACTGCTTTGCTGAGCAGCTCGTAGGATGCTATGGGAGCAAAGCTTCCCGACAGGCGGAACTGATTTGCAAAATTGGTATCTGTGCAAGCGCCCATTGCAATCACAATGTCCTTTACATTCAGCTTGTCAGACATGGAGCAGGCTGTTCCGATACGAATAATATTCTCCACATCATAACCATGAAACAGCTCATAGGAATAGATGCCCATGGACGGCATTCCCATTCCACTGGCCATAACAGATACTTCTTTGCCCTTGTATTTTCCGGTAAAGCCGTACATTCCGCGCACCTGATTGACCATACGTGCATCCTCCAGATAAGTCTCTGCGATAAACTTTGCGCGGAGCGGATCTCCTGGCATAAGAACTGTCTTTGCGAAATCACCTTTTTTTGCTTCAATATGCGGAGTAGGAATTATTAAACTCATTTTTAGTCACCTTTTCACCTTTCTTTTCATTTTTTTTATGTTACAATTCATTAGGAAAGTATCAGATTCAGAGCAGACAAAAAGAGCAGTTCTGAA
>JAUNOP010000019.1 GCA_030537135.1 Eubacteriales bacterium | reverse complement strand
CTGTCGGTTCCAGTGGTATTGTCAGTACCAGTAGTGCTGTCGGCGCCGGTGGTATTGTTAGCATCGGTAGTACTGTCAGTGCCAGCAGCGCCTTCGGTGCCAGTGTCAGTCGTTGTGCCATTTTCTGTCTGGGCATCCTGCGCGAGTTCGTCGGCGGCAAGGGTGTCTGCCAGAGAAGAATCTCCAAGGAAGGTATTGATATTGTAAAGATATAAGACATCAGTGACATTCTTTCTCTGAATGACCTGGTCAATGCTTTCGTAGTAGTATCTGGGGTCAATCATCACAATCTCACGGAAATAGGGAGTGAGGAAGGGGATGAAGCAGTTGGCATAGGAATCCTTGAATACCAGGAGAACCCGCTTGTCTTCATTGGGAGTTTCGATATCCACAGTAGCGTGGTTTCCGCCAAAAAAGACAGTGTATTTGTCTTTGTCATTTAAGCATTCGGAGCGGTAGAGAGAGGAATATTTTGTCTGGTCATCGCTGTAAGTGACAATGTATTCAGGCTCTACGTCCTGGGGAGCATAAATCTGGACCGTATCTAGAGATTTGTGGTATCCGCTTTTGGATGCAAGGGTACCGGAAAAATCATTGGCAACCGTGTAAACCGTATAATTCTGAATAGGGTTAGAGATACCAAGCCCGTCTGCCATAGACAAAAAAGCGTAATAGGCGCCGAGAGTTGTCCAGTGGTGGTCTGTCTTATAATAAATATTTTCATCTGCATGGTTCTCTAAGGCAGGGCTTACATCAAGAAAATTTACACTCTGTCCCAGGGTTCCGGTGATGCGGGCGATATCCTCTGCCTGATTGCGAACAGGAGCATTGGCAGGCAGCTTGTCCTTCAGGATATGAAAGGAATTAGGAATCAGAGCCATGGAAATTCTCAGGTCTGTATGACGAGAATAAAAATCCTGGATAGCTCGCAGGTTTCTGGCGAGATTCTCCTCGTCCGGGGCATCCGGAATTTCCATAAGATAGCCCTGCTTTCCAAGATAAACGCCGTTTGATTCTTTTTTTCCAAGAAGCTTGTCTTCCAGGAGCTTGAGGCTAATCCAGCTGTCACGCATAAAGAACTGGTCAGATACATAGGATTCAAAATCTTTCATAAAGGAGCCGTCTGCGATTGACGAGAAGGAAAACTCAGGACGCTGTGCGAGCATTCTATTTTCAGAGTCAGAAAAGGAGCTGTCCTTTTTCAGCAGATTTGCGGCTATAAACACCACCAAGGTCAGACAGAAAACAATGCTCAGGGATTGATGGATTTTTCTTGCGCGTTGACCGCGCAGTCTGCGCATACGAGCCTTGCGGCTTTCACGTTCTTCAAATTGTTCATTCATGTTCTGGCCTCTTTCTTCTAAAATCTAAAATACAGGAAAGGATTATAGGTTGCATTAACAAGGTATGCAGTACAAAGCAGGAATATTCCCATGTAAACGAGAACAACCCTGGTTGTTTTAAAGCTGCCTCCTGAGAGTGCAAAATGGCGGAAAAGCCTGTACACAAGGGGACCGGCGCACAAGCTCATCAGTATAAACAAAATAGCGCTGCTTCCCAGATAGTATAAGCCTGTGGAATCTATAAAACCATGTCCCCCGATTCCAATCATATTTCCCAGATAAGTCGTCGCGCTTCCCATAGTAGGAGCTGAGAAGAATACCCAGCCAATCATGACCAGAATCATGGTATAAATATGCTTTACAAAGAGAGGAACCCTCTCAAGAAAGCTCTTCAGTGTGTATTTCTCCAGAAATAAAAGAATTCCATAATACAATCCCCAGAAAATAAAGTTCCAGGCAGCTCCATGCCAGAAGCCCGTAAGCATCCATACGACAAAGATGTTTCGGATATTTTTCAGAGTAGAGCAGCGGTTTCCTCCCAGGGGAATATATACATATTCACGGAACCAGGAGCCAAGGGAAATATGCCATCTGCGCCAGAATTCTGTCACACTGGACGAGGTATAAGGATAATCAAAGTTTTTGATAAAATCAAATCCAAACATTTTTCCAAGACCAATGGCCATATCAGAATAACCGCTGAAATCATAGTAAATCTGAAAGGTATAGGCAGCGCAGCCGACCCAGGCTGTTATCACAGAACGCTGGTCAGGGGCAAGGGCAGCGATGGCATCATATACCATACCGATGTTGTTGGCAAAAAGAACCTTTTTTCCGAGCCCTCTTAGGAACCATGCTGTACCGTCTCCAAAGCGTCTTAAGGAAATCTTTCTGGATACCAGCTGTGCGGCAACATCCGAATACTTTACAATAGGACCGGCAATCAGCTGAGGAAACATGGTGACATAGGCGCCGAAATGAATCAGGTTTTTCTGTACTTCTACCTTACCCAGATAAACGTCGATGACATAAGACAGGGTCTGGAAGGTATAGAAGGAAATACCAATAGGAAGGGCAAGCTGGCGGTACGGAATTTCAAAGGGAAGGATTGCATTGAGATTGTCGATCAGAAATCCGTAATATTTGAAAAAGCCCAGAATAGCAAGGTTCGCCACTGTTGTTACCCAAAAGCAGATTTTGGCGTCCTTGTCACGATTTTCCTCCCTGTAGAAGGCAATCTCTATACCGCTGAAGTAGTTAAATAGAATACTGAATATCATAAGGAAAATATATACAGGCTCTCCCCAGGCATAAAAGATAAGACTCACAAGGAGCAAAACCGTGTTCTTAAGCTTTGTGGGAACCACATAATATAAAATGAGAGTAACCGGCAGGAATACATACAGGAAAAAAAGGCTGCTGAATATCATAACAATAAATCCTTTCTGAATAATGATGTTGGGGTCAGGTTCTTCTACAGGCTGTCAAGGAAGGCTTCCCTTCCCTTTGAGGCATTGGAATGAACCAGATAGAATACATAATTTCCCTGTATCTCAAGGATATGATTCTCAAGCAGGTGATATTGTTCCACACCATAACCTTCAAAGCTGTCCATCTGAGACTGAAGGCGAGCGTTGACAGCAGCCTCTACTCCCTCTGCCTGAGAGGCGTCGCGGAGCTTGACAATAAGCAGTTCTTGTACATCCATATTGGAAGCCGGGATGTAGAGGATGATATTTTCATAATCCCCTGCGTTTAGCTGGTAGAGCCGCTTGAACATTCGATTATCCGACTGGACAGCTCCTGAGAGGTCGCAGACAGCGGCGACATTGGAAAGTACAGTTTCAGCAGGTGTATTGCTGACCTTGCTTCCGAGCTGCAAGAGTACAGCACATGCAAGCAGTCCAGATAGCATCAGATAGCGAATAACCATAAGAGGATGAATTTTCTTTTTCATGTGTGGTTTACCTCAATATAAAAAAATCTCAGATTGCGAATGCTGGCGGCAGTGGCGTCTCCTGGCAGATTCCGTCAGCTTTTGTCAGATTCAGTAACCTATTTATTATATACCATAAAACGCAAAAAAAGGTAGCACAATCATCAAAAAAAATGAAAAAAAATAGAAATTGTTAAAAATGATGTAAACTCTTGAGTTATTTCTAAAAAAATTGTATACTATGACTATCAGAAAAAACGCAGAAAGGAGAAATATATGAAGATAATTACAATAAGCAGACAGTATGGAAGCGGCGGCCGGGAAGTGGCGGACCTGTTATCCAAAAAGATGGGAATTCCGTTTTTTGATGGAAATCTTTTGCTGATTGCAGGAGAAAGATACGGAATCAACCCTGGATTATTCAAGGAGTATGATGAGAAGAAAAATACCAGCTTTCTTTATAACATTGCCATGATAGCTGATGGCTATACCAGTGAAGAAAGAGTTATGATGCCGTATAAGCTTTATCAGGCACAGATGGATACTATGAAAAAGCTGGTGCAGGATGGCCCATGTATTTTTGTGGGAAGATGTGCAGACTGGATTCTCAGAGACGAATGCGAGCTTGTGCGTGTGTTTATTTATGCTTCCTCTATGGAACAGAGAATTCAGCGCATTATGGAGGTGGATAAGGTCAGCAGAAGGGACGCGCCTTCCAGAATCAACCGAAAGGACAGAGACAGAAAGGATTACTATTATTTCCATACTGGACAGGAATGGGGGAAGCTTACAAATTATGACCTCTGCCTGAATACGACGACCTTGGGATATGAGGGCTGCGCGGAGATTATCAGAAGCATTGCTGAGAAGTAGGCAAGGCAGTACAGCCAGATTATTACACAAATTAATAAGGAAATCTTAAAAAAATGTGAAAAACCAAACGGGAAGTTGACAAGAACTGGAGAGTCTGTATAATAGGAGAGAAGGAAGTAAACTGGCATATTGTCAGGAGGAGATGGATTATGAAGAAAAAATATATTGCCGTTTTGTTGGGATGCACCATACTTTCTCTTGCAGCAGGCTGTGGAAAAGACCGAGAGTCAGCGGAAAGTGATGTAAAGCAGCAGGCAACAACAGCGGTTACAGGACAGAACATAGCAGAGGCAGATGGTGAGCTGATAAATATGGTGAAGGCAGATGAGACTTCTGCTGTGTCAGATAAGACCATGGGCGACAGGATCGCAACTTCCGCTGAAGTGACCTTTGTGAATAAAACGGGCAAGACCATTACAGGCTTTTATGTGAGACCCTTCTCTTCAGATTATAACAGTACTGAGTGGGGAAGCGACCTCATCGAAGATACGTTTGCGCTTGAGGATGGAGAGAAAGCAGATTATTATTATGAACCAGAAGAGACTGCTTTGCAGAACACCTATGATGTGAGAGTTGTGTATAACGATGAGACAGGAACAGATGAAAATTATTTCAGAAATCTTCCTCTGGAGTCAATAGGCGAGGTTGCCCTGAACCTGAATGAGGAAGAGGTTCCTTACGCGACCTATTATGACAATGATCTAGAGGAACAGGTTTCTACTCTTCAGGAAGTGCTTACACGCATGGGGCTGTCAGAGGAAGAGGAGATACTCACGCCTACCCCTGAACCAGAAGAGGAAGAGGAGGATACAGACGATATGATGGAGACAACAGACCCGTCTTTGGTAACTCCTACTCCTACCCCAGAGGCGCAGGAGCCGCAGGTATCTCCCTCAAGCCCTGATGAGAAAACTGAAAATCAGCAAACTGTGAGAGAAATTGCCCAGAGCTACATAGGTCAGAGTATAGACAGCCTTTTGGCAGACCCAAATGTGGGCGAGGCAAATGACGTGAGCTATGGAACAGACCCGGATATGGGCGAGGGCGGATATTATTACTATGATTCATTTACAGTCTTTACCTCTGTTGATGAGAATGGAAATGAAACGGTAACACAGATTTGGTAAAATGCAGGAGAAAAAAATGAAGCGTGTATTATTAAAACTAAGCGGAGAGGCGCTTGCCGGACAAAAGAAAACAGGCTTTGATGAGCAGACTGTCCTTGGAGTGGCAGAACAGATTCAGGCGATTGTCAAAGAGGGAACGCAGGTGGGGATTGTCATTGGAGGAGGCAACTTCTGGAGAGGCCGCACCAGCGCAACCATTGACAGAAACAAGGCAGACCAGATTGGCATGATGGCAACTATTATGAACTGCATTTATGTGTCAGATATCTGCAGATATGTGGGAATGAAGACAGATATTTTCACTCCGTTTATTTGCGGTGGCTTTACAAAGATGTATTCCAAGGATGCTGTTGAGGAAAGCTTTGCCCAGGGAAGAGTGGTTTTCTTTGCAGGAGGAACCGGTCATCCCTACTTTTCCACAGACACGGCTACCGTTCTCAGAGCTGTGGAAATCAATGCAGAGGCAATTCTTCTGGCAAAAGCAGTGGATGGCATCTATGACAGCGATCCAAGGCAGAACCCAGATGCCAGGAAGTATGATGAGGTGCATATTCAGGAGGTTGTGGATAAGAAGCTTGCAGCTATGGATTTGACTGCCTCTATCATGTGCATGGAGCAGAAAATGCCTATGCTGGTGTTTGCTCTCGAAGAGGAGAACAGTATTGTAAATGCTGTGCATGGAGAATTCCATGGAACAAGGGTGACTGTATAGATTCCTGTTCTCGCAAGGCTATATAAAAAATAAAAAGGGAGATTTTACAAATGGACGAGAGAATTCAGAAATATGAAGACAAGATGAAAAAAACCATGATAAGCCTTAATGCAGATCTGGCGGCTATCCGTGCAGGACGTGCAAACCCGCATATCCTGGACAAGCTTACTGTGGATTATTATGGGGCGCCCACTCCGATTCAGCAGGTAGCAAATGTTACGGTGCCTGAGGCGCGCATGATTCAGATTCAGCCATGGGAATCCCGTCTTATTAAGGTCATTGAGAAAGCAATTCTCTGCTCTGACCTTGGACTGAATCCGAGCAATGACGGTAAGGTGATTCGACTGATTTTTCCTGAGCTTACAGAGGAGCGCAGAAAGGATCTGGTTAAGGATGTAAAGAAAAAAGGAGAGGCTGCCAAGGTAGCTGTCCGCAATATCCGCAGAGATGCCAATGACGCGCTCAAGAAGCTTGCAAAGCAGGATGTGTCTGAGGATGAGATAAAAGAGCTTGAAGAAAAGGTACAGAAGCTCACTGATAAATATATCAAGGAAGTGGATGCATCTGTTGATACAAAATCAAAGGAAATCATGACGGTATAACAGTATTTGTGAGAGAGGGCTTAGAAAATAGGCTCTCTCTCACTGCTGTACTGTGCCAAAAAGAGAACCGGAGAGGATAGGAGGAGAAGGGATATGAAGGTTCCCAACCATGTGGCAATCATTTTGGATGGAAATGGCCGCTGGGCTAAGGCAAAGGGAATGCCGAGAAGCTATGGACATAAAAAGGGCTGTGAAAATCTGGAAACAATTTGCGATGATATGAAAGAGCTTGGAATCAAATATCTGACAGTATATGCTTTTTCTACGGAAAACTGGAAGCGCTCAAAGGAAGAGGTTGGGTATTTAATGACCCTATTTCGGGGATACTTAAAGAAATGTATTAAGATTTCCGAAAGAAACAGGATGCGTGTGCGTATTATTGGAGACAAGACAGGCTTTGACAGAGATATTCAGGAGAGCATTCAAAGATTAGAGGAATTTTCCAAAGATTTTGATGAGCTTCATTTTCAGATTGCACTCAATTACGGAAGCAGGGATGAGATACGCAGGGGAGTCCAGAAAATAGCTCAAAAGGTGCAGGCAGGAGAGCTTTTGCCTGAGGACATTTCAGAGAGTACGATTGGAGATTTTCTGGATACACAGGGAATTCCAGACCCGGATTTTCTGATACGCACCAGCGGCGAGCAGAGACTTTCCAATTTTCTCCTGTGGCAGCTTGCATATACGGAGTTTTATTTTACAGAGGTTGCATGGCCGGATTTTCATAGAAAG
Organism: Eubacteriales bacterium; assembly: GCA_030537135.1. GTDB lineage: Bacteria > Bacillota > Clostridia > Lachnospirales > Lachnospiraceae > Blautia_A. The sequence goes on along the minus strand of JAUNOP010000019.1, from coordinate 36,326 downwards.
GAATTAGTAAAAGCTATTGAGAAATATAATGAGAGAGACAGAAGGTACGGAGGAGTGAAGGAGGAAGGAGCATGTTCATAACCAGGCTTATCAGCGGCATTGTTTTGGTAGCAATCGCCCTTATCACGATTATTACCGGAGGACCGGTGCTTTTATTTACTCTCATGGCAATTTCTGTGATTGGAATGCAGGAGCTGTACAAGGCTATGAAGCTGCATATCAGAAGCTTTGGAGTTCTGGAAATTACAGGTTATCTGTGCGCGGCAGCTTATTATGTACTGATGACATTGGACTTTGAAAAATATGGGTTTATGGGGGTTATGCTCTCTCTGATTGTTCTTATGAGTGTATATGTATTTACATATCCAAAATACGAGGCATCACAGGTGATGACTGCTTTTTTTGGAATCCTCTATGTGGCAGTCATGCTGTCCTTTATTTATCTCACAAGGGAGCTTTCGGATGGAAAGCTGGCAGTGTGGCTCATATTCCTGTGTTCCTGGGGGTGCGACACCTGTGCTTATTGTGTTGGAGTTTTGTTTGGAAAGCATAAGATGGCTCCTGTTTTAAGTCCCAAAAAGTCGATAGAGGGAGCTGTAGGAGGAGTAGCGGGGGCATCATTGCTTGGAGGAATTTATGCCGCTGTTTTTCACAGCACAGTGTGGGAGTATGCCTTAATCTGCGCAGTGGGCGCGCTCATTTCCATGGTCGGAGACCTGGCTGCTTCAGCGATTAAGAGAAACCAGGGAATTAAGGATTATGGAAAGCTGATTCCAGGACACGGAGGAATTCTTGACAGATTTGACAGTGTTATTTTTACAGCGCCGGTAATTTATTTTCTGGCCAGAACTATTTTGGGAGCTTAAACGTATCAAGCAAGCAGCTATACCCATGGGCATCCCGTAATACATGCTCCTTTGGAGCGGACGCTGTGCGCAAAGATATATGGTTATGAGCAAGCAGCGAAGCGGATTGCGGATTTTCGCTTGGCTGGGAATACAGAGAAGAACAGAAATAGAAAGCAGAGGATAGAGGGATGAAGAAAATAGCGATTTTAGGCTCTACAGGTTCTATTGGAACGCAGACTCTGGATGTGGTAAGAAAAAACAGAGACCTTCAGGTGGTAGGAATCAGTGCTGGAAAGAGCGTGAAAAAGCTGGAAGAGCAGGTAAGAGAATTCTCACCGAAAATTGCTGCTGTCTGGGAGGAAAAAGCAGCCAGAGAACTCTCAGAGCGTATTCGGGACACAGACACAAGAGTGGTGTGCGGCATGGACGGCCTTCTGGAGCTTGCTTCTATGCAGGAATCAGAAATTCTGGTGACAGCGATTGTGGGAATGATTGGAATCCGTCCGACCATGGAGGCTATCCGGGCAGGAAAGGATATTGCTCTGGCAAACAAGGAAACACTGGTAACAGCAGGGCATTTAATCATGCCCATGGCAAAGGAATATGGAGTTCAGATCCTTCCTGTGGACAGTGAACACAGCGCTGTTTTTCAGGCTCTTCACGGGGAAAAGCGAGATCAGGTACATAAGCTTCTGATAACAGCTTCAGGGGGACCCTTCCGTGGGAAAAGTAGAGAGGAGCTTAAAAATGTGACTCTTGAGGATACCTTAAAGCATCCAAACTGGGTTATGGGGCAGAAAATCACAGTGGATTCAGCGACTCTGGTAAACAAGGGACTGGAGGTTATGGAGGCAAAATGGCTGTTTGGCATGGATTTGGAGCAGATTCAGGTGGTAGTGCAGCCCCAGAGCATCATTCATTCTATGGTTGAATTTAAGGATGGGGCAGTAATGGCGCAGCTTGGAACTCCGGATATGAGACTGCCTATCCAGTATGCACTGTATTATCCTGAGAGGCGCTGTCTGGATGGGGAGAGACTCGATTTTGCCAAACTAAAGGCGATTTCCTTTGAAGAGCCTGATATGGAGACATTTCTCGGACTTCCCATGGCAATAGAGGCGTCCAGAAGGGGAGGAACCATGCCAACAGTTTTTAATGCTGCCAATGAACTGGCAGTAAAGAAGTTTCTCCAGAGAAAAATAGGCTTTTTGGATATTTATGATATTATCGGGCAGTCTATGGACAGACACATTGTAAGAGAGAATCCTGGACTGAACGAGATCTTATCAGCAGAGCAGGAAACCTATCAATGGATTGAAGGCAGGTGGTAGTTTGAAATTTATAATTGCGATTTTGATTTTCAGCGCTGTGATTTTGTTTCATGAGCTGGGGCATTTTCTTCTGGCAAAGAAGAATGGAGTAGGCGTAATAGAATTTTCTCTTGGAATGGGACCAAGGCTCATAAGCACAGTAAGGGGAGGCACCCGATATTCGGTTAAGCTGTTTCCGCTTGGCGGCTCCTGCATGATGCAGGGGGAGGATTCTTCAGACAATGAGGAAGGGAGCTTTAACAGCGCCTCTGTGTGGGGAAGAATCTCCATTATTGCGGCAGGTCCTGTGTTTAATTTTATTCTGGCGCTTATTTTCGCAGTGATTATTGTGGCGGCAGTGGGCTATGAACCGGCAGTTGTGCTTCAGGTACAGGAGGACTCCCCGGCAGCACAGGCAGGACTTCAGGAAGGGGATTTGATAACGAATTTTCAGGGGTACTCGGTTGACCTTGGAAAGGATGTTTATCTCTATCAGACTCTTTATACGATAAATTCCGGAGATACGGTTTCTCTTACCTATGAAAGAGAGGGAGAGGAATATGAAATCAGCTATGTTCCTGAAGATTATGTGAGATATTTGATGGGGGTGACCTTTGAGAGCGGCTCTTTGGAGGTAAGCTCTCTGTCAGAGGGAATGCCTGCGATGGACAGTGGAATACAGCCTGGAGATACTCTTACATCTATAAATGGAACTTATTTTGAAAGCATTGAAGCGTATAGTGAATATATTCAGGAAAATCCGCTGCAGGAGAAACCGGTTACTGTCACCTACAGCAGAGATGGTCTGGAGTATGAGTCCGTGATCACCCCAAAAGAATACCGCGTCCCTATGCTTGGCTTTTCCTGTAATACAGCCTGTGTAAAGGCGAGGGGCTTTGATATTATCAAGTATGGGCTCATTGAGGTGAAATATTTTATCCGCACGACTGTGCAGAGCCTTAAGCAGCTCATAACCGGAAGATTTGGGATAAAGGATTTGAGCGGTCCGGTAGGGGTGGTGGATGTTATCGGAGATACCTACGAGCAGTCCAAAAGCCAGGGAATGCTCATGGTGTGGATGAATATGCTGAATATGGCGGTTCTTTTGTCTGCAAATCTGGGTGTTATGAATCTCCTTCCGATTCCTGCCCTGGATGGAGGACGCTTGGTGTTTCTGGTTATTGAGGCTATACGTAAAAAGCCTGTGAACCGTGAGGCAGAGGGAATGATTCATTTTGCGGGGCTGATGCTTCTGATGCTTCTGATGGTAGTTGTGATGTATCAGGACATTATGAAAATCCTTTGAATAAACAAAAAGACATGCACAAAGCGGCATGTCTTTTCATATGCTGTCAGGAATGGGAAAATAAAGAGAATGCTATGCCTTACAGCACGAAGCTGCAAAGCATGGCAGGAGGATTCTTTATGAAAGATGGATATGTGCATGCAATGCAGGAGCATACAGACAGGGGAAACCTGAGAGTACGAGTATTTTCAGCAGTTGATAATTACCCGATTCCTGATGCTGTTGTGAGAATTTCTTACACAGGAGACCCGGACAGTGTAGTGGAGGAGGTTCGGACAGACAGCTCTGGTGTAACGCCCGAACTGTCTCTCCCGGCTCCGGCGCTGGAATACAGTATGGAGCCTTCACCAGAGCAGCCGTACTCAGAATATACGATTCGGGTAACTTCACCGGAGTTTGAGCTGGAGGAAGTGACAGGCACAGAGATTCTGTCTGGAGAAAACGCAGAACAGCCTGTTTCCATGAATCCAAGGACGCCGCAGGGAGAATTTCAGTCCATTGTGATTCCTGCTCATACGCTGTTTGCAGAGTATCCCCCGAAAATTCCAGAAGAAGAGATTAAGCCCATGAACGAGTCTGGAGAAATTGTACTTAGCAGGGTCGTGATTCCAGAATATATTGTGGTTCATGACGGGGCTGTGGGAGATACCACAGCAAGAGATTACTATGTGAGATATAGAGATTACATTAAGAATGTAGCGAGCAGCGAGATTTATGCTACCTGGCCTGCAAATTCGATTCGGGCAAATGTGCTGGCAATTATGTCTTTTACTTTGAACAGAGTGTACACAGAATGGTATAGAAATAAGGGATATGATTTCACCATCACGTCTTCCACAGCATATGACCATAAATGGATTCCTGGAAGAAATGTTTTTGACAGTATCTCTGTAATAGTAGATGAGCTTTTTGAAAATTATCTGTCGAGACCAAATGTAAGGCAGCCCATCCTGACTCAGTACTGCGATGGACAGAGGGTACAATGTCCAGGCTGGATGACTCAGTGGGGCTCAAAATATCTGGGCGATCAGGGTTACTCTGCGATAGAAATTCTGAGATATTTTTACGGAGAAAATATGTACATCAATGTGGCAGAGGAGATATCAGGCATTCCTGCCTCTTGGCCAAGAGTAGATCTGACGGTTGGTTCAGAGGGACAGAAGGTTTTCCAGATGCAAGAGCAGCTCAATGTGATTGCAGGAGCATATCCGGCGATTCCAAGGGTTCCGGAAACAGGCGTTTTTGACGAGGCGACCAGGGCGTCTGTGGAGGTTTTTCAAAATGTGTTCGGTCTTCCTGTGACAGGTGTGGTAGACTATAGAACCTGGTATCGAATACAGGATATTTATGTGGGCGTCAGCAGGATTGCAGAGCTGAATTGAACTAAATGTATGTTAAAAATACAAAAAGAAAAAAATTTAATTTTTTTTAAAAAAGTTATTGACATTTCTCCGGCACTTTGCTATACTACACCATGTCGCAAGCGATGAGCAATAAAACATCAACGACATGCGGAAGTGTCGGAACTGGCAGACGAGCAAGACTAAGGATCTTGTAAGCATTGCGCTTGTGTGGGTTCAAGTCCCATCTTCCGCATTAATAAAAAATGAGAGAAAGTGAGAGCGTTCAAAGCCTTGATTCACAGGAGGCTTGGCACTCTCGCTTTTTGTTTCGACAGCAAGGTTTGTAGAATTTCTGCTCCAATCTGCCTCCCAGCCTGCTTTCTGGGAATCACAAATTTTTTGTATCATTTTCTGATTTTTGGATATCCTAAACCTGAAAGGATGGTGCATCAGATGTCAAAAAAAGAAAAATCCGCTAAAAATGTGTATGATGACGGAAATATTCCTGAGATTGACCTGCCGAAGGATTCCTGGATTACAGAACCGCTTCCAGAATCCACAAGACCGCGCAGGGATGGCCCTGGAGGCGAGGGAGAGGAAGAAAAGTAAGAAAAATAAAAGTGATACTCTTTTGGGTATCACTTTTGTCAATTACCTGGCAGTAGGAGAAAGCCTTTTTAGTACTAGAGGCACGAAAACGCCTCGCAAAATAGTCGCAGGAGAATCGTAAGAGAAAATTCTTGTCGAATGCAAAAAAAATTTAAAAAAGAGGAAATTTTGTTTTTTTGTGGAATATAATATTAAAGAGAGTTTTTGTCAGTCTATGGAGGAACAAAAGTCATGAACATCAGAGAATGTCAGGAAGAGGCAAAGCCAAGGCCTTTAAGGTATCGGGAATTTTTGCAGTAGAAGTGGGGAAACACCAATCGAAAACGGAGGAAAAGCATGCGTTATTCCGATGATATTATAGAGGAAGTACGAACAAAAAATGACATTGTGGACGTTATTTCCCAATATGTGAGGCTGAAGAGACAGGGAAGCTCTTATTTTGGTCTTTGCCCGTTTCATAATGAGAAATCACCATCTTTCTCGGTTTCCCCGGGAAAGCAGATGTACTATTGCTTTGGATGCGGAGCAGGCGGAAATGTATTCACCTTTATTATGGAATATGAGAATTTTACCTTTGGCGAGGCATTGAAATATCTGGCGGACAGAGCCGGCGTAGAGCTGCCTCAGATGGAATATTCCAGGGAGGCAAAGGCTGCCGCTGATTATAAGGCCATGCTTCTGGAAATCAACAAGCTGGCAGCCAGGTATTTTTATTATCAGCTTCGCAAGGAAAATGGGCAGCAGGCATGGCGCTACCTTATAGACAGAGGAGTCTTTGAAGAGACAATCAAACGTTTTGGCCTGGGATACTCGAACAAATATAGGGATGATTTATACAAGTATCTGAAACAGAAAAATTATAGTGACAGTCTGCTGCGCGACTCTGGTCTTTTTCAGGCAGAGGAAGCAAAGGGGATGTCGGACAAGTTCTATAATCGAGTGATATTTCCCATTATGGATGTAAACAGCCGGGTTATTGGTTTTGGCGGCAGAGTAATGGGAGATGGAAAACCAAAATATTTGAATTCTCCGGAAACAAAGGTTTTTGACAAGGGAAGAAACCTGTATGGACTGAATATAGCCAGAAGCACCAGAAAAAAATATCTTATAGTATGCGAGGGCTACATGGACGTGATTGCCATGCATCAGGCCGGCTTTACTAATGCAGTGGCTTCTCTGGGAACAGCGCTCACATCGGGGCATGCCAGTCTCCTGAAGCGTTATACACAGGAGGTTTTGCTCCTTTATGACAGTGATGAGGCTGGCGTCCGGGCAGCTTTGCGTGGAATCCCCATACTTAAGGAAGCGGGGGTAGAATCGCGGGTAGTGGATCTTAAACCTTATAAAGACCCGGATGAATTTATCAAAAACCTGGGAGGCGAGGCCTTTGAGGAGAGACTTTCCAGGGCAATGGACAGCTTTATGTTCCGGGTGAGCATTGCAGAGAGAGAGTTTTCCATGAACGAGCCGCAGGGGCAGAATGGATTTTTCCAACGCTGTGCGCAGATGCTTTTGGAGCTTCCGGACGAGCTGGAGAGAAACCTGTACATAGAGGCAATTGTGCGAGGATATGGAGAGCGTTTTGGAGTAAATGCCCAGGATCTCAGGAGGCGGGTGAATACCCAGGCTCTGAAGGGAACGCCGGCAGAGATGAGAATTCGCCCAAAGACAGGAAATCCTGAGAAAAAGGAAAAGAAAAGCGGGGGAGATAAGGCGCAGAAGCTTATGCTTACTTGGCTGACTGCTATGCCTCAGATTTTCGATATTGTGGAGAAATATGTGCAGCCAGAGGACTTTACTGTTCCTCTGTACAGGCAGGTGGCACAGATGCTGTATCAGCAGCACAGAGAAGGAGACGTCAATCCTGCGCGGCTTCTGAATCATTTTACTGACAGCGAGGAGCAGAGAGAGGTATCTTCCTTGTTTCACGCACAGATTCCTCTGGAGGGCAGTGAGGAGCAGAAGAAGGCTTTTGCAGATACCATACTGCGCATTAAGGAGGAGAGCCTTGCGCAGAGTACCCGTACAGCTTCCACCATGGAAGAGCTTCAGAAAATGGTAGAAAAAAAGAGGGAGCTGGAAAAGCTCAGGCTTCATGCAAATGAACTGTATATTTCTTTTGAATAAGGATAAAATAAAAACAATGTATGGAAGGATGGAAAAACCTATGGAAATGAGTATGGGTAAATTCAGCGAAAAACTGGTGGAGCTTCTGGAGTTTGCAAAGAAGCGGAAAAATGTTCTGGAATATCAGGAAATTAATGATTTCTTCAAAGATACGCCTCTGGGTGTGGAGCAGATGGAAAAGGTTTTTGATTTTCTGGAAACCAGCGGCGTCGATGTTTTGAGAATCACAGACAGCGACATGGGAGAGCTGATTCTGGATGATGACCTTGATCTTGATAAATTCGGGGACGAGGAGGATGTGGAGCTGGACAAGATAGACCTGTCTGTTCCAGAGGGCGTGAGCATTGAGGACCCTGTCCGCATGTATCTCAAGGAAATCGGCAAGGTACCGCTTCTTTCTGCTGAAGAAGAGATTGAACTGGCAAAGAGAATGGAAGAGGGAGATGAGAAGGCGAAAAAGCGTCTTGCAGAGGCAAATCTTCGTCTCGTGGTCAGCATTGCAAAGAGGTATGTAGGAAGAGGAATGCTGTTTCTGGATCTTATCCAGGAGGGAAATCTCGGCCTTATCAAGGCAGTCGAGAAGTTTGATTACAGGAAGGGCTACAAGTTCAGTACCTATGCCACCTGGTGGATTCGTCAGGCAATCACAAGGGCAATAGCAGATCAGGCGAGAACCATCCGAATTCCGGTACACATGGTGGAGACTATCAATAAGCTTATCCGCGTCTCCAGACAGCTCCTTCAGGAGAAGGGAAGAGAACCTTCCCCAGAGGAAATTTCAGAGGCAATGGATATGTCAGTGGAGAGGGTTCGTGAGATTCTGAAAATTTCCCAGGAGCCGGTATCCCTGGAAACGCCGATTGGCGAGGAGGAGGATAGTCATCTGGGAGACTTTATCCAGGATGATAATGTGCCTGTTCCGGCAGACGCCGCCGCCTTTACCCTCTTAAAGGAACAGCTGGTAGAGGTTTTAAGTACTCTGACAGACAGAGAGCAGAAGGTGCTTCGTCTCCGCTTTGGCCTGGATGACGGACGTGCCCGTACTCTGGAAGAGGTAGGAAAGGAATTCAATGTTACCCGTGAACGCATCCGTCAGATTGAGGCAAAGGCGCTCAGAAAGCTTCGCCATCCGAGCCGCAGCCGCAAGCTGAAGGATTATCTGGATTAACCGGAGGCAAGTATGCAGTTATCCAGAAGATTGTCCGCAATTGCACAGCTGGTACCAGAGGGAAGATGTATAGCAGATGTGGGATGCGATCACGGCTATCTGCCGGTATTTCTGGTAATGGAGGGCAAGATTCCAGGCGCGATTGCCATGGATGTAAGAAAAGGACCTCTTGAGAGGGCAAGAGGGCATATTTTGCAGTATGGATTGGAACAATACATAGAAACCAGACTTTCAGACGGTCTGGATGCTCTGAAAGAGGGAGAGGCAGATGTTCTGGTGATTGCTGGAATGGGCGGCCCTCTTATGGAACAGATACTGGAGAGAGGGGCTGGAGTGAGAGATTCATTTTCCGAACTGATTCTTCAGCCACAGTCTGATATCGGACATTTTCGGCATTATCTGGGAGAAAGGGGCTACCGGATTACCAGCGAGAGGGCGGTTCTGGAGGATGGAAAATTCTACTTTCTGATGAAGGCTTCAAAAGGAAGCATGCAGGACTGGACAGAAGCAGAATACGCCTATGGAGGCCTGCTTCTCAGAGAAAGAAATCCCATACTCAGGGAATACCTTCTAAAGGAGAGAGGCGTAAAGGAAAAGCTTGTGGAGAGACTTGAGAAAACAGGGGGATCTGCCGCAGCAAGGCGCCTCAAGGAAATAAAGGAGGAAATGCAGACAATAGAAGCTGCACTGGAATATTATGAAATGCAGTGAAATAATTTCGTTTCTGGAAAAGAAATATCCCCCCTCCTGTGCAGAAGACTGGGATAATGTGGGGCTTTTGGCTGGAAGCGACCAGAAAAGTGTAGAGAAGATATTTCTGGCGCTGGATCTTACAGAGGATACGCTTGAGCAGGCCTGCGCCTTTGGCGCGGATATGGTGATTACGCATCATCCTATGATTTTTTCAGGAATGAAAAAAATAAACAATCATACATTTACAGGAAGAAGAATTTTAAGGCTGATTCAGGAAGATATTTCTTATTATGCCATGCATACGAACTATGATGTGATGGGCATGGCAAAAGAAAGCGCAGATCGGATACAGCTGCAGGAGCAGCAGGTTCTCTCTGTGACCTCAGAACAGGACGGAAGAGAGGAAGGCTTTGGAAGAGTGGGGAATCTTAAGGAGGTGCTGCCTCTTGGAGCATATGCGGAATGTATAAAAAAATGGTATCAGCTCTCTGACGTACGGGTATATGGAAATCTGGAACAGATGGTAAAGAGAGCTGCTATCTGCACAGGGTCAGGCAAGAGCTTCCTTAAGGAAGCCATTCGGGCAGGAGCTGATGTGTATGTAACAGGGGATATTGATCATCATACAGGAATCGATGCAGTGGCACAGGGAATTGCCGTGATAGATGCAGGACATTATGGAACAGAATATATTTTTGCGGAAAATATGCAAAAGGTTCTGAAGGAAGCTTTCCCAGGACTCTTGGTGAAAACAGCAGAGGTGAAGGTTCCCTACACTGTACTTTAGCTAAAAGAACAGCGCGGCAGGGCAGGCCTTGCAGGTCTGCCTGATTTTGAACAGGACAGGAGGCTACTTTATGGACAAAAAAATGAAAAAGGTAAGCATAGCAGGGGAAATCAAGGAGTATCCAGAAGGAACCTGCTATGGAGATATTGTGAAGGAATATCAGAGGGACGACAAGGACGCCATTCTTCTGGTTATGGTGAACGGAAGACTTCGAGAGCTTCACAAGGTGTTAAAACAAGACTGTACAATAGGCTTTGTCACAGCCAGAGATGATATTGGCCATAAAACCTACAAGCGCAGTGCCTGCCTGCTGCTTCTGAAGGCTATTTACGATGTCGCCGGAAAAAGTAATATTGAGGATGTGATTCTGCATTTTTCCATAGGAGCGGGATATTATTTTACCATTAAGGGAAAAACCTCTGTTGATGCAGAGTTTCTGTTCCATGTAAAAACCAGAATGAAAGAGATGGTAAAGGCAAAGATTCCCATACGCAAGCGCAGCATGAGTACGGATGAGGCCATTGAACTCTTTCACAGACATCATATGTACGATAAGGAGAAGCTTTTCCGGTATCGGAGGGTTTCTAAGGTAAATATTTACAGTATCGACAACTTTGACGATTATTTCTACGGATTTATGGTGCTCAATACAGGCTTTATCCGATATTTTGACCTTGTTCCATATGATAAGGGCTTCGTTCTTGTGCTTCCTTCCAGGCAGAGACCAGATGTCCTTCAGCCGTTTATTCCTCATCACAAGATTTTTCAGGTGCAGATGGAGGCTGAGAATTGGGGAGAGACGCTTAAAGTGTCTACTGTGGGCGAACTCAATGACCGGATTTCAAGGGAAGGAATCCAGAACCTTCTCCTGATTCAGGAGGCGCTGCAGGAGTCAAAGATAGCCAATATCGCAGACCAGATTGTTTCCTCAGGAGACCGGAAATTTATCATGATTTCAGGCCCTTCTTCTTCTGGAAAGACGACCTTTTCACATAGACTCTGCATTCAGCTTGCCGCGAGAGGACTTACTCCCCATCCGATCGCAGTGGATAATTATTTTGTAAACAGAGAGGATACGCCCCTGGATGAGTATGGAGAGAAGAATTATGAATGTCTGGAGGCTATTGACGTAAAGCTTTTCAATGAGGATATGCTGGCTCTTTTGCAGGGGAAGCAGATTGAGCTTCCTGTATATAATTTCATGACAGGAAAGCGAGAATACAGAGGAAATTGTCTCAGGCTTGGAAAAGAGGACGTCCTGGTGATAGAAGGAATTCATGGGCTGAATGATAAAATGAGCTATGCTCTTCCAAAGGAGAGCAAGTTTAAAATCTATATCAGCGCCCTCACGCAGCTCAATGTGGATGAACACAATCGAATACCCACCACGGACGGCAGGCTGATCAGGCGTATTGTGCGAGACGCCCGTACCAGAGGAACCACTGCCAGAGAAACCATTGCCCGCTGGCCAAGCGTCAGAAGAGGAGAGGAGAATTATATCTTCCCCTTCCAGGAGGAAGCAGACGCTATGTTCAATTCTGCGCTGATTTATGAGCTGGCGTGTCTGAAGGTATATGCTGAGCCTCTTCTTTTCGGAATTCCAAAGACAGCTCCAGAGTATCTGGAGGCAAAGCGCCTTCTGAAATTCTTTGATTACTTTGTTCCTGTGCCATCTGACGGGGTGCCTCAGAATTCCATACTCCGGGAATTTATCGGAGGAAGCTGCTTTCATGTGTAGCTGATAAAAAATCAGTTTACAACCTCGGAAAAACATGATAAAATAACAATCGCGCAAGCAGGACAGGTGATCGCGGCTGACAGTACCGAAAGGTGTCAGGTGAGGAAAGTCCGGGCTTCACAGGGCAGGATGCCGGATAACGTCCGGTGGAGGCAACTCCCAGACCAGTGCAACAGAAATAAACCGCCTCCTGACAGGGAGGTAAGGGTGGAAAGGCAGTGTAAGAGACTACCGCGTCCCTGGTAACAGGTACGGCACATGTAAACTCCATTCGAAGCAAGACCGAAAAGAAAGCGATACGGCTGCCCGCCGTGCTTTCAGGTGGGTCGCTGGAGCCTGTCGGTAACGGCAGGCCTAGATAGATGATCACCCAATGACATAACCCGGCTTATCGTTCTGCTTGCGTAAAAAAGGCAGGTTCTTTTGAACCTGCCTTTTATAAAAATCAGCTCTTGCGGCTACCGCGGTATTTCTGCTCACAGTACCTGCAGCGGTAAACCTCTTTCTCAGGGTCAGCCAGAATAAATACATGATCAAGACCTTGCTCAAGAGAGGTAATGCAGCGGGGATTCTTGCATTTGATTACATTGACAATCTGCTTCGGAAGGCTCAGCTTTCTCTTTTCTACAGTCTCTCCGTCTTTAATAATGTTCACGGTAATATTGTGGTCAATAAAGCCGAGAATTTCCAAATCCAAATTCTCAATCGGACATTCTACCTTAATAATATCCTTTTTTCCCATCTTATTGCTTTGGGCATTTTTGATAATTGCTACAGTGCAGTCCAGCTTGTCCAGCTTCAGGTCATGATAGATGGTCATAGCTTTGCCGGCCTTGATGTGGTCGAGAACATAGCCCTCTCTGATTTTCCCGATATTTAATTTTAAATCTGTTTTTGCATCTGTCATGGCAGTTTTACCTCCAATAATGTAAGAATCAGTGCCATACGAACGTATACGCCATACTGTGCCTGCTTGAAATAAGCAGCACGGGGGTCAGAATCCACTTCCACCGAGATTTCATTCACACGAGGCAGCGGATGCAGAATGTACATATCCTCTTTGGCAAGAGCCATCTTTGCTCTGTCAAGGATATAGAAGTCCTTCATGCGCACATAGTCCTCTTCATTAAAGAAACGTTCCTTTTGTACGCGGGTCATATAGAGAATATCGAGTTCAGGCAGGGCATCCTCAAGGCGCTCCACCTCTTTATATGCGATATGCTTCTTTTTAAGTACATCCTCTCGGATATAGCTGGGAACACGAAGCTCCTCAGGGGAAATTAAGATGAATTTTACATTGGAATAGCGAACCAGGGCTTCAATGAGCGAATGAACGGTACGCCCGAACTTCAAATCGCCGCATAAGCCGATGGTGAGATTATCAAAATGTCCTTTCAGAGAACGGATAGTCAGCAAGTCAGTCAATGTCTGGGTAGGGTGCTGATGTCCTCCGTCGCCGGCATTGATAACAGGAATGGAGGAAGCCATGGATGCAACCAGGGGTGCTCCTTCTTTTGGATGGCGCATAGCACAGATATCTGCATAGCAGGATGTTACGCGGATGGTATCTGCCACACTCTCTCCCTTTGTCGCAGAGCTGGACTTTTCGTCAGAAAATCCAAGTACTTTGCCGCCGAGATTCATCATGGCAGCCTCAAAGCTAAGCCGCGTACGGGTACTTGGCTCATAGAACAGGGTAGCCAGACGCTTGTCATCGCATGTATGCGCGTATTTTCTGGGATTTGCCTCAATGTCTGCTGCCAAATTGAGGAGCTGGTCCAATTCCTCAACAGAGAAGTCCAATGGACTCATTAAATGTCTCATGTAATACCTCCTGATGATTATATTCTGGGAATGCCCCTTTTAGGCACCCTAACTATAATATACTAGAAGCTGACTTTTTTCAAGATAAATCGCCAAGTATTTTTTCATAAAGGAGGCCTGTGACAAACCAGACCGGAGCATAATCCAGACGAATGAGTCCTTTGTAATTAAGAGGAGCCTTGCTGTAATCCCAGGGACACATGTTATGTTTTTTAAGCATAGACCCTGTGGTATATTCGGTAAAAAAAATGCCTGCCGCATAGATAGAGCCGCGCAGCAGCAGGGGAAGGCGCTTTATGAGACTGGAGAGGGGCTTTATGAGAAAGGCCATGCCATAGATGGGGAACATAAGAAGAGAAGAATTTCCCATCATGGTAGGCTCTCCCTTGAACAGAGAATGGCAGCCGGTCCAGAATACCTCCAGGCACCATCCCACGCTTCCGCATAATAAAAAGGGATGCTTCATTGATACCTCCTGTGTTTTTTTGTTAACCTGAATTTAATATAACCAATCTTGAAAAAAGCATACGTCTGTACTATAATTATTGAAAATACGGCGCCCATTCTGAGAAAAATGACAAAAGTGGCATTTTTTTCATATCTGTGAGGGTATGAGGCAGATACATATCCTTTGAGAGATGGGACATATTTGAAATAATAGTTAGGAAGAGAAAAGGTTGAGCATATGATCGACTTACAGGATTGCAGAAGAGAAATTGATAAAATTGATAAGCAGATTGTGGAATTATTTCAGAGAAGAATGCAGGTCTGCGAACAGGTGGCAGAGTATAAAATACATACAGGGAAGCCGGTTCTTGACTCTGAGCGGGAGAAGAATAAGCTGGAATGCCTGGAAGCGCAGGCAGAAGGAGACTTTAACCGCCTTGGTGTGCAGGAGATTTTTCAGCAGATTATGGCAATCAGCAGAAAGCGGCAATACCAGCTTCTCACGGAGAATGGAATCCCACACAGAACCGATTATGAATTCGTGGACGCTCTCCCTATGAATGGGGCAAGAGTTGTGTTTCAGGGAGTGGAGGGCGCTTACAGTTATGCTGCCATGCGAGAATATTTTGGCGGAGATGAGATTACCAGCTTCCATGTAAAAACATGGAGGGACGCTATGGATGCAATTGTTGCCAAAAAGGCAGATTATGCAGTGCTTCCCATTGAAAATTCCACAGCAGGAACTGTGGCGGACATTTATGATTTGCTGGCAGAATACCAGCTTTTTATTGTGGGAGAGCAGTTCCTTCGGATTAAGCATGTGCTTTTGGGAGTTCCTGGAGCATCCAAATCAGATGTGACAAAGGTGTATTCTCATCCGCAGGCTCTTGCCCAGTGCAGCCCTTATCTTCGGCAGCATCCCCAGTGGGAGACCTTTGAGGC
Organism: Eubacteriales bacterium; assembly: GCA_030537135.1. Lineage (GTDB taxonomy): Bacteria > Bacillota > Clostridia > Lachnospirales > Lachnospiraceae > Blautia_A. The sequence continues at coordinate 21,184 of JAUNOP010000019.1, read as the reverse complement.
TGTGAATACGGCGGGTTCTGCTAAAAAGGTGGCAGAGGAGGGACTTGTATGTCAGGCTGCCATTGCAAGCAGAGAGGCAGGACGCCTCTTTGGACTGGAGGTGCTGGATGAGGACATTTGCTCAAATGGTGAGAACTTTACCAGATTTATTATTTTGGGAAGAGAGCCGGTTTATGAGAAGGGCTCTCATAAGGTCAGCATCTGCTTTGAGCTGCCTCACGAGACAGGAACCTTGTACAATATGCTGTCACATATTATTTACAATGGCCTGAACATGACAAAGATTGAATCCCGTCCAATTCCGGGGAGAAACTGGGAGTATCGATTTTTTGTGGATTTTGAGGGGAACCTTGAGGAGGCGGCAGTGGTAAACGCCATCCGGGGAATCACCCAGGAGGCCAATTCCTGTCGGATTTTGGGAAATTATTAAACAGAAGAAAAGAGAGAAAAAGATGGGCAGAATACAAGAATGTATCTTATATCGGAATTTTGAACATGGAGAGCTTCTGGAGAGCATGGCAGAACTGATAGAGCTGTGCAGGGAGAAGCTTTTGCGAGAGCATATAGAAGGGAAATATCCTTCCAAAGAAACGGAACATTCCAGGCACCTGGAAAAAAAAGAAAGGACAGAATACGCAGAAGTTTTCTGCGCCTGCGTGAACGCTCTGGTAGAGCTTGCCGCAGACTATGGCTTTTCCGGAAATCTGTGGCATAATTATCTGACCTTTCTTCTGGTAAATCATGAGAATGCCTTCAGCACGGCATGTGAAATTCGGGGAGCTGTGAAGGGAAGCATTAATCAGCTTGCTGCTCACGATTTTTCCATTTTCAGGGAATTTTACCTGTTTGAGCTTACAGAGCTTGACGAGCTGCTTGGAACCTCCTACGGAATGCTTTTATCGGATTATGAAAATGTGGATGCAGGAAGCAAGCTGTTTAATAAGCGGATTCGCGACCGCATCTGTGAGATGAGTGTGCGCCTTTCCAGAACCAAAACAGTAGAAGAATTCCAGGAGGATATGGTACAGTTCTACAAGGATTTTGGGGTGGGAAAGCTTGGACTTCACAAGGCCTTTCGTATTGAACATGACCAGAATGGAAAGGCAGTGATTGCTCCGATTACCAGAATTGCTCATGTGAGGCTGGAGGATCTGGTGGGATATGAAATCCCCAAGAAGAAGCTGATTGATAACACAGAGGCCTTTGTGCAGGGAAGAAAGGCAAACAACTGCCTTCTGTTCGGAGATGCAGGAACAGGAAAATCATCAAGCATCAAAGGAATTTTGAATAAATATTATGACCAGGGGCTTCGGATTATAGAGGTTTATAAGCATCAGTTTGTAGACCTTAATGATATTATTGCGCAGATTAAGAATCGCAATTACAAATTCATTATCTATATGGATGATTTGTCCTTTGAGGAATTTGAAATAGAATATAAATACCTGAAGGCCGTGATTGAAGGAGGACTTGAGAAAAAGCCGGACAATATTCTTATCTATGCCACCAGTAACCGCCGCCATCTTGTTAGAGAGAGAGCGAGCGATAAGCTGGAGCTTATGGATGACGATGATCTGCATTCCTCTGACACAGTGCAGGAGAAGCTGTCTTTGGTGTACCGCTTTGGAGTGACGATTTATTTTGGAGCGCCTACGAAAAAGGAATTCCAGGAAATTGTAAAGGCTCTGGCAGTACGCAATGGAGTGAGGATGGAAGAGGAAAAGCTCCTCCTGGAAGCGAACCGCTGGGAGCTTTCTCACGGAGGCCTTACAGGAAGAACCGCGCAGCAGTTCATTGACTATCTTCTGGGACAGCAGAGAGAGGATTTGTAAGAGCTTTTCTGAAGAAGCGTAAACAGGGAAAGAGACGACCGGAAACATCGGGTGAATTCATCACCCGGAAATATAAGAGGAAAAGGTGGAAAAGATATGGCAGTTACAACATTTGCCGCCATTGATGTGGGGGCCTATGAGGTCAGCATGAAAATCTTTGAGATGTCAAAGAAGCTGGGACTTCATGAATTAAACTATGTCCGGTACAGGCTGGAGCTTGGCAAGGGAGCCTATGCTGCCGGACGACTGGAGCAGTCGGTGGTGGATGATTTATGTGAGATTCTGACCGGCTTTCAGGACATTATGAAGGAGTTCGGTGTGGAGGATTACAGAGCCTGCGCAACCAGCGCCTTCCGTGAGCTGAAAAATCCAGTGATCATCATTGAACAGATTTACCGCCGCACAGGTATCCGCATTGAGGTGCTGAGCAATGCAGAGCAGCACTTTTTGGGATATAAATCTATTGCTGCAATGGAAAATGGCTTTAAAAAAATGATTCAAAAGGGTACTGCCATTCTGGATGTGGGCGGAGGAAGCATTCAGGTATCTTTGTTTGATAAGGATGCCCTGGTATCCACGCAGAATCTGAAAATGGGAAGCCTGCGCATCCGCGAGAGACTTCGGAATCTTGAGAAGCAGACGATTCATTATGATCAGCTTGTAAAGGAATTTATCCGAAACGACCTCACAAATTTCCAGAGACTTTATCTGAAGGAGAGAGAGGTAAAGCACATTATCCTTCTTGGAGACTTTCTGACAGACACTATTTTCCATGAAGAGCTGAAGGACAGAATTATTACAAAGGCAGAGTTTGAGGCAAGGTACGAGGCTATTGTCAATAAACCTGCCTACATGCTTGCGCAGGAGATGGAGATTGACCCTGAGTATGCCACGCTGGTGGTTCCAACCATGGTGATCTATCAGAGCTTTATGGAGCTGTTCAATGCAGAGGCCATCTGGTCTCCTGGTATGGCTCTGGTGGATGGAATTGCCTATGATTATGGGGAGAGGAAGAAATTCCTTAAGAGTGTCCATAAATTTGAAAATGATATTCTGGTGGCATGCCGGAGCATCAGCAAGCGCTATTCCACAGACAAGGAGCATATCCGGGGAACAACAGAGCTGGCTCTTACCATTTTTGACAGCATGAAGAAGGTTCATGGAATGGGACCGAGGGAGAGGCTTCTTCTTCAGATTGCCGTACAGCTTCATGACTGCGGAAAATATATCAGCATGAGCGATGTGGCGGAGTGCTCTTATCGAATTATTATGGAGACAGAGGTGATTGGTCTGTCTACACAGGAGAGACAGATTATTGCAAATACAGTGCGCTATAATTCTACCAGCATGGCTCATTATGATGGATTTGACACTGCAGGCATGGACAGGGAAAATTATATTCTGGTGGCAAAGCTCACAGCAATTCTCCGCCTTGCCAATGCCATGGACAGAAGCCATTATCAAAAGGTGGAAAAGCTCCGGGCTGTTTTTAAGGATGGGGCGCTTCAGCTTATTATTGACTCCAGCAGAGATTTTTCTCTGGAAATGGGACTTTTAAAGGATAAAGTAGAATTTTTCGAGGAAGTATTTGGAATCCGTCTGGTGCTTCGCAGAAAAAGAAAGATATAGAGGTGTAGAAAATGAATCTGAAACAGTATGAGAATCCGCAGTACTACGTAAATCGGGAACTAAGCTGGATAAAATTTAATGAAAGAGTACTGAGCGAGGCAAGAGACAAGAGTCTTCCGCTGTTTGAAAGACTGAAATTTCTCAGCATCACAGCGTCAAATCTGGATGAATTCTTTATGGTAAGAGTTGCCTCCCTCAAGGACCAGGTTCATGCCAAATATGACAGGGTAGACATTGCGGGAATGACTCCCAAGGAGCAGCTCTCTGCCATTTCCCAGCAGACGCATGAGTTGGTACGCACTCAGTACAATACCTACAACCGCTCTCTTTTGCCGGCGCTGGAGAAGACAGGCCTTCATGTGATTACAGAACATGAGCATTTGACAAAGGAGCAGGCTGCCTTTGTGGATAGCTATTTTGAGGATAATGTGTACCCTGTGCTGACGCCTATGGCCATGGATTCCTCCAGACCCTTTCCGCTGGTTCGCAACAAGACCTTGAATATCGGTGCCCTGATTTCCAAAAAGGATAAGAAAAAGGGCAAGGAAACGCTGGTATTTGCAACTGTCCAGGTTCCGTCCGTGCTTCCGAGAATTGTGATTGTTCCCTCTGCGTCACAGGAGGAGACAACGGTGATTCTTCTGGAGGAGATTATCGAGAGAAATATTGGCAAGCTGTTCTTGAGCTATAACGTGGTATGTGCGCATCCTTATAGAATCATGAGAAACGCTGACCTGAGCATTGATGAGGATGAAGCAGAGGACCTGCTTGTAGAAATTCAGAAGCAGCTGAAAAAGCGCCAGTGGGGAGAGGTTATCCGTCTTGAAGTGGAAGAAAAGATGGATGAGAGACTGCTCAAGATTCTGAAAGAAGAGTTTGCCATCAAGGAAGAGGACATTTTCTATATCAATGGCCCTCTGGATCTTACTATGCTGATGAAGGTATATGGAGTGGAGGGCTACGACAAGTTTAAGGCTCCTCGCTATACGCCGGCTCCTGTTCCTGCTTTTTATCATGATACGGATATTTTTGAGGTTATCAGAAAAGGAGATGTGTTCCTGCATCATCCTTATATGAGCTTTGACCCTGTGGTGGATTTTGTGCGGCAGGCCTCCAAGGATCCGGATGTTCTGGCCATTAAGCAGACTTTGTACCGTGTCAGCGGGCACTCTCCGATTATTGCGGCTCTTGCGCAGGCAGCAGAAAACGGCAAGCAGGTGTCTGTGCTTGTGGAGCTGAAGGCTCGTTTTGATGAGGAAAACAATATTGTGTGGGCAAAGATGCTGGAAAAGGCCGGCTGCCATGTAATTTACGGACTGGTGGGACTCAAAACTCACAGCAAGATTACCCTGGTTGTCAGAAGAGAGGAGACAGGAATCCGCAGATATGTTCATCTGGCAACTGGAAACTATAATGATTCCACGGCAAAGCTCTATACAGACTGCGGCATTTTCACCTGTGACGAGCGGTTTGGCGAGGATGCAACAGCTGTGTTCAATATGCTCTCCGGCTATTCGGAGCCAAAGAAATGGAACAAGCTGGTAGTTGCTCCTATCTGGATGAAAGACCGCTTCCTGAGTCTGATTGAGAGAGAGGCAGAAAATGCAAAGAAGGGAATACCAGCTTACATTGTAGCGAAAATGAATTCTCTGTGCGACCCGGTGATTATCGCAGCTCTTTACTATGCATCCTCCTGTGGAGTAAAGATTTATCTGTTGATTCGAGGCATCTGCTGTCTGAAGACAGGAATTGCGGGAATCAGCGAAAATATTCATGTGCGCTCGATTGTGGGAGATTTTCTGGAACACAGCCGTATCTTCTACTTTGGAAACAATGAGACAGAGGAAATCTATATGGGAAGTGCAGACTGGATGCCAAGAAATCTGGATCGTCGTGTGGAGATTGTCTTCCCTGTGGAGGACGAGCAGATACGCAGTGAAATCAAGCACATTCTGGATGTGGAATTTAGGGATAATGTGAAGGCGCATATTCTCCAGCCAGATGGTATGTATGTGAAAAAGGATAAGAGAGGAAAGACATTAATTTCTTCTCAGATGCAGTTCTGCATAGAGGCTCAGGAAAAGGCGGCGGCGCTTCACAAGGCTCCGGACAAAACCCGTGTGTTTATTCCGGCAGAGCCGCTGGGAGATGTGGAGGAGCCGTAGGAAAATATTGATTAATTCGTTGAAATAACCTCGCTGATTTTGTATAATACTTTATATATCTAAGTGGATGAGTGACCGGAGAAAGTACAGATGCGTGAAGTAAGAAGAAGGAGAGGAGACATCTTATGGCAGCATTTGAACGGGTTTTATCAGGAATTCCGGAAATGGACAGCGCACTGGACAACATCCGGCTTGGTGACAATGTGGTTTGGCAGGTGGGGAGTCTGGAGGAATTCCGGCTGTTTGTGGACCCTTACGTGCGTCAGGCGGTAAAGGATGGCCGCAACATGATTTATGTGCGGTTTGCATCCCATCCGCCTCTTGTAGAAGAGCAGGAGAGAGTGAAAATTGTGCCGGTGGAGCTCTCTCACCGGTTTGAGAATTTTACCGTAGAAATCCATAACCTGATTGAAAAGGAAGGGCGAGACGCCTTCTATGTGTTTGACTGTCTTTCAGAGCTTCAGACCGCATGGGCAACGGATTTGATGATGGGTAATTTTTTCCGCGTGACCTGCCCGTTTCTGTTTCAGCTGGACACAGTAGCCTTTTTTCCTGTTATTCGAGGCAAGCATTCCTTTAAGGCAATTGCAAAGATTCGAGATACCACGCAGCTTTTTTCTGATGTTTATACAGACGGCAATCAGGTATATGTCCGGCCTTTGAAGGTGTGGAACCGGTATTCAGAAACTATGTTTCTTCCGCATATCTATGAGAAGGCAACAGGAAAGTTCCGGCCTCTTACAGAGGGAGTGCAGGTAAGCCGATTCTACCAGGTCATGAATATTCAGCAGGCCGCAAGCGACGACCAGAATACTGACAGCTGGGACCGCTTCTTTGCTTTGCTCGCGCAGATGCACAGACAGGGAATGGATGTGTCTGAGGCCTGCGGACGGATGTGCAACATTATGATGACCAGAGACAAGAAAATGCGGGAGCTGATTAAGGCGAATTTTAAGCCTGAGGATTATTTTCAGGTCAGAAGCCGCATGGTGGGAACAGGGATGATTGGCGGAAAGGCCTGTGGAATGCTGCTTGCGCGTAAGCTGATTGAAAACAGGAGACCAGACCTTTACCAGAGATTAGAGCCTCACGATTCCTTTTATATTGGCTCAGACGTCTTTTACTCCTATATTGTATACAATAATTTCTGGGATATCCGCATCCGCCAGAGGAGAAAGGAAGAATATTTCAGTCTGTCAGAAACCTTTGCGCAGTGTCTGCGCACAGGACAGTTTTCTGAGTCAGAGAGGGAACAGTTCCGCCAGCTCCTGGATTATTATGGTCAGGACCCGATTATTGTACGTTCCAGCAGCATCCTGGAGGATGGCTTTGGAAATGCGTTTGCAGGAAAATATGAGTCTGTATTCTGCTCAAATGCCGGAACACCAGAGGAACGCCTTCACGATTTTGAGGAAGCTATCCGTACTGTGTATGCAAGTACTATGAGCAAATCTGCTCTGGATTATCGCTTGAGAAGAGGACTCGAAGGAAGGGATGAACAGATGGCTCTTCTGGTGCAGAGGGTTTCCGGCTCCCGATATGAGGATTTCTTTATGCCCTGTGCAGCAGGCGTGGGATATTCCTATAGTCCCTATCGTTTTATGAAATCCATTGACCCCAAGGCAGGAATGCTCCGACTGGTGATGGGACTTGGAACAGGCGCGGTTGACAGAACGCAGGGTTCCTATCCGCGTCTCATTAGTCTTGATCAGCCAGAGCTTACGGCTGCTGTGACCAGTACGCAGAAGCATCAGTTTTCCCAGAGAAAAATCGATGTGATTGATATGATATCTCGGAAGGTAGAGAGCAAGGATCTGTACCAGATTCAGGAAAAGCTCCCAAGATATCTGAAAAATATGGTTCTGGAGCATGACTTTGACGCTGAGTATATGTTCCGGGAGAGAGGAGAATGGAGAGATATTCTCTTTGTTTCCTGCAAGGGGCTTGTTAAAAATCAGGAGCTTATGCAGGACATGAAGGATATTCTTTCCCTGATTCAGAGAGAGTATCAATATCCTGTGGATGTGGAATATACGATCAATGCGTCTCAGACAGGGGAATATGTGATAAACCTTCTGCAATGCAGACCTCTTCAGGTGGCAAAGGATCAGGAGGCAGTTGTGATTCCGGAAGATATTTCCAGGGATAAGGTGGTGCTGGAGTGCAGGAGCGCATCCATGGGGCTGTCCACGCATATTCAGATGGACTATGCAGTGGTGGTGGATGCTCTGGCTTATTACCAGATGGAATATAAGGAGAAATATCGGATTGCCCGTGCAATAGGAGCTGTAAACTGGTATTTTCGGGAAAAGGGCAGGCACCTTATGCTTTTTGTGCCAGGGCGTATTTGTACCTCCTCGCCAGAGCTTGGGGTTCCCACCTCCTTTGCAGATATCAGCGAGTTTGCCATGATCTGCGAGGTATCAGAGAGCAGAGCCGGCTATATGCCGGAGCTTTCCTATGGAAGCCATATCTTTCAGGATCTGGTGGAGGCGAACATTCTGTATGGAGCCGTGTTTGACGATGAAAAAACAAAGGCCTTTCACCCAGAGCGGCTTCAGTCCCTGGAGAATTGCCTTTTGGAATTTTATCCAGAAGGAAGAGGCCTGGAAAGCATTATAGGTGTGTACGATGTAAGCGAAAGGGAGTGCTTTGTGTACCATGATATGAAGGACGAGCATCTCCTGTGTGTTCTGGGATAAGGAGCATTTTGTGCCTGAGCAAGTATTTTGGGGCAGTTATTGAGCAGATTTGAGCCAAGAAAAGAGAACCAGTGAGAATTTTTGACTTTATATAGAAGCAGCCTCTTCTCTGACAGGGAAGAGGCTGCTTCTGGGCGTGCCTGCGAATCTAAATCATATTCCAATAATGCCGGCCATAAAGCGGACGGACATATGAAAGTAAGAAATTAACTTTCTTATATACAGCACTGGATATTTTTTTCTAAATTTGTTATAGTATAAAAAGATAATGCCAGAGTCAAAAGGTCATATGCTTTACGCTTGCCTGAAAAAAATGACTTTGGGATTCTCCGGTCAAATGCTTTTGCCTCCAACATCAATAGATTCTATTACTGGAAAGGACGATAAGAAAATGGAAATACAGGAGATAAGTAAAAAAAATCTGATATCAGGAGCTTTTCTTGCATTTGAGGGAATTGACGGAAGCGGAAAAAGTACGCAGATTCAGATGCTTGCTGCAAAGCTGAGGGAACGGGGAGTACGCTTCTACACAACTATGGAGCCTACGGATTCTCCGATAGGTTCTTTGATTCACCAGATTATGACAGGACGGATAAAGGCAGATAACAGGGTAATTGCAGCATTATTCGCAGCAGACAGGCTCGATCATCTCCTAAATGAAGTGGACGGAATTGCTGCAAAGATTGCAGACGGAATTTCTGTGATTTCAGACCGCTATTATTTTTCTTCTTATGCCTATCATAGTGTGGATATGCCTATGGAATGGGTTGTCCAGGCCAATGAGCAGAGCAGCGCTATTTTAAAGCCTACGGCAACGATTTTTATTGATGTTGATCCAGATATTGCCCTGGAGAGAATTTCCAGAAATCGTTTTCATAAAGAACTATTTGAGAAAAAATCCATGCTTGTAAGGGTAAGAGAGAAATATCTGGAAGCCTTTGAAAGGCTCAAGGACAGCGAAAACATCATTATGATTGACGGCTCTCAGACTCCTCAGAGGATTTCAGAGGAAATCTGGCAAAGGGTTTGCGAATATTTTGTTTTAAAATAAGAGAAAGACAGAAGAGAAAGGAGAATACCCATGAGAAGAAGGCTGGATAGGCTTCCGGGAAAGTTTATTACAGGAATCTTTCTTTTAGTAGTTATCGCTTTTCTGGGATTTTTGTTTTACACAGGATTGATTCCGGAAAAATATCTGATACTCGGAGGAGGGATACTGCTGCTTTTCACCATATTGATTGGATATCTTGTATGGAAGCTGCACCATACGGTACGATTTGCGGCAGGAACATTGCTGGCGATTATACTTACCGCAGGAATGGCTGTGGCAGGTATGTATCTGTATCGTACCACTTCAACACTGAATGCCATTTCCAATATACGGACAGAGGTGGCGAATGTGGCTGTTTATGTGAGGGCAGAGGACGGCGCGCAGTCTGTGAACGATGCAGCAGACTATACCTTTGGATTTTTGCAGAATCTGGACAGAGATAATACAGTCAAGGTGCTGGGAGAGCTTGAGGATGAGCTGGATATTCATCTGGCTACCATGGAGTTTGAAGGACTTACACAGCTTGCGGACGGACTTAAAAATGATGAGGCTCAGGCTATTGTGCTGAATCAGGCTTATCTGGATGTCCTGACAGAGATGGAGGGATACGAGAGCTTTGAATCAGAGGTTCGCGAAATCAGTGTAAAGAAAATTGAGCAGAAGAGTGAGGAAAAGGAAACCATTCATGCTGAGAAAACTACAAGCGGAAATAAGCAGGGTATGCTTTTTACCATATATATCAGCGGAATCGACACAAGGGAAAATGTGATTGCAAACAGCAGAAGCGATGTAAATATTCTGGCCTGTGTAAATACAGCTACTCGCCAGATTCTGCTTTTATCTACGCCAAGAGATTATTTTATTCCTCTTTCCATTTCCAAAGGCGTGCCGGATAAGCTTACGCATGCGGGTATTTATGGAGTGGATGTATCTAAGGATACGCTGGCGATGCTGTATGATACTACGATTAATTATTATTTCCGTATTAATTTCAGTGGTTTTGAAGCCATTATTGATGCTCTGGGAGGCATTGAGGTAAATTCAGATTATGAATTTGACAGTATGAATATAGAGGGCTATCATTTCAATCAGGGAGTTAATTATCTAAGCGGTGAAGAGGCTTTGATATTCAGCCGGGAAAGATATGCTTTTTCAGAGGGGGATCGTCAGAGAGGGCGCAATCAGATGGCCGTGATTACTGGCGTAATTAAGAAAGCCCTGTCGCCAGACCTTCTGAAAAACTATTCCTCCGTTATGGAAGGAATTGAAGGCTCCTTTGAGACGGATATGCCTTATAGTATCATCTCCAGTCTTGTAAAGGAACAGCTTTCCGAGGGAGGGGACTGGAATGTGGTAAGCTACAGTGTAGACGGAACAGGAGATACGCAGGTTCCTTATTCTATGAGTGTAGGAGCTTATGTTATGGTTCCTGATTATACTACAGTTGATAAGGCCAAGGAACTGATTGCACAGGTTTATAATAATGAACAAATCACACTTGATTAGGCGCTTAATAATGAAATTTTGCGTAAAATGGCAAAATTTTGCTTCTGATTTGCGCTGCTTAGGTGTTTGACAATGAAATTTTACGTAAAAAGCGAAATTTTGTTTCTGGTTTTGTCCAGGTTAGGAGGAAGAAAGTGAAAATTGGATTATTAGGTTCGGGCAATATTGCCCACACTATGGCTCGGACGATTGCAGGAATGATAAAAAAGGAAATTCCGGGAATTCAGGCATGGTCTGTGGGAGGCCGCAGCCTGGAGAGGGCGCAGGCTTTAGCTAAGCAGTATGGCTTTTCCAAGGCTTATGGCTCTTACGAGGAGCTGGTATCAGACCCGGAGGTGGACTTAATTTACATTGCCACACCTCATTCTCATCATTATGCTCATGCAAAGCTGTGCTTGGAGCATGGCAAGCATGTATTATGCGAAAAGGCTTTTACAGTCAATGCAGCCCAGGCTGAGGAGATTCAGCGCATGGCAAAAGAAAGGGGGCTTCTTCTTACAGAAGCTATCTGGACTCGTTATATGCCTTCCAGGTCTATGCTTGGCAGGCTCCTGGAAGAAGGAATAATCGGAAAGGCGACTTCTCTTACCGCTAATCTGGGATATGTCCTGCCCCATGTGGAGAGGATGCAGGAGCCTTCTCTGGCAGGAGGGGCGCTTTTGGATTTGGGGGTATATCCGATTAATTTTGCGCTTATGGCTTTTGGGGACGACTATGATGCTGTGCAGGCTTCTGCCGTATTTTCACCAAAGGGGATTGATTACATGGACAGTATTACTCTGACCTGGAAGGACGGCAGAATGGCAGTTCTCCATGCAAATATGCTTGCTTTGACAGACAGAGAGGGCGTAATCTTTGGAGAAAAAGGCTATCTGGAGGTTCAGAATATCAATAATCCCGAAGAAATCCGCGTTTATAATCTGAATAGAGAGCTTACAGCAAGATATGTGGTTCCTGAGCAGATTACAGGCTATGAATATGAGGTACTTGCATGCAGGGACGCATTGGAAAGAGGAGAACTGGAGTGCTTTCAGATGCCCCATGAGACGACGCTTCAGGTAATGAAGCTCCTGGATTGTATTCGGAGAAGCTGGAATATGACTTTTCCCTGCGAGTAAGAGATGGAACGAAGGCTTGAATTTTCCATTGCAGAACACGACTGGACAATTGAGAAATATTTAAGGGCAAAAGCCGGGTTCACCAAAAAGCAGGTAAGTCAGGCAAAATTTCGCGCAGGTGGTTTCCGTGTAAACGGGAAGCAGCAGAGGTGTGATTATACACTGAAGGCAGGGGATGTTCTTGTGGTTCCTCTGGAAGAGAAGAATATTGGCTCCCGGCAAATATTGCCATTGAGGAAGCCTCTGGAAGTCCTGTATGAGGATGAGGATTTACTGGCTGTAAAAAAGCCTGCTGGTCTAGTCTGCCATCCTGCCGGAGGGCATTATGAGGATACGCTTGCGAATCAGGTAGCAGCTTATTTTGAAAGTCAGGGGATTTGTGTAAGAATAAGACCAGTGGGACGGCTGGACAGAGAGGTTTCTGGGATTGTACTGTTTGCGAAAAATCAGATGGCAGCCTCCCGTCTGACAGCTCAGAGAAAAAATGGGGAATACTGCAAGGAATATATTGCCGACGTTGAGGGAAGCATAGAGCAGGCTGAAATTTTGATAAGAACCCCTGTTCAGGAGAATCCCGAAAAGAGGGGACAGATGCAGGTACACCCAGAAGGAAAAGAAGCTGTTACACGAGTACAGGTATTGGAAAGACAGGAGAGTATTACGCGCGTACTGTGCCGCATTGATACAGGGCGTATGCACCAGATTCGAGTGCATCTGTCTTCTATAGGGCATCCGATTGCAGGAGATGTTCTGTATGGAGCCGGACAGAGAAGGGGCAGTGGAATCTGTCTTCATGCATGGAGGATTGTGTGTGTCCAGCCTTTTACAGGAGAAAAGATAGAATTGCTGTGCGAGCCTCCTTTTTAATGGGCAGGGATTGAAAGCTGGAATGAGATTTAAGAAAATATAACGTAATAACATGAAGATGTATTTGAATATGTTTAGGATTTTTCTGATACCCCTGAACCTCTGGATTAATAATAACATAAAGATGTTTTTGAATATAAAAAATAATTATATTATTTGGAATCAATAATAACATAAGGATGTATTTGAATGCAAATAAGCATGTAGCAAAGCGGAATACAAATTTCCGCTTTGCTACATGCTATCAGGAAACATTGAAGAGAAAATTGAGGTGTTACTAAAAAACTCAATAAAAAATAAATATATAATTTTTATTATATTGACATTTTCTGGAAGCTACGGTATTCTTAAATCAGAAAAAATGAAAGGAGGATTTTTCCATGAAAGTCTGGCAGATACGACTTAAGCTCTATTTGCTTCAAGACATCTCTGTCAATCGGATACAGACAGCCGTAACATCTTTTATAGATTTTAGCTTTAGAAAGAATGAACACTTCATACAAATGCATAAGGAAAATATTTTCAAGAATTACGTCTACGATTTGCCGTATCCCATTGAAAGGGACAAGGTATATAAACAAGGAAATGTTTACACTCTTACAATACGAACAATAGATGCAAGAATGGCAGCTCATTTTCTTGAGGTATGCGCGAATAATTATACAAAGGAAATGAAAGGTCTGACAGCAGAGATTCGTATGATTCCCAAGAAACATATAGACTACATTTACAATATAACAACAGCCGTCCTGAAGGATGAGCTGGGGTATTGGAGAAAATATATGACAATAGATGATTTTGAGGATCGCCTGAAAATTAATTTAATAAAAAAGTGGAATTTTTTGGGGGGAGAAAGGATTGATGAAAATTTTTTGCTGTGTACCTTTCTGGAGTTTAAAAATAATGTGCCAATTGCAGTAGAATATAAGAACATAAAACTACTGGGCGACAAATTTCTTATGCATATTTCCAATCATCCAATTGCTCAGGATTTGGCTTACATGGCCTTGGGAACAGGAGTGCTTGAGATGAATAGCCGGGGATTCGGGTTTGTAAACTATAGGTGGCTGTGAGGAGGTGATTCTTTGCTAAAGGAATGTATAGAGATTTTTGAAAGACAATTACAGGACAAAGGAATGGGATTGATTCTGGATTCTTATATACCTGCTGACGGCACTTATCTGATAGTTGGAAAAGATGGACAATGCAGAGAGCCTGTTGAAATTCGCGTAGACAAAAAGACAAAGGAACTGTACTGCAGCAGTCAGTTATATTTTTCACAAATCTGCTTTTATGATTATTACAGTCAGCTTGTCTCCATGAATAAGCCTGTAGATCCGAAAAAAATAATTCACTCTAATAATTATATGTCTTTTTGGGTCAAAAAAGACAGCATTCTTTCAGGAAAATTGACAAATGAGATAATTGACACATACTACGAAATTCTTATGAACCCTCTAAAGAGAAAATATGCAAAATCAAAAGAGGCTTCCAGAATATATCAGCTATTTGAACAGGAAGAAGGGAGTGTTAATCCAGAAGAAGTAGAAGAAAAGAAAAACTGGATCAAAGCTCATATCTTCCAACTGCATGAGGTAGATATGAGTAGAAAAGATTATCTGAAGATTTTCTTTGAAGGCGAGGAAGATGTCTATGAGCGCGAAGGGCGGCGCTATTTTTTGCCCAATATCTATAACAGTAATGAATACAACGTGGAAATTGAAAATATAGTTTATGGGCTTCCAGATAACAATGTAGGAATGAACTCTAAAAAACCGTTTCTATCTATAAAAACCCGAAAATATCCTGCACCATATCTGTTGGATGGGGAGAGTGTGATGCTTCAGAAGATGTTCTTTGACTATCTGATGAACCTGGCATGCAAGGGAGAGTACAGTGTGTACATAGATACGAAGCTTGGAAAGATTTATTCTTTCTCAAAAGAAGACAGCCCTGAGGAAGTAGAATCTGGCTATTATCTTCGAATCAGAAAAGGAAAAAATGAAGCAGAAATCTTAAATCAGGATAATCTCGTTCAGTATCAAAAACGCCTGAAAAGAGACTTTTTATTTGAGGAGATTATAGAAATAAAATATTGTCGTCATCCAGAGTATGAGAGAGATTACCGCGCTTACGATAAAAGAACAGAGATAGGTGCATTGATTAGCAGAGTATTTTTTTCTAATTACCTTGAAGGCTGTTATTTTGCAGAAGCCAGTGAAATAAATATCAATAATGAAATTCTCAAGCAGAATATACTTTTTGCAAGAAACACTATTTTTGACTGGGTGAATAAGGGAGTTGACAGAGGATTTGCCGGCAGAATCAATAAGATAGCGCGCAGTCTTATAAAAAATTCTCTGCTGTATGGATATCGTGAAAGAGCTATATGGCAGCTCAATTTGATGTATTCATTTCAGCAATATTTCGAAACAGAAGGAGAGGAAAATAAGAAAGGAGAGAAAAACATGGCAGAAACCATTTCCAAATTCACAGATATTATGAAACAGAAGATTTTAGCATCTACTGTAATTCCTCTGGCAAATGACGAAGAATATTTCTTTGCAGTGGGGCAGATGGCTTCGTTTTTGATTTCCTTGAACAAATCCAAGGATAAGAATCAGTCTCTTATTAACCCGTTTTTGAATGCAGGCTCTAATGAGGTAATTAAGAAAAAGATTTTACAGCTTTACAAAAAGTATAATTATGCTATTTCTGATAACTCCAGGCGTGTAAAGAATCTTCTGGCTATGATAGAGGGTTATGAGTTAGAGGGTGAAATTAATCAGGAAAAGATTATTCTGGGATATGCCTGTGACAATATTATTTATAAGGGAGGAAAAGAAAATGATGAATAAAAGAGTATATGGTGTGCTTGGGATAGTGTCTATCATGGCGAACTGGAACGCTGACTTCTCAGGATATCCCAAGACAATCAGTACGGGGGAGACCTTTGGAAGTGATAAGGCGCTCAAATACCCTATGAAAAAGATGTGGGAGAATGAAGGGAAAAAGGTTCTCTATATCAAGTCCTTCAAGATTTCCGGAGAAGGGAAAAAAGGGGAGACTTCTCTGGTTCCGAAAACCCTGAAGGAACGCTATCAGCAGATTTTCGAGGTAAAGGATTTGAAGGAGTGCAAAAATATTGAAGAGGTGCTAAGAAATCTTATGTCTGCTGTGGATGTCAAGAATTTTGGAGCAACTTTTGCAGAACCTGGCTACAATGTTTCGATAACAGGAGCAGTACAGATAGGACAGGGGTTTAATAAATATGAAGGAACAACTCCTGAGGAACAGCAGATTCTTTCACCGTTCCGTGATGCAAAGAAGGAAGGCAAAGGAGATGATAAAGGTGAAGCTGAAAAAGAAGCCAAGAATTCCACGCTGGGAACCAAAATCGTGAGCAATGAAGCACACTATTTTTATCCGTTTGTCATTAATCCTCTGGCCTATAAGGAATTTATGGAACTGGGCATGACAGAAGGTTATACAGAGGAGGATTACCAGAACTTCCGAAGAACCGCACTGGTATCTGCCACCGCATTTGCGACAAATGCAAAGGTTGGATGCGAAAATGAATTTGCCCTTTTTGTGGAAACAGATATTGACACATATCTTCCGAACCTATCTGAGTATATTCGATTTGAGAAAAATGGGAACAAAAATGTGATTTCTCTGGAATTTATCGATATGATAAAGGCGCTGGAAATAAAAATCAGAAAGATAGATGTGTATTACAATCCGTATACCACAGAACTGGCAGGAGACACAGAGGGCATTACGCTTTATGATATCCGAACTCTGAAAGAGGTATAAAAGATGGAGATACTGAGGTTTACCCTGAGCGGAAAAAATGCCTGCTTTAGAAAGCCTGAAGTGAATTCTTATGGATATTTTTCTTATGGAAATATACATAAGGTGGCTCTTTTGGGGCTCTTTGGAGCTGTTCTGGGATATAACGGCTACAATCAGATGCAGGATTTTGCCAAAACAAAGAAAAAGACAGAGCTTACACAGAGTTATCCTGAGTTCTATGAGAAGCTGAAGAATGTGAAACTATCTATTTTGCCGGAAAAAGAAGGAAAAGGGTTTATTTCTAAAAAAATACAAATTTTTAATAATTCTGTTGGATATGCTTCAAAGGAGCAGGGTGGAAATCTTGTTGTTAAGGAGCAATGGCTTGAGAACCCTTGCTGGGAAATCTGTGTATTGATTGATTCAGAGGAAGCAGAGAAGATACGAGAGGCGATATGCAACCATAGATGCATCTATTATCCGTATCTTGGGAGAAATGACCATCCGGCAGACATCACGAGAGTTCAGGTAGAAGAGGCTGTTGAGAATGACTTTTCGGTAGGGCAGCTTGACTGTCTGGTTCCAAAAAACCTGGTGAAGTTTGTGGAGCTGGATGAGGACGAGGAAGAAGAGCTGGAATTAGGCATGTTCCGGGAATTTAAATATGAGGAAGCATTGCCGTGTGGAATGGATGCTTGGACAAACCATTATATAATGAAAACGTATGTGTATACAAATATGTTTGTAAGGGTGCAGGACGAAGTTGTTTATGAATTAAAGGATGGAAAAAAGATTCTTTTCGTTTAGAAAGTCAAAGAAATCTGCGCAGCAGTTATACGGCTATAAGCAAGCAGCAAAGCAGACATCGAATCCTGTGGGTATTGCGAATGCCTGCTTTGCAAAGAAAAATCTATTGTAAAAAATCCATAGAACTCTTTTTGGAAAACAAAATATAAGAAGGGATATATGAACAAAGAAATAATTAAAGATTTATTTAAGGAGATTGAGAAATATGAAGCGCATATCAAAACAAACGCAGAAAATAAGATAATTGAAAGAGAAAAGTTATTGGAACATCTGTGTACGACAGCAGAATATTTTGACTTTATCAGAGAACAGAAGGGAATGCCAGAGATTCAAAAGCGTTTTCTGGCTCAGGTATATCCAAAACTTTCCAATGAAGCAGAAGACTTTGTGGAGGATATGGTTACAGGACTTCCCTTTTTCCATGACGTGGGAAAGATCAATCCAATATTTCAGTACAAGAAAATGCAAAATGAAAATTTCAGAGGACTTCGTCAGTTTGCCTGTATTGGAAGCAGACACTCCTTGCTCTCCTCGATTATTTATATGGATTATTATATGGAAAAGTTGAAGAAGGCTGTTAAAAGTAAGGAAGAAAAACAATTTCTCAGAATACTGGTGGTTTACCATGCTTATGTGATTGCCAGACACCACGGCGACCTCGGAGGCTTTTATGAGTTTTTGGGAACTTTAGAAAATGGTATTGGTATGAGTATTCTGAAGGATTTGCAGAATAATCCATGCGCCTATCAGGGGGCGATTTCCCTAACAGAAAGAATAATCACAAAAACAACAGAAAAAATAGAGGTTTTGAATCAGAACGCTTCCATAGAAGAGAGCATTGCCTGGTATACCTATGTAAAACTATTGTATTCTGTTTTGGTGGCAGCAGATTATTATGCGACGGCATCCTTTATGCAGGGAATGAGGATTTCTCAGTTGGGAAATCTGGATAAAATAGAAAAATGGATGGAAGCCTATGAAAGCACAGAGCTTATGCAAAGAATCAGAACATATCAAACCGAGAAATATCCACAGGATTCCCACAGACTGTGTGCAGAGAAGAATATTTCTGTGCTTCGGACAGAAATGTTTATAGAAACAGAGCTGGAATTACAAAAAAATCAGGATAAAAATCTGTTCTATATGGAAGCCCCGACAGGAATTGGAAAGAGCAATACAGCTATAAATCTTAGCTTTCAGCTTATAAGAGCAGATAAACGTCTGAAGAAAATCTATTATATTTATCCGTTTAACACCCTTGTGGAGCAAAATGTAAGATGCCTTCAAAAGATTTTTGGCAGTCATGAGGATATTTATGAAAATATTGCAGTGATTAATTCTCTGACTCCGATTAAGATGACAGAGAAGGAGAAAGAAGAAGCAGAAGAGGAGCTGGGTCTGTATTATGGAAGGGCATTGCTGGATAGGCAGTTTTTAAATTATCCGATGATTGTATCAACGCATGTGAGTTTATTTGATACATTGTTCGGAAGCACAAAAGAATCTGCGTTTGGCTTCCACCAGCTTATGAACAGTGTGGTAGTATTGGATGAAATTCAAAATTATAAAAATAAACTTTGGGGAGAAATTATACGATTTTTCAAAGAAATATCGTATCTTTTGCATATAAAGCTGATTATTATGTCTGCGACTCTTCCAGACTTTGATTTGTTATCTGATGATACATATCCTGCAGTAAAGCTTGTAAGGGACAGAGAGGAATATTTCCTTCACCCTTGCTTTAAAGAGCGAGTACAAATTTCCTTTGAACTTATGAATGCTCCAAATATAGAAGAAAAATTGGTGCAGCATGTAAAGAAATCGAGTCTTAAGAAAAAAAAGATTCTTATGGAATTTATAACAAAGGATTCAGCAGAGAGATTTTTCCGTAGGCTGAAAGCTGATAAGGACATTTCCTGCGATGTAGAATATATGTCAGGGGATGACAGTCTGATGGAGCGAAGAAGGATTCTTGAGAAGGTGGACTCTGCAAAAGGAGGCATCATTCTGGTTGCAACACAGGTTGTTGAAGCAGGCGTTGACATTGATATGGACATAGGATATAAAAATATCTCCAAGCTCGACAGTGAAGAACAGTTCATGGGAAGAATTAATCGCTCCTGTTCTTCTGGGAAAAATGGAGTTGTTTATTTCTTTAAAATAGATGATTACAAGAAAGTTTATTCAAAAGATCTTCGAGCAGAAAGAGAGTATACATTAGAAACTCCGAAAATGAGGGAGGTATTGATTGACAAGAATTATCCATCCTACTATGAACAGATTCTGACCAATGTAAAAAACATTTACAATAGAAAAACTGGAGAAGAGGGACTTTCTGATTTCTTTAAGGAAAGAGTGGGAAAACTGGATTATCCTAAGGTAAGCAGTCGGATGCAACTGATAGAGGAAGATAAATGGACCATGTCTGTATTTTTATCCAGGGTTTTACACGATGAAAACGGAGAAGAAATAGGTGGACAGGAGATATGGAGAACTTACGGAATGCTTTTGGAAGATTACGAAATGGATTATTCTGAAAAACAGGTGAAGTTGTCGAGAGTGAAAAGTCTGATGACCTATTTTATCTATCAGATTGAGAAAAATCTAAATTTGACTTATGACGACAAGATTGGCGAGATTATTTATATTCGGGACGGAGAAAAATATTTTGACAATGGGAAGCTAAACCGCCCAAAGGTTCAGGGAGAAATCGGAAAGTTTGTTGAGTTTATATAAAAGGAGAGGGTATGAGAGTCAATGGGACTTTAATGAACTACTATTTTCATTGCAGGAGACAATGCTATCTGATGGGAAACCGTCTGAATCTTGAGGACAACAGTGAGATTGTTCAAATAGGAAAAGCATTGCATGAAGAAAAAGCGCAGAAGGAAAATACAGAGATCGCTATTGAA
Source organism: Eubacteriales bacterium (assembly GCA_030537135.1). Taxonomy (GTDB): domain Bacteria; phylum Bacillota; class Clostridia; order Lachnospirales; family Lachnospiraceae; genus Blautia_A. Next base: position 800 of record JAUNOP010000019.1, on the reverse strand, counting down.
AATATTAAATTGGATAAGCTGACAGCAGAATATCTGACAGAGATTAAGAAATCTGACGCAGACGAAGAGGCGGCAAAATGGCAGCTTTTGTATTATTTGAAGGTATTAAAAGACAAAGGCATCCATAGAAAGGGAAGATTGGAATTTGTAGAGAAGAATAAGAGTGGAAAGAAAACAATAGTTCTAGAACTCACAGAGGAAGCAGAAGAAAGGCTGATAAAATATATAGCGGAAATAGAAGAATTGATAGCAGGAGACATTATACCGCCTGCATTGAGAAAGAACAGCTGCAAGAAGTGTGCTTATTATGAATATTGCTATATTTGACAAAGAACATAGGTTTATAGGTTTCTTGGAAGAACAGATGATGATGACAAAGCATATTCGACAGTATGAAAAAGGCTTATGTAATGATTTTTCAAAGAACGGATAGTGTTGACAGAGCTTTGAGCAGAAAAGGCGAGGCTTAATAATGGGGTGAATGTTATTAATAAAAATAAAGGTTCAGAGAAGGGAAGGCATAAATGGGAAGCACAAAATATATTTCTTCTATGGGAGAGCTGACGAGAAAGGATAATTCTCTTTGCTTTCGTAAGGAGGGGCGCAATGTATATATTCCGATTGAAAATACAAAGGAGATTTATTGCCTGAATGAGATCAGCATAAACAGTAAATTATTGGATTTTTTGAGCCAGAATCATGTAGTCGTACACTTTTTCAATTATTATGGGGGATATAGTGGCTCTTTCTACCCGAAAGAGCAGTACATGAGTGGAAAACTATTGATAAAACAGGTGGAA
>JAUNOP010000018.1 GCA_030537135.1 Eubacteriales bacterium | reverse complement strand
GGTACCGCCGACAGCAACTCCAGCTCCGGCAGCAGCAGTGTTGAATTCTATCAAAGCTCCGGCAGCTATCAGCAATCTGGCAAACGGAACAAAGAAAACAGCAGAAGCTATGAAGCTTCCGGCGCAGGTAACAATTGTTACTGATAAGGGTGAGATGCAGGCAGCAGTTACCTGGGATGTGAACAGTGCAAGCTATGACCCGAATCTGACAACAGCGCAGAGCTTTACTGTAAATGGCGTTGTCACACTTCCGCAGGGAGTGACGAACCCTAACAATGTCAGCCTGAGTACAAAAATATCTGTGAGTGTACAGGGCTTGAATTCCAGAATTGCAGATCCGTCTGCAAACAAAATCACAGGAATTGACACCACAAATGGACACGCAGCAGGCTCCACAATTAACTTCACGGCAGAGGGAGCAGGAATGGACAATACAAATCCTGGAAAGGGAGATGTACGTTTTGTTCCTTTGAACTGGACAGTTACCAATACGTATTCTTGGAAGGAAGCTCCGTATATCGGCGCATTCAAGATCACTCTTGCAGGAAACTATACGCTGAGCGTCACCTTTAACCGTCAGGTGTTTGATGGAAGCAACTGGGTGGCAGATGGTCAGCAGGATGTGAAGAAAGTGAACTTCCGGGTGTATGATGCAAAGGTAACGCCAGGAGCCAGCCCATCTGTAAATCAGAGGAACAGTGTTCAGACAGGGGATGATACGCCGATTCTGATGTGGCTGATTATCCTGGTTATTGCAGCAGCATGTGTCGCAGGCGGCGTGATTTATATGAAAAAGCGAGGAAAATAAAGCTCGCGCAGGGATAAGAAAATAGGGCGGCCATAGGGAAAGAGGACGCGCACCAGGAAAAGAGGAGGCAGAGAAATCTGTCTCCTCTTTTGTGGGGAAGCCGGAGAATTTGGGGTATTGTGCAGCCTCTCCTTATGTGGACACAGATAAGAAAATTTTTGTTAGCACTCATTTTTAATGAGTGCTAAAATTTTTCTTGACTTTTGCAGCAAAGAGTATTACTATATCTGTTATCAGGAAATTAAGAAAGATCCTTCGCTTTGAGGCGACTCTGTTTTCCTGGTGAAGGGGCGCAAGCCTCTTCTCGGAAGCTGCGGCAGCAGCTATACCCATTGGGGCATTCCACAATACATGTTCCGTTGGAGCCAGCGCTGCGCGGTAAGGTATACGGCTAAGAGTAAGCAGCAGAGCGGATATGTGCCTAGTGGGTATTGCAAATTTCTGTTTTAATAAGACAAAGGAGTGTGTAAACATGGCTGTAAAGCATGGCAATTTATCGATTAACAGTGAAAATATTTTTCCGATTATCAAGAAGTGGCTCTATTCAGACCATGATATTTTTGCGAGAGAAATGGTATCAAATGGCTGCGACGCCATTACAAAGCTCAAAAAGCTGGATGTTATGGGAGAATATAATCTTCCAGAGGATTATAAGCCTGCCATCTGTGTGCAGGTGAATCCTGAGCAGAAGACCCTGAAATTTATTGACAATGGACTTGGAATGACAGCGGATGAAGTGGAAGAATACATTACTCAGATTGCTTTTTCAGGCGCCACGCAGTTCTTGGAGAAATATAAAGATAAGACAACAGACGACCAGATGATAGGACATTTTGGTCTGGGCTTTTACTCTGCTTTTATGGTTGCAGATGAGGTTCATATTGATACCCTCTCTTACAAGGAAGGCGCTTCTCCAGTGCATTGGAGCTGTGATGGAGGCACAGAGTATGAGCTTCAGGAGGGCTCTAAGACAACTGTAGGTACAGAGATTACTCTCTTCCTGAATGAGGAAAGCCTGGAGTTTGCAAATGAATACCGAATGAGAGAGGTCCTGGAAAAATATTGCTCCTTTATGCCGGTTTGCATTTATCTGTCAAAGGAAAATGCAGAGCAGGAGTATGAGACAATAGACAAAGAGGATTTACGGGATGATGATGTAATCGTTGAGCATATCCATGAGGAAGCTAAAACAGAGGAAAAGGAGAATGAGAACGGAGAAAAGGAAATCGTTGAGGTTTCTCCTGCCAGAGACCGTGTGAAGATTCATAAGCGTCCGGTATCCTTAAGCGACCCGACTCCCCTGTGGATGAAGCACCCGAATGAATGTACAGATGAGGAGTACAAGGAATTTTACAGAAAGGTATTCCAGGATTACAAGGAGCCTCTGTTCTGGATTCATCTGAATATGGATTATCCGTTTAACCTGAAGGGAATTCTGTATTTCCCGAAGATCAACACGGAGTATGATTCTATTGAAGGCACGATTAAGCTGTACAATAATCAGGTATTCATTGCAGATAACATTAAAGAGGTGATTCCGGAATTTCTGCTTCTTCTCAAGGGCGTGATTGACTGCCCGGATCTGCCTCTGAATGTATCCAGAAGCGCCCTGCAAAATGACGGTTTTGTAAAGAAAATTTCAGATTATATCACCAAAAAGGTGGCAGACAAGCTCACCGGAATGTGCAAGACAGACAGAGAGTCCTATGAGAAATATTGGGACGACATCAGTCCATTTATCAAATTTGGCTGCATCAGGGAGAGCAAATTTGAAGAAAAGATGCACGATTTCCTTCTTTTCAAGAACCTGGAAGGAAAGTATCTGACTCTGAAGGACTGCATAGAGGAAAATAAGAAGGCAGAGGAGCCTGCTGATGAAACGGCAGAGGACAAGGACGAAAAGGAAGACAACAAGGACGACAAGGAGCCGGAGAAAACCGTAATCTTCTATGTGACAGATGAGGTGCAGCAGAGCCAGTATATCAATATGTTCAAGGAGGCCGGCAAGGATGCGGTGATTCTTCGTCATAACATTGACAGCGCCTTTATTTCTCATCTGGAGCAGAAGGATCAGACGATTCAGTTCAAGCGTATTGACGCAGATGTGACAGAGGAAGTCAAGGAAAACAGTGCGATTGACGAAACCATGGCAAAGGATCTTCAGGAGCTGTTTCGCAAGGAAATCGGAAAGGACAAGCTTGTAGTCAAGGTGGAAAAACTGAAAAATGAGAAGATTTCAGCCATGATGACTCTTTCTGAGGAAAGCCGCCGTATGCAGGAAATGATGAAGATGTACAATATGTACGGTATGGATCCGGAAATGTTCGGAGGACAGGAGACTCTGATTCTGAACGCAAACCATGCGCTGGTACAGTATCTGGCTGCTCACAAGGATGGAGAGCATACCAATCTTCTGTGCCGCCAGCTCTATGATTTGGCCATGATCAGCCACAAGCAGCTTTCTCCTGAGGAGATGACAGCGTTTGTAAATAGAAGCAATGAGATTATGCTGCTGCTTGCAAAATAAGCGCAGGCAGAGGCGCTCGCTTATATAGAATATAGGATCCCCCTTGGGTAGACAAGGTAAATAAAGTCTACTTAAGGGGGATTTTTATGACCAGATCACTGTGTATAGGCGCATCCAAGGAAATGAGATACCGCAGAAAATAAACTTTTCTTCTAAATTTAGAGGATTTTTAGAGACTTTTTCTGTTACACTTTTTAACGTATCAAGAAAGTCTTTCGCTTCCATTTCGCAGAGAAATAAGCGGTGGGGACTTGCGAGGCTAAGAAGGGGGGATATGTGATGAGAGGACACGCCTACAGACAAGGAAGAAAAAAAGGCGTGCTGCCGGCAGAGCGAGAAAACGCAGACACACAAGAAAAATTCCTGAATTTGTAGGCTTTTTGCTGCCAGGTCTCGTGGGAGTATGCTTGTTCTATCTGCTTCCTTTTATGGAGACCGTGCGCCGTTCCTTTATACAGTCTGCAAGCGGCAGATTTACAGGAATACAAAATTACAGGGAGGTACTGAAAAATCAGGCCTTCTATCTTGCTGTGAAAAATACAGGAGTGTTTATCGGAGCAGGAGTTCCTGTTTTGATGCTTTTGTCTTTTGCAGCAGCCCTGCTTCTGAGAAGGGCGCTTGCAAGCAGAAAGCTCATGGCAGCCATGTTGCTTCCTATGGCTGTTCCTGCTGCTGTGATGGTTCTGATTCTGCAGCTTCTGACAGACAGAAATGGTCTTTGGAATGGTCTGATTTCCGGTTTATCGAACTATCTTCCTTTTCTTCCCTCAGAATCCCATACAAATTATATGAACTCCAAGTGGGCAGTTCTCATAATTTTGCTAAGTTTTTGGTGGAAAAATACAGGCTATATGACAGTTCTCTGGCTCACAGGGCTTGCCGCCCTTCCAAGGGAGCTGGAGGAGGCGGCAAGCGTAGACGGCGCAGGAAAAGGAAAGCGCCTGCTTTATATTATTATTCCGCAGCTGGCAGGGAGCTTTTTTGCTATTTTTCTTCTATCCATGCTTCAGGCCTTTAAAAGCTATCGGGAAATCTGGATGGCAGCAGGAAATTACCCACAGGAAAATATTTATCTTTTGCAGCATCTTTTACAAAATTGGTACTTAAAACTGGAGTTTGACAAAATGGCGGCTCTGACAGTGATGCTGTTTCTTGTGCTTTTGTTCTTGTGCTTTTTTCTGCAAAAAAGACTGGAAGGAAATTCGTGAACAGGTGTGATTCGCGATTTGGTCTTAGACCCAGTCTGGTACTCTTATAGTAAACGCATAAGATTCGCCCTTTGGTCAAGATGCCATTATAAATGAGAGGGATAGAATATGAGACACAAAAAAAGGCGAGGGTATTCGACAGCGGCTACGCTGCTGTGTTTTTTACTTGTTTTTCTTATCTGCGCACCCTTGCTTCTGATTCCAGCAGGCTCGGTGACAGGAGCAGCAGAGATGAGAAGAATGCTGGCGCCTGTTCTTGGAACAGGAGATGGGTATGCAAAGTGGTATGTCCTGGTACTGTACCCGACATTAGAAAATTTTCAGAGACTGCTCCTTGAATCACCGCAATTCTACCATTTGTTCTGGAATTCAGTAGGAATGACGGTTTGTATTTTGCTGGGACAGCTTGTGATTGGAACACCGTCTGCCTGGGCGTTTGCTGCGTTTCGATTCAGAGGAAGGAATTTGCTGTTTGGACTTTATATTGTTTTACTGCTGCTTCCTTTTCAGGTCATGCTGCTTCCGCAGTATCTTGTATTAAAGCAGACGAAGCTGTACGGGAATATGGCAGCAGTGATTTTACCCATGATTTTTTCCACATTTCCAGTATTTCTCATGTACCAGGGCTTCTCCCAGATAGAGGCAGAAATGCTGGAGGCGGCGAGACTTGACGGAGCAGGAGAATGGCAGATTTTCCTGAGAATCGGAGTGCCGATGGGGAAGATGGGGATAGAGTCTGCTGTTGTGCTTGGCTTTCTGGAGTGCTGGAACCTGGTGGAGCAGCCCATGGCATTTCTTCAGGAGCAGAGGGATTGGCCATTGTCTTTGTATCTGCCGCAGCTTGGAATAGAACAGGCAGGCTTTGCTTTTGCAATGTCCCTTTTGGTGCTGATTCCAGCATTATTTGTCTATGCACTTGGACAGGACGCGCTAATAGAAGGAATTTCCTATATGAAAGGTAAGAATTGAGAGGATGCAAGGATGAGAAATGAGGATTATACTGGACAGGGAAAAAATCGGGAGGCAGAACAGGAAGCGTGGATGCAGGCAAGAAAAAAACGGCTGCTCGGGGGTTTTGGTGCATTCCTTATAGTGATTCTGATTCTGACCTTTCTTTCTCGCACAATCTATACGAATCAGCTTCCTCAGGTGAGCTGGAAATATGCTGTGAGTAGTTCTATTAACTTTGGCGTTTCCCAAGAGGGCATTGTAGACGCTGTCAGTGCGCAGGTGATTTATGGAATTGACGGACTCAAAATTGCAAAGCTTCATGTCCTTGCAGGAGAACAGATAGAAGTAGGAAGTCTTTTATATGAAATTGACCTCATAGATCTTCAAAAGAAACTTGCGGCTCTGATTGCAGAGCAGAATACCTGGGAGGCCCAGGCAGATGAGACACAGAGAAGGAATGCTGTGTTTGAGGATGATTTGGTAAAGGAAATGGATATTTCTCCGGCAGAGGCATCGCGAAGAAGTGGGGACGCCGTGTTTGAGAATGTGATTACAGAAAGTGCGTACAGAGAGGCAGACCAGAGAAAAGCGAGGATTTCCAGCTGGTTTGAACTCCTGCAAAATGAAGGAAGGGTAGAGGCGGCGGACGCAGGGACAATTCTTGAGGTCCTGATAAATACAGGCGAATATATGACCGATGCTCCTGTTATTCGCTATGTAAACGAGGAAAGCTCCCTTGTATTCAAGGCTTCCATTTCAGCAGAGGATAAAGCATGGATTCATGTGGGGGACAATGCAGAGATAAAATTCTTCGGAAGCAAGCAGACGGTTTCTGGTACAATTGACTGGATAGAAGAAAAAAACGGTGCTTATCAGGCCTCTGTCTGGCTGGAGCCAGGAGAAGGGCAGGGAGAGACAGAGGGCAGCATGAAGGTTACGTACAGCTCTCCAGTTTATGATTATGTGATTCCTATACAGGCTCTTCACAGCAATGGAGACAGGTGCTTTGTCTATGTATTAAGAGAAAAAGAAGGAATCCTGGGAACAGAGCTGTCTGTGCGGAAAATGGATGTAAGGGTACTGGAAAAATCCCCGGACAAGGCAGCTGTGTTTGAGGAAATTCTGGATAGCCAGACTCGGATTGTTACAGACAGCACCAAGGATTTGAAGGACGGCGACTCTGTGCGGGAAATGAATTAAGTACCTGGAAATCGTCAGGGATGAACGGGAAAGCAGAATACAAAAACAGCACCGCCCCCAGGGGCATCCTGGACTTGGATAGTTCCGCTGTGAGCAGAGGCGATTTCCTTTGCAACAGCCAGTCCGAGACCATGGTGTCCTTTTTTGTTGTCCTCATATTTTCCCCGGGAAAATCGCTGAAAAATCGCTTCCTTTTCCTCATCAGGGACTCCAGGGCCATTGTCCTGTACAGAAATTTGGATTCCCTTTTCCAGGCAGGACAGAGAGAGGAGAATGCGACTTCCCTCCGGCGTATAGGCAAGAGCGTTTTCAAGAAGAATGGTGCATACCTGCTTAACACGAAAGCCGTCGCACAAGCACAGAGGAATTTCCTCGTCAGGAAGACGGATAGAGAGAAAATGCCCTTCCCTTCTGGCCAGAGGAAGAAAGGCTTCATAGGTGTCAAGAAGCAAGGTCTGAAGGTCTGTCTCGTCTATTTTCAGATGTAAGCCATGACTGTCTGCACGGGATAAAAGAAGAAGCTGCTCAAGCATGTCTGACATTTGGGCGCCTTCTCGCTCAATAATGTCAAAGAAGGCGGCCTGCTCCCTTGGAGACATGCCTCTGCAGGCAGATGCACTGGTTAAAATCACGGCAAGAGGCGTACGAAGCTCATGAGAGGCAGAAGCAATAAAACGGTTCTGACTTTCCTGACTATCCAGGAGGGGCTTTAGAAGACGACCTGTGAAATACCGGCTGAAGCACACAAGAAAGCAGCCGGCAAGTATGAACAGAAGGCTGTAAGAGGCTATATGCTTTCGAACGTCATGATAAAGACCATCCAGAGAACAGAGAGAAAAGATTTGAAGCAGACTGTTTTTCTCCCATGTCTGTTTATAATAGAGCAGGGCAGTCGGAAAAAAACCGCGAATTTTTTTTAGCCCCATAATAGAATGCTCTGTATAAACAGCATACACAGTCGGCTCTTCAGAAAGCTTTCGGAGATTTGGGGAAGGGGAAAGCACAGCATTGGCAGGAAAACAAGGAAGCAGCTCATCAAAAAGCTCTTGAACCTGGGCAGGATGTGTAGAATCATGAAAAATAGGAATACCCTGATCCAGAAGGAAGAGGTAAAAGGAGCCGGCATCCTCCCTGGCAGAGAGCCAGTCTATGGTAAGAACACTCTGCATGTGGATGTCCTCCAGGACAGCAGAGGATTGTTTGGAAAAGCCAGACAGAACAAGAGAAAACTGAGACCTTTCAGATATATACAGACTTACACAGAGAAACACCAGCAAAAGGGTACAGGTAACAGCAGAAAACAGAATGGTCAGATGGATTCGGACTTTTTGATACATGACAGCTTCCTTTCCAGCATTGCAGCTTATGATTCCTCCAGATAATAGCCCCTGCCGCGGAGATTTCGTATACTCACGCAGCTGTTCAGGGTTTTCAGGCGTTTTCGCAGAAAATAAATATAATTGTCCAGGTTGCCATCCTCCACGCAGGTATCAAGTCCCCAGACCTTGTGCAGCAAAAAAGAACGCTGCAGAGAGCTTCCCTTTGCCTGAAGAAGAAGGGAAATCAGCATACATTCTGTCTGGGACAGACTGCAGAAGCGTTCCTTGCAAACAAGCCGATTCTTATCCAACTCCAGGGTAAGGTCTCCAAAAGAGGGGGCCTCTGTATGAAAGGCTGCTTTTCTGCGAAACAGGCTGTTGATTCTTGCCATAAGCTCAGAGAAGGCAAAGGGCTTTACCAGATAATCATCAGCACCTTCATTTAATCCGGTTACTCGATTCTTGACTTCTCCAAGAGCAGAGAGAATAATCACCGGGGTAAAATCTCCGGCTGCACGCATCTTTTTTAAGATAGAAATTCCGCTAATTCCTGGAAGCATACAATCCAGGAGCAGCAGGTCATAAATTTTTTCTTTTAAATACAATTCTGCCTCATCTCCGCGAAAACAGCAGTCAACTGTAAAATGTTCTTTTTTTAGCTGCCAGGACAATGCCTGACATAAATCTTTATCATCCTCAACTAACAAAATTTTCATACAACAATACTCCGGAAATTTTACTATTTTTTATTATACTATTAATTTTCCTAAAAATCTAGTAATTCCGATGCAATAGGAAGGAAGTTTAACGTATCAAGCAGCGAAGCGGATTGCGAATTTCCGCTTGACCATATCAAGCAAGTCCTTCGCTTCCGTTTTGCAGAGAAATAAGCAGTAGTGGGAGACTTGCTTGTCTTAGAAGGAAAAAGTGTGTTTTTGTGTTTTAGACATATCTTTTGTGAAAATTTTATTGTACGATAATCTGAGGGGCTGTCGAATTTCGTCGATTATTGAAGATTATTGCAGAACGAGCCATTTTTGGAAAAATCCGTTGTATGATGTGCGCATAGGTTGTGTGATTGGGAATTTTATATCGTTTTGCAGACGAATATGACAGCTGAGGGGGGAAGAGCATAAAGGAAGGAAGCACATGAGAGAAATTTTCAAGGTAATCCGACAGATGGGAATTACTGCAAAGTACAGGGGATATTATTTTGTTGCAGAGGCAATCGAGATAGCCATTCACTCCGGAGACACACCTATTATGATCACAAAGGATATTTATCCTCCCATAGCCAGCAAATATAAATCAACTGCGAAAAGCGTGGAACGGGCAATTCGTACAGTGGTGGAAATCTGCTGGCTTAATCATAGGGATAAGATGGAAGAAATTGCAGGATATGAACTTGACTATAAGCCTACGAACAGTGAGTTTGTGGATATTGTAGCTTATTATATCCAGGAGCAGAAGTAACTGGAGGCTGTTACAGCTGTTCAAAGGAAAATTCCTGTCTGTCAAAAAATCGCAGAATCAGGGAGTCCCAGTAATTATCAAGTGTTTTGTCCATAGTAAAGATGCGAAGAGACGTGCCAGTAGTACACATAAGCTCTCCGTTATTGTACTGAAAATTCAAATAAAGTCCGTGGATATCTTTACTGTCCATACAGGTGCCGCTTTGCAGAAGAATTTTTTCTGTATTTTTTCTTGATTGTTGTAATACAATCTTAAAAGAAAGAGGAGAGCGTGTTCCTTTGATAATGGAAAAGCACAGATTTCGGACGTCTCCCCACAGAGAATAAATTTGTCCGGATTCCCGGATATTTTTTGCCTTTTCTTCATCAAAAAAATCAGGGTGCAGGGAGCCATCCAGCATAAAGGTATTAAAAGTTGTGATGGAAGCCTCTACAAAATAAAAGGCGTCGAAACTGCTTCCTCCAAGGAGCTTTGCCATGAAGCCCTTGACATCCGTGATTCTTAATGCAATCATAAATAGAACTCCTTTCTATAGCATTTACAGGTTTTAAAGCGAAGAAACGTATTGGTAAATCAATTGTCATCAGAGAGCTACCGCAGATATATTTCGGATTTGTGGCGCTTGCGTATCTGCCAAAGGTATTCGCAAGGTACACTGCCTGTTCATATTTCGGGCGCGCCGAATATCCATGTCTGCTTATATGCAGCCCTGGCTGCTTGGCTTGCTTTCAGAGTAAGTATACGGCATTTGTTTAAAAATTCCTAGAGTTTTTACGAAAACTCTTTTCAAATACATGGGACTATGATAAAATAAAATATAGTATTTAGAACTACATATAATGGAAAAGAGGACGATGTAATTGGAACGCGAATTTTTAAAATACAAGATTGTGATAGATAGCTGCGGTGAATTATTGCAAAGCTGGAAGCAGGACCCCAGATTTGTGTCCATTCCCTTTGTGATGACGGTTGATGATGTAGATATTATAGATGATGAGAATTTTGACCAGATGGATTTTCTGAAAAGGGTGGCAGCCTCTCCAGAATGTCCAAAATCTGCCTGCCCTTCTCCAGAGAGCTACCGCATGGCAGCACAGGGAGATGCAGAGCGTGTATACATTGTGACCATTTCTGCGAATCTGAGCGGTTCCTATAACAGCGCCCAGCTTGGACGCAGCCTTGCGCTGGAGGAAGCGCCTGATAAGAAAATCCATGTATTTAATTCCTGTTCCGCTTCTATAGGAGAGACACTCATTGCTATGAAGATTGTGGAGTGTGAGGAGGCAGGACTTCCTTTTGAGGAGATTGTCTCCACAGTGGAAGCCTATATTGAGTCTCAGCATACGTTCTTTGTCCTGGAGAACCTTGAAACTCTGAGGAAGAATGGAAGACTGAGCGGAATTAAAGCCTTTGTGGCGTCTGCACTGAAGATCAAGCCTGTCATGGGTTCCACACCTGACGGAAGTATTCAGCAGATTGACCAGGCAAGAGGCATTAACAAGGCTATGGTAAAAATGGCAGATTATGTTGTGGGTTCTGTAACAGACAGCAAGGAGCGCATCCTGGCGATTTCCCATTGCAACTGTGCTCAGAGAGCCCAGATGCTTAAGGAAGCTCTGATGGGACGTAAGCAATGGAAGGATGTGGTCGTATTGGATACAGCGGGTCTGAGCAGTATGTACGCCAATGACGGCGGAGTTATTGTGGTAGTATAGGCTTCCCATTTTTGCAGAAATATGCTATACTGAAAGTTACGTGATACTGACAGAAGTCAGATTATTTTTGCAGATAAAGGAGCATAGTCTATGAGTCAGAAAAAAGTAGATGCCTATAAAGCACAGAAAGCAAACCGCAAGCAAATCATTAAAAAGGAGAAGAGAATGCTGACGCTGGAGAAGACAGCAGCAGCTCTCGTGTGTGTTGCAGTAATCGGCTGGATTGGATATTCCACATATGGAAGACTGACAGCTGAAGATACACAGACCCAGTCAGCAGTAGAGCAGACAGAGGTCGATATGACAGCAGTCAATGATTATCTTTCGGATTTGACCCTGGCAGCTGCACAAGAGTAGGAAAGGGAGTCTGCTGATACATAGCAGACAGGAAAATGCGGCCAGCCAACAGCAGGCTGATATAAAGCAATGGAAAAAGGCCTCCGGTGCAGCACCGGAGGCTCTTTGAATGCACATACACAGGATTTATAAGAAGCTGTGTCCTGTATTCCTGGCAGTCAATTATAACTTAGTAACGTTAGCAGCCTGCATTCCGCGAGCGCCTTCTGTCAAGTCATAAGATACAGCCTGTCCTTCTTCCAGAGATTTGAATCCCTCTCCGTTAATTGCGGAAAAATGTACGAACACGTCAGCTCCGTCCTCGCCGGTAATAAAACCGTATCCTTTTTCAGCATTGAACCATTTAACAGTTCCCTTGTTCATGATGTTACCTCCATAAAAAATAAAAATTAAAAAGAGTTTCTGGCGAAAAAAATCACCAGCTATTACAGACTATATTATGTAATATACAATCTCTAATAGCTAGTGATAATCGTTACATCCATAATCATCTATAACTAAATTATACCTTTGGACTAAGAAAAAGTCAAGAAAAATCTGAAAGTTTTCGTTTCTCTCTAAAAACAGGTTACTGTTCACTGCGTTCACAGCAACACGCTTCGCGATGCACAGAAATGCTGCATTTCGCGCCGATTATCTCGGGATTTTCATGCCAGAGGCACGAAAACACCTCGCGGAATAGTCGCCCGTGAACAGTAACAAAAACAGCACAGTTTGAACGTGTCAAGGAGGCCTCCACTTTAAGTGAGAACTTTTATAGTCCCTGTGAACAGGAACCTTTTATAATAACTCCCGGACAAAGGTTCATAAAAATAATTTGCTAATATGACAATTTTCGTGTATAGTAATGTATAGAGATGTGCATATCTCTTTCTGCGCAGAAAAGCGAGGGAGAAGGCACAATTGTGTGACGTGCTCCCACCACTTAAGAAGAGGGGGATTTCTCGCTGTCAATGTACTAATCATTGTATTTAGTATAGCAGTATTTTTAGAAAAAACAAGAATGGATGGCAATGCATCCTTGCCGCTTTGGAAGTGGGGTTCACACGGCTACTGTCCCGCGAGGTGTTTTGGCATGTATATGCCAAAATCTCGAGACATACAAGCCAAAATTCCATTGCCGCAGGCAATCTGGAATTTTGGCTTCGTTACTGCGAACGGAGTGAACAGTAACGAAGTGGGAGACTTCTTGCTAAGACAAGTTAAAAAAGGAGATTTTCAGATGATAAACACGCTGATTGAGAAAATTCAGAAGACAAACGCACCTGTTGTGGTAGGACTGGACCCTATGCTTGCTTATGTTCCTTCTTATATTAAGGAACAAGCATTTAAGGAGCATGGAGAGACTCTTAAGGGAGCAGCAGAGGCCATTTGGCAGTTTAATAAGGGAATTGTAGACGCTGTGTATGACCTTATCCCAGCAGTAAAGCCCCAGATTGCCATGTATGAGCAGTTTGGCGTGGAAGGCGTGATTGCCTATAAGAAAACTGTGGATTACTGTAAGGAAAAAGGGCTAATTGTCATCGGAGATATCAAGAGAGGAGATATCGGTTCCACCTCAGCTGCCTATGCAGTCGGTCATTTGGGAAGAGTACAGGTAGGAAGCAAAACCTATGTACCCTTTGACGAGGACTTTGCCACTATCAATCCCTACATGGGAACAGACTGTGTAAAACCATTCATTGACGTATGTAAGCAGGAAAAAAAGGGATTATTCATTCTTGTAAAAACATCGAATCCGTCCAGCGGCGAGTTTCAGGACAGAATCATTGACGGCCGTCCGCTTTATGAATGGGTAGGAGAGAAGGTAAACGAGTGGGGAACAGATCACATGGGAGCTTCCTATAGTTATATCGGCGCAGTAGTGGGAGCTACCTATCCTGAGCAGGGAAGAATTTTGAGAAAACTTATGCCAAAGACCTTTATCCTGGTGCCGGGTTATGGCGCGCAGGGCGGAAAGGGGGCAGATCTTGTGCATTTCTTTGACAAGGATGGTCTGGGAGCGATTGTGAATTCTTCCAGAGGAATTATTGCTGCCTATAAGCAGGAGAAATATGCCTCCTTTGGAGAGAGAGCCTATGCGGACGCTTCCCGTCAGGCCGTCAAGGACATGGTAACAGATATCAGTCAGGCGCTTCAAAGCAGATAAGAATTTTATGTAACAATAAGAGGAGTTTGTCACATGAGTACAAAGAAAAAAGAAACATGTACGATTGTAAGTCAGGAGCAGATTGCGGGAGGCATCTACAGCATGTGGCTGCAGACACAGACTATCGCAAAGGAAGCTGCTCCAGGGCAGTTTTTGTCTGTATATACAAGAGATGCAGGGAAAATCCTGCCAAGACCCATCAGTATTTGCGAGATAGACAGGGAGAGAGGAAGAATTCGCCTTGTATACCGCGTCACAGGAAAAAACACAGGAACAGAGCAGTTTTCAAAGCTCCATCCGGGGATTGGACTTGAGGTTCTGGGACCTCTGGGAAATGGCTTCCCATTAAAGGAGGCAGAGGGAAAACGTGTCTTTCTCATGGGAGGAGGAATCGGAATCCCTCCCATGCTTCAGACTGCAAAGGAGCTGAAAGCAGATAAGAAAATTATTGTGGGCTACCGGGACGAGCTCTTTCTCACAGAAGAGCTTTCAGAAAATGGAGAGCTTTTTGCTGCGACAGAGGATGGAAGCTTTGGAACGCATGGCAATGTCATGGATGCTGTTCGGGAGAACGCCCTGGAGGCAGATGTGATTATGGCCTGCGGTCCTGCTCCCATGCTTCGGGCCATCAAGGCATATGCCCTTGAAAAGCAGATTCCATGCTGGATTTCCATGGAGGAGCGCATGGCATGCGGAATCGGAGCCTGTCTTGGCTGCGTGTGCAAATCCACAGAAATAGACGAACATTCTCATGTGCATAACAAGCGTGTGTGCAAGGACGGCCCTGTATTTTTGAGTACGGAGGTGGAGCTGTGATGAATATGAAAGTGCAGATAGCAGGCGTGGAGCTGAAGAACCCGGTAATGACAGCATCAGGGACTTTTGGCTCAGGACAGGAATACAGTGAATTTGTGGATTTGAATGCTCTGGGAGCTGTGGTTACAAAGGGAGTTGCTAATGTTCCGTGGCCGGGAAATCCGACGCCCCGCATCACAGAGACCTATGGAGGCATGCTCAATGCCATAGGCCTTCAGAACCCTGGAATCGATGTGTTCTGCAGAAGAGACATCCCGTTTCTCAAAAAATATGATACAAAGATTATTGTAAATGTGTGCGGAAAAACAACAGAGGATTACTGCGAGGTTGTAGAAAGACTGGCGGATGAGCCTGTGGACATGCTGGAAATCAATATCTCCTGTCCGAATGTGAAAGAGGGAGGAATTGCCTTTGGCCAGGATCCAAAGGCTGTGGAGGCCATCACTGCCGCTGTCAAGAAGAAAGCCAGACAGCCGGTGATCATGAAGCTCAGTCCAAATGTGGCGGATATCACGGAGACGGCGCGGGCTGCCGAGGCTGGCGGGGCGGACGTACTCTCCCTGATTAATACGCTCACAGGAATGAAAATCGATATCAACCGGAGAACCTTTGCTCTGGCAAATAAAACCGGAGGCATGAGCGGACCTGCCATAAAGCCTATTGCCGTGCGCATGGTGTATC
Organism: Eubacteriales bacterium; assembly: GCA_030537135.1. Taxonomy (GTDB): domain Bacteria; phylum Bacillota; class Clostridia; order Lachnospirales; family Lachnospiraceae; genus Blautia_A. The sequence continues at coordinate 28,640 of JAUNOP010000018.1, read as the reverse complement.
AGACAGCGCAGGCTGTAAAGCTGCCGATTATTGGGATGGGAGGCATCCAGAGCGCAGAGGATGCTCTGGAATTTCTGATGGCAGGCGCCACAGCCGTGTCTGTGGGAACCGCCAATTTTCATAATCCCTGTGCAACCATTGAAATCATTGAGGGTATGCGCCAGTTTATGGAAGACAAGGGAGTAAAGGATATCCGCACTCTCATCGGAGCGGTTCGGTAAAAAATAAGGAGGAATTAGGCATGGAGACCTATAAACAGGAATTTATTGAATTTATGATTGACTGCAATGTACTGAAATTTGGAGACTTTGTCACAAAGAGCGGGAGAAAAACTCCGTTTTTTGTGAACACAGGCTTTTACCGCACAGGTACGCAGCTGCGCAAGCTGGGAGAATATTATGCAAGAGCGATTGAGAACAAATTTGGTCTGGATTTTGACGTGCTGTTTGGACCTGCTTACAAGGGAATTCCTCTGACTGTGGCAGCAACCATGGCAATCAGCGAGAAGTATGGAAAGGATATCCGCTACTGTTCCAACAGAAAAGAGATGAAGGACCATGGAGACAAGGGAATCCTTCTGGGAAGTCCGATTCAGGACGGCGATAAAATCGTGATTATCGAGGATGTGACGACTGCCGGAACCTCTATTCAGGAGACACTCCCCATTATCAAGGCACAGGGAGAGGTAAGCCCGATTGGTCTTGTTGTGTCTGTAGACCGTATGGAAAGAGGGCAGGGAAGCAAGAGCGCTCTGAAGGAAATCGAAGAAAAATATGGTCTTCAGACAACCGCGATTGTGACAATGGCTGAGGTTGTGGAGCATCTGTACAACAGAGAATACAAAGGCAAAATTATCATTGACGATGTTCTCAAAGCTGCCATTGACGCATATTATGAGCAGTATGGAGCAGAATAACAAAGGGCTATCTCTCCTGCCTGCAAAGGAACAGGCAAGGAGCGCCAATCTGCAGACATACAGCCAATCATGGGGTAAGGAGAGTGTGGAATGAACGAAAAAATATATAAAACCATGTCCAGAATTGGTGTGGCAAACCTGGCAGTGGGAATTGTTACGCTGACAACAGGAATTGCCGCTGGAACCATTATGATTATCACAGGAGCAAGACTGCTGAAGAGAAAAGAAGATATTACGATTTAACGTATTAAGCAGCGAAGCGGACATCGTACCCTGTGGGTATTGCGAATATCCGCTTGATCTGGCAAGAAAAGCCGCACAGTCTGGTGTGGCTTTTTACCGCAGGAGGACTGGACAGATTGAAAAAGAAAACGAAAAGGATTATCAGAACCGCAGGAGGAATTCTGTTTCTGATTTACGTTTTGCTGCTCATGTACTTCCTCTTTTTCTCTGAAAGCTATGGAAGAGTAGTAGATGAAGAGAGAACCTATCGCTACAATCTGATTCCATTTGTGGAAATCCGGCGCTTTTGGAATTATAGAAGAGAATTGGGATGGGAAGCGATGTTTTCCAATGTTTTTGGCAATGTGCTGGGTTTTATTCCTTATGGCTTTATTTTACCGGTAATCCTGGGAAATATGAGAAATGGTTTTTTAATTACCACATCAGGCTTTGCAATCAGTCTTTTGGTAGAGACGATTCAGCTCGTCACCAGAGTGGGATGCTTTGACGTGGATGATTTGATTCTAAATACACTGGGAGCTTTGGCAGGATATCTTTTATTCTGGATATGCAATCAGATAAGGAGGGGATACTATGGCAAAAAGGTATAGATATGCTTTTGCAAAGCGCAGGGAGGAGCCGCGCGGAAAGCTGTGTCTGGGACTTTTTATTGTCTCTGTTGTGCTTCTTTTGGCGGCTGTTATAGTTTCCTTTGCTCTTAATGGCAATGGAGGAGTTGTTTGCGGAGGACTTTGCCTGTTTTCCATGATGCTGTCTGTATATGGATTCTTTCAGGGGCTTAAGAGCTTTTCCAATGAGAAATATTCCCATACATACAGTGTGATAGGCTCCATTGCAAACGGAATTCTGATGGTGCTTTGGGTGGGAATTTATTTAGCGGGGATATAAATATGGAGGAATTTGACAGAAAAAAACGTTTGGAGCAGCAGCTTCAGTTTATTGTAGAAGTAGATAAGGTGAAAAATATTTTCAGGCAGACATATCTGGCAGATGGCAAGCGCCGGGAGAATGATGCAGAGCATTCCTGGCATCTGGCTCTGATGGCAGTGCTTCTGACCGAGTATGCGCCGGAAAGGGTGGATCTTGGAAGGGTAATTCCCATGGTTTTGATTCATGATCTTGTGGAAATCGACGCAGGAGATACGTATGCCTATGATGAGGCCGGAGCTGTCACAAAGTGGGAAAGAGAGACAAGGGCAGCAGACCGTATCTTTGGAATCCTTCCAGAGGATCAGGGAGAATGGCTTCGGGAACTGTGGGAGGAGTTTGAGGCTTATGAGACCCCGGACGCAAAGTATGCCCATATGCTCGACAATAGTCAGCCCCTCTTTTTGAACGACGCTTCCGGCGGAAAGAGCTGGGCAGAGCATCAGGTAAAAAAGAGCCAGATTTATAAAAGAAACCAGAAAACCAGCGAGGGCGCGCCTATGATTTGGGAGAAAATGCAGGAACTGGTGGAAAAGCATATACAAGAGGGACATGTAAAAGCCGAATAAACGGACAGAACAGATAGAAATTATGAAAAAAGAGGGATAGAATTGGACGAATGGATTTTAGAGAGATATGAGCTTGCAAGAGCGCGTGTGGGAGAGGTATGCACAGAGGAAACCGTACCAGAACCCTTTCGTGACTTTTTTCAGAGAACCGCTCATTTCCTGAACATGGTTCTGAAAGAGACAGAGCATCTTGACAGGGAAGAGAGCCTGGAAACTCTTCAGAACAGGAACAAAAGGCTCTATGAAGAGCTTTTTCCGGAAAATTATCGATTTTCCTATGCAAATCCAGACTATGCAAAGGAGAAGCTGAGAGAGTTCGGGCAGGCGCTTGGCTTTCTCTATGCAGAGCTTCGGGGCGTGATTGCCTATGCCTATGAGAGGCGCATCTGGGATATTACAGTGTGTCTGGAGCTTTTTCTGGAGGTGTATTCCTCCTTTCAGGGAGAATATCTTCCAGAGGAAAAGGAAATCAGAGCAATCTTAAATTCTTATGTGAACGACTATTGTCAGGAGATGGTGGAGGATCGGATTGCCCAGGCAGTAGACCCTTCCAGAGACTTCTTTGTGCGTCTTGTTATGGAGGCGGATTTCTCTGACATCCGCTATCTGTACAGAAGCGGAGAATATGTGGGAGAAAACGAGCTGGGGCTGGCACGCTTTCTTGCAAAAATGGACAGAGAAGAACTTCAGGCCATGGCCAGAACCTATACAGAGGGGTATCGTATTGGCTTTATCAATGGAAGAAAGGATCTCTCTAAAAAGAAAACAGTCAATATCCGGTATCCGCTTGGCTTTGAGAGGGTGGTCAGAGAGGCCATTTTACAGTTCCAGGAAATGGGGCTTTGTCCTGTCATTTACCGGTATGCGACCCATGCGGTCAATAAGAAAAATCAGAACCGCATTGGTTTTCAGGGAGGCAATCCAAATCCCCAGTATGATTATGACCACAGACAGGACTGCGCTCTGTTCCTTGACAGCGATTTTATAGGAAAAAAGCTTCGGGCTATGCAGAATTCCTATGAAAAATACAAGGAGCTTTCCAGGCTTCATGCAGGTCCGGCAGTGATCGAGACCTTTGGGGAGAAAGGCTTTGAGCCGATGAATAAGGCAGGAGCCATGGCGCTTTCAGATACGCAGAAAAAGCAACAGACAGAGCTTGACAATGAATCAGGCCAGATTGTGAACCGCTATATTCCAGGAGACGAGAGAAGCTTTACCATCATAGCCTATCCAATGCCTGAAATCGGCCCCTTCTTTGAAGAAATCTTCCGGGAGGTTGTGAAGGTCAATAACCTGGATTATAAGCAGTACCAGCGGATTCAGCAGACTATTATCGAGACTCTGGACACCTGCAAGTGGGTAGAAATCAAAGGCTCAGGGGACAATGAGACAGACCTTCTGATTCATCTTCATGAGCTTGAGGATGTGAAGAAGCAGACCAATTTTGAAAACTGCGTGGCAGACGTGAATATTCCAGTGGGCGAAGTCTTCACCTCTCCGCAGCTGGCTGGAACCGGCGGACTTCTCCATGTAAGTCAGGTATACCTAAACGGCCTTCTCTTTAAGGGGCTGCGTCTGGTATTTGACTGCGGACAGGTGATTGATTATTCCTGTGAAAATTTTGAATCAGAGGAAGAGAACCGAAAATATATTGAGGATAATATTCTTTTCCACCATCCAAAGCTTCCCATGGGAGAGTTTGCAATAGGAACCAATACCACGGCCTATGTTATGGCAAAAAAATATAAAATTGCAGACAAGCTTCCGATTCTGATAGCAGAGAAGATGGGACCGCATTTTGCTGTGGGAGATACCTGCTACAGCTGGAGCGAGGATACGCCCGTATATAATCCGGACGGAAGGGAAATTATAGCAAGGGATAATGAAATTTCCATTCTCAGAAAAGAAAACGTCAGCGATGCCTACTATGGATGCCATACGGATATTACGATTCCTTATGAGGAGCTGGGAAGCATTCGCGTCATTGACGACGACGGGGAGATGATCTCCATTATTGAAAATGGAAGGTTTGTTCTTCCGGGAACAGAAGAGCTGAATGCGCCGTTTGAGGAATGAATTGCATTTTCTATTATTATGTGATATGCTATATCCGTTTTACGAGGACAAATCAATCATAGAAAGAGGAGAATATTATGCCAAAGGTAGGAATTGTGATGGGCAGTGACTCAGATATGCCCGTAATGAGCAAGGCAGCAGCGATTCTGGACAAGCTTGGAATCGACTATGAAATGAAGATTATTTCCGCACACAGAGAACCAGATGTGTTCTTTGAGTATGCAAAGACAGCAGAGGACAGGGGCTTTAAGGTAATCATTGCCGGAGCAGGGATGGCAGCGCATCTGCCGGGAATGTGCGCGGCTATTTTCCCGATGCCGGTCATTGGAATTCCTATGCATACTACCTCCCTGGGCGGAAGAGATTCCCTGTATTCGATTGTGCAGATGCCGTCAGGAATTCCGGTTGCAACGGTTGCCATCAACGGCGGAGCCAATGCAGGACTCCTTGCAGCAAAGATTCTCGCTACCTCAGACGCAGAGCTTTTGGACAGACTTAAGGCCTATAGTCAGGAGCTGAAGGCTCAGGTAGAGGCAAAGGATGCAAGGCTTCAGGAAGTGGGATATAAAAATTACTAATATTATACAAACAACCATACAGGAGGACTACAATGGATTATAAGAATGCGGGCGTTGATATTGAGGCAGGCTATAAATCAGTAGAATTGATGAAAAAGCATATTGCAAAAACCATGAGACCAGAGGTTCTTGGAGGAATTGGCGGCTTTTCCGGAGCCTTTTCCATGAACAGCTTCAAAAACATGGAGGAGCCTACTCTGGTATCCGGTACAGACGGCGTGGGAACCAAGCTGAAGCTGGCGTTTATTCTGGACAAGCATAATACCGTGGGAATCGATTGCGTTGCCATGTGCGTGAACGACATTGCCTGTGCTGGCGGAGAGCCGCTGTTTTTCCTGGATTATATTGCCTGCGGCAAGAATTATCCAGAGAAAATCGCAGATATTGTGAGCGGAGTGGCAGAGGGCTGTGCGCAGGCAGGAGCTGCCCTGATCGGCGGAGAAACCGCGGAAATGCCGGGATTTTACCCTGTGGATGAATATGATCTGGCAGGCTTTGCCGTGGGCGTTGTGGATAAAAAGGATTTGATTACAGGCGAAGAACTCAAGCCAGGAGATGTTCTTATTGGAATGGCGTCCTCAGGCGTTCACAGCAATGGCTTTTCTCTTGTGCGCAAGGTGTTTGAGATGACAAAGGAGTCCCTGGATACCTATTATGAAGAGCTTGGCACAACTCTTGGAGAGGCTCTTATTGCACCGACCAAGATTTATGTGAAGGCATTAAAGAGCATCAAGGAGGCAGGAGTTCGCATTCATGCCTGCAGCCATATCACAGGGGGCGGCTTCTATGAAAATGTTCCCCGCATGCTCAAGGAGGGAACACGCGCAGTGATAGAGAAGGACAGCTATCCTGTTCTTCCAATCTTCGGGCTTCTGGCAAAGACAGGCGATATTGAGGAAAAGATGATGTACAATACCTACAACATGGGACTGGGAATGGTTCTTGCCGTTGACAGCAAGGATGTGGACAAGACCATGGAGGCTGTGAGAGCAGCAGGAGAGACTCCTTATGTAGTGGGAAGAATTGAAGCAGGAGAAAAGGGAGTGACCTTATGTTAAAAATCGGTGTTCTGGTTTCTGGAGGAGGAACCAACCTTCAGGCAATTCTGGACGCAATAGACTCCGGAGAAGTCACCAATGCCTGCGTGCAGACTGTTATCAGCAATAATGTGGGCGCCTATGCTCTGGAGAGAGCGAGAAAGCATGGAATTGAGGCACTGTGCATTTCACCAAAGAGCTATGACAGCAGGGAAGCCTTTCACCAGGCGCTTCTTGAGGCTCTTGTGGAGAGAGATTTGGATTTGATTGTTCTGGCAGGCTATTTGGTAGCCATTCCTCCTGCTATTGTAAACGCTTTTCCAAACCGCATTGTGAATATTCATCCTTCCTTGATTCCCTCCTTCTGTGGAGTGGGCTATTATGGACTCAAGGTGCATGAAGGAGTATTGAAAAGAGGGGTGAAGGTGACAGGAGCTACCGTGCATTTTGTGGATGCAGGGACAGACACAGGTCCCATTATTCTTCAAAAGGCTGTGGAGGTACAAAAAGGAGATACACCGAAAATTCTTCAGCAGAGAGTGATGGAGCAGGCAGAGTGGATTATTCTGCCAAGAGCCATTGACCTGATTGCAAATGGCAAGGTAACAGTTACAGATGGAATTGCGAGCATAGAGGAGTAAAGAATTATGAAGGTACTCATTGTTGGAAGCGGCGGAAGAGAACATGCCATTGCCTGGAGCGTGGCAAAAAGCCCAAAGGTTGACAAGATTTACTGTGCGCCCGGAAATGCCGGAATCGCAGAGTATGCAGAATGTGTTTCTATCAAAGCCATGGAGTTTGAGAAGCTGGCGGATTTTGCCGTGGACAAGGCCATTGACCTGACAATAATCGGAATGGATGACCCGTTGGTAGGCGGTATTGTGGACGTGTTTGAGGCAAAGGGACTTAAGGTATTCGGACCCCGCAAAAATGCGGCAATCCTGGAGGGTTCCAAGGCATTTTCAAAGGATTTAATGAAAAAATATAATATTCCTACTGCTGCGTATGAAAATTTTGACGATCCGGCCAAAGCTATAGAATACATAAAAGCACAGGGAAAGTTCCCGGTGGTATTGAAGGCAGATGGTCTGGCTCTTGGAAAGGGCGTTCTGATTTGCAAGACTCTTGAGGAAGCTGAGGCAGGCGTTAAGGAAATCATGGAGGATAAGAAATTCGGCTCTGCCGGAAATACCATGGTTGTTGAGGAATTCATGACAGGCCGCGAGGTATCGGTACTGTCCTTTGTGGACGGAAAGACTATTAAGACCATGACCTCTGCTCAGGATCACAAGCGCGCAAAGGACGGAGATCAGGGACTGAACACGGGCGGAATGGGAACCTTTTCTCCGAGTCCCTTCTATACAAAGGAGATTGATGAATTCTGTCAGAAGGCCATCTATCAGCCCACTGTGGACGCTATGGCAGCAGAAGGAAGACCCTTTGTCGGAATTATTTTCTTTGGCCTGATGCTGACAGAGGACGGGCCAAAGGTGCTGGAATATAATGCGCGCTTCGGAGACCCTGAGGCTCAGGTAGTGCTTCCGCGCATGAAGAACGACATCATTGAGGTTGTGGAGGCCTGTGTAAATGGAACTCTGGACAGGGTGGATCTGCAGTTTGAGGACAATGCAGCCGTATGTGTGATTCTGGCGAGCGAAGGCTATCCGGTAGCTTATCAGAAGGGAGTTCCCATGACAGGATTTGAGAATTTCAAGGATAAGGACGGCTATTACTGCTTCCATGCAGGAACCAGACGGGATGGAGAGCAGATAGTGACAAACGGAGGACGTGTTCTTGGAATCACAGCTCTTGGAAAGGATTTAAAGGAAGCCAGAAAAAATGCCTATGAGGCTACAGAATGGATTTCCTTTGCAAATAAGTATATGAGACACGATATCGGCAAGGCGATTGACGAGGCGTGATTTTCCGTGCATGGAAACGGGCAGGAGGAACCACATATGTGTTCTCCTGCCTGTTTTTGGCTCAGGAACAGCCTGGAATAAGTCGATTCTTGTAAGAAGCTGTACTTTATGGTATGATAGAGGCATAGATTCCTGGAGGAAAAAAACATGTTGCTGACAAAGATGAATTCATATCAACTGCCTGTGGAGAACCGGGGAGGAATGGAGGACTTTTTAAGCTCGAATAGTCTTGTGGAATTTTCGGCATTAGAGCTTCTCCATGCGGTTGTGACCTGCACCTTTCCGGCGAGCCGGGTGCTTGACGGATATACAAGAAAACGCAGAGAAGAGCTGTACGCTAAATGTGCCATGATGGAGGCTGCACTGATTCAGAACGAGGAATATTTTGGAAAATCTCCTGTTATCGGATATCTGGATTCTGTGGAAAAAACCGCGGTTTCCTATTACCTGGGACTCATTTTCACAAAGCTGGTCAGTGCCAGGGTGTTTCATGAGGATTTTCTTACGCATGTGCAGCTCATACACAGAGAAAATGGAGAGTATTTCTTTTATATAGGAAGAAAGAAGCGCTCGGAAATGCTGAGCTATCAGCTTGGACAGGAAGGCTTTAGCGTGTGGGCTGCAAGAGGACGGAGCAATAATAGCCTGGATGCTCTGCAGGAGGGACTTTCTCAGGCGCAGGAGATTCGGGCAGTACAGGGAATGGCGCCCAGGATGAGAGCTGTGTGCATGACCTATTATGAGAAGGGAATTTTTTCTGCAAGGGTGCAAAGGAGCGCAAAGCAGGGGACAGAGGATCTTGACTTCACAGAAAAGGAATATCTCAGAGCCTATTATCAGCCTGTGAGGGAGTTGCTTCTGGAGTTTTACAACCGTGAGGAAATGAGGGAGTGCAGAATCCAGGGAATAGATTGCGTGGAGGCGAGAGTGACGCTGCCGTATTTTATTAGAGAGGATGCACCGGATGAGGTGGAGAGAAGCTTTATCCTGGGAATGCCCAGAGACCTGATTGAAAGCCCCCTCCAAAGCTTTGCGGACATTCCCCAAAAGTGGCGCAGACTCCGGGAGGGACTCTGGGAGAGATATGGGGAGGACTGCTATGCAGGCGGCGACTTTGTCTATGTGAGACTGGAAGCCTCATAAAATTTCCCTTACAGGAGAAGAATATGAATGAGAGGAGGTTACCTCTCTTAAATTGCCGGAGGCGACTCTTCTTTTGAGAAAACCTTGCAAAGAGAAAGGCCCAGGCAGGGAAGCCTGGGATATGAAGGAGTTGATTATGATAATTAGAAGATTACTGGCTGTTTGGGCTGCAAAGGGAGCTGGCTGGCTCTGTAAGAAAATGGGAAGACAGGGAGTTACCTGGGCAGGAAAAATAGCTCTGAAAATAGATCCTCATATTTTGGAGGAGCTTTCGGCGCAGGTTCGTGAAAAAACCTTCACTGTCTGCGGCACAAACGGAAAAACAACAACCAACAATATGCTGTGCGCAGCTCTTGAAGCAGAAGGCAAGAAGGTGGTATGCAATCATACCGGTTCCAATATGCTCAACGGGGTGGCAGCAGCCTATGCCCTTGCGGCCGGACTGAATGGAAGGCTGGATGCGGATTATGCCTGCATAGAGGTGGACGAGGCCTCCACCCGTCATGTATTTCCCAGAATCCATCCAGACTATATGATCCTTACCAATCTTTTCCGCGACCAGCTTGACCGGTATGGTGAGATTGACATCACCATGAACATTCTCAAGGAAATGATGAAGAAGGTTCCAGGCATGAGGGTAATTGTAAACGGAGATGACGCTTTGTCTGCGTTTTTGGCCATGTCCAGCGGCAATTCCTATGTGTCTTATGGAATCAGCAAGCCTGTGATGGAGAATAAAACAAACGAAATCCGTGAAGGGAGATTCTGCAAGCAGTGCGGAGAGCGCCTTGTCTACCGCTTCTATCATTACAGTCAGCTTGGCGATTATGTATGCCCGAATTGCGGCTTCCATCGTCCAAGCCATGACTTTGACGCTGAGAATGTCACAGTGGGAGATCAGCTTTCCTTCTATGTGAAAGGAAGGCACATCACAGCCAATTATAAGGGCTTTTATAATGTCTACAATATTCTTGCGGCCTATGCCGGAGTCTGCATGGCGGGCTTTTCCGGAGAGCATTTTAATGATATGTTGAAGAAATTTAACCCAGAGAACGGCAGAATGGAGCAATTCCGTATAGGAGGCACCTCAGTTATCCTGAATCTTGCCAAGAACCCGGCGGGCTTTAACCAGAATATATCCGCTGTGTTCCAGGATCCGTCTCCAAAGGATCTGGTGATTACTATCAATGACAATGCTCAGGATGGAACCGATATCTCCTGGCTCTGGGATGTGGATTTTGACCGTCTGGGAGAGGAGAGCGTGAAGTCAGTGGTTGTGAGCGGAATCCGATGTCAGGATATGCGCCTTCGGCTCAAATATGTGGATATCCAATCGGAACTGGAGCCTGACGTAGAGAAGGCGATACGGAGCCGCTTGAAGGGACACACAGGAAATTTATATGTACTGGTCAATTACACGGCTCTCTACAGTACGCACAATATTTTAAAGAAAATCCAGGGGGAAAAAGCATGAAACTTACAATAGGACATTTATACCCGGATTTGCTGAACCTTTATGGAGACAGGGGAAACATCCAATGTCTTATGAGCAGATGCAGATGGAGAGGCATTGAGGCACAAACCATTCCTTTCGAGAGGGACGATAAGATTGATTTTGAAAAGCTGGATATTGTGCTCCTTGGCGGAGGCTCTGACAGAGAGCAGCTTCTGGTCTGTGAGAAGCTCAGGGAGATCCAGCCGGATTTTAAGAAATATGTGGAGGATAATGGGGTAGTCATTGCTATCTGCGGGGGCTATCAGCTTATTGGAAAATACTACAAGCTGGAGGACGCCACCATTACAGGGCTTAATCTGGTCGATTTGTACACAGAACAGGAGCCTGGAAGATTGATTGGAAATATTGTGATGGAAAGTCCGCTTTTTTCCATGCCTGTGGTGGGCTTTGAAAATCATGGAGGGAGAACTCGCCTTGGAAAGGGCGTAAAGCCTCTGGGAAGGGTGCTTTACGGAAATGGAAACGACGGAAGAAGCGGTTATGAGGGCATTGTCTATAAAAATGTGATTGGAACCTATCTTCACGGGCCTCTTCTTCCCAAAAATCCCCAGATTGCAGACTGGCTGATACAGAAGGCTCTGGAAAAGAGGTATGGAAAGCCCATAGAGCTGTCTCCTCTGAAGGACCAGGAGGAAAGGGAAGCAAACCAATATATCTATCACCGCTTTGTGAAAAAAGACAGCGAGTGAGGAAAAAACGGCAATTTCCTCCTTGCAAATTTTTCTGTACAGGAGTATAATGGCCTCATAAATCGAACCAAAAATGTACATTTATTGGACAGAAAGGAGAAGTTCTTATGGCAAAGTATGTATGTGGACCATGCGGATATGAGTATGATCCTGAGGTTGGAGATCCAGATAATGGAATTGAGCCAGGAACTGCATTTGAAGACTTACCGGAAGATTGGGTTTGTCCGATTTGCGGCGTAGGCAAGGAAGATTTTGAAATCGAAGAATAAGAGAGCAGGATGCCGGAAGCAGAAATGTTTTCGGCATTTTCCTTACAGGCAGGGCGGCAGGAATGCACTGTGAGGCGGCCCTGTCTGGCACAGACGGCAATAAGGGAGACGTCTGCATACATAAAAGAAAGGAGTGTTTTTATGGCCAAATCTTCAAACCAAAAGATGAAAATTCTGTTTTTGCTCAGGCTTTTTCAGGAAGAGAGGGAGGAGACGCCTGTATATCCCATGCAGACTCTGGTAGAGCTTTTGGCAGCAGAGGGAATCAGCGCAGAGCGGAAGAGTATTTATGATGACCTGGAGGTACTCAGGCAATTCGGACTGGATATTCGTTTCCGCAAGGAGAGACCAAGCGGTTATTATCTGGTAAGAGACCAGGAAGCCCCAAAGACAGGCTTTCGGGCGGCTGCTTTGGACAGAGACAGGCAAGAGCAGAGAACAGAGCCCGCTGTGCAGGATGAACCCACGGCTGAGCCTGGAGCAGAAAAAATATTGGATGTTAAGCCAGGTGACACTTCTGGATCTGAGAGAGAAGAGCAGAGGGCAGACAAAGGTGCGTGCAAGGCAGAGGAAGCAGTGCAGGTAAAGGAAGAGAGCAGCCCTTCAGAAGAGAAAGAGAAGAGCAGTTCTGTGCCAGAGGCGGATTTTGAGCCAGAGAATAGTTACGAGCTGGAGGGGGATTCTAAGGCAGAGAGTGAGTCAGAGCCAGAGCCAGAGGAGGATTCTAAGCCAGAGAATGACTCTAAGCCAGACAATGGGAAAGCCGTACTGTCAATTTTCAGGCGCAGGATACCGGACAGACCAGAGACATGTTTTTTCAGCAGAAGCCCTTGGGAAAAGGAAGATATGGCAAAAACCTTTAAGCTTCTGTGCAATGAAAGGGGAAAGGAGACTGCTCTCAGACTTTTTGGAAACAGCGCTTTCTGCAAGAAAAAGTCGCCTGGATGGTACGTGGTGTCAGTAGACATTGTGCCAGGGTCTTCGTTTTATGGCTGGCTGACCTCTGTTGGCACAGACATTCATATTCAGAAGCCCAGGAAAGAGGCAATCGCCTATCGGGACTATCTGAAAACGATTATAAAGGATTACAAAAATCTGGAAAAATAAAACAGGAGAATTACAGATGATAAAAAAAGCAGGATATCTTGCAGTGACAGTCTCTCTTATCCTTGGCATATCTCAGGGGGCCTTTGCCACTGTCCGCACAGCAGAGGATGAGACAGAAGGAGCCCTGAATCCGGAAGAGGAGGAAGAACTGGAAGAGGCGGAAAAGGCAGCAGAGGAAGAAGAGAAGAAAGAGGAGGAGAGTGAAGAGGAAGACAAAAAGCACATGAAAATAGCGCTTTCTATTCCTAACTCTCAGACAGACTCGCTGGCAGGGCAGGCAAAATATATAGGTCAGAGACTTGAGGAGCTTGGATATATTGTGGATCTTCGATTTGCATGGGGAGAAGCCTCCATCCAAAAGCAGGATATTGAGAAATGGACAGACGAAGAGGTTGACCTTATGATTATCAACCCTGTGGATCCAGATGCGCTCCCAGAAAGCCTCAAAGCGGCAGGAGAGGCAAAAATACCCATTCTTTGTCTGGAAAATATGATTACAAATACCCAGGACGTGGACTACTTTATTACCTATGATTATCTGGGACTGGGAAAAAAGATGGGAGAATACATCAAGGAAAAGGCTGTGCTTGAGGACGTGTCAGAGGAGAACCCCAAAACCATAGAATTTCTCATGGGAGCAGAGAACGATGCAGCGAATTTTCTGTTCTATACAGGCCTGATGGAGACGCTTTCTCCTTATCTGGACAATGGAAAGCTCATTGCCTTGTCCGGAAAAACAGCCTTTGACGAGGTTGGGAGAGAGGGAGAGACCTTTCAGGAGGCACAGGACCGAATGAGCTGGATATTGGAGGACTATTATCCTGACAAGGCTCCGGATATCATCTGTACAGCCTCTGACCAGCTGGCAGAAATTGCAGTCTGGGCTGTGCAGGATGCAGCTTACGAAAAAAAGAGCGCAGCGCATGAGACTTCAAAGGAAGACGAGCCAGAGGGAGATGAATCAGACGAGGAAGCTGCACAGGAGCAAAGCAGCTGGCCTCTGATTACCGGACAGGGAGCTACAGTCTCCGGGATGAATAACCTTATCAGTCACAAGCAGGCAGTCACCTCCTATGGAAGCGTGGAAAAGCTTTCCCTGGTATGCGCAGAGACAGCAGACGCCATATTAAAGGATAAGGAAATTGAGAATGCGGTAGACCAGTATGATAATGGACTTAAGATTATTCCGGCTGTACTTAGTGAGATTTCTCTGGTAGATATTTCTACCTATCAGGAAATCCTGATTGACACAGGCGTCTATGAGGTAGAACAGCAGATTAAAATTCCCTGACCTGGACAAGCCGGAACCAAACCCTTTCATTTTGTGCAGGATTTCATTACGAGTGGGCAGTTGACTGTCAGGCCCGGATAGGGGAAGCCAATTCCCCTATCCGGTGCGGCGCCGCGGATGGATTACAGCAGGAACACGAAATGCAAAGCAGCAGTCTCTTATTTGTAATGATGAGCAGCAGGCGGCAGGGCATAGGCGTCAGCGAAAGCAAACTTCACTGTCTGTCATATGATCAATAATGGCCAGGGATTCAAGATGGACTCCCATATCCCGGATTCGCTGCCCTCCGGACTGAAAACCCTTTTCAATTACAATTCCGGCGCCTTCCAGAACGGCTCCGGATTTATTTACAATATCAATAAGCCCTATGAGCGCGCAGCCATTGGCAAGGAAATCGTCGATAATTAATACATGATCCTCTGGAGTGAGAAATTTCTTTGATATGATGACGTCATAAACCTTTTTGTGAGTAAAGGATTCTATTTTGGAAGTGTACATTTCTCCGTCAAGGTTGATGCTCTGTGCCTTTTTGGCGAATACCACAGGAACATGAAAGTATTGTGCCGCAATACAGGCTATACCAATGCCAGACGCCTCAATGGTCAGGATTTTGGTGATGGGCTGACTGGCAAAACGCGCTTTGAATTCCTTTCCAAGCTCATTGATAAATGCAATATCCATCTGATGATTGAGAAAGCTGTCCACCTTGAGGACATTTCCCGGTTTTACGACTCCGTCTTTTAAAATACGGTCCTTTAGAAGCTGCATAACAAGTTCTCCTCCATAAAAAATGACAGCAGATGTTGTTGTCTGATTAGATTATTAACCATTCTGTTACTGTTCACTGCGTTCACAGCAACACGCTTCGCGCTGCACAGGAATGCCGCATTTGGCGCTGCTTACCTTGGAATTTTTGTGGCAGAGGCACCAAAGTACCTCGCAAAATAGTCGTTCGTGAACAGTAACACCATCATACGATAAAATGTACCAAAACACAATTCTTTTTGACAAAATACAGGAAAAAAATTATAATAGTAAACGGACAGCCGCAAATATTTGGCAGAGCAGAATATACGGCCTGCTTTCGGATATACTGGGAAGCAGGAAGGAGAAGGAAAATGAAAGAATACGAAGTCATATGGGAGATTTTTAATAAATGTCCAAGAAATCAGATGCGCGATGTAATGGTAGAGGAACTCATGCTTGATGACCCGGAAGAATATGTGAAAAAGAAATTCGAGGGCAAGGAGGTTTCCTATGAGAAAACTATGCTTGCAGACGGAACCCTTGTTTTTGATATCACCACATCCCAGATGAAGCAGAGATGCTCCTTTACAGAGATTTGACGTATCAGGGAAGTCCCTCTCCTCCATTTGGGGGAGTAATAAGAGCAGGGGATTTGCCTGTCTGAAATACTCGCAGGATATCAGATGCAAAGGCTTGTTGTGTATGGCTGCGCAGCTATTGTTGACAGCAGAAGAAAGGAAGGGCATAAATGAGTACAGACAGGGAAGAACAGCACATGCACAGACATGTTCTGGAGGATGGAACCATTATTGAGCATACGCATGCTCATGACCATGGTCATGGGCATACCCACAGCCACGAACAGACGAAAGCGGTTTTGAATCGTCTGAGTCGTGCAATCGGTCATATGGAGTCCATCAAGCGCATGGTGGAGAGCGGAAGGGACTGCAGTGAGGTTCTGATTCAGCTTTCAGCCGTGAAATCGGCAATCAACAATACGGCGAAAATCATTCTTCAGGATCATATTGAACACTGTATTGTAGACGCTGTGGAGCATGGAGATAAGGATGCTCTTAAGGAACTGGAAAAGGCAATTGACCGCTTTATAAAGTAGGCTATAGGAAGTGACAAATATAACTGTCGTTACCTATAAAAAATATAAGAAAGGAAAAGAATCATGGCAAAGGAATGCAATAACACAAGCT
Organism: Eubacteriales bacterium; assembly: GCA_030537135.1. Classification (GTDB taxonomy): domain Bacteria; phylum Bacillota; class Clostridia; order Lachnospirales; family Lachnospiraceae; genus Blautia_A. The sequence continues at coordinate 12,405 of JAUNOP010000018.1, read as the reverse complement.
GCAATAAGAGCAGCTGTGAGGGATGTCCGAGCAAGGGACAGCCTCAGAGTCTTCAGGAGGAAATGAATGCATATTCTGATATAAAGCATGTTATCGGAATTGTGAGCGGCAAGGGAGGAGTAGGAAAATCCTTTGTGACAGCATCGCTTGCAAACCGTATGGCAGCCAAGGGCTATAGAGTAGGAATCCTGGACGGGGATATCACAGGTCCCTCTATTCCGAAAATGTATGGTCTCAAAGGGGCAGCGCAGGGAGATGAGAACGGCATCTATCCGCTTCTCACGCAGAACGATATTAAGGTAATCTCCATCAATCTTCTTCTTCCCACAGAAGACACACCGGTTATCTGGAGAGGACCGATTCTGGCAAACATGGTAAAGCAGTTCTGGAAGGATGTTATCTGGGGAGAACTGGATTATTTGTTTGTAGATATGCCTCCAGGAACAGGCGATGTGCCGCTCACGGTTTTCCAGTCACTTCCTCTTGACGGAGTGATGATTGTCACCTCCCCGCAGGATTTGGTGCGCATGATTGTAAAGAAGGCTTACAATATGGCGGAAATGATGAAGGTTCCTGTGCTTGGAATTATAGAAAACTACAGCTATGTCAAATGTCCTGACTGCGGAAAGGAAATCAAAGTATTCGGAGAGAGTCACATTGACGAAATCGCAGAGGAGCTGAAGGTTCCTGTTGTGGGACGTATGCCGATTGACACTGTGTTTGCTTCCAAGGCAGACTGCGGAGCATTCCACGAGATTTCCAATGCTTATATTGCTCAGGCAGACGCAGTGCTGCCAAGATAAGAATGCGGCCCGATAAGGGGGAGACTGATCTGACAAGGGATGCATATTTCTTATCTGTGAATCAGGAGGTCTAAGGCAGTGGAAAAGCCCAGAATGAGGATTTCTGTAAGAAATCTGGTAGAATTTATCCTGCGAAGCGGAAGCCTGGACAGCCGCATGGGAGCAGTGGACAGGGATGCAATGCAGAAAGGCGCACGCATACACCGAAGGCTGCAAAAGCAGATGGGAAGCTCCTACAGAGCCGAGGTTTCCCTAAAAAAGGAAATGGAATATCCAGACCTTTTCTTGACTGTAGAGGGAAGGGCAGACGGAATCCAGGAGGAGGACGGCTGTGTTCTTATCGATGAAATCAAGGGAGTCGGCATAGACGTTGGAAAAATGCAGGAACCCATTTTGGTTCACAAAGCCCAGGCCATGTGCTATGCCAGCATCTATGCGCAGGAAAAGAATATTCCTGCCATTTGGGTGCAGATGACCTATGTGAATCTGGATACAGAAAGCATCCGCAGGTTTCAGGAGGAGTTTTCTCTCCCTTATCTGAAGGAATGGTTCGAGGAGCTGACTGCCTCTTACCATAAATGGCTTGCCTTTCAGCTTGTCTGGCGCAGGGAGAGGAATGCCTCCATGAAGGAAATGCAGTTTCCCTTTCCTTACAGGGAGGGACAGAGAAATATTGTAAGCGGCGTATATCACACCATTTCCCGGGGAAAGCAGCTTTTTGTGCAGGCCCCCACAGGGGTGGGCAAAACCATGTCTGCTGTGTTCCCGGCCATCCGCGCTGTTGGAGAGGGATATGGGGAAACTGTTTTTTATCTGACAGCAAAAACCATTACAAGAACTGTGGCGCAGGAAGCCTTTTCTATCCTTGAGCAAAAAGGATTAAAATATAAGGTTATTGTCATTACTGCAAAGGAAAAGCTCTGCTTTCAGGGGGAGGCAGAATGTAATCCAGACGTCTGTCCCTATGCAGACGGTCATTTTGACAGAATCAATGATGCTGTGTATGAGCTTTGGACAAGCGAGAATCATTATACCAGAGAGGTTCTTCTTGCCCAGGCAAAAAAGCGGAGGGTATGTCCCTTTGAGCTGTGTCTGGATCTGGCTGTCTGGGCAGACGCTGTTATCTGCGATTTTAACTATGTATTTGACCCCAATGTTCACCTAAAGCGGTTTTTTGGCGAAGGTGTAAAGGGGGAGTATATTTTTCTGATTGACGAGGCTCATAATCTTGTGGACAGAGGACGGGAGATGTACAGTGCAGAGCTTTGCAAAGAGGAAGTCCTACAGCTTTGCAGGAGACTTAAGTCTTATGAACAGACAGGCCTTTGCAGGGCGCTCAAAAAGGTAAACTGCAATCTGCTCTCTTATAAGCGCGAGTGCGAAGGCTTTCAGGTACTTCCAGGCTGCACAGATCTTCTTCTTCTCCTTGCTAATCTTCAGGCAGAGCTTGACCGATTCCTGGAGGAGGCCTCTGATGGAGAAATCCAGAAGGAGGTTCTTACATTTTACTTTAAGGTCAGAGATTTTCTGAATGTCGCGGAGCTTGTGGATGATAATTATGTTATCTATTCAGAGCTTGACGAGGACGGCAATTTTAAGATACGGGAGTACTGCGTTAATCCGGCCAGAAACCTCAAGGAATATCTGGATAAGGGCGCTGGCAGCGTGTTTTTCTCTGCGACGCTTCTTCCCCTTGCGTATTATAAGAAGCTGCTTGGCACAGAGGAACAGGTGTATATGATTTGCGCGCATTCTCCCTTTCCGTCAAAAAACAGAAGAATTCTCATAGCCCAGGATGTGACCAGCCGGTATACCTCCAGAGGATATGGAGAATATCAGAAGATTGCTGCATATTTGCATTGTATGGTCAAGGCAAAGGCAGGAAATTATATTGCATTTTTTCCCTCCTACCGCCTTCTGGAGGATGTGTATGAAATCTATGCAAAAGAGTTTCAGGATGCAGATGTACGCTGCCTTCTTCAGAGCGCTTCCATGACAGAAACGGAAAAAGAGGTCTTTCTTGAGGAATTTTCCGCAAGAGAGGGAACGCTCCTTGGCTTTTGCGTGATGGGAGGAATTTTTTCCGAGGGAATCGACCTTACAGGCGAAAAGCTGATTGGAGCCGCAATCATAGGAACCGGACTTGCGCAGGTAAGGGCGGAAAAGGAAATTTTAAAGGACTTTTATGAAAAAGCAGGAGAAAACGGCTTTGACTATGCGTATCGTTATCCGGGAATGAACAAGGTGCTTCAGGCAGCAGGGCGAGTGATCCGCACAGCAGGAGACAGGGGCGTGATTCTTCTCCTTGATCATCGCTTCCTGTCCCTGGATTATAAAAGACTCTTTCCAGCAGAGTGGAGCAATTATCGCTCCTGCAGACTGGAAAACGTGGAATGGGAACTCTCTTCCTTCTGGGGTGCCCTGTGATCTATGCTTCTTTGGATCGGACGCTGCGCGGTAGGGTGTATGGTTATGAGCAGGCAGTGAAGTGGATATTGCGGATTTCCGCTTAACAGAAAAAAATTGGAAAGGAAATAAGGAATGAAAACGGTTTATACAGAAAAGGCTCCAGCAGCGATTGGACCTTATTCTCAGGCAATGATTTTGAATGGAGTTGTATTTACCTCTGGACAGATTCCGGTAAACCCGGCTACAGGGGAGATTGTGGGAAGTACCATTGAAGAGCAGGCAGAGCAGGTGATGAAGAATCTGGCAGCCCTTCTTGAGGCAGCCGGAAGCTGTCCGGAGAGGGCAGTGAAGACAACCTGCTTTTTGGCAGATATGGCAGACTTTGCAGCCTTTAACGCAGTATATGCCAGATATTTTGTGAATAAACCGGCGCGCTCCTGCGTGGCAGTGAAAACACTTCCAAAGGATGTGCTGTGCGAGGTTGAGGTTATTGCGGAGGTTTAACATATCAAGCAGCGAAGCGGATTGCGAATATCCGCTTGAATGCGAAAAATAGGTCTGAGAATTCTATTATTTTCAGACCTATTTTTTGAAATCAGAAAATATATGACGTTTTTTGCTTAAATGCATTATAGAAAGACTAGAAATAATAGTAGAATTGGACAAATTGATGATTGAAAATCTTTTGGAAGAATAGTATACTGATAACGAAATGTAAGGGTCAAAATACCTTTTAACCCCGACATCATTGTTCTATATCTAATATTTTTTGAATGCTTGAAATTCGATTTATATGGATTGTTTTTTCATGGTTTACGGTTTCTGAAGTCATGTGTTTTTATGCAAGTAGGAAAGCAAGCTTTCATATCTGCCATAAAGGTAGATACGAAATACATGACTTTTTAGCTTTGGTATCATGATAATGAATCTGTAGCATTTGTTTCATAGACTTGTGTGTTCTATGAAAATATGGAAGACAATAATTGTAAGGCTTTTGCGGCGGAGTCTTCCAGTTATTCAAGTGTGGAAAAGGATATCAGAAAGCGAGAAGCTGAGATAGCAGCTGTACGGTTACGGATTGCGAAATTCCGCTTGACTGATATTATAAGAAAAAGAAAATTGTAAGGTTAGGTGTTTGCGTTATGTATGAGAAATCAACTCGAGGATGGCTGAAACATTTGGATTTCCTGGTTTTGGATTGTCTTTGCTTGGAAGTTGCGTTTTTTTTGTCTTGTTTTTTTTATTTGAAAATTAGAAATTTTTTACAGGATGATCTTTATCGAGATTTGGCTGTTGTCTTACTTTTGATAGAGACTTTTGTGCTGTTTTTTTTCGAATCTCTGAAAAATGTGTTGAAAAGGGGCATTTATAAGGAGATGGTAGAAACACTTCGGCATGATGTATTGGTAATATTGCTTTGTACTTTCTATTTATTTTTAACAAAGACAGGAGGTGTTTATTCCAGAGGAAGCCTGCTTATGACGGGCTGTATTTATTTTTTCCTGAGCTATACTACGCGTCTTCTGTGGAAAAAATATCTTTGGAAAAAGAGCCTTTCTTCTGGCAGGAGATCCTTGTTAATTGTGACATCGCAGGAGTACATAAAAGATGTAGTAAAAAATATCAAAAACAATAATTATGAGGGATTTTATTTATCTGGGATTGCTGTTGTGGATGCAGACCTGGTAGGAAGCATAATAGATGGTGTACAAGTAGTAGCAGATGTCAATTCTGTAGCGGACTATGTGTGCAGAGAATGGGTGGATGAGGTATTTCTGAATCTTCCATTGGGTTCTCCAGCTTGTGAACGTCTTACAAAGGTGTTTTTAGAAATGGGAGTAACAGTTCATGAAAAATTGGCACATATTCATGAATATATTGGACAAAAACAGAGAATAGAACCTTTAGGAACTTATACAGTGTTAACCACTAGTGTGAACATGGTTACACAAAAGCAGATGCTATTAAAACGCTTTATAGATATCTGCGGAGGATTGATTGGATGTGTTTTTACATTGCTTCTCACAGTGATTGTGGGACCTTGGATTTATATTAAATCTCCGGGACCTATCTTCTTTTCTCAGATAAGAGTAGGGAAGAATGGAAAGAAATTTCGGATATATAAGTTCCGCTCTATGTATATGGATGCAGAAGAACGAAAAAAGGAACTGGAAGCTCAGAACAATTTTGGAAATGGACTGATGTTTAAGCTGGACGATGATCCACGAATTATTAAGGGAGTTGGGCATTTCATTCGAAAGACTTCTATTGATGAATTTCCCCAGTTTTGGAATGTACTAAAAGGTGATATGAGCCTTGTTGGCACAAGACCGCCTACTGTGGATGAATGGCAGAAATATGAATTGCACCATAGAGCAAGGCTTGCGATAAAACCAGGTCTTACAGGAATGTGGCAGGCAAATGGGAGAAGTGAAATAACAGATTTTGAAAAAGTAGTAAAGCTTGATATGAAATATATTTGTGATTGGAGTTTGGGATTGGATATTAAGCTCTTAGTAAAAACCATATTGGTGGTACTCAAGAGAGAAGGATCAAAATAACTGTGATGGTCTTTCACGTATCAGTAAGCGGATTGCGAATTTTCGCTTCACAGGAGACTAAAAAGAGTCTGATTATTGCGAAGTGCTATGGGAGACTGCTGCAATAAATCAGACTCTTTGTAATTTACTGCTTGTAATAAAGGAGCAGCTTTGAGACCATTTTGGAAAAATTTTTTTGAGTGAAGATAAAGAGTCTTATTAAGATGGTTTTATGGAATTCTTCTCCCTACCTGTTCTGTCAGCCACCCGATCAAAAGCCCTGTGACAACACCAGAAACAAGGAGCGCAGGGGCATAATACACAAGGCTTGTGTTTTCAACGAGGAGCATGGCTATGATGAGCTGACCGATATTGTGGGATACGCCGCCTGCCACACTGATACCGAGCAGGCTGAAGTCTGTCTTTTTTTTTATGAGGGTCATGACGCTAAGGCTTAAGGCAGCTCCTGCCAGACTGTAAACAATGCTGAACAGGTTTCCAAAGAGAAAACCAATAACCAGGATGCGAACTACGGATACCAGCGCAGCCTCGCGAAAGGAATATCGTATCAGGATAAACAGGACGCACAAATTGGCAAGTCCCAGCTTAATGCCTGGAATACCTGCAAATACAGGAATAAGTGTTTCTACATAACCGAAAATAATAGCAATGGCTGAAAACAGCCCCAAATAGGAAACCTTTTTTGTCATATGTCAAGTAGCTGCATCTATTTCCGGCTGACTGCCGTCGGAATCTGCGGCTTTTTCTCCTTCTATAATTACTTTGTTTGGAAGGCATACAATGGTGCCTCCGTTTTCGTCAATAGGCCTTTGCTTCATGCAGAGATGGTCTGGACAGGTAGCTTCAATCATGGAGACATGTCCGTCCTTGATTTCACATATATTGGTATCGCCTATGGAAATCACCTGATCCTCGGACAGAGAGTAGATGCCGTATTCCTCGCCGTCCACGCAGATGCGGATGGAGGCGCTTTCTTTTCTCCCTGTCAATGAAAAGAGGAGAGATAGGATTCCTGCAAGAAGCAAAAGAGCTGCTATAAAAATCTTTTCTTTTTTTTTCAATACATTGTCCTCTGAACTTTTCTTTGTTTTCACGTCATCATAACACATAATCAGCACAAACGCAATGTAGTTTCATGAATGAGAGTTAGTTACTGCTAATTCCAGCCCTTCAATCTAAAAAAGATAACCTATAAGTCTTCCAACTCCAAGATTGCAATAAGCGTTAAGGGCATGATAAAGGAAATCAAGAAGGGAAAGACAACGATTGAGGTAGCTGTGGCAATGTGAATGAAAAATAAAGGTAAAGTCTTTGTCAGGAATAATAAAGGAATGAATAAGAATAAATGGGTCTTCCATTTTCCGACAGCTTCTTACTATTTCTGCTCAGTTACAAAGTATTTCATAAATGCCTCTGCAGCCGGAGAGGTAGGAAGAAGACCCTGTTTTGCAAGAATAAGCTGTCTGGGAGGCATCTGTTCCCGAAGCTTTAAGCAAAACAGGTTCTTTTGTCCTTTCAGCATATAATTTGGAACAAAGGCAATGCCAAGGCCGATTCCGGCAAGGTCGATAAGAAGATCATTGCTGCTTAGCTCCACCTCAGGATGAAGCCGCAGTCCAAAGGAGGAGAGATATTGATGCAGGTATTCGCTGGTGGTGCTGCGCTGCGTCAGCATCAGAATAGGAAGGCCAAGGAGCTGCTCAAAGGAAAGCTCCTGGTCATTTAGCGGAAAATATTTTGAATTTGCGACGAACACATCCTGGAATTCCTTTACAATTTGAAAATTGGCATGGATGTCAAGGCGGGAATTTGGATAATTAGATACAATACAGTCTACCTGTCCGCTTTCAAGAAGCTCCACACAGCCGATGGAGGTCCGGTTGATAACCTTGATGTGTACGTCAGGGTATTCCTCATGAAAACGCTTCAGATAATCGACAAGGAAATATCGGCAGATGGTGTCGCTGGCGCCGATACGAAGCTGGCCTCTTAAGGAGGACTGCTGCGTAAGAAGAGCTTCCCCCTCTGCAAGCATACGGATGGCAGGCTCTACATGGCGCAGAAGCGTCTCTCCCTCAGGCGTGAGAAGAACATGCTTGGTGCTTCGGGTGAAAAGCGTCTGATTCAGCTTTTTTTCCAGGACTTTAATGGATTGACTCACAGCAGACTGGGAAATATATAATTGTCTGGAAGCCTCTGAAAAGCTAAGCGTTGTCGCCACATAATAAAATACACGGTAAAGCTCAAGATTAATGTCCATAGAAGATCCCCTTTTATCTATAATACTAATAAAAGATATAAGATATATTAATTTTACTAATGATATGAAGTATGATACTATAAAACTGAAAAAAAAGCAACAAAGACAGAACACTTATTGATTACACTACAAGAAAGGAGTTACTGTTCACCTTGTTCACAGCAGTACGCTTGATAAAGCAGCCGCACGTGAACAGTAACAGAAAGGACCTGTTTTATGAGTAACGTAAGACGTGTTTATGTGGAGAAAAAACCAGGCTTTGCGGTAAGGGCAAAGGAGCTTCGGCATGAAATCAGGCATTATCTGGGAATCGGGGATGTAACAGGTGTACGTGTGCTGATTCGCTATGATGTGGAGAATCTTTCTGACAAGGTTTTTGAGAAGGCCTGCAAAACTGTTTTTGCAGAGCCGCCAGTAGATGATTTGTATAGAGAGAGCTTTGAGACGGCAGAGAATTCCCGTGTATTTTCAGTGGAATTTCTGCCCGGCCAGTTTGACCAGAGAGCAGACTCAGCAGTGCAGTGCGTGCAGTTCCTCAAGGAGGACGCGCAGCCGATTATCCGCTCTGCTACGACCTATGTAATTGAAGGGGATATTTCTGACGAGGAATTTGCCGCTGTCAAGAACCATTGCATTAACCCGGTAGACTCCAGAGAGACAGGCATGGACAAGCCAGAGACTTTGGTAACTGTGTTTGACGAGCCGGAGGATGTGAAAATCTTTGAGGGCTTTCAGGATATGCCAGAGGACGAGCTGAAGGCTCTGTACAGCTCCCTGAATCTTGCCATGACCTTTAAGGATTTCCTGCATATTCAGAAGTATTTTAAGGGAGAAGAGAAGAGAGATCCGTCTGTGACAGAAATCCGTGTTCTGGACACCTACTGGTCTGACCATTGCCGTCATACCACCTTTTCCACAGAGCTTACAAAGGTGGAGTTTGAGGAAGGCGATTATAAGAAGCCGATTCAGGATACCTATGAGCAGTATCTTGCGGACAGAGCGGTTTTATATAAAGGAAGAGACGATAAATTTGTGTGCCTGATGGATCTGGCTCTTGCTGCCATGAAGAAGCTTAAGGCAGAGGGAAAGCTTGCGGACCAGGAGGAATCTGACGAAATCAATGCCTGCTCCATCGTGGTTCCTGTGGATGTGGATGGAAAGGAAGAAGAGTGGCTCATTAATTTCAAGAATGAGACGCACAACCACCCTACAGAAATCGAACCGTTCGGCGGCGCTGCCACCTGTTTGGGAGGCGCTATCCGCGACCCGCTCTCAGGACGTACCTATGTATATCAGGCTATGCGTGTGACAGGAGCCGCCGACCCCACTGTGTCTGTGAAGGATACCCTGAAGGGTAAGCTTCCTCAGAAAAAGCTGGTGAGGGGCGCAGCGCAGGGCTACAGCTCCTATGGAAATCAGATTGGACTTGCCACTGGCTATGTAAAAGAGATTTATCATCCAAACTATGTGGCAAAGAGAATGGAAATCGGCGCTGTTCTGGGCGCTGCTCCGAGACGCGCGGTTATCCGTGAGAACTCAGACCCAGGAGATGTGATTATCCTTCTGGGCGGACGTACCGGCCGTGATGGCATCGGCGGCGCCACAGGCTCCTCCAAGGTACACACAGAGGCGTCTATTGAGGTGTGCGGCGCTGAGGTGCAGAAGGGAAATGCACCCACAGAGCGTAAGATCCAGCGCATGTTCCGAAGAGAAGAGGTCAGCGCAATCATCAAGAAGTGCAATGACTTTGGCGCGGGCGGAGTCTCTGTTGCCATCGGCGAGCTGGCGAGCGGACTTCGTGTAGACCTTGACAGGGTGCCTAAGAAATATGCCGGACTGGACGGAACAGAGATTGCCATCTCGGAATCCCAGGAGCGTATGGCTGTTGTGGTAGATCCTAAGGATGTGGATACCTTCCTGAGATATGCAAATGAGGAGAATCTGGAGGCAGTCAAGGTTGCTGTTGTCACAGAGGAGCCGCGTCTGGTTCTGGCGTGGAGAGGAAAGGAAATCGTGAATATTTCCAGAGCCTTCCTGGATACCAACGGCGCGCATCAGGAGACTGAGGTCACAGTGGAAATCCCATCCAGAGAGGGTAATCTTCTTGAGGAGAGGAAAGACATTGCTGATGTGAAGGCAAAATGGCTTGAGGTTCTGGGAGATTTGAACGTATGCTCCCAGAAGGGACTTGTGGAGATGTTTGACGGCTCCATTGGCGCTGGCTCTGTGTTCATGCCCTATGGCGGAAAATACCAGATGACAGAGACGCAGGCTATGGTTGCCAAGGTTCCTGTCCTCAAGGGAAGAACCAACACGGTCACAATGATGTCCTATGGCTTTGACCCTTATCTCTCAAGCTGGAGTCCCTACCATGGAGCTGTGTATGCAGTGGTGGAATCTGTGGCAAGAATTGTGGCAGCAGGCGGTGATTATTCCAAGATCCGCTTTACCTTCCAGGAATATTTCCGCCGTATGACAGAGGATCCGAAGAGATGGAGCCAGCCGTTTGCAGCTCTCCTTGGCGCTTATTCTGCGCAGCTGGGCTTTGGACTTCCGTCCATAGGAGGAAAGGACAGTATGTCCGGTACCTTTAATGATATAGATGTTCCTCCGACACTGGTCTCCTTTGCCGTGGATACAGCAAAGCTTCAGGATGTGATTACCCCTGAACTCAAGAAGCCGGGAAATAAGCTGATATGGATACGTATGCCAAAGGCAGAATACTCTCTGCCAGATTATCCTGCGCTTATGGACCTGTATGCACGGGTGAGAGAGGACATTCAGGAAGGAAGGATTGTTTCTGCCTATGCTCTGGATCGTCATGGAATTGCTGCTGCTGTCAGCAAGATGGCCTTTGGAAATCGTATGGGTGTGAAGATAGAACACAATGTGGATGAGAGAGATCTCTTTGTTCCTGGATTTGGAGATTTACTCTGCGAGGTTCCTGAGGGAAGAGTCGGAAGCCTTTCTGTCACCTACACGGTTATCGGCGAGGTGACAAAGAAAGCGGCGATTTCCTACAGAGATATGGAAATTTCTCTGGACGAGGCACAGAAAACCTGGACGAATACTCTGGAGAGCGTGTTCAGGACTCATTCCGGAGAGGCACAGCAGGAAAACATTTCTTCTGTGAAGCTGTATGAAACCAAGAATATCTATGTGTGCAGGAATAAGGTGGCAAAGCCAACCGTATTTATTCCTGTATTTCCAGGAACAAACTGTGAATATGACAGCACCCGTGCTTTTGAGAGGGCAGGCGCAAATGTGGATGTGAAGGTATTTAAGAACCTTACAGCAGAGGATATCCGTGATTCTGTGGAGCTGTTTGAGAAGGCGATCAGTCAGGCGCAGATGATCATGTTCCCAGGCGGCTTCTCAGCAGGCGATGAGCCGGACGGCTCTGCAAAGTTCTTTGCAACCGCCTTCCAGAATGAGAAGATCAAGGAGGCTGTGATGAAGCTTCTGAATGAGAGGGACGGCCTTGCTCTTGGCATCTGCAATGGCTTCCAGGCTCTTATTAAGCTGGGGTTGGTTCCTGGCGGAGAGATTACCGGACAAAATGCAAACTCTCCGACTCTGACCTATAATACCATTGGACGTCATATCTCTAAGATGGTATACACAAAGGTAGTGAGCAATAAGTCTCCATGGCTTCAGAAAGCGCAGCTCGGCGGTGTGTACTGCAATCCGGCTTCTCACGGAGAGGGACGCTTTGTGGCAAATGAAGAATGGCTCAGAAAGCTCTTTGCAAACGGACAGGTGGCAACTCAGTATGTGGATGCAGACGGAAATCTTCTGGTTAATGACGAAGAATGGAATGTGAACGGCTCCTACTGCGCAGTGGAGGGCATCACAAGTCCGGATGGCCGTGTACTCGGCAAGATGGCTCATTCGGAGCGCCGCGGCGGCGGTGTGGCCGTGAATATTTACGGAGAACAGGATATCAGAATTTTTGAGTCTGGAGTTGCCTACTTCAGGTGACATCCTCCCCCACCTTAGAGGTCGGAGCCTTCTTGCTGGAAGAGGATAAAAGAACATCAGATCTTCCCCTCAGAAGGTCAGGCTGAAAAAGAAGGAAAAGAAACCTTCGGATAAAGCAATATCAGGTCTTCCCCCTCAGGGGGGAGGCCTTGTATAAAAAAGCAGAAAAAAGTAAAAAAACAGTTGACAAAATCCCACGACTGGTTATATAATAATCAAGTCGGTTGCGGAAATGTCCGCACCTAATTTATGGGGTCTTAGCTCAGCTGGGAGAGCATCTGCCTTACAAGCAGAGGGTCATAGGTTCGAGCCCTATAGGCCCCATACCACAAAAAGAATATGGCGAGATAGCTCAGTTGGCTAGAGCACACGGTTCATACCCGTGGTGTCG
>JAUNOP010000002.1 GCA_030537135.1 Eubacteriales bacterium | reverse complement strand
CTTCTAAGGAGCTAACGCTCCTATTTAAGAAGTTTGATATTTAAGTTTCCACCTATTATTAGGCAATCCTTATTCTTACGGGCGTGTCCACTTCGCCCCTATTGTATAGTCCCTCAAGGGACACAACTTTACTTTTGCGTAGTATGTTTAATGCACCGTTTACATCGGCATTCAGGCATTTGCCATTCGCACACTGATACATTCCACGATGGATTCTTTTTCCACTGAAGATGTATTTCTTTGGGTTATCATCATTGTATACTGGAATTTTGTCTTTATCCCAGAAAGATGCCCTGGATGTATAGCTTTCTTCCTGCTTTACAAACAAAATGCTGTTTAACTCACACAGATACTCCAATTTAGAGCGCAGTTGTCCATATGGGATGTTTACAAACGTCTGGTTGTTGGTTTTTCCCATGTCACTGCCTCTTTGGAATGTCTCATTGAAGGCCTTTATTTTTTTGATTACCTTTTCACCGTGCGCAGTATTCTAAATCACTCTGTCAGAGTATAATGTGCGTTTATTTCGGAAATTATCTTCTGAGAGATATTTTCCTAAAAAGACAGCCCTGTACAGACTATGTGTTCCATACAGGGCTATTTGTCCGCACTTATTTACAGCATGTTTTTTTATCTTCATGCGGCGGAGCGTCTCCGATTCTTAAGGTAAGCGGAAATTCGCAATCCGCTTCGCTACTTGCTCATAACTGTATAGCTGCTGTCGCAGCTTCTCAGAAGGGGTCCTCACCCCTTCTGAGACAAGCAAATCCTCCACTCACCGCTTATTTCTCTGCGAAATTGAAGCGGAAGACTTGCTTGATACGTTAAGTAGCGGGAGTACATTACGCATTCTTCTGATTAATATAGTTCACCAGTCCCTCTGCTTTGATAATTCTCTGCATGAATTCAGGGAAAGCCTGTCCCTTGAACTGGGTTCCCTTTGTGCGGTTATAAATCATTCCAGAATCAAAATCCACCTCAACCTGGTCTCCTGCTTCGATTCCCCTGGAAGCCTCCGGACACTCGATAATCGGAAGACCAATGTTGATGGCATTGCGATAAAAAATGCGCGCAAAGGTCTCTGCAATTACGCAGCTTACGCCGGCTGCCTTGATGGCAATGGGAGCATGCTCTCTGGATGAGCCGCAGCCAAAGTTCTTGTCTGCAACAATAATATCGCCCTTCTTTACCTTTCCCACAAATTCTCTGTCAATATCCTCCATGCAATGGGCAGCAAGCTCTGCAGGGTCAGAGGAATTTAAATAACGTGCGGGAATGATTACATCTGTGTCTACATTATCTCCATATTTAAAAACCGTTCCGTTTGCCTTCATTTCTTTTTCCTCCTATAATCCCAGTACATCCGGCGCGCAGATTTTGCCGGTAACAGCGCTTGCTGCCGCTACTGCTGGGCTTGCCAGATAAACCTCTGATTCCACATGTCCCATACGTCCCACAAAGTTGCGGTTTGTGGTGGAGATACAGCGCTCTCCTGCTGCCAGAATTCCCATATAGCCTCCCAGGCACGGACCGCAGGTAGGAGTGCTTACCACAGCGCCTGCTTCAATGAAGATTTTCAGAAGCCCTTCCTCCATTGCCTGAAGATAGATGGACTGCGTGGCTGGAATAATGATGCAGCGGACTCCCTTCTTTACCTTCCGTCCCTTAAGAATCTCTGCTGCTGTGCGCAGGTCGTCGATTCTTCCGTTTGTACAGGAGCCGATAACTGCCTGGTCTATCACAACCTCATCCTTGATTTCGCTCATAACTCTGGTATTTTCCGGCAGGTGCGGGAAAGCAACGGTAGGCTCCAGAGCAGTCAAATCAATCGTATATTCTGCATCATAAACAGCATCCTCATCTGCCTCGTACACCTTGTATGAACGCTTGGAATGCTCCTTCATATAGCTTTCTGCAAGCTCGTCCACAGGGAAAATGCCATTCTTTCCGCCTGCCTCAATCGCCATATTCGCGATGGTGAAGCGGTCGTCCATTGTCAGATTTTTGATGCCCTCTCCCACAAATTCCATGGATTTATAGAGCGCTCCGTCTACGCCGATGAGGCCGATGATATGCAGAATCACGTCCTTTCCGCTGACCCATTTTCGGGGCTTTCCAACAATATTGAATTTAATAGCAGACGGAACCTTAAACCAGGCTTTTCCAGTTGCCATGCCAGCTGCCATGTCTGTGCTTCCCACGCCTGTGGAAAAGGCGCCGAGGGCTCCATATGTACAGGTGTGAGAATCTGCTCCGATAATCACATCTCCGGCCACTGTAAGTCCCTGCTCAGGAAGCAGCGCATGCTCAATTCCCATCTGTCCCACATCAAAATAGTTGGTGATATCATGCCGACAGGCAAAATCGCGGACACACTTACAGTGTTCTGCTGATTTAATATCCTTATTCGGGATAAAATGGTCCATAACAAGCGCGATTTTATCCTTATCAAACACAGTCTGAACAGTCATCTTATCCATCTCGTGGATTGCCACCGGCGAGGTAATGTCATTTCCCAGCACCAGATCCAGATCTGCCTCAATGAGCTGTCCGGCTTCTACATAATCCAGTCCTGCATGGGCAGCCAGAATCTTCTGTGTCATTGTCATTCCCATGTTAATTTTCCTCCTAAATCTATTTTTGTAATCTCCATTCCTGATTTTATCATAACTAAGAGCCTTATTACAAGCCCATATATCATGATGTTCGTTTCAAAAGAAAGGTTGGTTGCTGTTCGCAATTCGTTGCTCGGAAAACGTCTGCCCGTGCTAGCATGACAGTCCTTTTCCGGGTTTATCGCGCAAAAAGGGAAGGCCATCTGCTGTCTAAAGCTCTGCCTTCCCTTTTATCTGCTGCCAAACCAGCTGTTTGTCTGAACTAGTTATCCAACAGCTTGTCCTCGTTGTTCCAGCTGTACAGCTTGCGCAGCTCAGCTCCAACCTTCTCAGCCGGATGCTCAGCCTGGATTCTTCTCATAGCGCCGAAGTGCATGCAGCCGCTCTGATTTTCTGTGATCCAATCCTTTGCAAAGGTACCGTCCTGGATATCAGAAAGAATCTTCTTCATAGCCTTCTTGGTATCCTCAGTAATAATCTTTGGTCCGGTGATATAGTCGCCGTACTCAGCAGTATTAGAGATGGAGTATCTCATTCCTGCAAAGCCACTCTGAAAGATCAGATCCACAATCAGCTTCATCTCATGAATGCACTCGAAATATGCATTCTCAGGAGCATAGCCTGCCTCTACCAGTGTCTCAAAGCCTGCCTTCATCAGGGCGCACACACCGCCGCAGAGAACAGCCTGCTCGCCAAAGAGGTCTGTCTCTGTCTCAACCTTGAAGGTTGTCTCCAGAACACCTGCTCTTGCTCCGCCCAGAGCACACGCATAAGCCAGCGCCATGTCCTTTGCCTTGCCGGTGTAATCCTGCTCTACAGCTACCAGACATGGAGTTCCTCTTCCAACTGTGTACTCGCTTCTTACTGTGTGGCCAGGAGCCTTAGGAGCAATCATGGTAACGTCAACGTTCTTCGGAGGCTTAATACATCCAAAATGAATAGCAAAGCCGTGAGCAAACATCAGCATGTTGCCCTCTTCCAGATTCGGCTCAATGGACTCCTTGTAAAGAGCCGCCTGCTTCTCATCATTAATCAAAATCATGATGATATCGGCCTTCTTTGCTGCTTCTGCTGCTGTATATACCTCAAATCCCTGCTGCTCTGCCTTTGCCCAGGAGCGGCTTCCTTCATACAGACCAACAATAACGTTGCATCCGGAATCCCTTAAATTCTGAGCATGAGCATGTCCCTGGCTTCCATATCCAATGATGGCGATCGTCTTGCCTTCCAGCAGACTCATGTTACAATCTTCCTGATAGTAAATCTTTACTGCCATTTCTATTTCCTCCTAAAAATTATGTAAAAAAAATATGTTAAGGGCAAAAACCCCTAGCTAACCTTCTCTGCTGTCAATCATCCAGCACAGTTACATCCTCAGAGCCTCTGGACAGGGCTGTGATACCTGTACGAGCCAGCTCCAGGATTTCATAATCTGCCAAAAGCCTGAGAAAGGCCTCAAGCTTGCTCTTATTTCCTGTCAGCTCCATAGTAATAGACTCTGGAGTCACATCCACAATCTTGGCGCGAAAAATATCTGCTACCGCAATAACGCCCTGTCTCTCTGACGGCTTTGCTGCAATCTTGGCAAGCAAAAGCTCTCTCACCACACTGTTGTCGCGCGCAAGAACCTTGATATCTCTCACATCCACAAGCTTGGCCAGCTGCTTTACAATCTGCTCCAGAATCAGCTCGTCTCCGCTGCAGGCTACTGTCATACGGGAATATCTGGTGTCTGCGGTTACGCCTACTGTGAGGCTGTCAATGTTATAGCCACGGCGGCTGAACAGGCCGGAAACCCGGCTCAGTACACCGGATGTATTATCTACAAGCAATGATATAATTCTCTTCTGCATAATACCCTTCCTTTATCTTTTCAATAAGTACACTTTATTCATTATACCAACAATCCCAATTTTGTCAATGCGCAAAGCCAAAAAAAATGTGTTTGTGTGAGGAACATCTGTTTTTATAAAAATTATCACTTTAACTTGATACAGTAAGCAATAGGCAGGTTGCTGTTCCCAGTAACGTAGGCGTTACTGTTCACACGGCTACTGTCCCGCGAGGTGTTTTGGCATGTATATGCCAAAATCCCGAGACATACAAGCCAAAATTCCATTGCTGCAGGCAATCTGGAATGAATTTTGGCCTCGTTACTGAGAACGGAGTGAACAGTAACACGTAGGCAGACGCCATCCGCAATATCAGCTGTTCTTTGCTTGTATTTTTCTGCTTTTTTCGATATACTAAAGCTATATAAAGTAAACAATCTCGTTTATATATACATAGGAAGAGGTATCGCATATGAGAAAATTGAGCCTGCTATGCCCCAGAGGAGTGGATACTGCTTTCCATCCGCTTCCTGCTGAGACTATCAACGATCTGTCTGTCGAGCAAATCTGCTCATTGATTACAGAAGATAAGAAGGAACAGAATCTTTTCAAAAGCTTCATGATTTCCATGACTGACAATGCACAGGTATGCCGCTACAGAAGCGACATTTTCCAGGACATCATGGACAACCCTTCTCTGCGAAGCAGTCTCCTTGAGCTTCTGGAAAAGGTAAACTTTCTTGAGAGCTACAAGGGCTTTCATGAGGAGACAGACACAGCCAGCGTGTGGGATTTGGTACACCGCCTTTCTGAAATCCGGGATTACATTGTCTGTGTAGACGATATTTCTGCCTGTCTCTCCCATGCAGACCTTCATTCAGAGGGGCTTATTGGTCTTCGGGACTATGTGCAGGGTCTCTATGACAAAGAGGGCTTTAGCGCCCTCCGCGAGGATACTGCCAAGCTTTCCAGAGATATCAATCAGATCAAGAGCGTCACACTGGGAGTGAACATCAATGAGCGCTTTGAGCCAAACGGCGTGGGAATTGTCTCTGTAAATGAGAAGCCCTTTACAAAGACCGGAGTACTCTCCCATTTCTGTGATTTTCTTGTTCGCGGAGACGCCATAAGCAAGGGAACCGGTCCAGAGAATCCCCGAAGCTTCCGTACCTACATGGAAGGGCCTGACGACATTCTTCCCAGATTCAACCAGGATGCTACCTCTGACAGTCCGCTGCAGATTCTGGACCGAATCACCTCGCACATGCTCTCTTCGACCGTAAAAAAGCTTAAAAACGTGCTTTCCCGTCATGTGGATGTGAGTATTTATGAGCTTTCCTCGCTTATCCCGGAATTTCTCTATTATGTAAGATGGGCTGACTGGATAGAAGCGCGGATAAAGGAGGGCTATTCCTTTTGTAAGTCCGAAATACTGGACACCTCTTTGCGTTCTATGGAGGCAAAGGGAGTCTACAATCTTAAGCTTGTAAAGCATGCCCCAGAAGCAATCGTAGCCAATGACCTGGATTTTTGTTCCAAGAGACGCATCTATGTCCTCACAGGAGCCAACCGGGGAGGTAAGACAACCATCACTCAGGGAGTTGCCCTGGCTTTCTGGCTTGCACAGAACGGTATCTATGTTCCGGCAGAGCGCTTTGCTTTCAGCCCTGTTGACAATATTTTTACACATTTTCCGGCAGATGAGAACAAAACCGTGGATTTTGGACGGCTCGGAGAAGAGTCCAGGCGTTTCCGTGACCTGTATCTGTCTGCCACAGACAAGAGCCTCATTCTTCTTAATGAATCCTTTTCCACTACTTCCTTTGAGGAAGGCTTTTACATTGCCCACGATGCTCTGAAGGCTCTGAAAGTACTTGGAGCCAGAACCATTTTCAACAGTCATATGCACAAGCTTGCCGAGAATCTGGACGAATTCAATGCTTCCCTTCCAAGTGACAGCGAGGCTGCCAGCCTGATTGTGGCAATGGAAGGAGGGAACCGCTCTTACAAGGTACTTTTGTCTCCTCCTGAGGGTCAGAGCTATGCAAGGGATATTGCTGAAAAATACGGCGTTACCTTTGAACAGCTCTGCCAAAGGCGCTAGAGCGTGTCTTGAGAAAAGTCCTCCTCTTGTCACAGAATATTCAAAGAGGAGGACTTTCCTGCTGTTTACATCAGAGGAACTGCTGCATCTCCTGCATAAAATTCTGCTCTGTCTGTACCAGTCTGCGAGCCAGAGAACGGCTTTCAGGAGAAGCGTCCGGACACTGGTTCTCGCATTCACTGATAGACTGAATGCCCATGTTGCAGCCGTCCATCATGAGTTTTGCAACCTGATTGCTGTCATCGTTGAGCATCATTTTCATTTCCGTTGTCATCCAGGAAAACGCTGAAGCCATAGCCCCTGGCTGTTTTTCCTTTTCTCCGTCCGCATGAAGAAGCCTTGCAGATTCTCTCTGAAGCGCCTCATGCTTTTGCTTATAATCGGCAAGGACTGCATTTAATTTCTTGTCTGTCACATATTCCCCTACCTGATTCATACTGTTTACTGCCATCTTGCATCCGGAATTACATTCCTCCAGAAGCTTTCTTGACTGTGCTTCCATATGCTGTCCCTTCTTTCTTCTATTTCTTTATACATATAGGAAACATCATAAATGCTTTCTTTCTGATGTTTCCTGCGCTTAAGCGCAGCAAAAATCGTGCGCATTCCCCGAAGGTTTTATATTAAACAGCAAACATAGATGCTTGAGTCAAAAGGTATTACCTTTTATCGTTTAATATAAAAAGCGTGTCTGAGATTTCTCCCAGACACGTTTAGTATTGGCACATATGTAAAAATCATACTTCTGATGAAAAATTGTTTTTCAAAGCTTATCCCTGAAAGAACAATTCTCTTATTTTCCCAGACGAATAACATTCCAGGATGCCTTGTGCAGCATACTGGTGAGCATACCATTGTCCATGGATGTCTGATTTGTAGACATCGGCTTTACGCGCTCCTGCTCGCAGCAATTCTCTGCCTTGAGATCATCATTTTCCAGCACAATATGCTCCTTGACAGTATAGCCTTCAAAGCATCTCACATCTGTATTCAGGACAACATCCTCCTCCAGATTTCTGTTGACAGCAAAGATTGTTACCTCTTCCTTTTCCTCATTGTAGACGGCAACTGCCTCCACATCTGTGACAGCTCCATGCTCCTTGGAATCATGGACAGGAGTGCTTAAAACTGGCTGCAAAGCCACGCCTCTTCCATATTTGGACGCATGCATGAACGGATAGAAAATTGTCTGCTTCCAGGAGCCTCCTCCGTTCGGGTCTGTCATAATCGGCGCAATTACATTCACAAGCTGTGCAAGGCAGGCAACCTTTACTCTGTCAGAATGACGCAAAAGGACAATCAGCATAAGACCTACCAGAAGGGCATCCTCAAAATTATAGATATCCTCCAGAAGCTTTGGAGCCACCTGCCATGGCTTGTTGTTCATAATATCGTCATCCTCTGCATTGGAGTGGTACCATACATTCCACTCATCAAAGCTCAGATTGATATTTTTCTTTGCTCTCTTCTTTGCCTTCACATAATCACAGGTTGCAATGATTTCCTTAATAAAATAATCCATGTCATCAGATTTTGCCAGGAAATCCACACTATTGTTTGAACGATTTCCATAGTAGGTATGAAGAGAAAGATAATCGACATACTCATAGGTATGGGTCAGTACATGGTTCTCCCACTGTGCATAGGTCGGCATCTGGCGGTTTGAGCTTCCGCACACAACAAACTCAATAGATGGGTCGATGAGCTTCATTGCCTTTGCAGTCTCCTCTGCCAGACGTCCATATTCATCCATGGTCTTATGCCCAATCTGCCACGGTCCATCCATTTCATTTCCCAGACACCAGGTTTTGAAGCCATAGGGTTCCCTCTGTCCGTGCCGGATACGCAAATCACTGTATTTGCTTCCACCCGGATGATTGCAGTATTCCAGCAGATTGCAGGCGTCTGCAATTCCTCTGGTTCCCAGATTCACGGCCATCATCACTTCAGAATTGGCGGCATCTGCCCATTTCTTAAATTCATGAAGCCCTACCTCGTTTTTCTCCAGAGACCTCCATGCAAGCTCCAGACGGCTCGGACGCTCAGAAACAGGACCTACACTGTCCTCCCAGAAAAAATTAGAAACAAAATTTCCTCCCGGATAACGTACCAGCGGAACATCCAGCTCCCTTACCAGCTCAATCACATCCTTGCGGAAACCATTTTCATCAGACAGGGGATGTCCTGGCTGATAAATTCCGTCATAGACAGCTCTTCCCAGATGTTCAATAAAGGAGCCGTACACCCTCTTATCTACTTCTGAGATTTTAAACGCTTTGTCAATAATCATTTTTGCCTGTTTTGCCATAGCAGAAATCCTCTCTTTCTTTTTTTGTCCTTTTTGCTCTATTATTAACAAAGGGACAGTACCTCAGGAACTGCCCCTTTATTTTCCAAGCCGCCTGTATATTCAGGCCTATGCTGTTTAACCCTTTACAGCACCAGACGTCATACCATCAACCAGATATCTATTAAAAATCAAATAGATAACCAGGATTGGAAGAATACCAAACATAGAACCTGCAATCAGCAAATCATAGTTGTTTCCATATGGAGTTAATAATGTATTCAGACCAATCTGAAGGGTAAACTTGCTTGTATCACGGAACACCATCATCGGCCACAGCATATTGTTCCAGGAACCCATTGCGCACATGATTGCCTGAGAAGCAAAAGCCGGTTTTGTAATCGGCATCATAATCTTTACGCTGATACCATACTCTGTACAGCCGTCAACACGGGCAGCATCCAGAAGCTCTTTTGGAAGAGTCGTCATGTATTGTCGGAAGAAGAATATCGTTCCGGCCGCACATAGTCCCGGCAGAATAACACCTGCATTGGAGTTGATAATTCCAAGAACCGTGATCTCCTGGTACAGAGGAAGCATCAGGATTTCAAATGGTACGGACATTGTTGCAATAACCATGAAGAACAAAAATCCGCCAAGCTTGAACTTGTACATGGTCAGACCATAGGCAATAAAGTAGCAGACCAAAAGGGTTAAAATTACAGTCGTAATGGTCAGAACCAGACTGTTCTTATACCACATAAAATATTTTCTGGAGTCTACCAGAGCTGTCTGGTCCTTATTGTTCGGATTAAACATTGCAAAGAGGTACTTATAATTGTTCAGGCTGAGCGGTGACTTAAAGTCAAGAGACAGACCCTTTGTCACGACCTCTGAACCTGGACGGAAGGAACCGAGAAAGCCTGCAACCAGAGGAAAGGCAATAAAGCCACACACAATCACAAACAAGCCTGTAGATAAAAAGGTTCCCACCTTATGATTGGATTCCATTGTTTTCTGTTTTGGAGTATTCGCTGCCATATCACTAATCCTCCTTCTTCTTGAAGCTCATTGTGCCAGTAGCAAAAAGCTGGATAAAGTTGATAATCAGAGCGATGATCATCAGAACCACACCAACTGCACAGGCATAACCCATATCGTTTTTCTCAATACCTCGCTTATATAGATAACCTACAATGGTCAAACCGATATTCTTTGGCGAGGAGTTGCCATTCCACAGCATAAAGCTCTCAAGGAACATGGACAAGCCTGCGAATACGGAAATTGTAAGCACATAAATGGTTGTTGGTTTCAAAAGCGGAAGTGTGATATACCAGAACTGCTGCTTGGAGTTTGCTCCGTCAATACTTGCTGACTCATAGAGAGAGGTATCAATAGCCTTCAGACCAGATATAAAGTACAGCATGTTTACTCCTGTCCATCTCCACAGACACAGAAGAAGCAGCGCGCACCAGGCAGTGGACTTTGTCTTCAGCCATGCAAAGCTGGGCTGACCAAACATATGTAACAATACGTTCATCTGACCATTGTCGCCCTCAGAGAACATCAAACGGAACATCAAACCAGAAATAACTACAGAAGTCAGAGCCGGAACATACATGATAACCTTCCATACGCCTCTTGCCTTTGTCAGACGGCTTTCCATCAGAACTGCAAGAACCATAGGAATCGGAATCATAAGAATCAATGTAAGAATCATATACTCAACACTGTTTTTTACGGCTGTGGAGAAGAATTTATCTCCGGCAAGCTTCTGATAGTTTGTCATTCCTACAAAGGTCTTTCCCCCAAAGGAAACCTCCTGGAAGCTCATGACAATACCGCTGATCAGCGGATACAGCCAGAAAATCAACAAACTCAAAACAAAGGGAAGCACAAACACATACGGTGCAACTTTCTGGGAATACAATAACTTTTTCGCCTTGTTCACGATGTATTCCTCCTTTCTTTTTCTCTTTCCATTTGCGCAAAAGAGGCCTGGGAATGCGATTCCCAGGCCTCCCCTACTATTTCCTATTCATTGGCAGAACAATTATATTCGCCTTATATCTTATGGAAAAACAGCTTAGCTAAGTTCCATATCAATGTAGTCCTGAGCATCCTGAAGAGCCTCAGCTACATCCATGCCATCCTCAAACACATAGTTCAGAGTTGTGGTACACATATAGTCGTTGATTGTCGGAGATGCAGATGTTGTATATACAGTACCGATAGCGTCTGCCTCAGCCAGCTCGTTCAGAACCTCATATGGCTTTACGCGGAAGAAGGTATTGTAAATATTGGATTCATCATAAGCAAACTCTTCATCAGACCACAGAGCTGTGTTGCAGACATCAAATCCAAGGTCTGCCCAGATGTGAGCTTCACCTTCTGGTGAGCATTTTGCCCATGCCAGCCACTCTGCTGCCAACTCAGGATTCTCGCACTCGTTTGTAACAACAGTACCAGTACCGCCAATACCTACAGAGCACTTCTGGCCTTCCTCAAATACAGGAACTGTAGTAATGTCAAACTTGCCTTCCAAGGTCTTCATAGCTTCATAGCCTGTGAAACGGCTCATGTACCACATGGCCTTCGGGAAGGAAGCAATCTTGCCTTCAGAAATCGGAACACGGCATCCGTCTGTATCAGTATGTCCGTCTGTGGAAATCATCGCGATTCCATCGTTCAGCCACTGCTGCTGCATGGTCATCATCTTCTCAACAGACTCCAGCTGTACGTTCGGGGTTCCGCCAGGGCCGCCTGTCCAGTCCTCGCCATACTCAGCCATAGCAATCCACATCCAGTCAACACCGCCGGTATCTACAGATGTCAGATATACTTCGCCGTTGGAGGCTTCCTTCAGCTGCTCGCCGAGTGCGGTATAGTCGTCCCATGTCTTTACAGACTTGTAATCCAGACCATACTCTTCAAAAATCTCTGCATTCCAGTACATAACAGTAGCACCAACGTGTGTCGGAACACCAACTCTGGTACCGTCTTCCTTGGAATATACATCAAGTCTTGACTGAACCATTGTGTCTTCATATGGAGCCAGAGCGTCTGTCAGGTCGTACAGAGGGCAGTCAACGCCTGTGTAGTTCGGGAACTGTCCGATCTCGATATCGCAGATGTCAGGAGCTCCTGAGCCTGCCTGCAGGGACATCATCAGCTTGTTGTGCATATCTCCATATGGATAAGTACTGAAGGTAACATTAAGCTGTTTGTCTGGGTTCAGCTCGTTCCACTCCTCAACCATCTTTGCGTAGAACTCATTATGTAAGTCTACGAATGTCCACAGCTCAAAATGTGTTCCATCCTCTGGTCCTACAGTAGTAACAGCAGTTGCCTCTGCCTCGGCTGCATCAGCTTCCTCATCTGCGTATACGCTTACGCCCATAGATGCTGCCATTGCTCCACACATTAAAAGTGCCAGCCATTTTTTCTTCATAAATGCTTCCTCCTTTTTTTATATCGTGCCTACGCACCGCTTTCTTTCCGGTTTTTCAAAAAAAATCTCTTTTTGCTAAAGTCACAAACGCTTTTTTGAGATTCCCCCATTATTTTTAGCAAATTGCATATTTTTTTCTTTTTTTGTTACCGGTTATGTTGATATTGTACAATCCTATTTCGATTTTGTCAAGAATTATTTTAAACTTTTTTTTATTATTTTAGTGTTTATTAAAATAAATTCCTGTTTTTCCCATCGTCAAAATGTCCTGTAAAGTAGCTTTTTTATTGACTTTTTCGTACATTTTACTATAATGTAAATTATACTATTTCGTGAAAATCAAAAACAAAATTCTTTACCTATACCCGACAGAAAAGGAGGCATTTTCATGATATATATTAAGTCTCTGAATGCTAATCTGCCTGTTTTTCAGGCTTTGAGTTCAGAGGTGAGAGTGGATATTATTAAGCTTTTATCCTCTACTCCCGGACTGAATGTAAAGCAAATATCTGATATCTTAAATATTCCGATGAGTACCTTAAGTCCCCACATTAATAAGCTGAAGGAATGTGGGCTCATCACCTTTCACGATATCCCTGCCTCGCACGGTCTTCAAAAGCTGTGCTACACCTCTCTGGATCAGATTTATATTGATTTTGATGTTCGGAGCAACACAGTGCCTGTGTATCAGGCAGAAATCCCTATTGGCAATTACAGTGATTTCTCCGTAACTCCCACCTGTGGGCTTGCCGCCTCCACCTCCTTTCTTGGCAGATTGGACGAGCCGCGCTATTTTGCGCATCCCAATCGTTATCAGGCAGGAATTTTGTGGTTCACCACAGGATATGTAGAATATATTCTTCCAAACCTGATTCCCAGGCAGAGCAGAATCACCAAGCTCTCCCTGTCCTTTGAGATTTCCTCAGAGGCGCCCAAATACAATAACCAATGGCCCTCTGACATTTCCTTTTTCCTGAATGGAATTCCTTTGGGCAAATGGGTCAGCCCCGGAGACTTCGGGGACAAGCCTGGAGAGCTCAATCCCAAATGGTGGTATTCCTTTATCAATCAATATGGTCTGCTAAAGAAAATCACGATTGACGAGAACGGAACCTGGATAGACAGTGTTCAGCTTTCCCCAATGACCATTCAGGATTTTGCACTCACAGACCAGTCCATTCTGCGCTTTAGAATGACTGTCTTCCCAAACTCCGATAATCCGCGGGGACTTACCTTGTATGGACGGGGTTTTGGAAACCATGATCAGCACATCCTGCTTTCTATTCACTATGATTCCAAGGAAAAGCTGGATAGCATGCTTCCTGTACACCCTCCTCTTGTCTGACAAAGCAGCCGGACAGACTAGAGCCCACACATTTTGTCTGCTCGCTGTACCTGACTAGTCAAGCGGAAATTCGCAATTCGCTTTCGCTACTTGCTTGATACGTTAAAAGTCTGTACGCGCCAGATGCATGATGGTTTTATTGTGCGCAAAAGGCTCCTGCTTTTCGGCACAGCGCCAGAGCTGTCCTCATTCCGGCAGACAGCCCTGTGCTTTTTTCCGAAAATGCAGGAGCCTGATGTAAAAACCCACAAATGGAATCTGACTTACAAATTTATTCTGGTCTTATTCATCATAAGAGAAAATCGGTCTTCCCGTCTTCTCATCAAAACGAATCTTCATGAGCATAGCATGGCGGTTCGGATTGTAAAGAGGATTCCCTTCTATCTTCTCCTCTGTTCTGGCATGATATACCATCAGAGGATTGCCATCCTCATCCTGTGTAAAGCAATTATGCCCTGGACCATAAATGCCCCTGGACGCATCCGTCTTAAGAACCGGATAACGATCCTTGTCCCAGGACTTGGGATCCAGAAGATCTGCATCCTCATCTGCTGTCAGCATACCCATGCAATAATGGACGCCGGTCTCTGACGCAGAGAAGGTCAGATAAATCTTCCCATTATGCTTAATCACTGCCGGACCTTCATCTACCCAGAAGCCAACTCTCTCCCAGTCATAGTCCGGCGTTGTCAGCATTACCTGAACAGTTTTCAGCTTGCATGGATTCTCCATTTCGGCAATATACAGATTGGATATCTGAGGATATACACTCACCTTCTCTGCCCATACATAATAATGCTTTCCTTTATTTTCAAAAACAGTCGCATCCAGAGAAAAGGCCTCAAAGGAAAATACATCTCCCTCTGCTCTGACCATTTTGCCTCTCTCCACCCAGGGATCCTTCATCGGATCCTGCCCCTGGCACTCCAGAACATAAGGGCGGATTTCCCATTCATCATCAATGTCTCCGCCTGAATAATAGATATACCACCTTCCATCCAGGTAGTGAATCTCCGGAGCCCATATATGCTTGCTCATGATTCCCTTTTCATGCTTATGCCACACTTCCACCTCTTCAGCATCCGGAAGACCAGCCAGCGTGCTGGAATGACGGATTACGATTCCATCATAAGCAGGGATGGATGCTGTGAAATAATAAGTCCCGTCAATGTGCTTATACACATAGGGATCTGCGCGCTGCAGAATCCATGGTTCATTGTACTTCAATTCTGTTTCTCTACTCATCCTGATACCTCTCTTATTTTTACAAAAATCTAAAATAATTTTGTATATATTAAATTATAAAGCATTTCCTATAAAGATGCAAGAAAAACTTATGAATTTTATGATTTTCTTTGTGAATAAAAATCTAAAATAATTTTGTTTTTTATGAGATTTTATATTTTTCAGTTGCGAAATGGCTCAGAATTGTATATAATGAAAGCACTGAAGCGGCCTCTGATACACTGTAGCATTGATTTGATTAAGTAAATCACAATGAGACAGTTTATTTGTATTGCCGTCCATTGCATGAAGGGGGATGTTTTCTATGCTCTATATCAAAAATCTTGATGAGGCCATTCCTGTTTTCAAAGCACTGGGATCTGAACTTCGCATTAAAGTCATACAGCTTTTGCTGGAAAAAAAAGAAATGAATATGAATGAACTGGCTTCCTGTCTTGGCATTACAAACGGCGCCCTGACCAGTCACATAAAAAAGCTGGAAGAAAGCGGCATTGTTGCAATTCTCAACGAGCATTCCGGTCACGGCAATCAGAAGGTATGCCGCGTGAATGTGGACAAAATCCTGGTAGATGTTGCATCCGAAACAAATGAGGACTCTCAGGACAGCTATTCCATTGATATTCCAATCGGTAATTATTCCAATTTTTCCGTATTTCCTACCTGCGGCCTATCCACGCCAAAGCGGCTTATCGGAGAAGTGGATGACCCACGATATTTTGCCCATCCCAGCCATGTGGATGCGCAGATTCTGTGGTTCGGTAAGGGTTATATTGAGTATCTCATTCCCAATATGCTTCCGCCCGGACGGAAAATCGATCAGATTACCTTTGCCTTTGAAATCGGAAGCGAAGCCCCAGGCGTTAATTCTGACTGGCCCTCAGACATTACATTTTTTCTCAACGGCAATAAGCTTGGAACCTGGACCAGTCCCGGCGATTTCGGGGATATTCACGGGATGTTCACTCCTGACTGGTGGTTTCCCAACTGGAATCAATACGGCCTGCTGAAAATGCTGGTTCTCAACAGAAAGGGAACCTTTATTGATGGACTGAAGATCTCCAATGTTTCAACCAAACAGCTTTTTCTCACTTCGCAGGACAGTCTCTGTTTTCGCTTTCAGGTTCTGGAGCCTTCCAAAAATGTAGGCGGAATCTCCCTGTTTGGGAAAAATTTCGGAAACTACAATCAGGACATAAAGGTTCGGGTAGATTACAGTTCCATCAGCTAAACAAACAGCTTTGTCAAGACAGTCTCTTAAGGAAAAGCAGATTTTTCCTATTAGGCGCATACCAGAAGCAGAGAGGGCAGCATATGTTTTCTCTGCTTCTGTATGCCTCTTTGGATGCTGCTCTAAGGATGCCTTTTCTACCATCTTCTGGGAATATCCGGGCATTTCTGCACTCTCAGCGCTGCTCTCAGCTCCACAAAGCAGCCGCACACACGGCACATACCCTTCACAAGGCGCGGGCAGGATGCACATGCAGCAAGGCGAGACTCATACTCCTTCTGTTCCACCCTGTCATCCTCATTTAAATTTGCAATATACACATCCAGTTTTTTAAAATATGCTTCTTGTGTCTCTTCTCTGAGAAGACACTTTCTGCACACTCGCAGGTGTTCACTCATAGCTTTCTTCCGGCACAGCCCCTTATGTTTATCGGATTGTCAGATGAAGAACAGAGCAGGCAGGAATTGTGAAATTCACTCCCTCATCTGTAACTGTTACATCTGTAAATTTCTGAACCTTTACACACTCTGGATTCTCAAAGGTGTTTTTGTCGTGCATCTCTCCTGTTACGATTTCTCCGACAGCCTCTTTTACCTTAAAGTCAAAGATAATTGACTCAATCGGGTAGCTCTCTGTGGCCGACAAATTCGCCAAGGTCAAATGAATCGCTCCCTCTGCATCCATGGATACCGATTCACTGAGGTTTGGAACACAATACTCATCGTCTGCGCCGATTTCATGGCTCTCCACAAAGCTGTCAAGAAGCATTGCATCCTGATGAGCCTTATACATATCAAACACATGATAGGTAGGAGTAAGAATCATGTCTGCTCCCTCTGTGAGAATCACAGCCTGCAGTACATTCACAATCTGTGCAAGGTTTGCCATCTTTACCCGGTCGCTGTGCTTATTGAAAATATTTAGTGTCACACCGGCAACCAGAGCGTCCCTTATGGTATTCTGCTGGTACAAAAATCCTGGATTTGTTCCAGGCTCTACCGTGTACCAGGTTCCCCACTCATCCACTATCATTCCAAGCTTCTTGTCTGGGTCATACTGATCCATGAGATTTCCATGGCGCACAATCAGTTCTTCCATATACAGTGCCTTAAAGAGCGTCTTATACCATGTCTTCTCGTCAAAGTCTGTGGCGCTTCCTTTGATATCCCAGCCTTCTGGATGCACATAATAATGCAAAGAGAGACCATCCATAAATCCATGATACTTCTCCTCACAATGGCTGAAGCAAGTCTTTAAAACTCCCTCTGTCCACTCATAATCATCTACATTCGGGCCGCAGCAGATTTTATAAATCGGCTCATCCTCATTATAATTTCTTACATAGGTCTGATATCTGCGGTATTCGTTCGCATAGTAGTCAGGATTCATGTTGCCGCCGCATCCCCAGTTCTCATTACCCACACCAAAGAACTTCACCTTCCAGGGCTTTTCATGACCATTCTTTGCTCGCCAGTCTGCCATAGGAGAAATCCCGTCAAAGGTCATGTATTCTACCCACTCAGACATTTCCTGAACGGTTCCGCTTCCAAGGTTTCCATTGATATAGGCCTCGCATCCAAGCTGCTCGCACAGCTCAAAGAATTCATGCGTTCCAAAGCTGTTGTCTTCCACAACACCGCCCCAGTTTGTGTTAATCATCTTCTTGCGGCCTTCCTTTGGTCCCACTCCGTCCATCCAGTGATATTCGTCTGCAAAGCAGCCGCCCGGCCAGCGCAGTACAGGAACCTTGATTTTTTTCAGCGCCTCTACAACATCTGTACGCATTCCCTTTTTATTCGGAATCGGCGAATCCTCTCCCACATAAATTCCTTCATAAATACACCTTCCCAGATGCTCGGAAAAGTGCCCATAAATTTCTTTATTAATTTTACTTAGCTTTTTGTCTGGATTAATGACTAATTTTGCCATACTATTTCTCCTTTTCTCAAAAAACATGTTCATAGCCCATTATAACGGAAAATAAAAAAATATCAACTGTTATTTTATCTTTTTATAAAGTATTTTATTTCTTCATAAAAGACAGATTTTGAGAATTTTTTTCAAGCCAAAAACAGACAGAACAGCTCTCTTCCTGCCCTGCCTGCTTCTTATTATATAAGGTACTTTTGCTTAAGTTCTTCTATTGCCTTTACCGTCAGGTACATTCTCTTCCTCAGATACTGCTCCACCGTACCATATTCCCTCTCAATTTCCTCAAATACTGTGAGGAGCCATCTTTCCTTTACCTGGAACATCATCCAAAGGTTTTTCTCCATTTCCTCTGTCAATTCTCTGCCAAGGCCAATGTAGCGTACCATGTATTCTGCTTCATCCTGAAAATATTTGTTGCTCCGCATAAAATCCGCCATAATAGCAGCTCTTGGCACTCCCAGCGCGCTCAAAAGAAGAGCGGTTGCCACTCCTACCCTGTCCTTTCCTGCCGAGCAATGCCACAAAATAGCTCCTTCCTCATGATTGAGTACAATGTCAAAAAACTTGGCATATTGTCTGGTGCAGATCTCATCAAAAACCAGATTCCTGTATTGCTTTTCCATAAAAATCTCTGCATCTCCCGGAAATTCCAGTACAAGATCCAAAACAGACTTTTCATGCGTGATTCCTATAGAATCCTCATCCAGAATCGGGTTTTTTATGTAGCGGACGCCCTTCATAAAGGTATCTGGCTTCTCCTTTCTCTCTGCCTCTGTCCGAAAATCCACTACTGTGCGCAAATGGTATTCTTCAAGGAGTATTTTCTGGTCGTCCTTTGATACATGGTAGAGTTCTCCGCTCCGGATTAATCTTCCCGGAAGAATATGTCTGCCGTCTACAGTACCGAGCGCAGAGAGATCTCTGGTATTTGGAAGACTCACAAGGGGAATCCTGGAGCCCGTGGGAAACCCAACCGTTGCCATGGGGCTTTCCTTCTGAATCTGTTCCAGACAGGCGATGGCCTCCCTCTCTGTCATATCAAACTTGTACTTTTTCTTTCTCCTGGTAACCGCTACCAAAGAGGTTCTCACACTGTAATTGTCTGTTCCTTCCTCCTGTTTGTATTCCTTTCTGCGATAGGCCCATACAATGTCGCAGCAGGGAAGGCTGTTGTCTATCATATGTTTTTTAAAAATCAGTTGTCCGCCCTCTATGCGGATTTTTCCATACTGCACGTTCTCTCCCCCTTTGCCTTGCACTTTTTTTATCATACCACACTTTCCGCCTCTGAGGAACTGTTTTCTTTGATTTTGTTCCGGGTATTTCCATTTCCTATTTACATTTTAGAAAAAGAAGCTATACTTATACAAGAATAGCTGTTTGAGAGGAGAATGATTATGGAAAATCTTATGTTTAGTCTGAACGCAACCATGCCTATTTTCTTTACCATGGTTTTGGGCTACCTTTTCCGAAGAAAAGGCTTTTTTGACGACGCCTTTCTTGACCGCATGAACAAATTTGTGTTTAAAGTGACGCTCCCTGCCCTTCTCTTTGAAGACATTGCAGGAACAGATTTTGTCCATTCCTGGGACGGGGGCTTTGTTCTTTTCTGCTTCTGTGTTACTGTCCTTTGTATTCTTATTTCTCTTGGCATCTCCTGGCTTTTAAAGGACCGCTCTGTTCAGGGAGAATTTATACAGGCCTCCTACAGAAGCAGCGCCGCCATTCTGGGAATCGCCTTTATCCAAAATATCTATGGAAATGCAGGGATGGCGCCTATGATGATTATTGCCAGTGTTCCTCTGTATAATGTATGCGCAGTCACAGTACTCTCCCTGTTCTGCCCTGGAAGAGGAAGGCTCGACAAAAAGCTGATCCAGAAAACGCTGAAGGGAATTGCCACAAATCCCATTATTCTGGGAATTCTCATAGGAATGCTGTGGTCTCTTTTTTCTCTTTCGCAGCCGGTGATTCTTCAAAAAACCGTACATAACCTCGGCGTTTTGACTACCCCTCTGGGGCTGATGGCCATGGGCGGCTCCTTTTCCTTTAAGGAAGGCGCTTCTCAGCTAAAGACCGGAATTCTCTGCGCCTTTCTGAAGCTCGTGGGCTTTGTAGCCCTGTTTCTGCCTCTTGCCGTATTCTTTGGTTATCGAAACGATCAGCTGATCGCAATTCTCGTTATGCTCGGCTCTGCCACAACGGTCACCTGTTTTATTATGGCAAAGAACATGGGCTATGAAGGGCATCTTTCCTCGTGCGTCATTGCGCTCACTACCTTCTTCAGCTCCTTTACTCTGACCGTGTGGCTCTATATTTTGAAAAGCCTGGGATTTATCTGATCCCAGGCTTTTTTTCCTCCAAAAGCAATCTTTTTATTTGAGACTTTCTAAGGCCTCTTCCCATTCCTTTTCCTTAAACCCTGTAAGCACAAAGCTCTCTGATACCAGAAGAGGACGCTTTATCAGCATTCCATCTGAGGCAAGAAGCACAAGCTGCTCCTCCACGCTCATCTCCGGCAATTTTTCTTTTAGCTTCAGCTCCTTGTATTTCATTCCGCTGGTATTAAAAAAGCGTTTTAGCGGAAGGCGGCTTCTGCCTGCCCATTCCCTGAGTTCCTCAGCAGAGGGAGTGTCCTCCACAATATGTCTCTCCTCAAATTCTGCATTTCTTTCCCTGAGCCATTTCTTGGCCTTTTGACAGGTAGTGCATTTTGGATATTCTATAAACAGCATAGGTTTTTTCCTCCTTGTTTTCTTTTTTGTGGGATTTATCTGAAAAATTCTCTTACTGCCCTGGCCAGGTACTCGGTATCCTTTACGCCGCAGGTTTCATAAGGAGAATGCATGGCAAGCTGGGCAAGTCCTATGTCTGCTGCCCTTACTGCCACACGGTTTGCAGAGATATTCCCAAGTGTGGAGCCTCCTGGTATGTCCGAACGGTTTCTGAAAACCTGCACTGGCACGTCGGCTCTTGCACAGATATCCCTCAGAATGGCTCCTGCCATTCCCTCTGTGCAGTATTTCTGCGCAGCACTGAATTTTAATACAATTCCTCCATTTAAATACGGACGGTTTACAGGGTCTGCCTTGTCTGCATGATTGGGATGGATTCCATGCGCATTGTCTGCTGAAAGCATAAAGCTGTCTGCAAGCATACACAAATACGCTTCATAAGAAAGGCCAAGGCACTCGCGTATCCGAAGCAGCGTGTCCTGTAAAAAGGTAGAGGCTGCTCCCTGCTTTGTGCTGCTCCCAACCTCCTCATTGTCCAGAATGCAGAGTACGGAAAGGCTTTTTTCCCTCTC
This sequence comes from Eubacteriales bacterium, assembly GCA_030537135.1. GTDB lineage: Bacteria > Bacillota > Clostridia > Lachnospirales > Lachnospiraceae > Blautia_A. The sequence goes on along the minus strand of JAUNOP010000002.1, from coordinate 107,267 downwards.
CGCCCCCAGAAAGCCCTTCATTCCGCCAAACACGCACTGCAAATCATCAAGCCTTGGGGCTGAAAGAAATTCCTCGTTTGCTCCCCAGATGCAGCCCTTCATCCGATTGTAGAGATACAAGTCATGCCCCATAATAGCATCCGGAGATACCTTGGCCTCCTCTGCAAGGATTTCCCAAAATCTTCCCTTTGCTTCTTTTCCTCCAAACAGAGGAAGCATATCTATCTGAGGCTTATATGCCACTCCCTGGTTTGCCTCCCTGTTCATGTGTATGGCGAGATTCGGAATAAGCAAAAGGTCCCTATCCACCTTCACAAGAACCTCTGACAATCCCTCGTCTCCCCTGACAATCAGCCTTCCCGCTACAGACAGGGGACGGTCAAACCAGGGAGCCATCAGCATTCCTCCATAGGGTTCCACATTGAGCCTGATATAAGTCTTGTCCACCTCCATCTCAGGATTTTCCTTGATAACAAAGCTCGGCGAATCGCTGTGTGCAGCTAAAATATGAAATTTATTCGCCCCCTTCTCTGGAATGGAAAAGGCAATGAGCGCGGAGCTGTTCCTTGTCACAAAATAATTTCCCCCCGGACAAAGCTTCCATCTTTGATTCTCCTGCCTCTCCTCAAAGCCATGCGTCCTCAAAGTCTCTTTTATAGAAGCTATGCATTGAAAGCTTGTGGGACTTTTCTCAATAAATCCAAGTAATTCTTCTGCTGTTTTGCGATACATAAAACTTCCTCTTTTCCTTGTTGTTTTGTCTCTGACGTCTTTTGGCTGTGTACGCAGACACAGCTCAGGGCTTTTATAGTATATCTCAAATCTCCGAATTCGTACAGGATTATTTCCACTGATGAGAAAACGGCTTTCCGTAAAGCAGATAAGCTCTGTGTCAGAGCTTATCTGCCCGAGATACGTCAGAGAGGTCTCTCAGGCAGTTTCTTCACAGAATTTCCCTTAAACAGTGTTCCCCTGACTATATATTTATCGATAAGAGTCATTTTAGGATTTTCGATAAGATCAATGAGCTTCCCGGCTGCCAGCCGTCCAATCACAGCCGTGTCCTGACAAATCGTAGTCAGACTGGGACGCAGAATCTTTGCCACCTCCATTCCGTCATAGCCTGCCACAGAGATATCCTCTGGTATACGAAGCCCTCTCTCCCTGATTTCATTGATTCCTCCAAGCGCAGCGTAATCATCTGGATATAAGATACAGGTAGGAGGCTTAGAAAGATTCAGAAGCTGCGCAGTCTCCTCCTGCGCACCGTCTGCATCTCTATAAGGAGATTGTCTGACATACACATCTGGTATAGAAAGCCCCAGTTCTCTGGCTGTCCTGTAAAAGCTGGCTACGCGGTTTCTGGTGACAGCAGAATCATCCCCATGAATATACGCGATTTTTCTGTGTCCCATCTCATAAATATAGGTCACAAGCGCTTCCATTCCCTGTACATTGTCAGACACCACAGAAATCCGCTCATCAAAGGTATGATCGATTGTGACAACCGGAATCTCACTGCGCACCAGCTCCTGCACCTCCTCTGCATAAAAATCCACACAGGCAATGACAACGCCGTCCACGCCCCTGTATTTGCAGTGTTCATAATAGCTCATCCACCGTTTTGCAACATTCCGGTTTGTAAAAGTAATATCATACCCTCTGGACTCTGCCTCAAGCTTAAAGCTTTCCAGAACATGGTTAAAGTAATCATGGGTAAGACCGCTCATTGCCTCGTCAACAAACAATACTCCTATATTGTAGGTCTTCTTTGTCTTGAGCGCTCTTGCAGAGGAATTCGGATAATACCCCATAGCCTCTGCTGTCTTTAAAATCATTTCTTTTGTTTCCTGACTGATGTCATGGTAGCCATTCAACGCCTTACTCACTGTTGCAACAGACACATGGCATTTTTTTGCAATCTCTCTCATAGATACCATACACACACCTCTGCTCCTTTACAGGCAAATTTCCTTAACTGTTTCGTATTGATTCTTTTCCATTAATTATACACTTTTTCCTAAATTATGCAATTTATTTGTGTATTATTTAATAAAATATCTAATAAATCTCTGGTTAATTTTAAATTCAAATATTTGCTTTCATTATTATGCACATATTTCTATGGAATTTACGAAATTGTTTTCGTTCCTAAAATCTTGTTTTTTCAACCTGCCTTCGCTATACTGTCTAATGAAAGCCAACATAAGACAAGGGTTTTATAAGAAAGATTCTTTTAGCTTCATATAACGAAAAACAACAAGGAGGTTTTTTATGAAATACGGATATTTTGACGACGTCGCAAAGGAATATGTCATCACCAATGCCAAGACCCCTCTTCCCTGGATTAATTACCTTGGAAGCCGGGACTTTTTCTCCCTTATCTCCAACACCTGCGGAGGCTACAGCTTTTATAAAGACGCCAAGCTGCTCCGCCTGACGCGCTACCGCTATAATGACATCCCCATGGACAGCAATGGAAAATACTACTATATTAAGGAAGGCGATTCTATCTGGAATCCTGGATGGAAGCCCTCCATGACAGCGCTGGATTCCTATGAGTGCAGACACGGCATGGGCTACAGCCGTTTTCACTCTTCCAAAAACGATCTTCATGCAGAGCTTCTTGCCTTTGTTCCTGTGGACGCCTCCTGTGAACTCAATCTTGTCACATTGGAAAATAAATCCACGCAGCCCAAAACACTGTCCCTGTTTTCCTATGTGGAATTTTGTCTCTGGAATGCCATGGATGATATGACCAATTTCCAGAGAAATTTAAGCATCGGAGAGGTCGAGGTGGAGGGCTCTGCCATTTATCATAAAACCGAATACAGAGAGCGCCGCAGCCATTATGCTGTATTCTCTGTCAATGTTCCCGTAAACGGTTTCGATACCAGCAGAGACGAATTTTTGGGTGCCTATAGCAGCAATGCTCTTCCTCTGGCTGTTCAAGAAGGAAAATGCCGTAATTCCATGGCAAGCGGCTGGTTCCCCTGTGCCTGCCATCAGATTGATATCACACTCTCTCCAGGAGAATCCAGGGATTTTGTGTTTCTTCTTGGCTATTGTGAAAATCCTCGTGAGGATAAATGGGAAGCCCTGGATGTTATCAAAAAGACCCAGGCAAGAGACATGATCTCCCGTTTTTCTACCAGAGAGAAGGTAGAAGAAGCTTTTCATGCCTTAAATGCATACTGGGACGAGCTTTTGTCTCACTATTATGTAGAGACTGCCAATGACAAGATAAACCGCATGGTAAATATCTGGAACCAATATCAATGCATGGTAACCTTTAACATGTCCCGTTCTGCTTCTTATTATGAGTCCGGCACAGGCCGCGGCATGGGCTTTCGTGACTCCTGTCAGGACATTCTGGGCTTTGTGCATCTGATTCCAGAGAGAGCAAGAGAGCGTATCCTGGATATTGCTGCCACTCAATTCCCGGATGGAAGCGCTTATCATCAGTATCAGCCTCTCACCAAAAAAGGAAATCTTGACATTGGAAGCGGCTTTAATGACGACCCATTGTGGCTGATTGCCGCCACTGCCGCCTATATTAAGGAAAGCGGAGATTTCTCCATCCTGGAGGAGCAGGTTCCATTTGACAATGACGAGGCGCTCTCTGATACACTGTTTGAGCATCTGCACCGCTCCTTTAGCTACATCTGCACACATCTTGGACCTCACGGGCTCCCCTTAATCGGGCGCGCTGACTGGAATGACTGTCTGAATTTGAACTGCTTCTCAAGAGAACCGGGAGAACCCTTCCAGACAACAGGGCCATCTGAAGGACCTGTTGCAGAATCTGTATTTATTGCAGGCATGTTTGTAAAATATGGTCAGGAATTTGCAGAGCTTGCTGCACACAAGGGCTTCAAGGAGCTTGAGACGGAAGCCAGAGCTGCTGTAAGGTCTATGTACGACACAGTACTAGATGCTGGCTGGGACGGCGCATGGTTCCTGCGCGCTTATGACGCTGCCTCCAAAAAGGTAGGCTCCAGTGAATGCGCAGAAGGTCAGATCTTCATTGAGCCTCAGGGCTTCTGTGTATTGGCCGGAATCGGTGTATCAGAAGGAAAAGCGGAAATGGCGTTGAATTCTGTCAAGGAACGTCTTGATACAGAATATGGCATTATGCTTCAGCAGCCGCCCTACAGCACCTATCATCTGAACCTTGGTGAAATCTCATCCTATCCGCCAGGATATAAGGAGAACGCAGGTATTTTCTGCCACAACAACCCCTGGGTTTCCATTGCAGAGACTGTCATTGGACGGGGCGAACGTGCTTTTGAAATTTACCGGAAAACCTGTCCTGCTTATCTGGAGGAAAAGAGCGAGATCCACAGAACAGAGCCCTACATTTATTCCCAGATGGTAGCCGGAAGAAATGCTCGCTTCCACGGAGAAGCCAAAAACAGCTGGCTCACAGGAACTGCTGCCTGGACCTTTGTGAATATTTCCCAGGCAATCCTTGGCATTTGTCCTACCTTTGACGGTCTGTGCATTAACCCCTGTGTTCCTGGGGATTTCGGAGATTTCCGCGTTGTACGTAAATACCAGGGCGCTAACTATGATATCACTGTTTTGAATCCAAATCATGTGGAAAAGGGCGTTGCAAAGCTTATTGTAAATGGAAAAGAAGTTCCTGGAAACATTGTTCCAAGAGAAGAGGGCGTATCCTGCTATAAAGTCATTGCTCTCATGTCTTAAGCAGGCCTGGAGCAAAATTTTATCGTTTTGCGCAAGCAGCGAAACGGAGGTCGTACCCTGTGGGTATTGCGAATTTCCGCTGAGCTTGCCAAGTTCCTATTTATTATCAAAAGCCGGAAGGATTCTTCCGGCTTTTGACAGCTTTCTTATTTTCCGTGTTCTCTCACACCTTTTTCTCTCTGCAGTCTGGGGAGATTCCAATGATAATGAGCAGCCAGATATCTCATGAGCATCACTACAAAAGACGCTCCTATCATAGCCTCCACTGCCCCGAAGTATCTCTGCAAAAGCACGCACACGCCAGCCCCTACAATAGACGCGCAGGCATACACATGACGCACAAAAATATAAGGCGGCACCCCTGCCATCATGTCTCTGAGTACGCCTCCGCCCACGCCTGTGATGGTTCCCACAAAAATCAGCAAAAAGGTATTATCCCCATACCCCTGCTGAATCCCTGTGTTCACTCCCACCACTGTAAAAATAGCAAGGCCAATAGAATCCATAATCAGCATAATTCTGTCAAAGGTCTCCCGAAAATGTCCTCCCAGAAGCTCCCTCTTCAGATAAAACAGCAAAAACACAAGGCACGACGTCACCATAGCCACAGTTGCATACACTGCATGAATAAACACGCTCGGCGGAATCACGCCTAATATCAAATCTCGAATCATGCCGCCCCCGCAGGCCGTCACAACCCCAAGAACGCTGATTCCGAAAATATCCATATTTTTCTCCAGAGCTACCAGAGCTCCTGATGAGGCAAAGGCAACTGTACCTGCCATTTCCATTATAAAGGTAATTGTTGTCTGATATTCCATTTTTTATCTGCCGAACCTTCCGGCCCTCCTTTTTGTTATCATACTCTGTCAGCAAATTTTTGACAGTCATCCAATCTTTTCTGTCCATTTTCCTTCACTTATGATACAATACCCTCAGAAGCCTTTACAAATCAATAAACGTTTCACATCACAGCTTCTGTCAAATATCTATAACAGGGAGGGTTTTTATGAAGCATACTATTGAAAATGAATTTCTTTCCATCACTATTGATGACCTGGGCGCAGAGCTTTGCAGTATTTTTGACAAAACCAAGGACAGAGAGGTTTTGTGGTCTGCAGACCCTGCATACTGGAAGCGTCATGCGCCCATACTCTTTCCGCAGGTAGGAAAAAATTATGGCGGCCATTTTCTCTATCAGGGCACACAGTACCAGACCTCTCAGCACGGGTTTGCCAGAGACAGCGTGTTTACTATTGTTGAGCAAACCGCCTCTTCTGTCACCCACCGCCTTGCAGCCTCAGAGGAGACTCTCAAAAAATACCCCTTTGCCTTTGTACTCACTGTGACGCATATACTGGAAGAAAGAAACATCACAGTAAAATGGCAGGTGGAAAATAAGGGGGAGCAGACCATGTATTTCTGCATCGGCGCTCATCCTGCCTTTCATGTTCCCATTCTTCCCGGCACCAGACAGAGCGATTATATTCTCCGTTTTCAGAGAGATGAGCTGAACTACCTTCTCCTTGACAGCGCGTCAGGGACCGCTATTCCAGAGCCTTTCTATCCTCTTGCCCTGGAAAACAGAGAGTGCCGCATAGCAGAAGATATGTTTGCCAGAGACGCTCTTATCTTTGACCATCAGATTGAGTGGGCGCAGATTGCCCTGCCGGACGGTACTCCCTATGTATCCATGTCCTGCCCCGGCTTTCCAAACTTCGGGATTTGGGCTGCTCCAGGAGCGCCCTTTGTCTGCCTGGAGCCATGGGACGGAAGGTGTGACAATGTGGGCTTTGCAGGAGAAATCAGCGAAAAGCCCGGTATCCTGTCCCTGAATGCAGAGCAGACCTATGATAAGTCCTATGTCATGACCATTCACTAGAAGAGACAAGGAGGTTTTGTATTCCTCCTGCGCGGCTGCAATCCAACAGTAGGCTTTTGGGATTTTTGGGATTAGCAGCCGTCTTTTAATGAGCAAAACATGGCTGCGTCAGCAGACGCATGTAACGTAAGCCCGAGTTTTGCGAATAATGTAAACGGAGGGTTGAGGCAGCTTTAGATGCCTCAGCCGCACAGGTGAAAAAATTTCACGCCGCTCACTGCAGATCTTTAAAATGGAACTGCTTTGCTCCGGAAGCATAATCTCCCACAATATGTCCCTTTCCAAACAGACGATACTTGTATGTCACCAGCCCCTCAAGACCAACTGGTCCTCTGGCGTGAATCTTGCCTGTGCTGATTCCCACCTCTGCGCCAAACCCGTACCTGAATCCGTCTGCAAATCTGGTGGAGCAGTTCTGGTACACGCCGGCTGAGTCCACCATCTGCATAAAGCGCTCTGCTGTCTGTGCATTCTCTGTGAGGATGCTGTCTGTATGATGCGAGCCAAAACGATTAATATGGCTAATAGCTTCCTCCACATCCTCCACCAGCTTTACGGAGACAATGAGATCCAGATACTCAGTATTAAACGCATCCTCCTCCATTATTTCACAGGAGATAAGATTGTTCACCTCTTCTGTTCCCCGTATTTTTACGCCGTTTTCCGAGAGCGTTCTGGCAAGGACAGGGAGAAACTCTTTGGCGATTTTTCTGTTCACCAGCAGCGTCTCTGCTGCATTGCAGGCGGCTGTATACTGCGTTTTCGCATCCACAATCACAGAGAGAGCCATCTGAAGGTCTGCTTCCTCATCCACATAAATGTGGCACACACCATCCGCATGACCCATAACCGGAATCTTTGTGTTATTCATAATATACTGCACAAACGAATTGGAGCCTCTGGGAATCAGAAGATCCACACAGTCATGGCAGGAGAGCAGCTCGCTGATTTCATTATGCTGCTCTGCCTGAAGCATGCACTCCTCTGGAAGTCCCGCCTCCACTGCTGCCTGGTGAATCAGAGAGAACAATACCCGGTTCGTGCGAACGGTTTCCTTTCCTCCCTTTAAGACCGCGCAGTTTCCGCTTTTTATGCACAGAGAGGAAATCTGAACCAGTGCATCTGGTCTTGCCTCAAAAATAATCCCAATAACGCCAATCGGGCAGCTCACCCGATACAGAGTGAGCCCTTCATCAAGCTCTCTGGAAAGCTGCACTCTGGAAAGCGGGTCTGGAAGGGAGATGAGCTGCTCTATGCCGCTGCACACATCTGCAAGCTTCCCCTCGTCAAACTTCAGTCTCTTCTTGACAGAGGGCAAAATTCCAAGCCTGTCCGCTGCCTCCATGTCCTCCCTGTTTGCTTCAAAAATCTCCTCCTTATGCGCCTTAAGCGCCTCTGCTGCCATGGAAAGCGCAAGATTTCTCTTTTCCACAGAAGACGCCGCAAGCTCTGGAGCGTCTATCTTCATTTTACGAACTTCTTCTCTGATATTCATATTTTCTTCCTATTATTCACAGCTCTGCGCCGTAAATAATCCTTTCCTTTCTTCCCTCTTCTTGTTTATCCTTTACTAGATGTTGGAGTCAAAAATCCTCTTGCAGGCAAGCTTGCATCGAATTTTTGACCTTTTGCCCCTGGTATCTTCGCTATATTATATACAGGTTTTTTCTACAACGCAAGAAGAGAATCCCCCAAAACAGGATTCTCTTCTCAAAACCTTTTCATGAACCTCGCAATTTACTATCTCCAGGCGTTCATTCGGGCAGTCCCTGCCCTACGGCGCTTTGCACTGCATATTTGTTATATATTCCTGGATTTTCTTCAGGCGTTTCTCTGCTCTTATCAGCGTTTTACACTGTGCATTTCTTGTATATTCCTACAGCACCGACTCAACCAGTCTCTTCGTATAATCCATTTTCGGATGACAGATCACCTCATCCGGTGTTCCCGTTTCCACAGCTTTTCCCTGATACAGCACCAGCACCCTGTCGCAGAATGCCTGCACCAGGGCAAGGTCATGACAAATAAGAAGAAACGACAGATTCTTCTCCTTTTTAAGCCGAATAAGCAGCTCAAGCACCTGCTTCTGCACTGTCACATCCAGCGCGCTGGTTGCCTCATCGCAAATCAGGAGCGTTGGCTCCACTGCCAGCGCTCTTGCGATTGCTGCCCTCTGGCACTGTCCTCCGCTCACCTCATGCGGATATCTCCTGGCAAATTCTGGCGAAAGCCCACATTCTTCCAAAAGCTCTGCTGTTCTTTTTCTTGTCTCTTCCCGACTCACTCCCCTGTTCCGAAGACTCTCTCCTATGCCGTCCCCAAGTGTGCATCTTGGGTCAAAGGATTCTGTCGGCATCTGAAACACCATCTGCATATTCTGGTAGGCTTCTCTTAGCTCTTTCCCCTTTATCCGGGTAATATCCTTTCCCATCAGAATCACCCTGCCTTCTGTTACATCCACAAGGCGGGTAATCATTTTCGCTATAGTGCTTTTTCCCGAACCAGATTCTCCCACAATTCCCAGGCACTCGCCCTTTCGCACAGTAAAACTTACATCATCCACTGCGGTAAAGGCTTTCTTATGTGATGCAAATATCTTTTTCAGGTTTTCTGCCTTTAATACGATTTCCTCCATTTCTATGCCCTCCGTAAATGCAATACCGAATCCATCAGCTGCTTTGTATATTTATTTTTGGAATGGTTCAGCACCTGATCAGAAGGTCCATAGTCCATCATCCTTCCCTGCTGCAGCACAAGCACCTGATCGGCCATTACCCCGACCACGCCAATATTGTGCGTTACCAGGATCATGGCTGTTCCATAATCCCGGCGCATCAGCTTCATTTCCTCAACTACCTGCTTCTGCACCGTCACATCCAGCGCACTGGTAGGCTCGTCGGCAAGAAGAAGTGAGGGCTTCATCAGCATGGCGCTGCAGATGCCGACGCGCTGGTTCATGCCTCCCGACAACTCAAAGGGATAGGAGTTCAGAGTTCTTCGGTAATCTGTCAGCCCGATTTTCTGCATCAGCTCTCCGGCACGCTCATAGGCTTCTTCCCTTGTAACCCTCTCATGCTCTGAAAGGCTCTCATAAATCTGCGCTCCCACAGTACGAATCGGACACAAGGAAGCCTTACAATCCTGGAATACCATACCGATTTCCGGACCCAGGAGCCTTCTGCGTTCTTTTTCAGGCATATCCACTACGTTTTGTCCTTTATAATAAATGTCCCCTCTGGTAACCATTCCTCCCTCTCCCAGAAGTCCCATAATAGCCTTGATAATTGTACTCTTCCCACTGCCAGACTCTCCCACAACACCCAGAATTTCTTCTGGCTGCAGTGTAAAGCTTACATCCTGCACAACCGGCTTTCCATTATAACTAATCGTAACATGCTCCACTTGCAGCAAAGGCTCCATAATCCAACTCCTCTATCCAGCCGCCCCTTGACTTTATTCTATGTTCAGGTCTGCTGTAATCTCATAATAATCGCACGGATGTGCCTCCATACCGGTCACATTCGATTTTGTAACAATACCCATATTCAAATGGGATACAAAGAACATCTGATTCTCATCCAATAATGCCTGCTGCATCTGAATAGCCAAATCACTTCTCTTATCCTTATCAAACTCTGTATGCAGCTGTGTATACAAATCCTCTACCTCTGGAATAGAATTGTGAGAGCAGTTCTTTGCAGAGCTTTCCAGAGCACAGGTGGTAAAGAAATACTCAGGATCACCGGTAGGCGCAGTGGTCAGGGAACTGACATAGACGTCATAATCACCAGAATCCACATAGCTTGCGCAGTTCTCTGTACAGTTCACATCCACCTCAATGCCAATATCCTTTAAGGTTGCCTGTGCATATTCTGCCAGCTTCGGCTGTTCCAGACGTCCTGGATAGGTCAGCCAGCGAATAGCGAGCTTCTGCCCATCCTTGTCTACATATCCGTCGCCGTCTGTATCTGTCCAGCCTGCCTCCTCAAGAACAGCCTTTGCCCCCTCTGGATCATAGCCTGGTGTTGTCAGGGCTTCATTACCATAACTAAACGAACTTGGGAATGCGCCGACAGCCGGAATGCCGCGGCCTTCCATTAATACACTGCAGAATCCTTCCTTATCAATGCCCATGCTGATTGCCTTGCGCACAGCCTGATCCTTGACAATCTCTGAATCATAATTAAACTGTCCAAAGAAGCAGCGGCTGGTAGCACAGGAATTAATAGTATATTCAGGATTTCCGTCAAACAGGGAATAGCTGTCATAAGACAATCCATAGGTTCCCTGAATGTCTCCTGTCTGAAGAGATGCAGACAGAGAGCTGGCATCGCCAAAGGTCTTTACCACAACATTATCTACATTTACCTCTCCGCCCCAATAGTTCTCATTTTTTACCAGGTTAATCTGCGTCTCTGTTACATTGGTTGCAATGTAAGGACCGGTTCCGGCCACATTGGAGGTACCGGCACTGTCTCCTTCCACTCCGTCTGTACCAAACTGCATATCAATAATCGCTGCATAAGGATCGCCCAGGTAATTGAGCAGAGACGGGCAGGGTTCTGTGGTGTGGATAGTAAGTGTCATGCCGTCTGCTTCAATGCTTTCGATCTTCAGATCTCCTGGTGCGCGGTCATGCACCTCAATCAGGTGATCCAGGCACTCCTTCACTGCCTTGGCATCCATGGCACGACCGCTTGTAAACTGTACGCCGTCACGAAGGGTAATCTTTACAGTCTGCTCATCCACATACTCATATTCTGTGGCAAGCCAGGGTTCAATCTCCATATCGTCATTGTATTTAAACAAAGTCTCCCCAACGCCATAGCGAATTGCACTCCATCCGGAATAGCTGTTATGCGGATTTAATCCCTCATCACCCATCTGAACTCCATAACCGGTTGTTCCATAGACAAAGGTTTTCTCTTCTGCATACGCTGGCGCCGCCGCCATAGAGGATAGTATGGTGCCTGCCATAAGTGCTGCTAACATCTTTCTTTTCATCTGTTTTTTCCTGCCTTTCTTTGTCAAGCGGATATTCGCAATCCGCTTCGCTACTTGATACGTTAAACTATTTATAAAAACTATGTGTGTTTTTTCATGCAGCTTATTGGTTTCTTTCCTTTGGATCCATGTAATCCCGGACAGTGTCTCCAAGAAGATTGAAAATCATAACCGTTACAAAGATCGCGCCTCCGGGAGATAGAACCATCCAAGGCGCTGTCTGGAGCATTACCCGGCCGTCGCTGATCATACTGCCCCACTCTGCCATAGGCGGCTTGACTCCCAGTCCCAGGAAGGATAAGCCTGCCAGCTCCATCATCGTGGTTCCAATATCCAGCACTGCTGTGACCAGAATCGGTCCTGCAATATTTGGAAGAATGTGCTTTGCCAGAAGCTTTGGCGTACTGCTTCCTGCCAGTCTCGCTGCCATCAAATAAGGCGAAGCCTTCTGCGCCAGCGTAAGTCCACGCGCAAGTCTGGCAAACTTTGGCCAGCTAATCACAGCCAGCGCAATAATCGCGTTCTGTACGCCCCCGCCGAGTACGCCGGCTACTGCCAACGCAAATACCAAACTCGGAAATGCAAGAAACAAATCAGAAATACGCATCAAAATTGTATCAACTTTTCCACCGTTCCAACCGCAGATAATTCCAATCGCTGTCCCTGTTATTGCAACAACCGCTACTAATATCAAAGTAGCAAAAATACTGATTGTGCTTCCCATAATCACTCTTGAGAGCATATCTCGCCCATATCGGTCTGTTCCCATGAGATGCTCTGCACTGGGAGGCTTCTGGGCGCTCATTAAGTCCTGTGCATAAGGATCATACGGACAAAGATACTTTGCAAAAACTGCAACCAATAAAAGAATCACCGCCAATGTAAGGAAAAAAATCAATTTTGCCTTCATATGGTTTTTCCTGACCTTCTGTTCGCGGATCGTTATGTGTTCCATTTGGATTGTATTTTCATTCATGCCCCATTGCCTCCCAATCTTACACGCGGATCCAGATAATGATAAATAATGTCTGTTGCCAGATTCACGATCACATAAATAATCGCCATCCATGCAACATATGCCTGAATCATCGGATAATCGCGCATGGTAATCGCATCGACTGCCAGCTTTCCAACTCCATCCCACATAAAGATATTCTCTACAATCGCAGTTCCTCCCAGCAGACTTCCAATAGACAGAGCCAGCAGAGTAATAATCGTAAGCATGGAGGACTTCATAACACTCTTCCAGATAATAACCGAGCCTCTCACGCCTCTGGCCCGCGCACCTGCCACATAATCCTTATTCAGTTCCTCCAGCACAGTTGCCCTGACCTGTCTGGTGTATTTGGAAGCCATGGAAACCGTCAGCGTCAAGGTCGGAAGCACCAGACTAAGCACTACATTGTTCGTGGTAATCACCGGAAGCAATTTCAGGCGAATAGAGAAAAAATACATCAGCACCAGCGCCGCAAAAAAGTTCGGCATGGAATTTCCGATAAAGCTCAGAAAACGTATCAGATAATCTACCCATTTGTTATGCTTGACCGCTGATAAGATTCCCAGAGGAATTGCAATCAATACAGTAAGAATAATAGAGGATAATGTCAGCATCAGTGTTGCCGGGAGCTTTGATACAAAGGTGTCAAACACATCCTTATGAGACACATAGCTCTCCCCCATATCTCCTGTCATCATTCCCTTAAGCCACGCTGCGTACTGAACAAGAAAGGGTTTGTCCAGACCATATTCCTTTTTTGCTTCGTCCACAAGCTCCTGTGAAACAGCTGTCCCCATTCTCTCATACATATAAGTGACTGCATCGCCGCCTGCCAGCCGCATCATTCCAAAAGACAAGAAGGTAATTCCCAAAAGAATTGGTATCAGCTGCAAGAATCGTTTGATAATATACTTACCCATAGCTGCTCTCTTTCTGTTTTTTGATTTCTTTTATTATAGTTTTATACACTGTTTATGCACAAGCTCCCTGGGGGGATATTTTTCAACAATATTTTTACACAAAAAAAGAAAAACAACAGCCATGCAAAGGTACTGTTGTTTTTCTTTTATAGTTTCTGGAATTTAGAAGCATTTACGGCAAAAGCCTCTCCATGCTCTTTAGCCCAATCACAAGTGTGGAGGTATTATGCAGAAGCGCGGAGGTTGTAGGGGGAAGAATTCCCGCAATTCCAAGGAGAATCAGCCCGGTATTAAAGCCTACAATCACGCGGTAATTTTTGTGAATTCTCTTCATAAGCGCATCACTGATGTGCTTGAGGGTAACAATTCCATACAAATCATCTGCTCCAATGGTGATATCAGCAATCTCTCTGGCAAGCTGCGCTCCGTCGCTTATGGCAATTCCTACATCTGCTGCTGAAAGTGCAGGAGAATCGTTGATGCCGTCTCCTATCATCATGACACGGCGTCCCTTTGCTTTTTCTCTTTCCACAAAGCTCGCCTTATCCTCTGGAAGAACCTCAGAGTAATATTCATCCACTCCCACACGCCTTGCAATCGCACAGGCCGTCCGCTCACTGTCTCCAGTCATCATCACCACCTTGCTGATTCCAGCTTTTCTAAGCTCCCTTATCATCTCGCCTGCTTCTTCTCTTAGTGGATCTTCAATACAGATAACTGCCTCAAGAGTATTTTCCACTGCCAGATACAGATGAGAATATTCCTCTGGAAGGCTTTCAAAAAGCTCTCTTGTTTCTTCAGGAACCCGGCATTTTTCGTCCTCCAGTACAAAGTGATGGCTTCCAATAACCGTCCTTTGCCCCTCAATCGTGGTCACGATTCCATGCGCTACAATGTATTCTACCTTTGTATGCATCTCCTCATGCACCAGCTTCCTGCTCCTGGCCGCGTCCACCACTGCCTTTGCCATGGAATGCGGAAAATGCTCTTCTATGCATGCTGCTATACGAAGCAGCTCATCTTCGCTTCTTCCATGGAAGGAAATGATTTTCGCAACAGAAGGGCAGGCCTTTGTGAGGGTTCCTGTCTTGTCAAAGACAACCGTATCTGCTTCTGCAACTGCTTCCAGATACCGTCCTCCCTTGACTGTTGTCTGATAATGACTTGCCTCGCGGATAGCAGAGAGGACAGAGATCGGCATTGCCAGCTTCAAAGCGCAGGAAAAATCCACCATAAGCACAGAAACCGCCTTTGTGGCATTTCTGGTTAAAAGCCAAGTGATTCCGGCTCCTGCCAGGGTATAAGGAACCAGCTTGTCTGCAAGATGCTCTGCCTTTCCTTCAAGGGAGGATTTGAGCTTTTCTGATTCTTCAATCATGGTGACAATTTTTTCAAATTTGCTGGAGCCATTCAACTCCTTAACCTGAATGGTCACCTCTCCTTCCTCAAGAACCGTTCCTGCATATACAAAGCCTCCTTGGGTTTTGTGTACAGGAACAGATTCTCCTGTTAGGGAAGACTGGTTTACCATGGCGTCTCCCACAGAAACCAATCCGTCAAAGGGAACCACATTTCCCATTCTCACCACAACCTCGTCTCCTGCCTTTATCTGGCTCACCGGAACAAGAAGCTCCTGACCGTTTTCCAGGAGCCATACCTTCTCCACCTGCAAGGCCATGCTTCTTGCAAGGTCATCTACTGATTTCTTGTGTGTCCATTCTTCCAGAATCTCTCCGATTCCAAGAAGGAACATCACAGAGCCAGCCGTATCCATATCTCCCCGGAAAATAGACACGCCAATTGCTGTTCCATCCAAAACAGGAACCTCTATTTTTCCTTTTGCCAGTGTGCAGAGACCTTTTTTTATGTATTTGATGGATTTCAAAGCGGTAATGACTCCTCTCACTGAGCCAGGAAGAAACAACCTGCTTCCCATACGAAGCACTACCTTTTCCACTAGCTTTTCCCAGTACCTCTGGTTGAGTTTCCTTCCGAAAACAGAAGCAGAACAGTCAAAGGATTCTATCCGTTCCGGGCAAAGTCCTGCAAGAAGCCTTAAAAGTGCATCCCGTTTACACGTATAGCGCAGAACCATATCCAGCGTTCTTTCCTGTATCTTTACATCGAGAATTCCCTCCTGCGCTGCAAGATAAGTTTCCAGAAGCTCTGCCTCCTGACAGCTCATGCGCTTTCTGACAAGATGCACTCGCATTCTGCCTTTTATTTCATGCTTGATGATAAATTTCATAAAATTTTACATTCCTTTCATTTGTCATGTACAAGGAGCGGACGTTCGCATTCCGCTACGCTACATGCTCATAAACACAGTCCTTTGCTCGGCCGTGGGCGAGAGCATTCACTCACATAAGCAACTCCCTGCCACTGCTTGGCGCTTCCCGCACTTGATGGGGGAATGCATATCTGCGTTCAAACAAAACACCTGCAGGCTTCTGCAGGTGTTTTGTTTATTGTTCATGATCCGTTTGCAGACACGCTGCTGCCGGACGTCCCGGCAAGCGACTAACGAAAATTGCTTATTTTTCTTCCTCTGCATCCTCAGAAGCATCTTTTTCGCAGAAATCCTCTTCGTCAAACTCTACATCCTCTTCTGCTGCTCTCTCCTCATTGATGAGCTGGGCCTCTGCATAGATATCCTCGGCATTCTCCTGAAGCACAGCGGCTGTATTCATCACATAATCCTTTACTCTCAAAGCGGCTGCTGTGCAATGCGTATATACCTTCTTTGCATCCTTGCTGCACAGAAGCTTGATTCCGGCTGTTCCAAACAGAACCCCAGCTGCAAAAATTCCTGTTTTCTTGCTGTCGATTTTCCCAAGACATTCAAACATAATGAATTCCTCCTTTTCTTAACGGCTATTTGTGTTCATAGCCTGTGTACACTGTCATGAAGAGACATACAATCAATGCCCATGCCCAAAACTTATGTTTTTTCATACGAATCTTCCCTCTTTTCTGATGCTTCTGGTGCTTGGGTTCCATTATACTTCTCTAAATAGAGGTTTGCTACTTTTTTCTGTTTATTGAGAAATTCTATCATTTTATACTCAAAATATGCCTTCAGCACATTCCCTCACAGAGCGCAGCTTAACCTTCTCCATAAGGTATTCTTATATGCAAACCAAGGTTTACTATACAAAAGCAAACGGCCTCCCTTCAAAGGAAAGCCGTTTGTTTTCTTCACTTCAGAGCCTGGATGGCAAACATTCTCACCGGATTATAGAACTCGTCCACCTCCTGATAAATTCTGTCGCTGAGCTGGAAATCCAGAAGAATTCTTCGATATCCTGTATTTTTCATCATTTCCACATCCCTGGCAGGCCTGCTCATATAGGTTGCAGGAAGGCTCTTTATAATTTTCTCATATTCAATGTTTAATTCCTCGCTTATCATTTTATGCGCATGATTTTGCGGAAGCTCTTCTTTTGGCAGTTCTTCCTCCTCATTTCCATAATTGGCGTCAAAATTCAGAAGAACGCCGTTTTTTTTCAGCACACGGTACCATTCTCCATAGGCCTGCTCCATGTGAGGAAGTGTCCAGGTCAGGTTTCTTGTTACGATTGCCTGAAAGGATTCGGAGGGAAATTTCAGCTTTTCCGCATCCATCACATAGAAGGAGGGAGCATTTTTCATGCCAACAACCATCTCTCTGGCTCTTTCAATCATCTGAGGGGTCAGATCAATTCCTGTCACATTTTCATAGCCCTCCTCTGCCAAAAGGATAGAAAAAAAGCCGCTGCCTGTACCAATATCCAGAATCGAAGCCCTCTTGTCTCTTGGAAGGAAGGGAAGCAGCTCTCTTTTCCAGCGCTCTGCTTTCTTGCTTCTAAGCTCTTCCTGCCTTAGCGCGGCAAAATCTCCGGCTCTTTTTCCCCAATAGGAAACAATCGGTTGTTTCTGTGCATTCTGTCTGCTCATTCTTCTCGCTCCTTTTCTCCTGCAATCATAAACAAGGGGGTTCCTCCGTACAAAAGCTTTTCCTTTTCGTCCCAGAGCTGCCCTATTATATCTGTGTCTGTATGTATTGTGCAATATCCAAGCTTTTCCAGCATCCTCACATCCCACTCTGGTCTCTGCCTCTCATACATGGGATAATGGATATTCAGCTCTCTAAGCTCATCCGGTCCCTTAAAGGTATCGTAGGGTTCTCCATACCTTTCGCGAAAAAGCTCTTCCCTTCTCCTGTAATCCTCTGCTTCCTCCGCGTTCCACCCAGGCTTTCCCCAGTTGGCATCAAATATCAGAAGCCTGCCTCCCTTTTTCAGGATTCTCTTCCAGTTTTTATAGGCCTTTTCTCCGTCCAGGAGCGTCCATGTCACATTTCGGCTGATAATCACGTCAAAGGTATTTTTCTCAAAGCTCGGCTCCTGTGCGTCCATCTGATAGAATTCTGCCTGAAAGCCAGCTGCTGTGACATTCTGTTCTGCACGCGCAAGCATTTCTCTGCTGCTGTCAATCGCCGTGACTTTGTGTCCCCTGGAAGAGAGAAGAATTGTAAAAAATCCGGGGCCTGTGCCTACGTCCAGAATTTTCAGAGGCGCTTCTCCAGGAAGCTCCTTTTCCAACAAAGCAAGCCATGCCTGCGGCCGAAAACTGCCCAACTCCTCCTGAATAATATCATCATAGCCCTCTGCGCAGTAATTCCATCTGGCTGTTATCTTTTCCTCTGCTTCCATATCTGCCTCCATTTATATCGTCTTTCTCAAATGACATTGTAAAGGGTATTTTGACCCCAATCTCAAAAATCCTCTTGCAAGCAAGCTTGCATCAGATTCCTGACCTTTTGACCCTGGTGTCTCAAAAATATAAAGGTCACGGTTTTGTCTGCTGTCATACATGACCTTAAGCCCTGACATTCTCATAAAACAGTATAAAAAAGGAGGCCTGTCTGCACAAGCCTCCCGGGGGGATATTTTTTATCATTTTTGTAAAAAATTTAATGTATCAAACAAGTCCCAACCCACTGTTTATTACTTTTCACAATTGAAGCAGGGGACTTACTTAACTTGCTTAAATGCCTCCTCCAGATCCTGGATAATGTCCGCAATATTCTCTGTACCAATAGACAGACGAATCGTATTTGGCTTAATTCCCTGGTCCAAAAGCTCCTCCTCTGTGCATTGGCTGTGCGTAGTGGTTGCCGGATGAATCACCAGAGATTTCACGTCCGCCACATTTGCCAGCAGGGAAAACAGCTCCAGGTTATCAATAAAGTCCTTTGCCTTCTGCGCGTCGCCCTTGATTTCAAAGGTAAAGATAGAGCCTCCGCCATTGGGGAAATACTTTGCATAAAGCTCCTTCTGCACAGGGTCTTCGGAAACAGACGGATGATGTACAGCCTCTACCTGCGGATGCTGATTCAGATATTCTACCACCTTTAAGGCATTTTCCACATGGCGCTCCACTCGCAGAGACAAAGTTTCCAAGCCCTGAAGAAAGAAAAAGGCATGAAATGGAGAAAGCGTGGCGCCAGTATCTCTCAGAAGAATCGCACGAATTTTTGTCACAAAGGCCGCAGGTCCCACTGCCTTTGTAAAGCTTACTCCATGATAGCTGGGATTCGGCTCTACCAGAGACGGGAATTTTCCAGAAGCCTCCCAGTCAAATTTTCCGCTGTCCACAATCACACCGCCAATCGTGGTTCCATGTCCTCCGATAAACTTGGTTGCCGAGTGTACCACAATGTCTGCTCCATATTCAATCGGGCGCACAAGATAGGGCGTGGCAAAGGTGTTATCAATTACAAGAGGAATCTTATGTGCATGGGCAATTCTCGCAATAGCCTCAATATCCACTACATCAGAATTTGGGTTTCCCAGAGTCTCAATAAATATTGCCTTTGTGTTTTCCTGGATAGCATTTCCCACTGCCTCATAATCAAAGATGTTCACAAAGGTCGTAGTAATTCCATACTGAGGCAGCGTATGTGCCAGAAGGTTATAGGAGCCTCCGTAAATATTCTTGGCAGACACAATATGGTCGCCATTTTGCGCCAAGTTCTGAATGGTATAGGTAATCGCCGCTGCGCCGGACGCCACAGCCAGGGCTGCCACGCCTCCCTCCAGGGCTGCGATTCTCTTCTCAAATACATCCTCTGTGGGATTCGTCAGTCTTCCATAAATATTTCCTGCATCCGTCAGTCCAAAGCGTGCAGCCGCATGGTCGCTGTTGCGGAAAACATAGGAGGAAGTCTGATAAATCGGCACTGCTCTTGCATCTGTTACCGGATCCGGGTTCTCCTGCCCTACATGGAGCTGTAATGTCTCGAATTTGAATTTTCTGTTTTGTCTTGTAATTTTCTCGCTCATCATCTTCTTCCTTTCTTTTTGCCTTTCGTTTCTAGTAATGTTCTATGTTTCCGAAGATTTTCCCCTCTAAAGCAGGAACCGAATTTCCAAATCTTTAGTTTGCAAACAATGGAGTAGAATAATATCTGTCTCCTGTATCCGGAAGAAGCGCCACTATGGTCTTTCCCTTATTTTCCGGACGCTTTGCTACTTCAATGGCCGCATGGAGAGCAGCTCCTGATGAAATTCCAACAAGAACTCCCTCTTTCTTTGCCAGAAGCTTTGCCGCTGTAAAAGCATCTTCGTTCTGCACCTTAAAAATCTCATCATAAATCTCTGTGTTCAATACCTTTGGAACAAAGCCTGCTCCAATTCCCTGAATCTGGTGAGCGCCGCTCCTTCCCTCTGACAAAACCGGAGAGTTCGCCGGCTCAATGGCTACAATCTGTATGTCTGGATTCTGAGATTTCAGATATTCACCAACACCGGTCAGCGTCCCGCCGGTTCCTACGCCTGCCAGGAAAATGTCAACCTCTCCGTCAGTATCGTTCCAGATCTCAGGTCCTGTGGTTTTTCTATGAATGGCGGGATTGGCAGGATTTACAAATTGTCCGGCAAGAAAGCTTCCTGGAATCTCCTTTGCAAGAGCCTCTGCCTTTTCAATAGCTCCTTTCATTCCCTTAGAGCCCTCTGTTAAAACCAGCTCAGCTCCATAGGCCTTCAATATATTCCTTCTCTCAACGCTCATGGTCTCAGGCATGGTGAGAATAATCCGATATCCCTTTGCCGCTGCAATGGAGGCCAGACCGATTCCTGTGTTGCCTGAGGTTGGCTCAATAATCACAGAACCCTCTTTTAAAATTCCCTTTTCCTCTGCGTCCTCAATCATAGCCTTTGCAATTCTGTCCTTTACGCTGCCTGCCGGATTAAAATATTCCAGCTTTACCAGAAGTCTTGCTTCCAGATTAAGCTCCTTTTCTACGTTTACGACTTCTACCAGCGGTGTATTTCCAATCAAGCCCAAGGTTCCTCTATAAATATTTGGCATGTCTATCCTCCTATTATTCCTATCAAGTTAATATGTTTTTGCTGGTTATATTATATGACTTCCCCACTTGTTTGTCAACTACATCTGATGGGTTTTTTTGGTCTTTTTTCATAAGATTTCCTCGTTCAGAACAAATCTGAACGTTTTTCCACATTTTTTTCAAATTTCTATCACAAAATGGTCACAAATATTGTGTATTCTATGAATCAAACAAAGCCAATCAGACTTTTTTATATAGATTCGCAGCGATGCAGAGCAGAAACTGCAGAGCTGACACTTATTTTTTCTTTTTCATATTTAAGCCGGGACTCTTTCCCCAAGAGACCCGGCCCTCCTTCTCTTTATACTGATGCGAAATTCCAACAATTACCTTTTTATGCAAATGATTTACAAAGAGTATTCATAGTTACTGTTCATCATTGCAAATTTATCTTGCTTTTTGCAAAAAAAGTGCTATAATTAGATTCATGGAAGCATAGCTCAGCTGGGATGAGCGTTCGCCTCACACGCGAGAGGTCATGGGTTCGAGCCCCATTGCTTCCATTTTTTTATGCCCTTTTCAGCCTGCATGTGCATTTGCTGATCCGTCTTTTCCAGTTTACGCCTGATTTTGCCTGAATTTTTGTTACAAGACCCTCCACTAAAGAGAACCGCCTGATTTCCCTGCACAAATCGTCCGGGAAGTCAGGCGGTTTTTTCTGACAGGCACAGCCTTGTGTCTGTATATTTATCTTTTCTTGTTCAGCTCCGGGATTTATTCATCCTCGCCTGCTTTTGCTCTTGCCTCAATTTCCTTTGCCTGAATATCAGACGGAGCCTGCTCGTAACGGGCGAACTCATACGCATATTCTCCGCTTCCGCCTGTCATGGAACGAAGGTCTGTGGAATATCCATAGATCTCCAGCATAGGAACATCTGCCTCAATAATGGTATTTCCCTGATGATCCGGATTCATACCCAGCACACGGCCTCTGCGCTTGTTCAGATCACCCATGACATCACCGGTATACCTGTCCGGAACAGTCACCTTCATACTTACAATCGGCTCAAGAAGGACAGGGGACGCCTCCATGAAGCCCTTCTTAAAGGCCAGAATCGTAGCCATCTTAAAGGCCATTTCCGAAGAATCTACCGGATGATAGGAACCATCGTACAGTGTTGCCTTCACACCGACAACCGGATAAGCAGCCACAGGTCCCTTCTGAACACATTCCTGGAGTCCCTTTTCCACTGCCGGGAAGTAGTTCTTCGGAACAGCTCCGCCTACCACTACCTGTTCAAATACAAATGGCGTCTCCAAATCACCGCTCGGCTCAAAGCGCATCTTCACATGACCATACTGTCCATGGCCGCCGGACTGCTTCTTGTGCTTTCCTTCTACATCAGATTTCTTGCGAAGAGTCTCACGGAAGGCTACCTTTGGCTTGGAAAGCTCAATTTCCACCTTATAACGCTCCTTGAGCTTGCTGCACACCAGATCCAGCTGCTGATCTCCAATACCATAAATCAGGGTCTGACGATTTGCCGCGTCGTTGACAACCTTCAGAGTCTTATCCTCGCTCATCAGCTTGGACAATGCCTGGGCAATCTTATCATCATCGCCCTTGTTCTTTGCCTTGTATCTCTTGTACGTATACGGCGTAGAAAGAACTGCCTTCGGGTATACGATAGGATTGGCCTTTGTAGCCAGACAGTCTCCGGTCTGCACGCTCGCAAGCTTTGCAATAGCGCCGATATCGCCCGCATGAAGCTCAGAAACCTCCTGCGGCTTGGAACCCTCCAGTACATAGAGCTTATTTAATTTCTCTTCATTGCCCTTCTCTACATTAAGCAGCGTGTCGTCGGACTTGATAACGCCTGAGCATACCTTGATAAGAGAATATTTTCCAAGGAAGGGATCTACAATTGTCTTCCATACATAGGCGGATTTCGCCTTGGCAAAATCATAGTTTGCCTCAAAAATGCTGTTAGTCTTCTGAGAGATACCATTACACGGACGTTTGTCAGGGCTTGGGAAATAGCCGCAGATATCATCCAGAAGGTTGGACACGCCGCGAAGGTTCACAGGGGAACCCATGCACACAGGAACAATCGAGGATTCATGAATATTGGTAGCCAGGGCAGCGGAAATCTCTGCAATGGAGAATTCGTCTCCTTCAAAATAGCGCTCCATGAATTCTTCGCTGGTCTCTGCCACAGATTCCAGAAGGATTTCTCTGTATTTCTCCAGATATTCCTCCAGGTATGCAGGAATTTCACATTCTTCCTTTTTACCCTTGTCAATATATTTTCTTCCGGCCTTTTTCACAACATTCACATAGCCCACGAACTTGCCGTTTTCACGAATTGGGAAATGCAGAGGTGCAATCTTCTTGCCATACAGCTCGGTCAGCTGCTCTACAACCTTACGGTAGCTTACATCATCCACATCCATGTCTGTGACAAAAATCATTCTCGGCAGGTTGTATTTCTCGCACAGATTCCATGCCTTCTGTGTGCCGACCTGGACGCCGGCCTTACCAGATACCACGATGATGGCAGCGTCTGCTGCGCTGACTGCTTCTTCTACCTCTCCGACAAAATCAAAATATCCAGGAGTATCCAGAATATTAATCTTCACCTTCTGCCACGGAACGGGGATCAATGTGGTAGAGGTGGAAAAGTGTCTCTTTATTTCTTCCTTATCATAATCACTGATGGTATTGCCGTCCTCTACTCTTCCCAGTCGGCTAGTCATACCTGCCAGATATGCCATAGCCTCTACCAGAGTCGTCTTGCCTGCGCCACCGTGACCTAATAGGACTACATTTCTTATTCGGTCTGTTCTAAAAACGTCCATATGTAATACCTCCCTGTTTGTCTAATATCGTTGCTGCCCACCGCATCGTCTGCAGTACGCTTTATAAAGCGCTGCTGTTCTCGGTATCTATAAAAACCTTACTCCAGAGCAGCAACTGAGTCTGTCCATATTTTACTAAAAATCCAGGTACATTTCAAGCATTTTATATATTTTTAACAATTATTTTTTTGATTTCTTTTGAACGTCCTGGAATTTTCTCACAATTTTCCGGTTTTTCTACGCGCAATTGACATTTTTGCCTATCTATTTTACAATAAAAGACAATATCAATGCTGGAATAACAGCTCGCCTCTTACTATTTGCTGCGGCGATACACTTCGGGATGCAACCGCCCGTGAATAGTATTTACCTGCTGCTTACTCTAATTCAGCATAGAAAGGGTTCTTATTATGTGTACAATCGGTTTCATAGGACTTGGCTTAATCGGAGGCTCTCTGGCCAAGTCCATCCATAAAGTTCATCCGGATTATGCGCTTCTCGCGTTTGACCCGAACAAGGACACGCTCGCCTCTGCTGTGGCAGACAATATCATAAACGGTGTGTGCGAAGCAAGGGATTCCCGTTTTGCAGAATGCGATTTCATTTTTCTCTGCGCGCCTGTGGAAACCAACCTGGAATATCTTGCCTATTTTCGCGATACGGTTCCCGATTCCTGTATTCTCTCTGACGTTGGCAGTGTAAAGGGAAGCATCCATGACAAAGTCAAGGAGCTTAACATGTCCTCCCGCTTCATAGGCGGACATCCTATGGCCGGCTCTGAGCGGACAGGCTTTGAGAATTCCTCTGACCATCTTTTTGAAAATGCATACTATATTCTTACTCCAGGAGAGGAAATTTCTGTGGACAAGCTCAGTGCCTACACAGAGCTTGTCTCTTCCCTTGCTGCAATTCCCATGGTTCTTACAGCCCAGGAGCATGATTACATCACGGCAGGCGTCAGCCACCTTCCCCACCTGATTGCTTCCTCTCTTGTGAATCTGGTAAAAAAGCTGGATACGCACGACTACATGAAGGCAATCGCTGCCGGAGGCTTCAAGGATATCACACGAATCGCCTCCTCCTCTCCTGTGATGTGGCAGCAGATTTGCCTGGAAAATGACAAAAACATTTCCTTTTTTCTGGACGAGTTCATCCGTATGCTCATCCAGGTCCGGCTCTCTGTAGACAGCAGAGACTCCGAAAGCATTTATGAAATGTTTGCAAGTTCCAGGGATTACAGAGATTCTATTGACGAGACCTCCAAGGGTCTTCTGCACAAGGCTCATGTCCTGTACTGCGATATCGTGGATGAAGCCGGAGGCATTGCCACCATTGCTACCATCCTGGCTATGGACGGCATTAACATCAAAAACATCGGCATCATCCATAATCGTGAGTTTGAAGAGGGTGTTCTGAAAATCGCCTTTTACGATGAGCAAGCTCTCTCAAAGGCTGTAGTGCTTCTGAAGAAGCGTAATTATATCATTTATGAACGGTAGGTATAATATCATGAAAATAAAACAATTTTCCCGCTTACAGGGAGAACTCCCTGTGCCTGGAGATAAGTCCATTTCCCATCGGGCTGTTATGTTCGGCTCTCTTGCTCAGGGTACGACACGGATTACTCATTTTCTGGAGGGAGCAGACTGTCTCTCCACGATTTCCTGCTTCCGCAAAATGGGAATCCATATCGAGCGCTTTGGAGACGAAGTACTTATACATGGAAAGGGACTGCACGGCCTCTCAGAGCCTCACAGTGTTCTGGATGTAGGAAACAGCGGCACTACCACACGATTAATTTCCGGCATTCTGGCTGGACAGCGTTTTTCCTGCGAGCTAAACGGAGACGCCTCCATCCAGAGTCGGCCTATGAAGCGAATTATCACCCCTCTCACCTTGATGGGAGGAGCTATCTCCAGCATTCGGGGAAATGACTGCGCTCCTCTTGCCATTTGCGGAAAGAGACTGCACGGGATTGATTATGCATCTCCTGTTGCATCGGCTCAGGTAAAATCCTGCGTTCTTCTGGCAGGACTCTACGCAGACGGCCCTACCTCTGTCACAGAACCCGCTCTGTCCAGGGACCATACAGAGCGAATGCTGCGAGCCTTTGGAGCAGAGGTATTCTCAGAGGGAAATACTGCTTCCATTCTTCCAGCCCCTGCGCTTTGCGGAATGGAGATTCCTGTGCCAGGAGATATTTCCTCTGCCGCCTATTTTCTTGCTGCTGGCCTTCTGGTACCTGAAAGTGAGATTTTGCTCACAAATGTGGGAATCAACCCTACCAGAGATGGAATGCTCCGCGTATGTCAGGCCATGGGAGGCTCCCTTACCCTTCTCAATGAAAGAATCTCAGGGGGAGAGCCAGTGGCAGATATTCTTGTAAAAGCAAGCTCCCTTCATGGAACTGTAGTAGAAGGTGATATCATCCCCACTCTGATAGATGAAGTTCCCATGATTGCCATTCTGGGAGCCTTTGCGCAGGGAGAGACCATCATTCGGGACGCAGCGGAATTAAAGGTCAAGGAATCTGACCGCATTGCCGTTATGGTAGAAAATCTTTCAAAAATGGGAGCAGACATTGAAGGAACTCCTGACGGAATGATTATCCGCGGAGGCCGTCCTCTCCATGGAGCAGTGATTGATTCCCATAAGGATCACCGCATTGCCATGAGCTTTGCAGTGGCTGCACAGGCCTGCGAAGGAGAGGTAGAGATTCTGGACGGGGAGTGTGTGAATATTTCCTATCCTGAATTTTACAGGGATTTATACTCCCTGGGAGAATAAAGGAACCTGCGCGGCATACTCACTTGGTCTGCTTACAGAGAAATAAAAGGTTTGAAACAGTTATTGCTGTTTTCAAACCTTTTTTGATAAGCTTTACTCATGTTTTCGAGGATTGCGAGAGCGCAAAGCACAGAGCAATTCAGTATCAGAGGAGTCAAGTTTTGTATAAATAAAAGAGCTTTGGCGCATACTTACAGAAGGATTTCTGTTGTCAAAAGCATTGCTTTGAAAATTCATCCCATACAGCATTGCTTTTGTAAACTGTGAGTTATAGATAACTATCCTCTGATTTTTCTATAAATCTTTGTATAATATTGTATCTTGCCAAAAGAGAAATTTTTTGTTAATATATTAACAAACAGATTGATATTTTTTTAACAAGAAAGGGGTTTTTTACATGAAAATTTTATTTTACGGAACCAAAAGCTATGATGAACAGTTCTTTGAAAAGCTGCTTCCTCAGTATCCAGATATCACAATAAAATTTCTGGAAGCCAATATCCACGAGGAAACCGCTACTCTGGCTGCAGGCTATGACGCTATCTGCGCTTTTGTGAATGCTGATCTTGGGAAAAATGTTATGGAAGAACTCCACACTGCTGGCGTAAAGCTGATTCTTATGCGCTGTGCAGGCTACAATAATGTAGACCTTGAGACAGCGCACAAATATGGAATTAAGGTTCTTCGTGTTCCAAGCTATTCTCCTGAGGCTGTTGCAGAACACGCCATGGCTCTGGCTCTGACCGCAAACCGTCACACCCACAAGGCTTATATCAAATGCCGTGAGAATAATTTCGCCCTCAACGGTCTTATGGGAGTGAACCTGTTTCAAAAGACTGCCGGAATCGTGGGAACCGGTAAAATCGGCGCAGCTATGGCGCGTATCTGCCACGGCTTTGGCATGAAGGTGATTGGCTATGACGCCTATCCAAACAAATCCCTTGATTTTGTCACCTATGTGAGTCTGGATGAGCTTCTGGCGCAGAGTGACTTAATCAGCCTGCACTGCCCTCTCACAGATGAGACTCGCCATCTGATTAATTCAGATACCATTAATAAAATGAAGGACGGCGTGATTCTGGTAAACACCTCCAGAGGCGGTCTGATTAAGACAGATGCTCTGATTGAGGGTATCCGCAAGAATAAATTCTTTGCCATTGGTCTGGACGTGTATGAAGAAGAGACCGATTACGTGTATGAGGATATGTCAGAGAGAATCCTCCCTACGTCCACCATTCAGAGACTTCTCTCCTTCCCGAATGTTACCATGACCTCCCATCAGGGCTTCTTCACGCATGAGGCACTCTCCTCTATTGCAGAGACTACCCTGAACAATGCTCAGGCCTTCCTAAACGGCGAAGAGCTAAAGAACGAGGTTCTCTCCTAAGAGGATTCATACAAAAGATGCTGTTTATTGGAAATCATACCTCCTCCTCTGGCGGCTATGAGGCTATGGGCAGGCAAACGATCGCTAATGGAGGAAATACCTTTGCCTTTTTTACCAGAAATCCCAGGGGAGGAAGGGCAAAAGAAATCAAGCCCGCAGATGTGGAAAAGCTTCTGAAGCTTGCCCATGAAAATTCCTTTGGAAAGCTGGTGGCACACGCCCCTTACACGCTTAACGCCTGTGCTGCCAGAGAGAATCTCCGGGAATTTGCGGCCGACATTTTCTCAAACGACCTGAAGAGAATGGAATACACGCCAGGAAATTATTATAACTTTCATCCGGGAAGCCATGTAGGTCAGGGAAGCAGGATTGGAATTGAAAGAATTGCAGATCTTTTAAACCAGGTGCTGACTCCTGACCAAAGCACGACCATTCTTCTTGAAACCATGTCAGGAAAGGGTTCTGAGGTAGGGCGCTGCTTTGAGGAGCTTCGGGAAATCCTGGACAGAGTAACACTCACAGAAAAAATGGGGGTTTGTCTGGATACCTGCCATGTATGGGATGGGGGCTATGACATTGTTCATAGCCTGGACAATGTTCTTGATGAATTTGACCGGGTTGTCGGCCTTTCCAGGCTAAAGGCCGTTCATCTTAATGACAGCCTCAATGACCTGGGATCGCACAAGGACCGTCACGCCAGAATCGGTGAGGGAAAAATCGGCGCGCCTGCATTGATTCGTCTTGTGAATCATCCGGCGCTTAGGTCTCTTCCCTTTATTCTGGAAACTCCGAATGACAATGAAGGATGGGCCAGGGAAATCGCGTTTTTCAGGAACAATTATATAGAATGATGCTTATTTTCATTCAAAAAGCCTTACACCTCTGTGTTTTCCAGAAGGGAAACACAAGTGTAAGGCTTTTCTCTCTTAGCTTATATTCACCTTGAGATTCACAGTTTTATTCTGTATATTCTCTTCATCTGTCCTGCATACCAGAGTATAAACACCCTTTTGCAAAAATACTCTCCTGTTTTTAATAGTGAAGCTCTCTCCTGCTTTCTCGAATAGAGGCTCTCCCTCCTCATCCATGAGAATGACATGCATAGGTATCTCGCTGCTGCAGTCTGCATCTACATAATAGAAATCCGGTATAACAACCTCTACTTCTCCAAACCATTCCCCTGAATTCTCAAAAGCAGCGTTTTCCCAACTTACAGCAATTCCTGAAGCCCTTCCAAAGGAGGCTGCTGTAAGAATAGCAAAGCCCAAAAGCACTACCAGAATATATCTGGTTATATTGGTCTTAGCTCCTCTGCTCTCGCCTCCCTTTATCACTCGGAAGGAATCTATCAGCCCTTTGCTTCCCAGAGCCAGAACACCTGCTGTTTCAATAAGAATACCCAATCTCAAAAGCTCAGGAGCTATGATTAATCGAACCGTGCATATCAGAAACACTATCAAAAGCACAGCTTCCAGAGGCGCATACATCCGAAACCATCTCTGGGCAATCTCTGTCTTTGATATTTTATCCATATAAATCTCATACTCTTCCTCTGGAAGCTCCGGGTTATAGGGCTTTCGGAAAAAGTGCCATCCATTAAAGCTGGAATTAATATATTCCCATCCCTGCTCCTTGAAAAGCTCTCTGTAACGCATTTTATTCTCTACATGTAGTTGAAAATCAAGCTGATAGCGATAACGAACAGCAGGATTCTCCTCAAACTTACTGTGAAAACAGCCGCCATGGATTAATTGCCACCCTTCTTCTGATTTTTTATTCAAATCCTCAACTTCCTTCTCATAATCCCATGCTGCATAGGCATCATGGCAAATCTTTATTCTTGACATAAGCTCTTCCTCCTAAAATCAAATCTGCATTTTCCACAAGACTTCTCAGGCGCTGAATTTCCACCTCCAGAACCTCCCTTCCTGCCGGAAGAAGCTGGTAGAGTCTCCGTCTCTCCTGACCCTGTTCATTCCCATAATCTGCAATCCACTTCTTCTTCAGCATGTTGCTGGTAGCTCCGTACATGGTACCTGAACCGATTTTCACTCTGCCGTTCGACAGAGCGGCTGTCTCCTGCATAATTCCATAGCCATGATTCGGTCCGTGCGCCAGACACAACAAAATATAAAAATAACTCTCTGTCAAAGGCTCCTGCTTCAACCAATCTTCTCCTTTCAATCGTCTTACGATATATCGTCTCTCGATATATTTATTTTTCTATATCGTACCACGATATATGTCGTCTGTCAACATATTTTTACTAAAAGATTCCATTACGCGGACAGCTCACAGCAAAGCTGTTTGCTGTCCATTGCCCATCAAATGTCTGCTCATGCCCTAAAAGACTAACTTCGCGTCGCAAGCATGGCAGCCACTTTCCAGGCTTATCGCACAAAAAAAGTACTCCAAAATTTTTATTCTGGAGTACTCTCTTTGGTCAAGCAGAGCTTCACAATATTCATAAATTCTTTTTTACTGCATTCTGCGCTTTATTTCTTCATGCTCCATGCGAATTTCAATATAGAGCTGTCCAAGCGTCCAGTTTTTATTGCTCTCTGTGATTGCAGCCTTTAAAGCGATTTTGGGAATTCCCGCTTCTCTCATCCTTTTGAATAGTTCATCCATCCGGGAGCTGGTAAAACCGTTGAGAATCATTATCTCCTCAGGAATTTTCATGGGCAGGACACCCTGCGCCTTCTCAAAACCGGGAAGGCCAACCAGAAAGCCAATCTTCTGTCCTGCGTCCTCTGGTCCTCTCTCCAAAAGCTCTGCTCCCATTTCCTTTAATACCTGTCCGAGCTTTCCAAGGTACGGCAGCTTTCTCATGTGATAAAAAACAACACTTTCTCTGTACATTTTTTCTCCTGTTTACTGTGCTTTCTCTTTTCTCTGAACCCAAGGAATGTCAGAAAACAATGTTAACCGATAAACATCGCATCCCCAAACGAGAAAAAGCGATATCTCTCCTTCACAGCCTCCTCATAAGCCTTCATAATCTTCTCCTTGCCTGCCAGAGCAGACACCAGCATAAGAAGCGTGGACTCTGGAAGATGGAAGTTTGTAATCAGGCCGTCAATCATCTTAAAGTGATAGCCCGGATAGATAAAAATGTCTGTCCAGCCGCTGCCCGCTCTCAGGACGCCGTCCTCCCCTGCTGCCGATTCCAATGTCCGACAGCTCGTGGTTCCGACTGAGATAATGCGCCCTCCCGCCTTTTTTGTATCATTAATAAGCCTTGCCTGCTCCTCTTCCACCACATAGAATTCTGAATGCATATGGTGCTTTTCCACATCATCTACCTTCACAGGACGGAAGGTTCCAAGACCTACATGAAGGGTGACATGCGCAATTTTCACACCCTTTTCCTGCACCTTCTCAAGAAGCTCTCTGGTAAAATGAAGACCTGCTGTGGGAGCAGCAGCTGACCCCTCGTTTTTAGCATATACAGTCTGATACCGGTTCTTGTCCTGAAGCTTGTGGGTAATATAGGGAGGGAGAGGCATTTCTCCCAGTTTGTCCAGAATTTCCTCAAAGATTCCCTCATAAGAGAACTGAATCAAACGATTTCCCTCGTCCACAATATCCAGGATTTCTCCCTTCAGAATGCCGTCTCCAAAGATAATTTTCGCTCCTGGCCGGGCTTTTTTTCCAGGCTTTACAAGGGTTTCCCAGATATCCTTCTCCCGTCTCTTCAGAAGAAGAAGCTCTATAACTGCTCCAGTATCTTCCTTATGACCATATAATCTGGCAGGAATCACCTTGGTGTCATTGATGACCAGACAGTCTCCTGGATTCAGATAGTCCAGAATATGGGTAAAGACCGTGTGTTCTATTTCCCCTGTTGCAGGGTTCAGATGAAGAAGCCTTGAGGAGCTTCTGTCCTTCAGAGGGTCCTGCGCAATGAGTTCCTTTGGCAGGTCATAATAAAAATCTGACGTTTTCATACTTTCCTCCATTTTCAGAAAATGTGTAAAACAATCCTGCTATCTGTTTTTGTAGTAAATCTTGTCCTCTGCAAGCAGGCGGGCTTCTCCGTTTTTGACCTCCACAATGTTCACACAGCAGTTCGGCGGCACACAGCCATGCCAGAAGTCTCCGTCCTTGTACACGCTCTGAAGAAGCGCTCTTCCTGCGCAGCCATGCGTGGCAATCAGAATTGTGGCATTCTGAAATCTCTCTGTGCCTGTCAGCTCCTCCCAGAAGTCTCTGGTTCGTCTGCACACATCCTCAATGCTCTCTCCGCCCTCAGGCGCAGTGTATTTTTTTGTATCATGAAAGAAATAATCAAACTCTCTTTTAAAGGGTCCGTCTATCTGGGTACCCTCCATAATTCCAAAGCTGATTTCCTGAATTCTCTTGTCTGTATACAGGGGAACCTCTCTTCCGTTCAGGACATAACGCGCCGTATCCACAGCTCTCTTTAGAGGGCTGGAAAATGCAAGGTCAAAACTTACCTGTGCAAGTGCCTCTCCGGTAAGCCTTGCATAAGCAATGCCTTTTTCATTCAGTTCTATGTCTGTGGCGCCCTGAACCTTTCTCAGGGCGTTCCACATTGTTTCTCCATGGCGTATAATATACAAAATCATATCAGCTTCTCAACTCAATTCCAAGGCTGGTAAGACCATTCAGGATTTTCTTCATGACCGCTGTGATTTCCGCTTCCTCAAGAGTTTTGTCCTTTGCCCGGAAAACCACGGAATATGCCATAGATTTGTATCCGGGCTTAATCTGTGCGCCTTCATAAATGTCAAAGAGCTGAAAGCTCTCCAGAATCTTACCGCCTCTCTGAATAAGAACCTTCTCAATCTGGCCTGCCAGCACATCTTTTGGAACCACCATGCTAAGGTCTCGGGTCACTGCCGGGTATTTTGCAATTCCTGTGTACTTATGGTCAAAGCCTGCAAATTCCAGAACCGTTGGAATATCAATCACTGCCACATACGCTTTGTCTCCGATATCATACGCATCTGCAACCAGAGGATGTACCTCTCCCAGATAGCCAAGCACAGTTCCCCTGTAAAGAATCTTTGCCTGACGTCCCGGATGAAGGAAGGTCTTTCCTGCATTCGGATCATACTCAATGCGCTCCTTCATTCCTACCTTTTCCAGGAACTCCTCGCACACGCCCTTCATATCGAAGAAATCACCGGCTCCGCACATGCCGAGAGTAAACTCCATGCGCTCGTCTGGAAGCTCTGTAAGAGGCAGAGACTTTGGCTGATAGACATTTCCAAGCTCATAGAGGCGCACATGCTTGTTTCTTCTGTTGTAGTTTGTAGAAAGTGATGTGAGCATTCCGTTCAGCGTAGTGGTGCGCATAATGCTGAAATCCTCTCCCAGAGGATTACTGATGGTAATGGCCTGACGATGTACATCATCCGGGGCCATACGAAGCTTATCAAATACCTTTGGACTTTCAAAGGAATAGGTCATTCCCTCAGAGAATCCGCAATATTCTGCAATATCCCTTGCCACGCTCTCAATGCGAAGCTTGAATGGAAGACGTCCGGTCGTTGCCTCTCCGGTAGGAAGAGTGGTTGGAATCTTGTCATATCCATAAAAACGAGCCACTTCCTCTGCAATATCGGCCAGACAGTGAATATCCTGACGGAAGGTAGGAGCCACGATTTCATTGGTTTTTTCATCATAGGTCAGTTCCACTGCTGCCAGATAGCCAAGCATCTCCTCTTTGGAAAGGCTGGTTCCAAGAAGGTTGTTGATTTTATCCTGGTCAAAGGCAACTCTTGAGGGCTCTCTTGTTTCACTGCATACATCTACAATACCTCCCACAACCTCTCCTGCTTCCAGCTCTTCCATCAGCTGGCAGGCGCGGTTGATAGCCTCCTGTGCATTGTTAGGATCAAGACCCTTCTCAAACTTGCCGGAAGCGTCTGTGCGGAGGCCGATCTTCTTGGAGGAAAGGCGAATGTTGGGGCCATGGAAGGTGGCTGCCTCAAATAACACTGTTTTTACCTGATCTGTAATCATGGAATTCTCGCCGCCCATGATTCCGGCAATGCCGACTGCCTTCTCTCCGTCGCAGATCATCAGAACAGAGTCGTCCATTGTACGCTCATTTCCGTCCAGAGTAACAAACTTCTCATCCTTTTTTGCACGGCGCACAATGATTTCTCTTCCTGCAATGGTATCCAGGTCATAGGCATGCATAGGCTGACCATATTCCTCCATCACATAGTTTGTAATATCTACCAGGTTGTTGATAGGGCGGATTCCATTTGCTGCCAGACATCTCTGCATCCATTTCGGAGACGGACCGATTTTTACATTTTTTACCACTCTTGCACAATAGCGGGGGCAAAGCTCAGGGTCTTCTACTGTCACCTTGATATAGTCTGAGGTTTTCTCATCATTTCCATGTACTTTCACCTCAGGAGGGCAGAATTTCTTTCCAAAGGTGGCTGCCGCCTCTCTTGCAATGCCAATCACTCCATAGCAGTCCACACGGTTGGAGGTAATCTCATATTCAAACACAACATCATCAAGTCCCAGTGCATGAACAGCACTGCTTCCAACAACCGCATCCTCCGGGAAAATATAAATACCAAATTCCGGCGCTTCTGGATACATTTCTCTGGTGCTTCCAAGCTCTTCAATCGAGCACATCATTCCGCAGGATTCCACGCCGCGGAGCTTGCCCTTCTTGATTTTAATTCCGCCTGAAACCATTTTTCCGTCGTGACCTCCTGCCACACGGCCTCCGTCAAGAACAACCGGCACCTTATCTCCAACCTTTACATTCGGCGCGCCTGTAACAATCTGTACCTTTTCTTCTCCCAGATTCACCTGGCAGACAATCAGCTTGTCTGCATCTGGATGTCTGTCGATTTTCTCGATCTGTCCGATAATAATTTTATCCAAATCTGCATCCAGCACTTCATAGCCTTCTACTTTTGTGCCGGACAAAGTCATAGCATCTGTATATTCCTGTGCCGTGACGTCCAGATCCGGCACATACATCTTAATCCAAGATAATGAAGTATTCATCTCTTCTATCCTTTCTGTCTTGCTTTATTCTCGAACTGCCTGTTATCTGAAAGCCATAAGGCTTGTTTCTCTTCTGACATGAGGGATGCTTCAGAACTGCTTCAGGAAGCGTACATCGTTCTCATAAAGAAGTCTCATGTCGTCGATTTCATATTTCAGAAGAGCAATTCTCTCAAGTCCTACTCCAAAAGCAAAGCCTGTGTATTCCTCTGGGTCAATGCCGCACATTTCCAGCACATGCGGATGTACCATTCCGCAGCCCAGAATTTCAATCCACCCAGAGCCCTTGCAGAAACGACAGCCGCTTCCGCCGCATTTAAAGCAGGATACATCCACCTCTGCGCTCGGCTCTGTGAACGGGAAATGATGAGGGCGGAATTTTGTCCTGGTCTCTGGCCCGAACAGTTCCTTTGCAAACTCCTCCAGAGTTCCCTTAAGGTCTGCAAAGGTAATATGCTTGTCAATTACCAGACCTTCAATCTGATGGAAGGATGGGGAGTGTGTCGCATCCACCTCATCGGAGCGGAACACACGTCCAGGCGCAATCATACGGATAGGAAGCTTGCCCTTTTCCATGGTACGTGCCTGCACTGGAGAGGTCTGGGAACGAAGCAGAATAGAATCATTGATGAAAAAGGTATCCTGCTCATCACGTGCCGGATGATCCTCCGGGATATTGAGCTTTGTAAAATTGTAGTCTGCATATTCCACCTCAGGACCTTCCACAACCTCATAGCCCATTCCGATAAAAATACGCTCCACCTCTTCAAGAGCAATGGTATTGGGATGGCGATGTCCAATCAGAGCCTTCTTTGCAGGCAATGTCACGTCTATGACCTCTTCCTTCATCTTTGCCTCTCTTGCAGCCTCCTCAAGACGAGTGCGGGTTTCATCCAGAATCTCTTCGATTTTTTTCCTTGTTTCATTGACAAGCTGTCCTACCTTTGGGCGATCCTCAGGAGCAACCTCCTTCATACTCTTTAACAGCGCAGTCAACTCTCCTTTTTTTCCAAGATAAGCAACTCGTACCTCATTGAGCTTATCCAGGCCTTCGGATTCCATGATTCGCTTTTTGGCTTCCTCATGGATTTCCTGCAGTTTCTGTCTCATATCCATAGCTTTTTTCTCCTTTTACTGTAATAAAAAAACTCCGCCCCTGATAGGGACGAAGCAACTCTCGCGGTACCACCCTGATTCCCACGGCACAGCCATGGGCTCTCTGTCTGCTTAACGCGCAGGCACGTCATTTCCTACTTCATGTTCAGAAATGCAGCTCCAGTGGGAATCTCAAAAGCTGCCTGAACTCAAGGGGGCTTTCAGCCGGTGACCTCCTCTCTCTGATAGAAAACAGCTTTCTACTAACACCTTCTATGCTTTTAAATACCTTTTATTCTCTTGACATATTTGTTCACTATCTTCACAGATATGAGCAAAAATCCATACCCAGGTCAATGCAAAATGCGCGTCTCCAGCACACAGCATTGCTCTGTGGCAGAGATTTTTGCCTGTCTTTACCTATTTTAACATATGAAACGCATCTGTCAAGAGTGATTTTTTCATTGTCAGGCTTTTGCCTCACCTTTTAGCGTCTGTATCCTCCTTTTCAAAAAGCTCTCTTGCAATGCCCTGGGCAATAAGGAAATCCTCTTCAAAATAGGCATTAATCTCTGCCCCGTACAGCACAATATTCATGCACCCATACAGCCACAAAAGGAGCATAATCACAGCTGTCAGACTTCCATACATGTTGCTGAAGCTGGGCCAATATTTAAAATACAGAGAAACTGCATAGGAAAAGAGAATCCAGGCAGCCGTTGTAAGCATGGCTCCAGGAAGCTGATTTCTGAGAGACGCCTTCCTGTTGGGCAGGTATTTGTACAGAAAAGTAAAAATTGCAACTAAAATGCACACTACCAGAATAGACCTGGAGCCAAGAATCTTTCCCAGGAGCTTGCCAAGAATCGGCACATACTTTAAAAGGGGCTTCTGAAATGCATTTCCAAGAACCAAAACCAGAAGACAGCCAATAATAGAAAACACGAAAATCACTGTATAAAATACAGAGTAAATTCTGGTTATCAGCCAGTTTCTTGTCTCATGCACGTGATAAATACAGTTCAGTCCGTTTGTGATAGCCTGAAGACCTTTACCGGCGGACCAGAGGGCTGTGAGAGCTGTCAGAGGCATCAATGCTGTATTGCGATGATAAACCTCCAGCATAATATTCATTACATAGCCCTGCAGTCCCTCTGGAATGATATTATTCATTGCCTGCTGCATCATGTCATAGGTAAGAGGAGTATATCGAATCAAAGTAGTAAGAAACAAAATAAAAGGAATAAAGGAGAGGATCATAAAATAAGCAGCCTGGGCAGCATAAGCGCTTACATGGTCCTGCTTGATTCTCTGCATAAATCCAAGAATAGTTTCCTGCTGTTCATTTCTGTTTTTCATCTGTAAGCCCTTTCTGACCGTACTGATTTTGTGATACCAGAATACTCGGCTACCAGGGACAAAAGACCAGGAATCCTCTTGCAAGAGAATTTTTGACCTTTTGTCCCAACATCATACTCTGAATATAATTGACATGCAGACATATCATGCATGACCTTTTGACCTTCGTATCATATCACAAATTTGCAGCGCCTGCAAGCTGTGTCTTCTAATTTTGGGCAAGGGTTTGTATGGAAGTCAGCTCCACCTGATTAAAGAAATAATTCAGGATATCTCCGTAGCTGCTTCCCTGGGCCGCCATATGGTTGGCTCCATTTTGGCTCATTCCCACGCCGTGTCCATAGCCTCCGCCGTACAGGGTATAGCCTGCTATTGCCCCTGTCTCCTCGTCATAATATGCTTGTAAAGAAAAATACGCACTCGGAAGCGTAGTCTGAAAGCTGCTTACACTGCCATCGTTCTGCGTAATGTCCAAACCATAGGGAGAGAGAAAGGAACGAATCGCATATTCCTTATGCACAGTTTCCTCTCCGCTGTCTGTGTAAATTCTCAGCTGGGTAACAGCGCCTCCGCTGCTGAGCTTGACAGCTGCCATGCCCTGCACAGTATCCTGGATTCCAAATTTCTGCTCTGCCAGATTCTGGATTCGTTCTATTGGAAAAAATACCTGCCACTTGCTCCATGGCTCGCTTGCATCATACATGCATTCCACGCTCTTGAGATAGGAGGCCTCCTCCTCGCTCTCCCATACTTCATCTGTACTTGTGTTTCCTGATGAGGTAGAAAAATAATACGCTTCTATCGGACTTCCATTTTGGCAGAGAATTTCCCCTTCTGTGTCCCGCACTGCACAGGTGGCAGCCTCCTGCTCCCCGATATTGTTATACACCTGAAAGCTCACACTATCGTCTACATCTGCCCCATATTCAGCCAGACGCTGCTCCTGACATTGGCGATAGGCATAGGTTCTCGCGCACACAGCCTGTGCCTTCAGAGCCTCTTCCTCATAATAAGAAGGCATCTCGCTCGGAACCACTCCGCAGAGATAATCCTCCATATAAAGGTCATTGATAATCAGAATTCCCGCTTCTTTTCTGCGAAGCGTAAGAGTGCCTTTATAGCTGGGATTTCCCTGCGCGCGCTCAATTGACAGAATCCGAATGGATTCTCCTTCTCTTCTTGGGCGAAACACGATGTCTCCATTCGAGAATGCAGGGCTGTCATAAGCAATCGTCACAGGCTCTCCATCAATCTCCAGCACAACCTCAGGATGATAATAGGATTGATACCCGGTCGTCATAAGCAGGACACTCATTTCCAGGTCTGCCTCCTCGGAGACAAGTTCCTGCGCCTGGATTCCCTGTACTCCTGCTGCCAGCAAAAGAGAAGGCAGCATTATCCCCCGTAAAATTTTTTTGAGATAAAAAAAACTGGTCATTCTCATATACCTATCTTATGAGAAAACCAGTTTTTTCATTCCTGTGAAGCGGATATTCGCAATACCCGCAGGGTACGATGTCCGCTTCACTACTTACTTGATACGTTAAACTGATAAATAGTTTCCGTGTGATAAGTATCCTTTGCCTCCAGTACCGGAGATTCAAAGCTGTACTCATTTACAGAGTTCGGAGCATACTGCGTTTCCAGACAGAAGCCATCCCTCTTGCCGTATGTCTTGCCGTCCTTGCCCTTTTCCTCAATGATAAAGTTGCCCGCATAGAACTGAACTCCAGGAAGGTCGCTGAATACTTCCATCACAATGCCGCTCTCTTCGCATCTGGCCTGCGCAATCTTGCGTACAACTCCCTTCTGATAGCCATTCGGCACAAAATTATGGTCATAGCCGCCTGTATAAATAAGCTGCTGGAAATCTGCATCAATCTCCTTTCCGATCTCCTTTTCCGTGCGAAAATCCATAGGAGTCCCTTCTAC
Source organism: Eubacteriales bacterium (assembly GCA_030537135.1). Lineage (GTDB taxonomy): Bacteria > Bacillota > Clostridia > Lachnospirales > Lachnospiraceae > Blautia_A. The sequence continues at coordinate 67,991 of JAUNOP010000002.1, read as the reverse complement.
CTTGTCCAGCTCTCCCGTAGGAATGGACTTGCTGTCAATAACAGGAGTATAATAGTCTGCATTGATTTGCAGTTTTTGATTCAAAATACTTCCATTTCCCGCGCCGTTCAGATTAAAATAAGAATGGTTTGTCATATTTACCACTGTATCCTGATCACACACTCCATCATAACTGATTTTCAGTTCATTTTCCTCTGTGAAGGTATAGCGCACACAGATATGAAGGGCTCCTGGAAAGCCCTGCTCTCCATCCGGGCTGACTCTCTCAAACGCAACATTGTCAGAATCCTCTTCCAGTTCCTTTACGTTCCACAGCTTCAGCTGATATCCCTCTGGACCACTGTGAAGGTTATTCTCATTTTCATTCTGGGGCAGCTGATACTCTACCCCGCCCAGTGCAAAGCGTCCTCCTGCTATTCTGTTTCCGCTGCGCCCTACGGTTGCGCCAAAATAGCAGCCATTAGTAAGGTAAGCCTCCAGATTATCGTATCCCAAAACAACATCTCTTAAGAGGCCGTCCCTGTCAGGAACACAGACGCGCACAAGAAGGGCTCCGAAATCACAAACCTCTACATAGGCTCCCTTTTTGTTCTCAATCTTGTATAAATAGACACTCTCTCCTGTTTTCAGAGTTCCAAATAGTTTTTTCTCTACGCTCATTTCTTATACCTTTCCCTAATAAAATAGCATGTTACCGCCCATTTAACCAAATCAGGCAAGTCCCCTGCTTCCGTTGCAAAAAAGAGAGCCGAAAATTCTTCGGCTCTCCCTGCATTCATCCTATCCCAAAATGCCGTTCCCTTATTTTGACGCCTAGCCGAAGCTAGGTGGGCAACCGCAACAGATATTCTGCCTTCCACGACGAGAGGCCTGACATCCTACCTGCAATATAGGAATCCCGTAAAAATCAATGTAGGTTCAAAATAAAAAGGGGCTTCGCACATTTCAGGATGTAATAGCTTATTGCTTTATATTTCTGCTTTGCTGAGTCAACTACCCATCATCTTAAGCAAATGGGATTGCGCCCACATCATTTCAAAGTCCTATTTTATTATCGCATCTCAGCTGTAAAATGTCAATACCTTCATAATCAGATTCCCAAAATCTCCTTTACTGTCCTTGGCATGTCCTCTGGTTCTACCACACGGTTATGAAGAATCGGCGCTGTGCGGATCTCCTCCACTGCCCTTGGAATCTTTACATCTGAAATTTCATGAAGTGCGTCCACCAGAGCAAAGTCATCCAAATCCAGGTCCTTATACTGGTCAGAGACAGCCTCTACCACACATCTGTTGAATTTGTACGGACTTGCTGTGGAAGCTATAACAGTAATTGTATTGTCTCCAGTCTCTTTCTTGTACTTCTCATACACGCCCGCTGCTACGGCGGTGTGCGGATCCACTACATAATGGCTGTTTTCAAAGATCCTGCAGATAGCCTGCCTTGTTTCCTCCTCACAGCAGTAATTTCCATAAAAATCTCCCAGCCCGCTTCTCATCTCTTCTGTAATCTCATATACTCCATTTGCTGCAAGGCTCTCCATAAGTTCTCTGCATTTTGCTGAGTCCTCTCCTGTAAGTCTGTAAATCAGACGCTCCAGGTTGCTGGAAATCAGGATGTCCATGGACGGAGAGGTCGTCAGAATAAACTCTCTTCTCCTGTCATAGGTTCCTGTTGAAAAGAAATCATATAGTACCTTATTGTCATTGGAAGCACAAATCAGCTTATGGATAGGAAGTCCCATCTGCTTTGCATAAAACGCAGCGAGAATATTTCCAAAGTTTCCGGTAGGAACCACCACATTAATCTGCTGGCCAGAGGAAACAACGCCTTTTTTTACCAGAGATGCATAGGCGTACACATAATAAACAATCTGTGGAACAAGACGTCCAATATTAATGGAATTTGCAGATGAGAACTGGAAGCCCGCCTGGGCAAGCTCAGCGCCAAGCGCTGCATCGTTGAGCATTTTCTTCACTGCTGTCTGGGCATCGTCAAAATTTCCTGTGATGCCTACCACATAGGTGTTTTTTCCTTTTTGTGTGAGCATCTGCTTCTCCTGGATAGCACTGACACCGCCTTTAGGATAAAAAACAATGATTTTCGTTCCCGGAACATCTGCAAAGCCTGCCATAGCGGCTTTTCCTGTGTCCCCGGAAGTAGCAGTCAAAATAACAATTTCCTTATCTGCATGGTTTTTCTTTGCTGCTGTTGTCATCAGATGCGGAAGTATGGAAAGAGCCATGTCTTTAAAGGCAATGGTGGCTCCATGGAATAGTTCCAGATAATAAGCGCCGTCTGCCTTATGAAGCGGGGCAATCTCAGGAGTGTCAAACTTATGGTCATACGCCTTTGCAATACATTTTTTTAGTTCCTGGTCGCTGAAATCACTGAAAAATAATCTCATAACCTCATAAGCTGTTTCCTGGTAACTCATTCTGGACAAGGTATCCATGGATGTTCTCAGCTTCGGAATAGCCGTCGGTACAAACAAGCCTCCGTCCTCTGAAAGTCCCTTTAAAATTGCCATGGATGCAGTAACCGTTTCTCCGCTGCCTCTGGTACTTTTATACAAAACCTGCATGTTTCTTCCTGCCTTTCTATATGGTTCTTAGAATTTCTTTTATTTAGTGCTTATCCATATTCCCACCTATTATATCAGAATATCTTCTCCTGTTCCAGAAGCAAAAATCACAGAAATCTGCACTAATATTTCAAAAAAATCAAGGATTGCACCAAAACACATAGTCAAGCGGATATTCATAATACCCACAGAGTACAATGTTCGCTTCGCTGCCTGCTCATAACCAAATAACTGCTTCGCAGCTTATCAGGAAGAACTTGATTTATTCAAAAAGGAGTCCCTGAGATGGGACTCCTTTTGTGAATTATTGCGAAATCATATCGACTGTCTGTTCCAGCACCAGAGCTTCCTGCTCTGCTGTTTTCTCCTGAAATGTATAAAATTCATGACCGCCGTGAGTAAAAATCAATTCCAGATTCTGGGTAAACCAGTCTACGTTTTCCTGCGCGGACTGTTCTCTTGCCATAAAAAACAGAGCTCCCTGAGAATAATCTATGCCGTTGAGCGCCTGCTTTACAGCCTCCTTGGTATCCTCTGAGGGAACCATGTTCAGAATTCTCCCATCAATTGTAGGAGAAAACTGCGCTACTCCATAGGAAGAATCCCATATTACCTCTGTCACATTATCCGGGAACAATGGATTGTTTACCCTGTTCATGACTACATTGGCAATCAGAATTTTTCCCTTCAAATCCTCTCCGCAGGCCTCTGCCTCTACCAGCTTCAAAAGATATTCATAATCGCTGTCTGACATAAGCTTTGGATTCTGAACGGCTGCCAGAGAATGGGTCTCAAGACTTTGAACTGCCGTTTCCATAGAATTCTTCAAATTGACTGTAGGTATTTCACTGCTCACAATATTTGTTCTCTGCCCTACAATAACATCCTCGCAGGAGGTTCCTATTCTCTCAACCCTTACCTTTCCTTCTTCATAGCCTTGTACTTCGCTCATTACTCCAGCCAGACTGCTTGAGAGACTCGCATAAGAAATCAGCTTTTCTGAGTTCTGTGAAGCTGCCTCAAAGGCATATATCTGGCCGCTCTCTGTCCTTGATAACCGGTGAACTCCTATTGTTATAACAAGTGCTGCTACTGTTATGCTGCAAAGCAGAAACAGGCTTTTAATGCTCCTGACCGGGAATTTGCTCTTTGTTCTCCTTTGCCGGTTTGGGGGCGTATCGTTTCTTTTCCTTTCCATATTCCTCATCCTTTACGAAATTTATTGTTTTTCTTTTGTTTTTTAATTTTTTATCATTTCGTAACATTTTTGTAACTTATAAATAAATTATAGTTAATAATATAGAATATGTCAAGTCGAATTTTGTAGTTGTATAAAGTTTTCCAGGGTTTATGTTCGTATATCTGTTCTTATCTGTTGTTAATGGCCGTCACAAGGGCGTCTATGGAAGCACGGATAATATCTGCATCCACACCAGCTCCCCAGGCCAGAGTGCCATCTGGCTTCTGGATTCCCACATAAGCAATCGCCTTTGATTTGGAACTCTTCTCCAATGCGTGTTCCTGATATGTAACAAGGCTGTATTTGAGTTCATATGCCTTCTTAAGAGCATTGCTTACCGCGTCAAGACGACCATTTCCTGACGCCTCTGTGGTTATGGTTCTTCCGCGGAAGGTAGACGTTACCTGAGTGACAATTCCTCCATTCTTCTGCTGGAAATGAACCTCGTTGATGCTGTACGGCTCCACAACGTTTTCAAAGGTCTTTTTGAACAGGTCAAAAATTTCTGACGGAAGCAGCTCCTTGTGTGCATGGTCAGAAACCGCCTTTGCCGCGTAGCCCATTGCCTCACGCATTTTCGGCGGAAGGTTAAGACCATATTTTGTCTCAAGAATATAGCCTACGCCGCCCTTTCCGGACTGACTGTTAATGCGGATAACATCCGCGTCATAATTTCTTCCCACATCTTTTGGATCAATCGGAAGATAAGGAACTGTCCAGTGATCCGGATCCTTCTCTTCAATCCAGTGCATGCCCTTTGCAATCGCATCCTGATGAGAGCCTGAGAAGGCTGCAAAAACCAGAGCTCCGCTGTATGGGCTTCTCTCATCCACCTTCATTCCCGTGCATTCCTCATAAATCTCACACACATGAGGCATGTCTGAAAAGTCAAGACCAGGCTCCACGCCCTGAGAATACATATTCATGGCCAGGGTCACAATGTCTACATTTCCGGTTCTCTCACCATTTCCAAATAAGGTTCCCTCAATCCTGTCTGCGCCTGCCAGAAGTCCCATCTCCGCGTCCGCCACGCCGCAGCCTCTGTCATTATGCGGATGAAGAGATACCAGCACATTTTCTCTGTATTTCATGTGCTTGCACATGTACTCAATCTGGCTTGCATAGATGTGGGGCATAGAATGCTGTACTGTGACAGGCAGATTGATAATGGCCTTGTTCTCAGCAGTCGGCTGCCATACATCCAGAACTGCATTGCACACCTCCAGAGCATACTCTGGTTCTGTTCCTGTAAAGCTTTCCGGGCTGTATTCAAACTGGAAATTCCCTTCTGTCTCCTGTGCAAGCTTCTTTAGGAGAGCCGCTCCCTCCACGGCAATTTTGAGGATTTCCTCCTTTGATTTTCGGAATACCTGCTCTCTCTGAGAAACAGAGGTAGAATTATACACATGCACAATCGCTCTTGGCGCGCCCTTTACCGCCTCAAAGGTTTTGCGTATAATGTGCTCGCGAGCCTGGGTCAGCACCTGGATAGTAACATCTTCTGGAATCAGATTCTGTTCAATCAAGGTACGCAGAAATTCATATTCTGTCTCTGAGGCAGCTGGAAATCCCACTTCAATTTCCTTGAATCCAATCTGAACCAGAAGCTTGAAGAATTCCACCTTTTGTTCAAGACTCATAGGAATTACCAGAGCCTGATTGCCATCTCTGAGGTCTACGCTGCACCATATGGGCGCTTTATCTACATATTCCTTATCTGCCCAGCTCATACATCTTTCCGGAGGCAGATAATATTGTCTTTTGTACTTGTCTGCATTCATCATTTTTTTGTCCTCCCTGATAATAGCGGCTGATATAGAGTAAAAAAAAGCGAGGCTCCTTCTATGTTCTGGAACCCCCTATACTCTTCTGCCTTTTTTCTATTATAACAACAATGCTTTCAGATTTCAATCCTATTTTACTATAAAAGTCCCAGACAGCAGCTGTGAAGTTACTGCTCACTGGCGACTATTCCGTGAGCAGCAACCAGAGGATAACCTAAGCGCCAGCGGCGCTTAAGCTATCCTTTGCTCTTTTTTCTTTTCCGTTCTGCACGGTGTTGGGTTAGCTTCTCACAGAGCGTGCGAAGCCCTGTTGTAATTCCATCAATGGCCAGAGGCGCAAAGGTCATCAGTACAAAGACCAGAATAATCATCCCGAATTCCAGGGAGCCAAGAACCAAAAGATCCTGAAGGCACACGGCTGCCCCAAAGAAAATTAACTGCATACCATAGATAATCACCTTTCTATACGTATTCAGAGGAGAATACACGGTCTTCAGGGTAGCCATATAATTCCATCCTGTTGCCAGCACGCAGGCAGTTCCCATCATGGCTGCCGAATGATATACATTCTCACATACCATCATAATGATAAACACACAGCCTGTAATTGTCACGGCCGCCGGAACTGCATTCATAAATACGTGCCTCAAAAAGGTGTTGTCAATTTTATTGTAATTATGCTCCTGAGCCAAAAGGAAGGTGGGCGCTCCCACAGCACAGAAGCTGATAAGAGACATCTGAATCGGCTCAAAGGGATAAGAATTTCCAAAGAAAATGGTCAAAAGAGCCAGAAATACAGAAAACAGCGTTTTCACCAAAAACATAGATGCCGCCATACGGATATTGTTGACCACCCGCCGTCCCTGATTCACAATATGAGGCATGGCACTGAAATCAGAGGTAAGAAGCACTACATTGGCAATGTTCTTGGCAGCATCACTTCCTGAAGCCATAGCAATACTGCAGTCTGCCTCCTTAAGAGCCAGAACGTCATTCACTCCATCCCCTGTCATTGCTACTGTATGCCCTTGTTTTTTCAGTGCCAGAACCATCTCTTTTTTCTGTTGAGGCGTTACCCGCCCAAATACCTGATAGCTCTTCATTGCCTCTGCAAGCTCTTCAGGAGTACGCAGCATGGAGGCGTCCACATATTTATCTGCGTTCTTCAGTCCGGCTCTCTCTGCAATGCTTGCCACTGTCACAGGGTCATCCCCTGAAATCACCTTGCAGTCCACCCCCTGGCTGTCAAAAAAGGCCAGCGTATCCGGCGCTTCCTCACGAATAACATCTGTGAGAAGAATCAAGGCCTTTGCCTGAAGCCCCTCGGGAAGACATGCTTCCTCTGTCTCCTGCTCACTGTGTGTCAGAACCAGTACGCGAAGTCCTTCCCCTGCATACTGCCTGCACTTCTCCTCCAGGGAGGGATTTCCCTCTGGGAATAAAAACTGAAAAGCTCCCATAAGCCAGGTTCCCTGTCCTGCAAAGCTGGCGCCGCTGTATTTTCTGTCTGACGAAAATGGAATCACGCATCTTGGCGAATAATCCCTTGCAAAAGGAAAATATCTGCGCAGAGCCTCGGCAGTGGCGTTCTTGTCAGTGAGAGCAGTCATCAGATTCCCCATAAGCCGTTGAAGCTCCTGGGGCGTCATTGTCTGCGCTTTGTCCTGCTTCTCCTTGTTCTCGTCTTCTGGATTCTCCGCGTCTCCTTCTGTCTCGGCCTCCAGGATTTCCACTCTCTCCACACACATGCTGCCCTCTGTAATGGTTCCCGTCTTGTCAAGGCAAAGCGTGTCTACTCTGGCCAGGGTTTCAATGCAATACAACTCCTGCACAAGAGTTTTCTTTCTTGCCAGGGCAAGCGCCCCCAATGTCAGCGCCACGCTTGTCAGAAGAACCAGCCCTTCAGGAATCATTCCCAGAACTGCGGACACTGTATGAACCACTGAAATCTGAAGTGTGTTTTTCATGATAACATATTGTTTATAAAAAAGCATTCCCCCCAGGGGAAGAATAATGATTCCGATGCACCTGAGGATAATATTCAGAGAATTACGGAGTTCTGAATTATGGCGCCGAAATTCCTTTGCTTCGCTTGTGATTTTGGATGCATAATTTTCTGCTCCTACGCGAATAATCTCGCATTCTGCCTGACCTGCTGTCACAAAGCTTCCTGAATACAGCTCATCCCCTTCTGTTTTTGAGAGATTGTCCGCCTCTCCTGTAAGGAGGGATTCATTTACCTCCAAAGACCCCTGTACAATTCTGGAATCCGCCGGAATCTGGTCTCCTGCCTTCAGAAGAATCCGATCGTCCAAGACCAGATGATCAACAGGAAGTACTGTCTCCTCCCCGTCTCTGAAAACTGTTATCTGGCTCACTGTCATAATCGCCAGCTTGTCTATGGTTTTCTTTGCGCGGATCTCCTGCACAATTCCAATGATTGTATTGAGCAGAATAATTCCCATAAACATGGAATTTTTATACGAGCGCACAAAGAGTACCAGAGCCAAAAGCACCACATTCAAAAAGTTGAAGAACGTAAGCGTATTCTCCAGAATAATCTGCTTATAGGTTCTGGTAATCGGCTCCTCATTATGATTCACCTTTCCTGCCTGTATTCTCTCTTCTACCTGTTCCTTTGTTAGTCCTGTCATACTTTTCTCATCTTACTTTCTGTTGTCAGCGGATATTTTCAGTCCGCTTTGTTACTTGCTCATAACCGAATAGCTGCTCTGCTGTATCAGTCGCTTTCTTGTTGATATTCTACATCAAAAAATATATCAAAAAGTCTCACGCCATTTTACCCTTTATTGTTCCTCCTCCAGCCACAGCGTCTCCCTGGTAGAAAACAACCGCCTGCCCCGGAGTAACCGCTCTCTGCGGCTCCTGAAAGCGGCAAATCAGCTCATCCTCCCCCACTCTCTCCAAAACAGCGCTCGCGCCCTTATGGTTATACCGGATTTTTGCCTGAACCTGCATTCCTGTGTCCAGACTTTCAACTCCCATTGCACTAAGCTGATTACATAAAAGTGTGCTGGAAAACAGCTCTTCCTTTTCGCCAATCACTACTTCATTGGTTTTTGGCCGAATTTCTGTGACAAAAACCGGGTGTCCCATGGCAAGGCCAAGCCCCTTTCTCTGCCCTATGGTATAATGAATAATTCCCTCATGCTGCCCTAGAAGCTCTCCTTTTGCATTTACATAATTTCCCTTTGGGAGCGCGCCGCATCTTCTCTCAATAAAGCCTGCATAATCCTTATCCGGAATAAAGCAGATTTCCATGCTGTCCGGCTTATCAGCAACCGGAATTCCTGCCCGTTCTGCAATCCTCCTGATTTCCTCCTTTGGAAAATCTCCTACAGGCATCAAGGTTCTGGAAAGCTGCTCCTGCGTCAGGCGATAAAGTGCATAGGTCTGATCCTTTTGTGCAGAGGCGCTCCTCATAACCGCATATCTGCCGTTCTTAAGTCTTTCAATTCGCGCATAATGACCAGTTGCCAGATAATCGCCGCCAAGCTCCCTGCATTTGGCAAGCATGGCCTCCCATTTGACAAAACGGTTGCATACCACGCAGGGATTAGGGGTCCTTCCATTTAAATATTCCGCTACAAAATGATTGATTACCTGATTCTCAAATTTTCTGGTAAAATCTACTGTCATATGGGGAATTCCAAGATACCTGGCAACTGCCGCCGCATCTGCGGCGCTCTTCTCCGAAGCATCACAAATTCCGGGAGACAGACTCTGCTCCCGGAAATTTATCATAGTTATTCCAATAACCTCATATCCCTGCTCTTTTAAAAGAAAGGCAGCCACAGAGGAGTCCACTCCTCCTGACAGGCCTAAAATCACAGTTCCCTTACTCATCAATACGTATCCTCTGCCTCTTCTTCTCCCTCATGAATGTCTGACTTTGGCTTCTCAAGTCCCTCAATGGTAATGCCATGCTTCTGTGCATAATCCCATAATGCCGCATGGATAGCTTCCTCAGCAAGGAGAGAACAATGTACCTTCACAGGCGGAAGGCCGTCAAGCGCTTCCATAACCGCCTTGTTGGTAACCTCCATAGCCTCCTGAATGGTCTTGCCCTTTACCAGCTCTGTTGCCATACTGCTGGTTGCCACTGCTGCGCCGCATCCAAAAGTTTTAAATTTACAGTCCTTGATAATCTTGGTTTCTTCGTCTATATCCAGGAAAATTCTCATGATGTCTCCGCATTTTGCATTTCCCACAGTACCCACACCGCTCGCATCCGGGATTTCTCCCACATTACGGGGATTCTGAAAATGATCCATTACCTTTTCACTATACATGTTTTTTTCCTCCTGACAAGTATTTTATTTATGGCAGTGATTGTTTACTATTATTCTGTAAAGCTATTATCTCTTACTTTTTATAAAATCTTCGTATAATGGAGACATATTTCTCAGATTTTGAACAATCTCCTTTAATTTATCTACTGTAAAGTCAATTTCTTCACGAGTTGTCTCCTCAGAAAGCGTCATTCTTAAAGAGCCATGAGCAATCTCATGGGGCAGCCCAATCGCCAGAAGCACATGGGAAGGATCCAGAGACCCGGATGTGCAGGCAGAACCGCTGGACGCACAAATTCCATAGGTATCAAGCATCAAAAGAAGGGACTCTCCCTCTACAAACTGGAAGCTCACATTGACATTATTCGGAAGGCGCCTCTCCTTATCGCCATTCAGACGCACATAAGGAATTTCTGTCAGAATCCTCTGAATCATGTAATCTCTGAGAGCTGCCTCCTCTTCGGTTCTCTTTTTCATGGATTTCCATGCTCTCTGGGCTGCTGCTCCATAGCCAACAATTCCCGGAACATTTTCTGTTCCTGCACGGCGCTTTCTCTCCTGCCCTCCGCCGTGTACAAAGGAACGGTTTTTCACTCCTTTTCTGATATAAAGAAAACCGATTCCCTTTGGCCCATTGATTTTATGAGCGCTTGAGCTGAGCATATCTATACCGCACTCGTCTACATTTATCGGCACCTGGCAAAACGCCTGGACAGCGTCTGTATGGAAAAGAATATTATGCTCTCTGGCAATTCTTCCGATTTCTTTAATCGGCTGTATTGAACCGATTTCATTGTTTGCAAACATAACAGAAATAAGAATGGTCTCAGGAGTAATGGCCTTCTCCAATTCATCCATGCGCACAATACCATTCTCATCCACATCCAGATACGTAACGCGAGCGCCTCTGGTCTTCTCCAGATATTCACAGGTGTGGAGAATCGCGTGATGCTCTATTTTTGTAGTAATAATGTGGTTTCCTTTCTTACTGTAGGCTTCAAAGGCTGCCTTGAGCGCCCAGTTGTCAGCCTCGCTTCCTCCTGCTGTAAAATAAATCTCATTTGTCTGCGCTCCCAGAATCTCTGCGATTTTGGCTCTGGACGCCATAATCGCCTCCTTGCTTTTTCCTGCAAACTCATAAATGCTTGACGGATTCCCATACAGCTCTGAGAAATAGGGAAGCATTGCCTCCACTACCTCAGGAGCAGTCCTTGTCGTGGCTGCATTATCTAAATATATAACTTGATTCATTTCTATTCCTCCTGCCTCTGTCTTTACTCTAAAAGTCCTGGATTGCGGCTAAGACTAAATCATGTCTGTTTATTGTCCTGTGGGGGACTTGCTTGATACGTTAAAATCCTACTAAAACACTCGGATTTTATTAATACTGTACCAAAAACCTCCTGTTCTGTCAAGGGACATTTTTGCATAGAATTGGAAAAAACGATGAGGCTTCTCATGCAAAAATCCCTTTTTTTTAAAGGTACCATCATTCTCACCATGACCGGACTCCTCAGCCGGATAATTGGATTTTTCTATAGAATATTATTGTCTCATACAATTGGTGCCGCAGGTATGGGCATTTACCAGCTGATTTTTCCGATTCAGGGCCTGTTTCTTGCACTCACAGCATCCGGTTTCCAGGTTTCCATTTCAAGGCACACTGCAGCAAAATACGCGAAAAAAGATAAAAACGGCGCCATCGGCTCTTTTTTTACCGGAACTGCGATTTCCCTTCTTTTGTCAGGAATAGCCGCCTATCTTCTGTATCATGGCAGCGAAACCTTTGGACGGGATATTTTAAAGGAGGCAAGGACGGTTCCCCTTCTTATCCCTCTTGCCCTCAGTCTTCCCTTAAGCGCTCTTCACGGATGCATTAACAGCTATTATTATGGCATGAAAAAGCCTGCGCTTCCCTCTTTTATTCAGCTTATTGAACAGGGAGTTCGAGTGCTTTCTGTATGCCTTTTATGCCGGATTCTTGTGTCTGAGGGAAAAGCTCCCACTCCTTCTATTGCTGTCCATGGAATATTAATCAGTGAAATCATAGCTGTTTTATTCTCTGTTCTTGTAATCGGCGTTCACATACAAAAGTCCTCCTTTTCCCTGAAAAAGCTTCCGCCGCTTTTTCAAAGTATTCGGGAAATCGGAGAAATGGCTGTTCCCCTTACTGCAAACCGCGTGCTTTTGACACTGCTTGCAAGCATGGAGGTTGTTCTGATTCCGCAAAGGCTTCAGAAATTCGGCCTTTCCTCCTCAGAAGCGCTCAGTATTTACGGAGTTTTTACAGGAATGGCTCTTCCCCTTATTCTTTTTCCCACTACCCTGACGAATTCGGTAGGAACCATGCTGCTTCCGTCCATTGCAGAGCTTCAGACCCTTGGCCAGAAGGGGGCGATCAGAAGAGCCGTACATCGAATTATTCAGTTTTGCCTGTTTCTTGGTATTTCATGCGGAATGTTTTATTTTTTCTTTGGAAAGCAGGCAGGACTTTTTCTTTTTCATAATGAAGATGTAGGAATCTACCTAAGAATTATGTCCTTTATCTGTCCTTTTTTATACTTAAATTCCACGCTTTCCAGTGTGCTTAATGGGCTCGGAAAGGCAGGAAGCTGTCTGATTCATAATGCTCTGGCTATTTCTATAAGAATATTTTTTGTTGTAAACGTGATTCCTATAAAGGGAATTCAAGGCTATCTGTGGGGAATTCTGGCAGGAGAGCTGACGCTGACGCTTATGCATGTGCTTGCTCTGAGGCAGTTTCTTTTCACAGAGCAAAAATAAAAGCGCAAATTTTGGCTTGTATGTCTCGGGATTTTGGCATATACATGCCAAAACACCTCGCGGGACAGTAGCCGTGTGAACAGTAACTAAAATTTTTCTATCGACAAATAATGACAGATATATTATAATAAAGAACGTATGTAATGGTTACTGTTCACGGGCGATTCTGCGAGGTGTTTTCGTTCCTTTGACACGAAAATCCTGAAGCAGTCGGCGCGAAACGCTGCAAAGTGCAGCATTTCTGTTCATCGCAAAGCGTATTCTGCGAACGCAGCGAACCATAACATGTAACGAAAAAAGGAGACACGAACATGGGATTTGAATTTATCACAAAATTGCCCACACCAGAGGAAATCCGCAGCCAGTATCCCATCTCTCAGGATATCCGCAAACTCAAGGAAACACGAGACCAGGAAATCAAAGATGTTTTTACTGGAAAATCAGACCGCTTTATTGCTATTATCGGCCCATGCTCTGCAGATAATGAAGATGCTGTGTGTGATTATCTTCTCCGCCTCAGAAAAGTCCAGGAAAAAATTGCCGACAGGGTTTTGATTATCCCACGCGTATATACGAATAAGCCCAGAACAACCGGCGACGGCTATAAAGGAATGGTTCACCAGCCTGACCCGGAAAAGGAAACCAATATGCTGGCTGGATTGGTTGCTATCCGTAAGATGCACATACGCGCCATCAAGGAAAGTGGCTTTACCTGTGCAGATGAGATGCTTTATCCCGAAAACTGGAGATATTTATCTGACCTCCTCTCTTATGTAGCTGTAGGAGCGCGTTCTGTAGAGGACCAGCAGCACCGCCTGACCGTGAGCGGCATGGATGTGCCTGCCGGAATGAAAAATCCGACGAGCGGAGACTTCAGCGTTATGCTGAATTCTGTGCATGCTGCCCAGCACGGACACCGCTTTATCTACCGTTCCTGGGAGGTGGAAACTACCGGAAACCCTCTTGCTCATACCATTCTCCGGGGAGCCGTAAATAAGCACGGAGAATCTATTCCCAACTACCATTATGAGGATTTAGTCCTTCTTCTGGAAAAATACGGGGAAAGAAATCTTTTAAACCCAGCTGTTATTGTAGATACCAACCACTCCAATTCCAGCAAAAAATATGAGCAGCAGATTCGTATTGCAGAGGAAATCCTGCACAATCGAAGAGTAAATCCTGACCTTCATAAGCTCGTGAAGGGCCTGATGATCGAAAGTTATATTGAAAGCGGAAATCAAAAGCTCATCCCCGGCTGCCCTCATATTTACGGCAAATCCATCACAGACGCTTGTCTGGGCTGGGAAGAATCTGAAAAACTGCTTTATGAAATTGCAGAAAAATGCTGAAATGGAAGCGCGGGACTTGCTTGATACGTTCAAACAGGCAGCGGATCAGTCAGAAATTTCCTGACTCATCCGCTGCCTTTGAATTTTCCCATTGCTTCAGCACCGTGGGTGTGCTTTTCTATATACATCTCTCATGCGATTCACGTGCATGCTCAGGTAAAGCTGTGTGGTTGCAATATCAGAATGTCCCAGCATTTCCTGCACACTTTTCACATCTGCTCCGTTTTGAAGCATATGAACAGCAAAGGAATGGCGCAGAGTATGGGGCGTGATATCTCCCCGAATTCCAGCCTCGTGTGCATATCCCTTCAATACCTTCCAAAAGCCCTGACGACTCATGGCCTTGCCAGAGCAGTTTGTAAACAGTTCTTCTGTGTCTGAATGCTGTACCAGACTTCCACGCGCCTTGTCTATGTATCTGTGAAGAGCCTTTCTGCACACACTTCCAATGGGAATAATTCTGTTCTTTCCATAAGCGCAGCAGCTTACATAGCCCAGAGAAAGGTTCAAATCAGAAACCTTTAAATGAATCAGCTCGCTCACCCGCATTCCTGTTGCGTATAGAAGCTCCAGCATAGCCTTGTCACGCATTCCCTTGGCAGTGGTCATATCTGGCTGCCTCATCAGAAGATCCACTTCCTCTATTGTCAGAATCTCAGGAATCTTTTTCTGTATCTTTGGAGGATGTAATTTCTCTGCCGGATTTGTGGCGATTCTTCCCTCCTGCAGCTCATACTGAAAAAAAGCTCTGGCAGAAGCCACACTCCTGGAAATTGTAGAGGAGGCAAATTGCTGCTCTTCCAAAGAGCTGATATAGGCTTCCAATGCATCTGAGGACACCTGGGATACCTGCGTAATTTCCCTCTCTGCTAACCAGACTGTCATTTTCTTTAAATCGCGCAAATAAGAAACCTCTGTGTTTCCAGAGGTGGTCTTTACATTATGCAAATATTCGATAAATTCTCTGATAGCACTCTCCATAAGCCTTTGTCCCTGATTTCTCATACGTTTCCTTTTCTGCTGCTCCAGCCCCTTCGGTCGGTGCTAAACGAGTGCCACCGACGCTCAGCGCCCCTTTCCTTCCAATAAGTCACATTATACTTATTTTTTGGTTAAAAAGCAAATCTTTTTTCAGGCTCATGTGATGATTGTTATCTCAGAAGAGTTTCCATCTCTGCACAAAAAGCCCCAGCAGCAAGGGATTTATAAAGGCTTCCAGAAACATTCCGAGCGTCATTCCAATGGACAAAAGAAAAGCCGAAATCCCATAATTTCGCAGCTCTCTTCCTGTCATTCTCCTGTTTTTCCAGGAAAAACCACTGACCTTTATAATCTGCTCAGACAGAAGAATAGATACGGGAACATAAATAAAATACTGCGGTAAAAGAAGCAGGCAGCCCCACACGCCTCCCAGGATTCCAAAATGCAGAATCGACATGGTGACAATTCCTCCTGCCATAAAGCCCTTCCAGACAACCGTGACAACGCTTAGAGGAATTCCGAAAATAGAAAATCCACTCAGTACCCACAAAAGCCAGTAAACGCCCCGTATACCCGCGATTTCCCTGAAATATGTCCAGCCTGCTGCTGTGCGCGTCTCCAGAGACGCAAGGAAATAAATACTTGTGCTTTTCATAAGCGCTATTTCATATTTCCATAAAAAGCAGGGAAGCAGGATTCCTGCCACAGTTCCCAGGATATAAAAGAATAAAAAAGGAGTTTTCCTTTTCACTTCCCCGACCGCCTCTCTTTGCTCATCCATTCTAATGTACGGCTTCAGTGGGAAAAATAGAACAAAAGAGTCAAGAAGGACATTGACAAATGACCATTTTCTATTTATTATAAAAGCCAATATGTCTGTGCAGGGGAAATATATCACAGAAAATGCTGATACTCCAATCAGAAAGCTCCTGCCAGCAAACCTAATGAAAGGAAACGTTACTCTTCACAAACAACTGCGGCGCTTGCGCTGCATCTGTATGCATCGCGAAGTGTGCGCTTGCGCCGCTGTGAACCGTAACAAGGAATGTAAAATATGGAATTATTATTGGATATTTTACTGGATACTGCCATTGATACTGTTAAGCTGATTCCCTTCCTCTTTCTGGCTTATCTGGCTATGGAATATCTGGAAACAAAGGCCGGAGAAAAAACAATCTCCATGCTTCTTCATACAGGAAAAAAAGGTCCTGTGATTGGAGGACTTCTGGGAATTCTCCCGCAATGCGGCTTTTCCGCTGCCGCGTCTAATTTGTATTCCGGCGGCGTTATCACTGTTGGAACCCTGCTCGCGGTATACCTGTCAACCTCTGATGAGATGCTTCCTATTTTGCTTTCAGAGCAGGCTCCTGCTGATAAAATTTTGAAAATCCTGGCTGCTAAGGTATTCATTGGTATCATAGCCGGAATCCTCGTAGACATGGGAGTGCGCATTCTTCACAAGGGAGAACAGCGAGGACTTCACATTCATGAGCTATGCGAGAGGGAACACTGCCACTGTGAGGAAGGAAGTATCTTCTATTCTGCTTTCACCCATTCTCTTCAGATTACAGCTTTTATTTTTATCATTTCTCTGGCATTGAATGGACTTGTGGAGGTTATAGGTATGGAAACCCTTGTCCGCACAATCTCCAGCTATCCTCTTATAAGTGTACTTCTCACAGGACTTGTTGGGCTGATTCCCAACTGTGCTTCTTCTGTCACAATCACCAGTCTCTATCTGGACGGAATCCTGAGTACAGGAAGCATGCTTGCAGGACTTCTCTCCTGCGCCGGTATTGGCCTTGCTGTTCTTTTCCGTTCAAATAGACATTTAAAAAATAACCTGCTGATTCTCGGAAGCCTGTACGGAATCAGTGTATTATGCGGAATGATTGTTGAGCTTTTCTGAGACTTCTTTTTCAAAGAAGCAAAAATACCAGAATTCTTTTACCTGCTGAAATGCAGACAAAAGAGTCCTGGTATTTATTTTCATTAGGTTAGGATAGTGCTTATGACGCCTGTATGGATTTCAATAGACTGTTACTTTGCATAATCAACAGCACGGCTCTCGCGGATAACATTCACTTTAATCTGTCCTGGATATTCCAATTCAGCTTCAATCTGCTTTGCAATGTCTCTTGCCAGAATAACCATGTCAGCATCATTGACATGCTCAGGAAGAACCATAACGCGAATTTCTCTTCCTGCCTGAATAGCAAAGGATTTATCAACGCCCTTAAACGTATTGGTAATATCTTCCAGCTGCTTCAAACGGTTCGTATAAGTCTCCAGGGTTTCTCTTCTGGCGCCCGGACGTGCTGCTGAAATAGCGTCTGCTGCCTGCACAATACAGGCTACCAAGGATTCCGGCTCTACATCTCCATGATGTGCTGCCACAGCATTAATCACAACAGCAGATTCCTTATACTTTCTGCAAAGGTCAACTCCTATCTGGATATGGGAACCCTCTACCTCGTGGTCAATGGATTTTCCAATGTCATGAAGAAGTCCCGCACGCTTTGCCAGACGCACGTCTGCTCCGATTTCTCCTGCCAGAAGTCCTGAAAGCTGCGCTACCTCAATGGAGTGCTTCAGTGCATTCTGTCCATAGCTGGAGCGGAATTTCATTCTTCCCAGAAGCTTAATCAATTCCGGATGAATTCCATGTACTCCCACGTCCATAGCTGCTGTTTCGCCTTCCTCGCGAATCAGGTTCTCTACCTCTCGCTGTGCTTTCTCAACCATTTCCTCGATACGCGCCGGATGAATACGTCCATCCACAATCAGTTTCTCCAGAGCGACTCTTGCAATCTCTCTCCGAATCGGGTCAAAGGCTGACAGAACCACTGCTTCAGGGGTGTCGTCAATAATCAAGTCCACTCCTGTGAGCGTTTCTAAGGTACGAATGTTGCGTCCCTCACGTCCGATGATGCGTCCTTTCATCTCATCGCTTGGAAGCTGTACCACAGAAATAGTAGCCTCAGAAACATGATCAACCGCACATTTCTGAATGGCATTGACAACATATTCCTTTGCCTTTTTATCTGCTTCTTCCCTTGCTCTGCTCTCCAGTTCCTTGTAAAGTCTGGCCACATCCACCTTCACGTCGTCCTCTACTGCACGCAGAAGCTCTTCCTTTGCCTGTTCGGAGGTCAGTCCGCAAACACGCTCCAATTCCTGCAATCCCTGCTTTTCAAGTTCACTTACCCTTTTTTCTTTTTCCTGTAATTTTGCTATTCTCGACGTATAGTCAGCTTCCCGCCGCTCTATAGCATCTGCCTTCTTATCCACAGATTCCTCCTTGGATAATACTCGCTTCTCATACTTCTGCAGTTCAGCCCTTCTTTCCTTGGTTTCTTTCTCCAGCTCATTTTTGTTTCGCAGAGATTCCTCCTTAATTTCCAGAAGAGTCTCTCGTTTCTTTGTCTCCGCCGATTTCAAAGCCTCATCTATGATATTTCTTGCTTTTTCTTCAGCAGTTCCTACAATCTCGGCATCCTTTTTCACCTTATTGGAAACTGCTATCCTGCAAGTAACAGGAACTGCAATAAGAAGCGTAATTACTACAGCGACAATAGCAACAATAATTGTTGTGCCTGTCACAGGAGCACCTCCTTATTCTGTTTTCATTGTACAAATACAACAATATGATTTTAAATGTTTTTATGACTTATGTCAAGTTTTTCTACCCATTCTTTGTTTATTTCTTCTTACTCGTTGTTATTTGACAATTCCTCTATCACAGAATATATATCTGAAAGGCCAAAGCCTCTTCTCTGAAGATAAGCGCAGAGTCTGCGCTTATCTCTGTCATCCAAAGCCACGCCCTCTGGACATTTCTTTTTCACCAGGCTTTGAATCAGTTCCCTCTCGTCCGTCTGTTCACAGGAAGAAACCGTCTCCCAGGCAAGGGCAATCGTCTCCCTGTCAATTCCCTTTTGCCAGAGTTCCTGAAAAATCTTCTGTCTGCTCTTGGTGCGTATTCTCCCCTCAATATAGCGCTGTGCATATCTCTCGTCATTTACATAGCCAAAGGACTTCACGTAATGCAGAGCCTCCTGGGCTGCTTCCTCTGAAAAACCAGATTGAAGGAGCTTATCAAAAAGCCCCTTCTCTGTTCTGTCCATATGTTCTAAAAGACGCATTGCCTTCTTAGCGGCCTCATGTGCTTCCTCTGTAGAAAAATTCTGCATTATTCCTTCTCCACTGACTCTTCTTCAGGTATTGCCTCTTCCCCTTTTGCCAGCTTAAGAGAATCTTCTTCTGAAAGCATATTTTCCGGCTCCTGCTCCTGGGCTGTCAATTCCTGCTTCTTATCCCTGGAAGCCTTATCCTGAGCAGCTTTCCCTGCCTTTCTTGGCTTCTTCTCAGTCTCTGGCTGTGCTGTCTCTGCCTCTTTCTCTTCAAGTCCATAGAAAATCCGCACCTGCTTTTCGATCTCATCGCGGATTTCTGGATGCTCCTTCAGATACGTCTTGGCATTCTCACGCCCCTGACCGATTTTATTGCCATTGTAGGCATACCATGCGCCGCTCTTATTGACCACATTGATTTCTGCTGCCAGATCCAGAATATCTCCCTCTCTGGAAATGCCTGTGCCAAACATAATATCAAACTCTGCCTGCTTAAAGGGGGGAGCTACTTTGTTCTTCACGACTTTAATCTTTGTATGATTTCCTACCATCTCGCCTCCCTGCTTGAGAGTTTCTACTCTGCGCACGTCCATGCGCACAGACGAATAAAATTTCAGGGCGCGTCCGCCTGTGGTTGTCTCCGGATTGCCGAACATAATCCCCACTTTCTCACGAAGCTGATTAATAAAGATCACCACACAGTTGGATTTGCTGATAACAGCAGTCAGCTTTCTCAGAGCCTGGGACATAAGACGCGCCTGAAGTCCTACATGACTGTCTCCCATGTCTCCGTCAATCTCAGCCTTTGGAACCAGGGCTGCTACAGAATCTACAATAATAATGTCCACAGCTCCTGAGCGAACCATTGTCTCTGTAATCTCCAGAGCCTGTTCTCCATTATCTGGCTGAGAAATATAGAGATTGTCAATATCCACCCCAATATTTCTGGCATAAACAGGATCAAGAGCATGCTCCGCATCAATAAAGCCTGCGATTCCGCCCCTCTTCTGCACTTCTGCGACCATGTGCAGGGCAACCGTTGTCTTACCGCTGGATTCCGGGCCATAAATTTCCACAATTCTTCCCTTGGGAACACCGCCTACGCCCAGGGCAATGTCAAGACTCAGGGAGCCTGTGGGAACAGCCTCTACCTGGAGATTTGCCCTGGATTCGCCAAGCTTCATCACAGAGCCCTTGCCATACTGCTTCTCTATCTGACCTAATGCTGCTTCAAGAGCCTTCTTTTTATCTTCATTTATCATTATTTTATAAATTCCTCCTTTATGGTCATAGCATGAACTTATGTTCGCTTTTCTTTTTACATAGTATTACAAATTCTGCGTGTTGTCAAGTCTTTTTTAGGGTTCTGATTTTCGGATAAAGCCGGACAGGATGATCAAAACAAGGGGAGACAGGGAAATAGAAAGAAATGGATAAGAAAAAATATAAGAAAGCAGTCAAATTCAAGCAGGAAACTTGCTTAATCCGTTAAAAAACGGGGGCGTACAAAGCTCCGCCCCCGAAGTTCCTCTTTTTGTGAATCAGCCTCTGGAAAGAATAGAGCGTACATGCTCTACCTCTTCTCTGGCAGCCTGCTGCGCCGGCACATAATACTGGCGTTCACGGGCAATTTTGTAAATCTCCTCCTGAGAAGTCTCACACTGATTGCGCATCTGTTTAAGCGTCTGCTTGAGCTGGGGATTCTCTGTCTGGGAAATCATTTCCCCATAGCGGACCAGCTCTCCGTTAATAGATGCAAGTGTATCGGCTACCATGGTTTTCTCGTTCATCATCTCATTCATTGACTTTCCCTCCTACTGTAAAAACTGCATCAGCTGCTGTTTTCCTGTCATGGCCGACTGCGCCGCCTTCTGGAAAAACTGCTTCACCTCTGTGTCCTGCGTCTGCTGCGCGTAGGCCTGCATTTTGCAGTGGGTGGTCTCAAACCCGCCGATTAAGTGACGGAGATTCTGTAAATCCAGTTCTGAAATCTGATTCATCATGCTACCTCCTGTTTTCTGCGGAAAATAAAAGAAAGTGACTTCTTGCTGCAGCCTTTCTTTTATCTGCCGTATAATGATTTTACAGAGGTAGTATGTGTACTTTTGCTTTTTTTATTCTCCAATCATCCAATTGTACATTTCTTCGTACTGGCTTGCAGAATATTTCCAGGAGAAGTCTGCTGCCATAGCGCGATCCACAAGCTTATTCCACTCACGCTTCTTATCGTAGTAGATTCTCTCTGCATTGCGGATGGTATTGAGCATTTCATGCGCATTATAATTGCGGAAGCTGAAGCCTGTTCCGGTTCCTTCATATTCATTGTAAGGTTCCACCGTATCCTTTAAGCCGCCTGTTTCACGGACAATCGGAAGCGTTCCATATCTAAGGCTCATCAGCTGGCTAAGGCCGCACGGCTCAAACAGAGAAGGCATAAGGAAGGCATCGCAGGCAGCGTAGATCTTGTGAGACAACGGCTCGTCATAGTAGATCTGAGCAGATACCTTGCCCTGATATTTCCACTCAAAATGGCGGAACATATTCTCATAGCGTTCCTCTCCTGTTCCCAGAACTACCAGCTGAATGCTGTCCTGACACAGCTCGTCCATAACATAGGCAATTAAGTCAAAGCCCTTCTGGTCTGTCAGACGGGATACCACACCAATGAGCATTGCCTTGGGATCTTCCTGAAGTCCCAGCTCTCTCTGAAGCTGAATCTTGTTTTTCACCTTTTCCTTGCGGAAGGTTTTCGCACTATAATTCTTGTAAATATACTGGTCTGTCTCAGGATTGAAAATATCATAGTCAATACCGTTTACAATTCCTCTGAGGCTGTTGGAGCGAGCGCAGAGAAGTCCGTCCAGTCTCTCGCCGTAGAATGGGGTCTTGATTTCCTCTGCATAGGTGTTGCTGACTGTTGTCACAGCATCTGCAAAAACAATGCCTCCCTTGAGGAAGTTGGCGTCCCGATAAGCCTCCAGCTTGTCAGGAGCAAAATAATAGTCTGAAAGTCCGGTAATCTCCTTCACTGTCTTCACATCCCATACGCCCTGGAATTTCAGATTATGTATGGTCATAATTGTCTTAATTCCCCGGAAGAATGGGTTTGCCTGGAAGGAATCATTCAGATACACAGGCACCAGACCGGTCTGCCAGTCATGGCAGTGAATGATGTCAGGACGAAAATCCAGAACCGGAAGCACAGACAGAACTGCCTTTGAGAAGAAAGCAAACTTCTCCAAATCCCATGGAGCGCTGTCATAAGGCTTTGGTCCGCTGAAATAATACTCATTATCAATAAAATAGAACTGAATTCCCTCATATTCCATCTGCAGGATGCCGACATAGCAGTTCTTGTATCCTAAATCCATGTAAAAATGGGTAACATACTGCATCTGATCCTTCCACTCCTGCTTCATACAGGCATATTTCGGCAAAATCACTCGAATGTCAAAGTATCTCTTGTCAAAGCATTTTGGCAATGCTCCCGCTACATCAGCAAGTCCTCCTGTCTTAATAAAGGGAACCGCTTCTGATGTGGCAAATAAAATTTTCTTCATCTGTAAAAACCTCCTTGTATGTTGCAAATATATAACTGCCTTGTACCTTCACAGCTGCTGTAAAATGCAGTCTGTACCCTGGAACAAGGAGTTACTAAAATATAATCTCATTATATCCTAATATTCCCCTAATTGAAAGAGTGTTTTTTATATTCCAGACGAATTTTATCGGCAATCAGTGCAATAAACTCAGAATTAGTCGGTTTTCCCTTGCCTGTGCTGACCGTATATCCAAAAAGCTCGTCAATCGTGTCCATTTTTCCCCTGCTCCAAGCAACCTCTATTGCATGGCGTATGGCTCTCTCCACACGACTGGATGTTGTCTGGTGTTTTTTTGCGATTGTAGGATATAAAATTTTTGTAATGGAATTAAGCATTTCCATATCATTGACAGACAAAATGATAGCATCGCGGAGGTACTGGTAGCCTTTGATGTGAGCAGGAACACCTATCTCATGAATAATAGTGGTCACATCTCCCTCAAGATTTCTCTTATCAATTTCTACCGTCTCCTCATGCAGCTGCCCTTTCACATTGTCCCTTGTCTTTCTCTCTCCGGCACTGCGTATCTGCTTGATGCGGTTCAGAAGAAGCCGATTATCAAATGGCTTGAGCATATAATAATCCGCTCCCAAGGAAAAGGCGTTCTCTGTGATTTTTTCCTGTCCTACTGCTGTTACCACAATAAACGACGGATGCTTCTTTAAATCTCTGTCTCTCCCGATTTTTTCCATAACAGACAGCCCGTCCACCTTTGGCATAATAATGTCCAAAACAACCACATCCGGCTGTTTTTCCCTGATAATACTGCAAATTTCCTCTCCATTGTGTGCTTTTCCCACAAGCTCTAAGTCCTTGTCTTCTGAAATCATTTTTCCAAGCAGCTCTATCATTTTTTCATTATCATCGGCAATGGCAACATTTAACTTATCCATAATGTCCTGGCTCCTCCCCTTTTCTATCTGACTAATCGGCGGAGCCATCGGGCCCTGTTGAAAGCTCCGCACAAGAGTCATTATAGAACAGTCTTCTTGGCGGAATCAAGCCGAAAATGGCGCCAAAAGCTGTCTTTCGTTCACCATAGATTGGCAATTTTTGATTTGCTTCGCTGTTATTTTCGCTTAATCGCACAGGGGTATTTTTATCTGCATAATATTCGCCGTATTTTATGGATTTTTTTGGAAAAAACTCCCGATTTTTCTTTTTCTATTGCTTTCCTCTCACAGGCGCAAGACTTCGCTCAAGAATGCCCTTAATACTGGCAATCAGCATTCCATAATTCGTTATAGGAACGCCGGCATCAAGGGCGCAGGCAATGCGATAACGCATCTCCCTGGCATTGAGCATACAGCCGCCGCAATGAACGATAAGCCCATATGAGGATAAATCAGACGGGAATTCTCCTCCGCTTGTAAAGGAAAAATGAAGCTTCTTCCCTGTGTAAGCGCTAATCCAGCCCGGTATCTTAACCGTACCGATGTCATCGCACTGCCGATGGTGGGTACAGCCTTCAGAAATAAGAACCCTGTCTCCATCCTTTAGCTCCTCTAAAGCGCCGACTCCTGAGAGCAAAGGCTCTAGTTCTCCCTTATATCTCGCAAAAAGAATGGAAAAAGAGGTGAGCAAAATGCCCTCAGGCACAATGCGAGACACAGCTCCAAAGGCCTGACTGTCCGTAATAACAAGTCCCACCTGCCCTTCCAGAGAGGATAGCACCTGGGAAAGCTCTGTATCCCGCACAACAAGACAGGCGCCCCCAGCCTCCAGAATATCACGGATTGTCTGCTGCTGAGGAAGAATCAGCCTTCCCTTTGGGGCTGCCTTATCAATGGGAATCACCAGGATTGTGAGCTTTCCCGGAATTATAAGGTCTGCCGCAATTCTCCTGCTGGGTTCCTCCTCTGAGAGAAGCCCTGCAAGAGCCTCCTTGAGTTCTGTGATATGATACCCAGAAGAGGCGCTTACAGGAAGGATTTGTATTCCTGCCGCTTCCTCTCCAAGCTTTTGTTTTGTCTCTTGTATCTGCCTGTTGATTTCCTGCTCTGTGAACAAATCGCACTGGTTCAAGGCAATCATGCAGGGAATCTTCTTGGCTCTGATACGGGCAAGAAGAGCCTTATCCTCTTCTGTCACCTTCCTCCCTGCATCCAGAACAAGAAGAGCCATATCGGATTTGTTCAGCATCTGAAGGCTTCTGCCTACGCGCATGGCTCCAAGCGCTCCCTCATCATCGATCCCAGGAGTATCAATTAGTACCACAGGTCCCAGAGGCAAAAGCTCCATGGCCTTTTGCACGGGGTCTGTGGTAGTTCCCTTTACCTCTGACACAATAGAAAGCCTCTGACCGGTCATAGCATTGATAAGACTTGACTTTCCTGAATTTCTCTTTCCAAAGATTCCGATATGCACCCTCTCTGCAGATGGTATGCTGTTCATTCCCATGGCTCTTCCCTCCTGCTCTCTAGAATCGGAAATCTCTCTTTCCCTTTTCAATCTCCGCGAGATTTCTGACCACGATTTCTCTGGTCTTCTCTCTCGGAATATTGGAAAGCTCTCTTTGAATCAGAAGCTCTCCTGCCCTCCTGGTGTCCTCAGATGCATAATCCTCCATATATTCTTTCAGAGTCATCAATGCATTGGGATGACAGCAGTTCTGAATCTGCCCGCTCTTACAGAGACTCATAAAACGATCTCCTGTACGGCCCTCTCTGTAGCAGGCTGTGCAAAAGCTCGGAATGTAGCCCATCTTTATCAGCCAGTTTACTACCTCATCCAGGGTTCGGTTGTCGCTGATATCAAACTGCGCCGAGCTTTCCTCCTCTGGTTCAGGTTCCACATAGCCTCCCACGCTTGTTCTGGAACCGCCGCTTATCTGGGAAACGCCCAGGTGAAGAACCCTCTCTCTGCATTTCTGGCTTTCTCTTGTAGAGATAATCATACCTGTATACGGAACAGCGATACGGATGCAGGCTACCAGCTTTGCAAAGGTATCGTCGTCAATTCCATTATCAAAGGTATCTGGGTCGATATCATCTGCTCTGCGGATTCTCGGAACACTAATGGTATGAGGTCCTACTCCGTGTACTGCCTCCAGGTGTTCTGCATGCATGAGAAGACCGGCAAATTCATAGCGATACAGCTCCAGTCCAAAGAGAGCGCCGATTCCCACATCGTCAATGCCGCCCTCCATGGCTCTGTCCATGGCTTCTGTATGATAGGCATAGTCATGCTTTGGTCCTGTTGGATGAAGCTTTTCATAAGATTCCTTATGATAGGTTTCCTGGAAAAGAATATAGGTTCCTATGCCTGCTTCCTTTAATTTTCGATAATTTTCCACGGTTGTGGCAGCAATGTTCACATTAACTCTGCGGATATCTCCGTTCTTATGATGAATGCTGTAGATAGTGCGAATGCTCTCCAGCACATATTCAATGGGACAGTTTTTCGGATCCTCCCCGGTTTCAAGAGCCAGACGCTTATGCCCCATATCCTGAAGGGCAATCACCTCCCTGCGGATCTCCTCCTGGGTCAGCTTCTTTCTTGGAATATGCTTGTTTTTGGCATGGAAGGGGCAGTATATGCAGCCATTGATACAGTAATTAGAAAGATACAGCGGTGCAAACATAACAATTCTGTTTCCATAGAAATCCTTCTTAATCTGCTCTGCAAGGGCATAGATTTCCTGATTCTTCTCCTCATCCTCACAGACAAGAAGAACAGAGGCCTCCCTGTGGTTCAGCCCCTTTCTCTGTCTGGCTCTGGCAAGAATTCTGTCAATCAGCTCTACATTGTTTTTGTTCTCCTGTGCATAGGCCAGAGTATCCATAATCTCCTCATGGGAAATAAACTCCTCTGCCTTCATGGAATCCACACGATACATGATTTTTTTCCTCTCTTGTTCCTTATTCTCTACCCAGACGATGACGGGGAACGCGAGGTTACTGTTCGCTTGAGCAGCCTGCTTTCTTTCAGACACTGCAGACATGTGAAAGAAATTCTTATTTTTTTGCTTCTTTGGAATAAACCGTCTTGCTGCTCACGCCAGGAAGCATTCCCAACTTTCCTGACAGAGCGCTGATTTTATCCTGAGGAGCATCCAAAATAACACTGATAACAGACACCTTCCTCGGCCTGTAGGGAATCCCCATCCTGCCGACAATATAATCTCCATACAGGTGAAGCAGACGATTGATTGCCTCTGCGCTTTCCCTGTCCTCCACAATGATGGTAATTGCTGCGAGTCTTGTGTCCATATTATTTCCTCCCTGTAAACAGATATACCCATAAAAAAACAAAGCGCTCCTACGGGCGCTCCTACAGTATATTCATTTCTTCTGTCTGCGGCCCTTTCCTCTCAGGTACAGCCCTTCGAGGTCTGGATATGATAGCCAAAGTATAACATTTCCCTGACAAAATTACAAGAGCCGCGTGCAGACAGAGGCTGTGCTTCATTTGTGATTTTTTTAAGAACTCGTCAAATATTCTTGACAAAAATCTTGATTTTCACTACTCTTATTTTGTCAACTGCCCAGTCGTAGTAACTGCTTATGCCTCCGACCTTTTAAAACCCCAATAGGTATTACTACCTAAAGTGACATTACATCATAGGGTGGTTGACAGCACCCTTTACAGCAAAGATTTACTCAGCTGTAACTGTA
Organism: Eubacteriales bacterium; assembly: GCA_030537135.1. Classification (GTDB taxonomy): domain Bacteria; phylum Bacillota; class Clostridia; order Lachnospirales; family Lachnospiraceae; genus Blautia_A. The sequence continues at coordinate 40,605 of JAUNOP010000002.1, read as the reverse complement.
AACGGTACGAAAACTTTCCATGCTTTACAGTATATATCATTACGTTTAAGATTTTACATTAACAACGGTTGGTGTTAAAAACCTCATATCTTAACTTTTCAAAGTACAAAAGAGTGCCTTCAGAGCAAATGCTCCCAACGGTTTTCTCCTATGCGTGTATTATAACATAGGATATTATTTTTGGTAACCATTTACAAGGCTCCTCCCACCGTCCAAGGACAGTGGGTTTCCGCCTACAATAACGAAAGGAATTTATTTATGAACCCGATTGAAAATCTAATACCCAATATGCCGCAGGAAACCATCGAAGCCTTTAAAGAAAACCTGGATTTCTCAAAGCGCCTTATGACCTACTATAGCTGCGCCCTGCTGGAAATCGAAACAAAATTCAATGTTCTGAACCGTCAGTTTTCCCTGGAACAGGAACACAATCCTATTGATACCATAAAAACCCGCCTGAAATCTCCGGAAAGCATTCTGGAAAAAATGAAGCGCAAAAATCTTCCGTTAAATATAGAATCTGTGGAAGCCAATCTGAACGATGTGGCAGGCGTGCGTGTTATCTGCCCCTTTATCAAGGATATCTACCTGCTTGCAGACTGTCTTCTTGAACAGGATGATGTATGGCTGCTTGAAAGAAAGGATTATATCAAGCATCCCAAGCCAAATGGCTACAGAAGCCTTCATCTCATTGTGGAGACTCCTATCTTTCTCAAGGACGAGAAACGCATGATGAAGGTTGAGGTTCAGCTTCGCACCATAGCCATGGATTTCTGGGCAAACCTAGAACACCGAATGCGCTACAAAAAGAACCTGAGTCCTGAGCTCACTCAGATGCTGGCAAAGGATTTGAAAGACTGTGCCGAATCCAGCGCAGCTCTTGATATAAAGATGGAACAGATTAAAGATTTGATTGAAGAAAATGCTCAGAGCTGAGGCTCACAGTGCGGTGAGGACAGACAGAGACACGTGTCAGCCTGTCCTCGCCGCACCGCCTGCGTTAGAACAGCTCCAAAAGCTCATAGACTCTGGCCTTGGTCATTTCTGCTGCCGTTTGATTCATAACCATTGGCTGCAGCGAACCGCCCTCAAACTCTGCGCCTGCCTGCGCTGCTGCTTCTTCCTTTTGATTGAGCCATGCAAGCTCTTCTTCTGTGATAGCCATCATGGTCTCTTCATCCTTTGTCTGCTCTAAGACACTCCAGATATGGTTTAATACCCCATCCCACAGCTCATAAAGCTGCCCTGTTTTCTCATTGAGCTGCGCCTGACTGAGGGACTCATTCTGAATCGAATTTTCCAAAGCAGCCGCCGATTCCTCTGCAGCAGCCACGGTTTCTTTCAGATTGTCAAGAAAGCTGTAGCTGGAAAAGCCGCACTGTTCCTTCTCATTGTATAAAGCATAAAATGGAAGTGTGGTATCTGAAGAAGCCGGGAGATCCGAATAGCCCACCCAGCTTCTGAATTCCTGGGGAAGCTCTGCAATGGGAGCATTCGGCAGATAGACCAGAATATCTTCTGCACCATCCAGGCCATAAACCTCTGTATAATGGTACAGTACGCCATCTATGATTTCTTCTGTCCCAACCTCCTTGTCATAGCTTATCTCACGGATTTGCATGGAATACGTATACGCATTCACTCTTACAGGCTGCGTGAAGGTTCCGCTGAAATTACTCTGATACATCGTTCCATTCGGGTAAGCGTCGCCCGATGCTCCCATGTCTCTGTCAAAATATTCGCCAGAAAAGCTTCCGTCCTCCTGTATTGTCAGCAGGGTAGCCCAGGCGCCGGCTCCGCTGGCAAAGCAGAACTGACGCCCTGTCAGATCCTGAAAAGAAAGCATACTTTCCTCACCCTGCATGTTCGCTGCCTCCACGACATCTGCCCTTGCTTCAAAGCCCCCCAGGCAAATCGCCATGGTTCCCACCAAAAAAAGTACCCGTATTTTATTTTTCACACTATCCCTCCTTAGCTTTTCTCAATCATACAGCCTCATTATATTACAGACAGGAGCTCAAGGCTTTGTACACGGCCTTGAGAGCAAAAAAGCTTCTCACTGAAAGCCGCCCTGATCCAGTACATTCTCGTCCGAAATCAGCTTTTCAAAATCCTGCACAGGCATTGGGCGGAAGTAGTAAAAGCCCTGGACATAGCAGCAGCCCATAGATTCCAGAAATTCCTGCTGAGCGCGGTTCTCAACGCCCTCCATAATCGTAGGGAGTCCGATGCCCTGTGACATACGGATTACGGAGCCCAGAATATTTAGTCCACGCTCTTCCTGATTCTTATCAAACTGAAGGAATTTCATATCGATCTTCAACGCATCCACTGTCACGCTCTTGAGCATATTTAAAGATGAATAACCGCTTCCAAAGTCATCCATTATTACCATAAATCCCGCCTGCTGCAACAGCTCCAGTGTTTCCAGGATTGCTTTATTTTCATCTGCATATACACTTTCCGTAATCTCCAGCTGCAAAAGCTGCGGCGGCACCTTATATTCTTCAATCAGCCCTTTCAAATATCCGAGTACATCCATAGAAAGAATGTCAATCCGCGACACATTGATTGAAATCGGAACTATGCTTTTTCCCCTGCCAATCCAGCTGCTTAGCCACTGACACGCCTTTTGCCATGTGTAACGATCAAGCTCCGCCAAAAATCCGCTTTGTTCCAGAATTGGAACAAATTCTCCCGGTGAGATTATACCCCGTTTCGGATGGTTCCAGCGCACCAGACACTCGCCTCCTACAATTTTCAGCTTGTCAGAAGAAATACGGCACTGGGGCTGCACGTAAAAGACAAATTCCTCTCGCTCGATTCCTTCCTTGATCTCATTGATCAGAAGGATTTCCTCTTCTGTCTGCCGAATCATCTGGTTGCTGAATACGCAGCTTCTCTGCGAATAATTGCCATAAACACGGGACAGCGCCATGGTAGCGCAGTCATACATAGCTACTGCGGGCATGGTTTTGTCCATAATATAATAAATACCAAATGCCGGCAAAAATGCCACGGACCGGCTCCATTCCTCCACCTTCTCTGTAATTTCCCTCTGAATTCTCGGCAAAATCCTGTGATGAGACGAGAGAATAACGCAAAAGTTATCGCCTCCCAGATATCCGGCTATCCCTTTTCCTTCCCTCTGCACCTGCAGCAGACATTCAGCAATATACACCAAAAAGCGATCGCCCTCTTTCCTGCCGTAAAGAGTATTAAACAGCCGGAAATGTTCAATATCAATGGCCGCCATCAAATAAGCGCTGTTTTCCTCCCTCTGAATATATTCATTCGCCTTCCTGAAGAACGCCTTATTGAAGTACAAACCAGTAAGCGGATTGATTTCCGTGTACGCGCGCTGCACAAAGCTGTCCTCATTCTGCACACTGCCGTCTGCACAATATATGGTATAACCGTTGCGCCCACGATCCTTTGTCTCATACAGCGCCATATCTGCATGCTTAAACAGCTCCAGATAGGTTCTCCCATGTTTTGGATAGCAGGCCACCCCAATGCTGCAGGTAATTCTCTGATCAGCCAGCTCTGGGACAGTCATCTGGCGGATTCGCTCAGCCAGCTCCACCGCCTTGTGTTCCACATTCTCAACAGACCCTACATTTTTAATGAAAACAGCAAACTCATCGCCGCCGATTCTTCCCATGATATCTGTACTGCGAAAAACTTTTTTGATGCATCCGCCTATCTGGCGCAGCACCTCATCGCCAACTGTGTGTCCGTAATTATCATTGACCTCCTTAAAATAATCGACGTCCATGATCAAAAATGCCTGGATTCCTTTCAAGGCTTCGTTCTCCGGACTCAGCCATTTCTGAATCTGATCCTCAGTGCTTTTTTTGCTGTGCAGTTCTGTCAGAGCATCTGTGCTGGCAAGCTTTATCAGTTCCTTCTGCCGGACGCCGTTGACATTTACAAAGGAGAATATCATACACAACACAAGACCTACCATCACTATCAGCAATATCATTTCATAGTGGCTGATAAAGCGATAGTCCTTCTCTGCATCCTCGGAAGACACTCCATAACAAATCATCCAGCCATTGTAACCAAACGGCTCATAAGCCACATTGCGTATAGATGTCCTTTTCTTTATCTGCAAAAAGCCTGACTTCCCCGCTGCAAAGTCTCTGCGCATCTGGACGATTGCACGGGTGTCGCCATACATCTCGCTATAAAAATCAAACAGGTTATCCTTATCTTTCAGGCTTTCCATGCTTTCCTCGCCGTAGGCAATGATTTTGCCATCCTTTGCTGCCAGAAAGGGATTCCCCTTGCCGCCGTAAATATCCCCAAAAAGGAGCTGGCTCAGCGTAGACACATCATAAGAACCTCCCAGAATGCCGATGACTTCCCCTCCGGTCTTCCCGTCCTTCCAGATAGGTACGCCGAGGATTACCCGGGTCTGTCCAGATACCTTGCTCTCCAGCGGATCGCTGATTGTCCGGCTTCCTGCCATCCCCTCGGCAAAATATCTTCTCTCTTTTACTGACTTGACCTCGCCGTTGTCATAATGCGACTCACCGCTGCTGTCAATAATCGCCACTCTATCGAGTTCTGTACACTCTGTGATAGAGCGAATCAGATCCATATTATCCTCCGAAAAAAGCTGTTTGGAGAATCCAACCTTTCCTGCCGCTGCCTCCAGATAGCTGTATTGGATATCCAGAGTCATCTGAAAATATTTGTTCTGGTTCTCCACATTCCTGCAGACACTCTGTTTTACATTCGCCTCGACTGCCTGCTGGACTGCCCAGAAAAACACCAACAGCGCAACAGCAGCCGCAATCAGCAAAAGCAGGACAGTCTGAACATGTCTTTTATATTGTTTCTGGCTTACCTTCTTTTCCATGACATTATTCCTCACCTGACGTTTATTCTGCCTTCAAAAAATCTTTCCACTCACTTCATGACCGCGCAAGATCCCCTTTTTCTCATAAAGCCTCAAAATAACAAATGCCCTTCTATCTTCTTCAAACAATATCTACAATACCACTCGCACTCTCTGCAAACCCATCCGGCCTCGCCGGTGTATAGCGGGTAGTCTCTCTTAGAGGCAAATGCCTTCTCATAGTTTTCCAAAAAGTCTTCCAGCCTCTCTACATCCCCTGCTTTCGCAGCTCCCATTCCCACCATCGTCCAGACAAACTCCGATGTGTTTTCTTCAATCACTTCCCACCGAAATGCCTCCGTAAAATCACGATAAAGCTCCTTCTGCGCCTTCCAGTCCTCCACCGGGAATCCATAAATCAGCGGATAAATCTGTGCCACTCCGTCCGGATAAAACTCATCCAAATAAAATGACCCCTCAGAAAAACGCTCATCCCCCTCCATAACGCGCCATCTTCCCACGCTTTCCACCCAAAAAGCCTCTGTTATCCGCTCTTCCAGAATCCTCCGCAGCTTCTCTATGCGCCCGCACACTGCCAAAGCCTCCCCGGTGGTAGTCGATATTGCATCCAGCCCCTCCTCCAAAGCCGCAAGCCCCCTCCAAACCTCCAGATTATCCATCAAATACTTCGTATCATTCTCCGCCGAAACCCTGGTCAGACCATCCTCCAAAAGCGACTCCAGCGCACCAACAGCCGCCAAAATGCCCTCCTCCCAGGAGTCCAGCCCCTCCACGCTTCCAGCTGTCAGCAGATACTTTCCAAGCAGCTCCAGATACGTCCCCAGATACGCATCCACGGAATCCCCTTTGTCTGTCCGCACAAAGGAATCCCCCTTCTTCTCATAAATCCCCACTGCTCCATCAGAATCCAGCAGCACCTTTGTATGCCAATTCAAATAACGGCCGGCTGCAGAAAGCTCCCTTTCCGCAGCCGGCCGTTCTTTTGTTCCTTGTAAAAGTCCCAGCGCCGCCTGACAGGAAAAATAGGGATTTACATTCCCGGCCTCTTCTCCGTTCATGTAAATTTCCCCATCCTCTCCCTGATTAGCAAAAATCCATTCCTTCTCCCGCTCCATCAGAGCCTCTGCCCAGGCAAGCCTTGGCTGATATATTCTCTCATTCATTTTTCGGTATACCATATCCGCGCCCAGGTATCCCAATACCGCAAGCAGCGCCAACACTCCTATCCAAGTAAAACTTCTGCGTCCCAAAAAGCGCTTACGCATCTGTCTCCTCCAAAATTTTTCGGATTCTCTGGCTGGCCTTTCCGTCTCCATACGGATTTGTGGCCTCGCTCATCTGACGGTAAACCTCCGGGTCTGTCAAGAGCCTTTTGCATTCCTGATAGATTGCTTCCTCTCCGGTGCCGGTCAGTTTCAGCGTACCCGCTTCCACACCCTCCGGCCTCTCGGTGGTATCCCGCATCACCAGAACCGGCTTTCCTAATGCAGGCGCTTCCTCTTGAATTCCGCCGCTGTCCGACATGATGAGATAGCTGGCTTTCATCAGATTATGGAACGACACCACATCCAGCGGCTCAATGATCCGAATCCGCTCGCAGTCCTCAAAGACCTCCGATGCAATCGCCCGCACCTTCGGATTCATATGAATAGGATAAAGAACCTTCACATCCTGGAATTCATCAATGATTCGGCGAATTGCCCGAAACATTTCCCGCATAGGATCGCCTAAATTCTCTCTTCTGTGAGCTGTAAGAACGATTAACCGGCTTCCCTTCGCCCAGTCAATCTCCGGATGATGGAAATCCTCCCGGATGGTATGAAACAGAGCATCGATTCCTGTATTTCCGGTCACATAGATTCGCTCCGGATTTTTTCCCTCTTTTAAAAGCGCTTTCCTGGCCGTCTCCGTGGGGGCAAAATGATACGTCGCAGTCAGACCGATACCCTGACGGTTAAACTCTTCCGGATACGGGGACCAAAGATTATAGGTACGAAGCCCCGCCTCCACATGCCCCACAGGAATCTGCTGATAAAAGGCCGCAAGGGAAGCCGCAAAGGCCGTCGAGGTATCACCATGAACCAACACCACGTCCGGCTCTTCCTTTTTCAGCACCTCTCTCATTCCAACAAGGCTTGCGGTAGTCACATCCGTCAAATCCTGCCCCTGCTTCATAATTGCCAAATCATAATCCGGCACCACACCGAAAATATCCAGCACCTGCTGAAGCATCTCCCTATGCTGTCCGCTGACGCACACAAGAGTCTCTAACTGATCGCTTTTTTTCAGCTCCAGAACAAGAGGACACATCTTAATAGCCTCCGGCCTTGTCCCAAACACAGCCATTACTTTTTTCATTTTCTTCTTCCAGTCCTTTCACTCTACACAATATTGGTAAAGATCTTCGATATGTTCATCCAGCCATAACAAACGTTTATGGATGGTGGAGGTTAACTGCTCCATTGCCTGCTCATAGCTTGTGATATCTCTTTCGCCTCCGTCTGCTTTTTTTCCTACCAAGAGGTTTTCCTCAAAGGAATATTCCCAAATCTTAAAGTTTCGCTCTATCGCGTCTCCCAGCTCCGCTTCATAGGAATCCAGCAGTTCCTGTATATGCTCCTCTGACAAAATGCCTTCCCGCAACACACGGTATCGTTCTATAACCCGGTCAATAAAATCTCTGTCTTCACATATTCTGTCCAGCCAGGAATTCTCAACGGTATAAAAACCTGCAGTATCCACTCCGAGCCAATGATAATTATCAAAACTATTATTGAAATCCCACACGGCAAGCTGCAGCTTCCCAGCCAACTCCTTATAGACATAGGTTGACAAATTTCCTGCATCATAGTTCATGGCAAATTCATTGATAATAAAATAGTCTACCCAGTTATCCACATCAATATAAGCCAAATATCCCATCCTGGAATCTGTAAAATCCTCCCCATAAAGGACTTCCTCAAAATCCGAAATATCCTTGACAATGTATTCCCACTGTCTTTCCGTCACGTTACTTTCTGAAGGATACCTCAAATACAAAGTATTGTTCGTATACCCTTTAGTCTTTCCGCTAGTTTCAATCTCCGAGGTTCCTGTCTCCAGCCTGTCACGTCCCACAATATATGCCGTCTCTCCTGATAACAGGCCAAATTCCGAAAGCCGCAGCCTGCTTTCCCCGTTTGTGACCGGCTCCACAGCAAGATAAACGCCCTGATACTCTCCATCCACAAAAAGCTCCACGAATCTGGAATCCGGCGCCCAGCCATTCAATTCCCTTGCCAGGTCATAAACCAGTTTATTCCGCATCAGCGTCTTGTCCAGATACGGCCCGTTTAACACCCATTCGCTGTTCGCTCCCATACCGGCCAGTGATACGTTCTTTGCCCCGTCAGAATCATTCTTATAAAATTTTATCCGATACTGTTTCTTATCAAAACCGCTATACGAGGATGCCCCCCGGTATTTGATCGTTGCCCGATACAACGCGTTTGGAACAGATATAATCGACTGTTCCTCGCCATTTGCATCCAGAAGGGCAATATTTCCCCAGATTTTGTTTTCCTTTAAAACCTGCTGTCCATTTGTGTTCATATAGACCACCGGAAGATTGGTGCGAAATACACCAAGCCCGTAATACTCCAAAAATTTCTCCGAAGGCGCCTTCCATTTTTCCATCTCCTTCTCGGAAATAGAGACCCGCTTTTCTGCTTCCACGGTTTCTTCCAAGCGCACCACATAATTTCCCGCCACCACTGCCGCAAGCAGAACCAGCAGCAGCATCACACACGCCGCCAGCTTCTTTGCACGTTTCATAGCCTCACCCCTTGCATGGTTCCTGTTTTATTGTGACAGTTCATCTTTCTGGTCTACGATATTTACTCTCTTTACACCATCAATTTTAATCAGCTTTTCGGAAATATCCATCTGTTTTTCCTTGGCAGCCTTGGACAGAAGCCCTTCTCCAATGGAATACACCAGCTCACAGCTTGTTTTTGTCACATTGCGCATGGTCACCTGAACCTTTCTGTCAAAGAAATTTTCTACTGCCGCCTCAATCTTATGCAGCGCCGCAACATCGCCCTGAACAATCATCAGCTTCTTCTCAGAAGTAAAGCCTCTCCTGGTAAGAATAAGAAACAGAAGCAAAAACGCAGAGCCAATGGCTATCAGAGCATACTGAGACACACCGCAGCCAATTCCTGCCGCAATGGCCCAGAAAATATAGACAGCATCCCGTACATCCTTCACAGCCGTACGGAAACGGATGATGGAAAGAGCGCCCACCATACCAAGAGACAATGCTACATTGTTGCTGATAACACTCATAATCATAGTCGTAATAATGGTAATAGAGCCAAGGGAAACATTAAATTTCCGGCTGTAAGCGCTTCCTGTAAAGGATATTTTGTACGTAAACATAATAAAAAAAGCAGCAACCAAAGCGAGTACATTGTTCATGACAATCACTGTCACACTAAGCGCTTCTGTGTTCGTTAAATTTTCTACAATAAATTCTCTCATTTTTCCTCCTTCATGACGCACATGCTGCGTCAATAATGGTAAATTTGGAAGTTTACTTCCAAACTTTTCTCCTTCCTGTCGATTCCTTTGTTACCGGCAGAGCATTCTTGTTCTGGAATATTTACTATTGCTTGCAGCCAGTGAATCTGCATCCTTTAAAATCCACTGCAGGGTATCCGGCAAAAAATCTGTGTATTTGACCTCCATCAAAACCTCCTCCGGTCCGCCTATCCCATCGGTGCTGATTTCCTCAAAAAGCCCGTAGGGGCAAACAGACCCCCGGATATCCCGGTCAAAGGTAATCCGTACGTCTCCCGCCGGATACGCAAAGGCCAGTCTGTGATAATCCACAATGATCTTCGGCCGATAATAACCTTCCGTCATTCTGGCCCAGAGATGCATGGCCAGCTCATTGTCATAATCCAGGAGGAAAGAGATATCCCCCTGCTCCATCTGCAAAGCCTCCTCCCTGCTGATATCCATGGAATATTTCACTCCGTCCAGACCGTTTTTGCACTTATATTCCAGTTTCACCATGGACGTATCCAAATCGTAAATCCGCAGGCGAATTTTTCTCTTTTCATACAAGCCGTCCAGGTTATCCGCCAGATCCCGGTCATACACAGAATCGTAGTACTGAGAGCGGATGAAATAATTTCCATCGTCTCCATGCGTATCCCTCTCCATGACTTCTCTCAGCCTTCTTTCCAGAGAAAGAGCCGTACCTCTTGGAATCAAATATTTGATTTCTTTTCGAAAAACCGTCCGCATAGCCTCACCTCCTTCTGCGTTCCAGCCTATGCTTCAGCTTTGCCGGCATAGTCCTTGCAAAAAGCTTCTGTTTCCTTCCAATCAAGAAAAACTGAACTCCAAATCCGGCGAATACTGCCAAAACAGGAATAAACGGACTGCCATCCCTTAACGCTCCTTCCATAAGAATCGTCACACCTGCTACTGCTGTGGAGGCGGTGATCCCAATAAGCGGAAAGTTCCCAACAAAAATACCCACTGCAGCCCCAACAAGCAGCGCCGCCCACCATACTGGATACACCTTCCAGGCTATGGCGGCCGCTGTGAGGGAGCTTATCACAATGGCATCCGCCACCTTCCAGTTAAAGACCATATAGGCAAACAGACAGCCAATAATGGTAAAGGCAGTCACAATCGCCCCCCAATTCGCTCTTCCATTCATAAAGGTACACAGTACAATGGCAGTTGCCGAAAACATCAAAAAAGAACTTAAGAGGCGAAAAAGCTTAATACCGGCAAAAACAAGGAGGATTCCAAATACCAAAAATACCAGCTCCCATGTTGTTTCCTCCAGGGTAAACTTCCCGGCAATCCTGGTTTTTGTCTCAAAAAGGGATATCCATCGAAGAATCCATTCAGTCATTTGCCATACCTTCCTTTCTAAGAAGAGTATTCCACGCCTTCATATAAGAAGCATCTCCTATCTCAGAAGCTCTTTGTGCCCATAAGACCTCATGCACCCCGTATTCCGATACCACCTTATTTACCTCTTCTGCAAACAAAGCATCTTCATCCGCCTTTACCACATATACCGTCTCATACAATTGGGAAAGGTAAGAAACCAGCAGCTTTCCCAGGCTATCTGCAATTAAAATAATACTTCCTTTTCCGTTTCCTGATACAACACTGTGATAATAGCTCCCTCCAACTACAGAAGACGGCCCATTACTGTTCATCAGAATAGTCCCTCTCTTCATCGTTTTCAGCTCGCCCTGTGCATTTCGGAATGTCAGTTCCTCTCTGTTCGGATTATGTCCTTTAATATAGATATAAAATGGATCCCCTTCCATTTCATCTATGGCTTCCTCATACTCTGTATCCTTATATTCTGCAGTCGCATGCGTCAACAAACTACCAGTAAAATCTCCAAACATATAGGTTCTGTACCCATTCAGATCTTCTTCTTCAAGGCCAAGAGCTTTTCGCATAACCTGCATTCCGTAAAAGGCCCCCCGCATAGTCCAGGAGTTATGTGTCCGAAAGTAAATGTATTCTTCCTGGTGAGCAAGAAGCTCCTCCAGTGGATCCAGAATTACTTCCCCTTCGTGTACCGAATTTTGAAGATTTTCGATAAGCGTCTGATATGCTTCCCGTTCTGTTTCATAGCCTTCTTCAAATACCGCCCTTTCCGGGATGGGCATAATATACAGCTTTTCGATCTGCGGCTCGATTTTCAGAAGTGCGTCAGCAGCCTTTATCGCATACTGCGCATCGCTCTTGGTTAGCTGTCCAAGTGTAAAAATACGATCTGTATAAATTACCTCTGTATCGTTTTGCACAATGATTTCCTTGGAAAGTTCCGTATGATCCGGCAAACCATACTGATTATACTGATCCCGCATTTCCGGCCAGAACACCTCTGCTTCTTTTGCATTTGTCAGCTCATGCATAAAGTTCTGCAGGCACACACAGCCGATTGCCAATACCGCCATCACTGCCAAAGAAAGAAGCGCCAAGCCTAATTTTTTTTCCTTCATTTCTTCCCTCCTTCTAGCTTTCCTCTTCAGCCGGAACTTCACGGAAGGTAATATGGATTCCAGGGCAATTCTTGGCAAGCTCCTTTACCCCCGGCTCCTTCTTCACTGTTTCCGGCAGAGAGATTTCTTTTAATGAGGTACAACCCAAAAAGGCGCTGACGCCCACATATTCCGTCCTATCCGGCAGGGAAACCTTTGTAAGCCCCGTACAGCTTCGGAATGCGTGATCCCCCACTTTTTTCAGGGCAGCCCCATCCGAAAAGACAAGCGTTTTCAAAGAACTGCAGCCGGCAAAGGCGGCGCCCTCAATGCTTTCCAATGTATCTGGCAAACCAGAGCATTCCAGATTTTCGCAATTTTCAAAGGCAGAAATTCCCACAAAGCGCAGGGGTATTCTTCCCAAATCCTCCTTACACCGCATTTTTAAACAATCTGCAAAGGCATAAGCCTCTACAGAGGTAAGCGTAACAGGAAGCGAGATTTCCTCCATGCCGCCGCAGCCAAAGAACTGGCTTTCCGGTATTTCCCTGGCGCCGAAAGGAATCTCTGCCCGCTTGATATTCATATCCAGCCGGAAGCCCTGGGCGTCCACATTCCCATATTCTATCAAATCCCGGAAGCGAATTTCCTCCTGATATTTCATCTTTCCCGGAAAGCAGTAAATTGGCGGGATTTCATTTCCATCATCATCCATCTGAATATCCATCTGCGGAAGTATCCTGCCTCCTGCTTCTGACGAGATATAACCATACACATAATTCTTACCGGTAAACTGAATATTTCCTCTGGCAATCACAGAACTGATTTTTCCAGGCTGCCCTACGCAGGCGCCTTCCTCAAAAAAGATATCCCCCTGCGTAAATACATTTCCAAGAACCGTCGTATTTTTCTCCAGAAGAATATCCTTCTCCGCGAAAATATTTCCAAGAACCGTCCCGCCTTCCATCACACGGACAAAGTGGTCACTGTGGATATCTCCCTGGAGAATGATTCCGTCTACAATCTTAAGACCCAACCTGGTGATGATGGTATAGGGTACAAGCCCCTCCTCGGAAATCATATCATCACTGATATAATGGGCATTGAACTCTGAATCCGTTATGACTGGAAGGCGGAAAATTTTCGGATCACGTCCCTTCATAAATTCGTCCGGATCCTCCGGCCGCACACCCAGCCTTATCTGTGGGGCAAAAAGGCTATGAAAGATATTGTCAAATCCAATCACCAGCTGCTCACCGCTGGAAACACTCCTTCCCAGGTCGCAGTGATCATAAACTGCCACCGCACCGTCTGCATCCACCCAGCGCACCACCTCTGTTCCATTGCCAAGAAGTATCCGCTTCCTACTGAACGCAGCTCGAAGATAAAGCTCCTCTCCAATAAGGTGCGCATCTTTTTCGCAGTAAATCTCCTTCTGAAAATGAAGCTTTTCCCCTTTTGGACAAAACTCCCTGTTTCTCACAATGACCAGCTTTTCAATCTCCGGCTCCTCAAATATCTGCTCGCTTCCAATCTCCAGCACCTGTTCCTTTCTGGATAACTGAAGCTCTCCGTTTTTCATATTTGGCAGCGCTTTTTCCACCATCCCGGCAAAGCTGTGGCCAAAGTAACGCACATCTCTTACATAATCCTGGCGGATTCCCAGAATATTTCCCTTTCTTGTCTTAAAGTACAGCGTTGCAATGAGAAGAGGCGCCAGGAGCAAGAAGACAAATAACAAAACCAATGAACTCATTGCGGCGCTCCTTTCTTCTTGGCAAAACGGACGGTTTTATCCCACTTCACACCGCGTCCTGTGATGATATCCACCACTGCGTCCAAAAAGCCAAGAGAAATGTTCCACATATAAAAGAAAAAGTTAAACATTATAAGCGGCAGAAGCATGGCCTCTCCCAAAAGCCCGTCAACTACCAGCGAGGTACCTATCTCAAAAAATGGTGCGAAATTTCCCAGAGAATTGTAAACTCCAAGGAACAAAATCACCCACCAGCCTTTGAAGATATTCATTTCTCCCAGGAAAAACAACCCTAGGGAATTCGCCCAGCCAAGAAGCAAAATCAGCGGAACAGAATAAATGAACAAAAGAAACAGGCCGTCAATTTTCTGAAACAACGTCAGATGGGGCGTAAGTATAGTGGGGATCAGATATCGAAACAGCACCTGATTATGCCCCCTGGACCATCTTCGTATCTGCCTTCCTCGCACATTCCAGCTCTCCGGCGACTCCTCATAGCACTCTGCGGAGTTGGCATAAACCACCTTCCAGCCATTGGTAAAAAGCCGATAGGTAAGCTCCGTATCCTCTGCCAGCACCTTGGGGTTAAAGCCGCCGCTTTCCAGAAGGAAATCCTTGCGAAAGCCGCCCACGGTTCCCCCGTACTGAGGGATTGCCCGCAGATTATACCGTGCCTGCTGGTCTATCTGATACCCTCCGGAACGCTCCAGATTAATCAGCCGGGTAAGTATATTTTTGTTGGTATTATAAGGAATTACCCTTCCCATAACCGCTCCCACCTGGGGATCCTCAAAGGCCAGGGCAATCTGCTTGAGCATGTTTTTGGCAGGACGATAATCCGCGTCAAAAACAATGATAATCTCCCCTCTTGCCCTCTGCATGGCGTCATTTAATCCCACGGGCTTGCCCCTGTCCGGGCAGTCCCTGTGCAGAGGACGGATAAATTCATACTTCCGGTGATATTCATCCAGCATGGCCTTTGTCTGGTCTGTGGAATTATCATTGATGGGAATAATTTCCAGCCTGTCTCTGTCATAATCACACTCCAGCAAAGAATTCAGCACATTATTTAATACCTGTTCCTCATTGTGCATGGGAATCAGTACAGAAATACTTTTCATTCTGCTTGTCACAACGTCATTATAGTAAAGCCGCTGTCTTCCAACCAGCCGGACAATGGTAAAGAAAAAATGTCGGGCCGTATACAGCAGCATTACAATGATGACAAAAATCATATACCCCTTCATTATTTTTACGACCATCTCCATGCCTCCCTGCCTTTTCCAGAATCATAGATCTTAATCATCCGGTTTACAAATATCGCATAAATCATTACAAGATACAAAAAATCAAACATGGGGCCAAAGGTGAAGTAGCACAACGCCATATAAATAATCGAATAACGATACATAAAATACATAAATACCATATAGCGCAAAACCCCAAAAAGAATGGAGTATGCCATAACCGCCGCCACTGCCAGGAATTTATATATAAAACCCCGATCGCCAATCATTCCTGTCACCAGCCCGGTCATCACCAGAAACACAATCCAGATACCGATTTCCTGCAGCATGTACAGCTCTGAATAGGTCGTAAGGGAATAGGGAAAGTACCGCTCGCCAAATACAAACCACAAACTGTTTATGAGATGGATTCCCGTATTTAAAAGCAGATAAATCGCAACCGGCCGTCCCTTCCAGGGAAGATTCACAATCACAGCAATCGCAAAAAATGACGCCACGGCATTCAGTACGCTTGTACGAAAGCCCGGATACACCGTCCTGGCAGATAAGTAGCTTAAATTTCCAAACAGTGCATAGCGCTCGGTCCGAATCCCGGCTCTTACCTCCGGACAGTATTTTTTTAAAACCTGTACAGACACTTCGCACATCCATCTGGTCAGATCATCCAGATGAAACCACAAAAACAGAAGCGCCGGCAAAATCAAAAGGCAGATATAGAGTATGTATTTTATCTTGTTGACCTTGATTCTCCGGTATGTTCTGGAATAATAGATAATCCGTTTTTCTTTCATAATATCTTTCATCCCTTTCCAGGCGCACCCTTTTTCCGTATATTTTTGTATGCCCCAAAAACCAACACAAGGCAGGCAAGGCAAATGCTTGCTCTGTCTTGTGCTGATTATAAACGTCAACCCCACTTTCCATTTTATAATCAAATTATAACATACTTTTTTCTGCTGTGGGATGTTGTTTAGGTATTATTTTGGTCGTTTAGGTATTTCCGGCGTTTTTCCTTGCCAAACAATCTTCTTTTGGGTATGATGGAGGAAATATCAGTTTAAGGGGATTTTCTATAAATCAGAAATACGATCACTGTAATAATAACTACGAGAATAATCCAGAAAAATGGATCCTTCAAAATAAAGGAAGAGCTGGTCACCTGACTGGCAGAAGTTTCTTCGCTGTTGATGTTACAGATGAAGTAAGGGTAAGACTGCTTCCATTAACTATGAGAAGCTCGTTGCTCTCTGCATCCGTTGGTTCCGAAGTATATGTTAATTCCGCTCTCCGGCGATTCCACAATCATATGATAGTCTGCTGCAATCTCAGGCTTTTAGGATTTCTCCACTTCATCCGCATACACACTAACAGCCAGAAACGCCAGGAAAGTCTTCACACATCTTCTTATAATTACCCCTTCAGTTTTCTTTATTTCTATATTCCAAGTTTTTCTTAATTATGCCTTTTCCTGATGCCTTTATCATTTTATCTCATTTTATCACGGAAAATTAAAAATACAAATCCTTTTTTGTGAATTTTATAAAAAAATTCGACACGGGTCTTCGACAGCTGTAGACAGCTGTAATTAAATAGGACCCATTAAGCCGCATAAACGCAGTATTTTTTCAGACTTCAGGCAGTAAAGCTTAGAAGGGAGAGCGGATTTCGCAAAGCGGCAAAAGAGCAGGACGTCAATGTGGACACGCTGTATAGATGGATTTTATCCTGTACAACGCAAAAAAGGCACCCAAAACCATATCAACATGATTTTTGATGCCTTCCTATTTTGAATTCAGTGCATACAGGTGGATAGGATCCTCTCAGATTTCTTCTTCCCACATAAGCCGATCATCAATGCCTTTATAGGTTCCGTTCCATATACTGTCCCACTTCTATGTAGTAATGCCGCAGCTGTTCAGGAAAATAACGCGCCTGCCGCAAGTGCTTCCTGCGCGAAGAATTTGCCTGCTCCAGAGGGTGGGAGTGCCATGCAGGCTCCACCCTCCCCCGTTTATTCCCACACGACATCCTCCTGTGCAAAAGTGCCAAGCTCCTGGATATAATCCTTGATCGCATCATGCGGTGTGATCTCAAGCATCGGAAGACTCTCTCGTACCTCCTTTGGCAGATCCCGGGTATTCATAGCCAGACGATAGGTCTGGTCATCCTGAAGTTCGATGCCGCCCCTAGTTACCAGCAAATAGGAATGCTGACCGTAATCACTTCCGCCGTTCTCCACATGATAGCCCTCCGCCAGCATATCCTTGATCTTAGCTCCGGTCAGTTTCTGAACCGTCAGCGTCGTTCCATTGCTGCGGATGATATCGACAGCATCGCTGTTGATGTCGCCGGCCCAGATGTGCCAGCCGATGCCCTCGCGGTTGAACCGGTATCCGTTCTCAGGGCTGTAATCGTTTATAGAAACCAGAGCGCAGTCTGCGTCCGCCGTCTTTTCATAAATAATTTTCTTGTAAAAGAGATGTGTCGTTAGCAGCGTAAACAGAAATATTTTCACCTATTATTACTATCATTGCAATTACTAGAATTGAATTTATAATACCTCTCATTCTAAATCCCCCTTCTCTAAAATAATTCACATTTCAAAACCAATTTATACTAATTTAAGTATAGCATATTTTTTCAGGTCACATACTAAAATTTCACTGTCTAAATCTGCAAAATCAAGACCACCGGCTTAGCCGATGGCCTGTCCTGCCCGGATTCAATGCTCCAGCATATTTTCAATAAATATCCCATACCCCCTCGTCGGGTCATTGACAAACACATGCGTCACCGCCCCCACAATCCTTCCATTCTGCAAAATCGGGCTGCCGCTCATTCCCTGGACAATACCTCCTGTGGCGGCAAGAAGCTCCGGGTCTGTCACCTGAATCACAAAGCTTTTATTGGTATCCTCATGATTCATGTCAATCTGTGTAATCTCGGCTCGGTATTCCTTTACCTCATCCTCTGCTCTGCATAAAATCGTGGCCTCTCCAAGCTCCATTTCCTGCTTATACCCCACAGGATAGCTCTGCAGATGAAGCCCAGCCTCCTCTGCCTGACGAATCGTTCCATAAATTCCATTTCCAGTGTTTGAGAGGATGCTTCCGATTCTCTTTGCCTCCTCATAGCGAATCAGCCCTGCAAGCTCGCCCGGATTTCCCTTGCTCCCCTTTCGGATACTCAGGATCTGTGCCTCATACAGATTTCCAGTCCGTATTTCCAGAAGCTCGCCCGTGTCTACATCGCTGATTCCATGGCCAAGTGCTCCGTAATGTCCCTGACTGTCCACATAGGTGAGCGTTCCGATTCCCTGTGTATTGTCCCTTACCCAGATACCCAGCTTATACTCTCCATTCTGATCCAGCACTGGACTTACAGAAATCGGAAAGATCTCTCCCTGACGCTTTACAGTCAGACATACAGGCTCTCCGCTGCACTCGCTGATATCCTCCACAAGCTGCTTTTTTGTGCTGACATTTTGTTCATTAAATGCCACGATATAGTCCCCTGGCTGAACAATATTTTCCGCCGGATATTGGGAAATTCCTTCCCTTGACAGAATTTCCCCTGTATCCACAATCAGCACGCCCTCTGTCTCCATATAAATTCCCACAGGCTCTCCGCTCACCAGCACAGTGGGCCTGTGCTGGCTCTCCACCTGAATCTCCTTAAAAGGAATCACTCCCAGAATCGTTGTTTCCAGATGATAGCCTCCGTTTCCTGAGACCTCTATTGCCTCTTCCACATGAATCCAGGGATTTTCCAGGGCCTCTACCAGAGTGTTTCCCTCCTCCTCTGACACCAGAATCCTATCTGGTACCTTACGATCCAGATAACGGTATCCAAGATAGCAAATTATCATCATGTCTGCTGCGAGAAGAAGGAGTACCAGCAGACGGTATTTTCTCTTGGCCATGACAGAACCTCCTTGTAAAATCTAGTAAAACTTCCTTTATACGTTAAAAAGAGAGAATGTCCTTCCGGTTCATTCTCTCTTAGTATGCAGAAATCTCAGGATTTCAGTCTTGCATTTTTATACTGGAGTGCCAATTCCTTCATTTCTCTGGCGTTTTCTTCCACTGCCCTGGTAATCTGCGCGCCTCCGAGAAGCCTTCCAAGCTCTCGAATAGACGCTTCCTTATCCAGAGGATAAATTCTGGTCATTGTTTCCTTGTCTTCCACTGATTTCCTGATTTCAAAATGCGTGTCTGCCATTGCCGCAATCTGGGGAAGATGGGTGATACACAGCACCTGACGGTGCGCCCCGATAAGCGCCATTTTCTCAGACACCTTCTGGGCAGTGCGTCCGCTGATTCCTGTGTCAATTTCATCAAATATCAGCGTTTCAATTTCGTCCTTATCTGCCAGAATCGCCTTGACAGCCAACATGATTCGAGAAAGCTCTCCTCCTGACGCCACTGCTTTTAAAGGTCTTAAGGGTTCTCCTGGATTCGTGGAAATCATATATTGAAGCTCGTCAAAGCCATTTTCTGTGTAGCGCTTTTTTCTCTGGAATTCCACCTGAAAACGCACATCCAGAAAATTCAAATCCCGAAGACCTTCTATCATCTTTTGTTCCAGGTGTCTACTGTATTCTTTCCGAACCTCTGACAATTCATGCGAGTTTTTTTCCAGAATCCTCTCTGCTTTTAAAAGCTCCTGCTTTGCCTTTTCCAGATTTTCTTCAAATTTTACAAGATTTTCCAGTTTTTTCTGCTGTCTGGTCTGATAACTAAGAATTTCGGAAATGCTCTGTCCGTACTTTGCTTTCAGGCTGTTGATAAGATCCAGCCTCTTTTCTGTCTCATAAAAGGTCTCTTCATCAAAGACAAGAGTATCCATATAATCCGAAAGCTCACGATTAAAGTCATTGAGCAGGCTGTCAATATCTGTGAGCGCTTCCTCCAGCTCTCTCATATCTCTGTCATACGGTACAACCCTGGAAAGCTCCCGAAGCGCCTGCCCCACAACCTCTCCAGCTCCCTGCATGGAGTCATAGCCTGTAAAGCGCTTTACCTCTGCCAGGGACTCTGTAATCTGCTTTCCATTGCTCAGCTTCCGGTACAGAGCCTCCAGTTCCCCATCCTCTCCGTCACGAAGAGCAGCCTCCTCGATTTCTCCAATCTCAAATTCCAGAAACGCAATTTCTCTTCTTCGGTGTTCCTCGTCCATGTCCATGGCCTTTAGGCGCTCGCTGCACAGGCGATAGGCTTCATAGCTTTTGCATACCCTTGCCTTGAGTGCGTCTATTCTCTCTTTTCCATAGGCGTCCAGGATGGCAAGCTGCCTGTCCGGATACAGAAGAGACTGATGCTCATGCTGTCCGTGAATATCGAGAAGATGGCCTGCCGCCTCCTTCATCTGACCAATGGTGCATGTCTCTCCGTTTATTCTGCACACGCTTCTTCCGCCTGTGAGCTTTCTGCTGAGAAGCACCTGTCCTTCCTCCATTTCGATTCCCAGAGCGCCAAGAGCCTCCTCTGCTCTCTTATTTTCCACCTGAAACAAAAGCTCCACAAGAGCATAGGATGCGTTCTCCCTGACCATGTCTCTGGTCATTTTTCCTCCCAGTATCATCTGAATAGATCCCAGAAGTATGGATTTTCCGGCGCCGGTCTCTCCTGTAAGGATATTGAGTCCCGGATGAAATTCCACCTCGATTTCCTCAATCAGTGCAAGATTCTTCACATGAAGCTGAAGTAACATATGTAATCACCTATTTCCCCTTTTCCAGAATTTTTCTGAGCCGCTCCATGACCAGAAGAGCCTGATCAGAGGTCTTGATGGCGCACATGATGGTGTCGTCTCCTGCAATGCAGCCCACCACTTCCTTCCATTTCATGGCGTCCAGGGCAACCCCCACTCCCTGAGCCATACCCGGAACTGTCTTCACCACCAGAATATTCTGTGCCAGATCCATACTGACCAGAGCATTCTGAAGAATCCGAATGTATTTCTCATTCAGCCCCTCCTGTCCCGGATGGATCACCTCATACCTGGAGCGTCCGTCTCTTCCAGCCACCTTGGTCAGCTTCAGCTCCCGGATATCTCTGGATACGGTTGCCTGTGTCACGGAAAAGCCGGCTTCATTCAAACGGGAGGCAAGCTCCTCCTGTGTATCAATATCATAAGAATGTATGAGTTCAATAATTTTCGCATGACGCTCTAATTTCACCTGCTTTTCCTCCTAATTGTTGCTCATTTTCTGTCTCAGAACCTCCACAAAGCTGCGGTTGCTGAGCTTTACAATTTTTGTGCTGTCCTCTGCTCTCTCAATCACGATTCTGTCTCCTGTAATCATAGAAAACTGCGTGTCCCCGTCAAAGCTGGCGATTCCATGTTCCACATCCTTTCTTCTCCCCTCTCCGATTTCCACTGTAATCACATCTGTGGACGGAAAGATAATGCTGCGGGTGTTAAGTGTGTGCGGAGCCAGGGGCGTCATAATCGTGAGGGAGGCATTCGGAGAGACAATCGGGCCTCCTGCTGAAAGGCTGTAGCCTGTGGAGCCGGTGGGTGTGGAGACAATGATTCCATCTGCATTATAGGAATTCAGGTAATCCTGATTCACATAATTGATAAACCGTACTACACGCACCGGCCCTTCCCTGCTGATAACAATATCATTGAGGGCAAGATCCTCTCCCACAAGCTCTCCCTGCCTGAAAATCCTTCCCTTGAGCATCATCCGTTCCTCAAGCTCATACTGTCCGCGAATCAGCTTTTCAAGCGCAGAATGGACAGAATACCTGTCCACCTCTGCCAGAAATCCAAGGTTTCCAAGATTAATACCAAAGAGCGGAATTTTTTTATGAACCATATCTCTGGCTGCCTGGAGAAGAGTTCCGTCCCCTCCGAGTACAATAATACAGTCTGTATCGTCCGGAACCATATCCGGATTTGTATAATGATAGGCTCCTTCATATTTTCTGTCAGCCTTCTGAACCCGGCATTTCCTTCCCTGCATCTCCAGATACTGCGTGATTTTTCTTGTAACCTCCAAATCCGGATCCTTAATCGTATTTGTGATAATATAAAACTTTTCCATCTGCCTTACTCTCACTTATCCAGCACTGCATGAGCAACTTCCACCACCCTGCAAGGCATCAGCTCCTTCAAAGGCTCCGGGGTACTCTCCTCTGGCATTTTCTGAAGATGAAGAAGATACTCAATATTTCCCTCTGGTCCCTTGATAGGGGAGAATTCAAGGTGAAGAGGATTAAGAGCAATACTTCTGGCATATTCGATTACCTTCTCTATGACCTCCAGATGAACGGCGCCATCGCGCACAACTCCCTTTTTTCCTACCTTTTCTCTGCCAGCTTCAAACTGAGGCTTAATCAGACAGACAATCTCACCGGAAGCTGTCAGAAGGTTTCTCACAGGGAGCAGAACCTTTGTCAAAGAAATGAAGGACACATCAATCGAAGCAAAGTCGCACAGCTCCTCTATATGCTCTGGAAGCACATACCGGATGTTTGTTTTCTCCATACATATGACTCTTGCATCATTTCTGAGCTTCCAGTCAAGCTGTCCATAGCCCACGTCAACAGCATAAACCTTGTTCGCCCCATTCTGAAGCATACAATCTGTAAATCCTCCTGTTGAAGCTCCCACATCCATGCAGGTTTTGCCCTGAAGAGAGAGCGCAAAATGCGTCATTGCCTTTTCAAGCTTAAGTCCTCCTCTGCTCACATAGGGGAGTGTATTTCCTTTCACTTCAATGGAGACTGTCTCAGGAAACATGGTTCCTGCCTTCTCCTCCTTCTGGCCGTCCACATAGACCTGGCCCGCCATAATCACTGCCTTAGCCTTTTCCCTGGATGGAGCCAGATTTCGCTGTACCAATAATAAATCCAAGCGTTCTTTCATCTTTTCCTCCGATTGAGACTCTCGCCTCTATTGAGCTTTGTCCTCTATTTCTTCCAAAACAGATGAGAGGATGGACTGTGCATCCAGCTTCAGCTCCTTCATCAAATCCTCCACCCTTCCCTGACGGACAAAGCGGTCGGGAATTCCCTTTATAAGGACTCTGAGGGAGGGAGCCTCCTTCTGCGCCCAGGCAGCGACCTGCTGCCCAAAGCCTCCCTTTATGGTATTTTCCTCCAGAGTCACAAAAATGTCGCATACTTTTGAAAGCTCAAGAAAAAGCTGCGTGTCAAGAGGCTTTACAAACCTTACGTTCACAAAAACAGGCTCAATTTCTCTTTCCTTAAGCCCCTGACAGACCTTTTCCCCTGTTTCCGCCATGCTTCCTACTGCCAGAATCGCCACTTTGCTGCCTGAGTAAATAACCTCGCTCCGTCCGTATTCCAGAGGTGCGCGATAAGCGGCAAGTCCTGTAAAGGCTGCTCCCCTGGGATATCGGACAGCCACCGGTCCCTTCATATTCCCCACTGCAAAGCGCATCATGTCAAAAAGCTCCTGTCCGTTCTTTGGAGCCATGATTGTCATGTTCGGCATCATAGACAAAAAGGACAAGTCAAAACAGCCCTGATGGGTTTCTCCGTCTGAGCCAACAAGGCCCGCCCTGTCCACTGCCAGAATCACATGCAGGTTTTGCATGCACACATCATGAAGAAGCTGATCTACTGCCCGCTGAAGGAAAGAGGAATAAATGGCTGCAACAGGAATCAGGCCTCCCAGAGCCATTCCCGCCGCACAGGTCACTGCATGCTCCTCTGCAATTCCCACATCAAAACAGCGCCCTGGATATTTCTTTGAAAATCTCTCCAGCCCGGTTCCAGCGGACATGGCAGCTGTAACCGCAACCAGGCGCTTTTCCTCACTTCCCAGTTCTTCCATTACACAAGAAAAGGCGTCCGTCCAGGAAGGCTTGGCCTTGCTCAGGGGAAGACCTGTGCGAATGTCAAAGGGGCCTGTCCCGTGGAAACGGGAAGGATTTTTCACAGCAGGCATATAGCCCTTGCCTTTCTGCGTAATCACATGAACGACCACTGCTCCCTCCACACGCTTTGCCTCATTGAACAGCTTCATCATCTGGCGCATATTGTGGCCGTCCGCAGGTCCCAGATAGGTCAGACCCATATCCTCAAACAGCATTCCAGGAATAAAAAGCTGTTTAATGCTTGACTTTGTCTTGCGCACAGTGTCCACAATGTCTGTGCCGATTCTCGGAATCTTTGTGAGCGTCTTTGTCACTCCCAGCTTCATTCCTGTATAAGCCTTTGCTGTGCGGATGCCGCTCAAATACCCGGACATTCCTCCCACATTCCGCGAAATAGACATTTCATTGTCATTCAGCACAATAATAAAATTAGATTTCAGCTCTGCTGCATTGTTCAGAGCCTCATAGGCCATGCCTCCTGTCAGAGCGCCGTCCCCGATAACGGAGACCACATGATGCTTTTCTCCCAGAAGCTCTCTGGCTCTCACATATCCGACTCCTGCTGAAATAGAGGTAGAGCTGTGTCCCGTGTCAAAGGAATCGCATCTGCTCTCCTCTCTTTTTGGAAAGCCGCTTAAGCCCCCTCCCATGCGGAGGTTTTCAAACCCCTCTTTTCTGCCTGTAAGAATCTTATGTGTATATGCCTGATGTCCTACGTCCCAGATTAATTTGTCTTGAGGAAAATCCAGCACATTATGAAGAGCTATCGTCAGCTCCACAACTCCCAGATTAGAGGCCAGATGCCCTCCTGTTCTGCTGACGCTCTCTATCAAAAACTGACGGATTTCCTGTGCAAGCACCGGAAAATCCGCAATTGGAATCTTGTGTATATCATTCGGTGCGTTGATTTTTTCAAGGATCATTCGTTTCTTCCCTTACTTTCTTCGATGTACCAGCTCCTCCACAAGCTGATACAGGAATGGATTTTTTTCTTCCAGACCATCCAGAAGAGAGAGTGCCTCCCTGGACAGCCGTTCTACCTCCTGTAGAGCCGCATCCAGTCCCACAAGAGTAACGTAAGTGGTTTTATGGTTCTTCTCATCGCTTCCCACCGGCTTTCCCAGCTCCTCGCTGGTACTGGTTACATCCAGAATATCGTCCTGAATCTGAAAAGCGATTCCTACCAGATAGCCGATTTGTTCCATTGTGCGGATGCTGCCATCATCTGCCCCTGCCAGAATCGCTCCAACCATCATAGAGGCCTCTATAAGAGCTGAAGTCTTATTCTTGTAAATATATTCCAGCATAGACAAAGACAGTGGCTTTCCATCGTTCTCCACATCCACGCTCTGCCCGCCAAGCATTCCGTAGATTCCTGTTTTGGCAGCAAGAATCTGAAGAGCAAGCACCACTCTCTCATTGTCTGCGCTTAAATCAAAAGCATGAAAAAGCACCTCATAGGCATAATTTAAGAGAGCGTCTCCGCTGAGAATCCCCATGGCCTCTCCAAACACCACATGCGTGGTCTTTTTTCCCCTTCTGTACTCGTCATTGTCCAGAGCAGGAAGGTCGTCATGAATCAAAGAGTGGGTATGAATCATTTCCATTCCCACCATAAAGGGTTCTATCACCTCTCCTGTGCCGCCAAACATGGCATAGGTTTCCTTCATAAGAATGGGGCGAAGTCGTTTTCCCCCTGCCTTCATGCTGTAGTTCATGGCAGCAGCCAGATTGCTGGCAAAGCCCTCCTCCTTTGGAAGATAGCGCAGAATCGTCTTCTGTACTTCTTCTGTTTTCTTTTGCAGTTCTTCTTTAAAATTCACTTAAAGTACCATCTCCGTTCATCTGAAGCATCTTTTTTTCCACAGTATCAATTCTGCTGCTGCATTCTCTCAGAAGCCGAATGCCCTCCTGATAAAGCCGAAAGGATTCCTCAAGAGAGGTCTCCCTCTTTTCCATCTGCGCCACGGTTTCATCCAGATTCTTAAAAATGGTTTCTATGTCCCAGCTGTTGTTATTGCCAGACGTCTCCTGTATATCCTGCTTATCCTTGTGCATGGGCTTTTCCTCCTCTCTGAAGGGACTTTGCTCCCTGAACCTGCGTCCGAATGGTTCCGTCTTCCACCTGAATCAGAAGTGTCTGTCCCGTCTCAACCTGTGAAATACTGTGAATTCCCTGACCATTCTCTTTTTCCACATAAGAAAAACCCTGTCTGAGCTTTTTGAGAGGAGAAAGTCCCTCCAGACGTTCTATATAAACATTTCTTTTGTGCCTTGTCTCCTCCAGCCTTCTGTCCATCAAATGCTTCATCTGCTCCTGTATGGACGCAAGAAGCAGTCTTTTTTCCCGTATCTGTCTCTCCGGACTTAGATAAGACAGCCTGGAGCCATACTGCGCGCACCTGCTCCTGGAACTCTCCAGGCTCCTATGCATGGACAGGCGCATTCTCTTCTCATACTCAAGAAGGCTCTGCACAAAGCCCCTGTAATCATATACAGCCAGCTCAGCTGCAGCCGAGGGTGTTGGCGCACGCAAATCCGCCGCAAAGTCTGCAATCGTAAAATCTGTTTCGTGTCCGACTGCTGAAATCACCGGCGTCCTGCATTCAAAGATAGCTCTTGCCACCATTTCCTCATTAAACGCCCATAAATCCTCCATGGAGCCTCCTCCGCGTCCCACGATTATCACATCCACATCTGCCCTGTCAAGCATCTGAATTCCTCTGACAATGCTCTCTCTGGCGCCCTCGCCCTGAACAAGGGCAGGACAGAGAATGACCTGGACATAAGGATTTCTTCTGTGCGTAATATTTCGGATATCCTGGATGGCAGCCCCTGTGGGGGCGGTTACAACGCCAAGAGTTTTGATAAAGGGAGGTATTTTCTGCTTATACTCTGGTGCAAACATCCCCATATCCTCAAGCTCTTCCTTGAGCCGAAGAAATCTCTCATACAGCTCTCCTGCTCCTTCCCTGGAAATTTCTTTTGCATAGAACTGATATTTTCCGTCTCGCTCATACACGTCTACACAGCCGCCTGCAACCACCTTGTCCCCGTTTTTCATGCGAAATCCAAGGCCTCTGGCATAGCCTGCGAACATCACGCAGCTTAAAGCCCCGCTCTCATCCTTCAGGGAGAAATAGATATGGCCTGAGGTGTGGTATTTGCAGTTGGAAACCTCTCCCTTCACATAAAGCCTTTGAAGGAGAAAATCCTGGGTAAACATGTTTTTCACATATCGGTTGACCTGACCTACAGAATACACGCTCTTCATGACAATGCTTCTTTGCTGTCTGCGCCCTTAGCGATTTTGCCCAAAATTCCGTTGACAAAGGAGGAGGAGGTTTCTCCCCCGAATTTCTTTGCCAGCTCCACGGCTTCATTAATCGCCACGCCTGTAGGAACCTCCTCATCGTATTTGAGTTCATACACTGCCAGACGAAGCACAGTTAAGTCCACGCGATTCATACGGCTTGTCTTCCAGCCCTTGCTGGTGGCGTTAAGAAGCTCGTCTATTTCAGGGAGCTTATTCACCACAAGGGCATATTTTTCCTTCATATAAGTCTCTTCCCTGTCTGTTGGTTCCTTGTATGTCTCTTCATCCAGCTCTTCAAAGTAAAGGGGGAGCTGCTCTGTCATCTCTTCCTCTGAATGAAACTGTCCCATGAAAAGGAGCCTGAAAATATGCTCCCGTATCTCTCTTCTACTCATGTTTTCCTGCTACTAAAAACACAGACGAATATATCGTATATGTTTGATAATAGTTTTTCCTTTCCTAAATTTCATCATACCATTTGTATATAGAAAAAAGGAAAGGGTTACTTTCCTTTTTCATTCTCCATATCTACGCCTGCTATATGGATATTCACATCCGCTACCTCCAGGCCTGTCATATTCTCTATGGAAGATTTCACCTTGTCCTGAACCTTCTTGCTGGTTTCCAGAATATTCTTGCCGTATTCAATGTTCAGCGTCAAATCCACAGTCACCACTCCCTCCAGAATGGTCACGCGCACACCTCTGGCCAGGTTCTTCTTTCCAAGCTTGCTCACCAGCTCATTGGTGATATTTCCCGCCATGGAGGCAACACCCTCCACCTCTGTGGCTGCCAGACCTGCAATAATGGTCACAACCTCATCCGCAACCTTTACCTCGCCAATGCCGCCGATATCCTGTATTTTCAAAATAGTTCTGTTCTCTGCCATAATAAACCCTCCTAAAGGTATTCATGCAAATATTCGTATACACCAAAAATTCCGTATTACTATTGTCTCTTTTCTTTCTGATTATATCAAAAAAGCCACAAAATTAAAAGAGTTTATTTGCCAAATTCTGCAAGCTCAAGACCAGGATTTCGATCCAGCGTCATTCCCACGCTCCAGGGGTTGACAAACAAAAGCAGCGGATTTCCCTTAAGATCTGTCACTTTCTTCATATCCGAGGTTCCTGACAGGGTATCGAGCTTTACCTCATCCTTGTTCACAATCCAGCGGATATGTTCATAAGGAAGATTCTCCAGCTTAATTTCCACATTATATTCATTCACCAGACGATATTTGAGTACATCGAACTGAAGCACACCGACAACTCCTACAATGATCTCCTCCATGCCAGTGTGGAATTCCTGGAAAATCTGGATAGCGCCCTCCTGGGCAATCTGGTTGATTCCCTTGACAAACTGCTTTCTCTTCATGGTATCCACCTGACGCACTCTGGCAAAATGCTCAGGTGCAAAGGTCGGAATTCCTTCAAATGCAAACCTATTTCCAGGTGTGCAGACCGTATCGCCTATAGAGAAAATGCCAGGGTCAAACACGCCGATAATATCGCCGGCATAGGCCTCATCCACCACATGACGGGCCTCTGCCATCATCTGCTGAGGCTGAAGCAGACGCATCTTCTTGCCGCCCTGCACATGATACACTTCCTCTGAGGCGTCAAATTTTCCAGAGCAGATACGCATAAAGGCAATTCTGTCTCTGTGTGCCTTGTTCATGTTTGCCTGAATTTTAAATACAAAGGCAGAGAACATATCCTCCATCGGATCAATCACTCCCTGGTCAGAGAGACGAGGAAGAGGGGAGGTCGTCATCTTAAGGAAATGCTTTAAAAAGGTCTCTACGCCAAAGTTTGTGAGGGCTGAACCAAAAAACACTGGCGTGAGCTCTCCTTTGCTCACCAGATCCTGGTCAAAATCTGCGCTGGCTCCGTCCAGAAGCTCGATTTCCTCCAGAAGCTGCTCCTTTTGCTCAGGGTCCACCCAGCTGTCGAGAGTCTCATCCTCCAGAGAGAGTTCCTCAAAATGGCCTTCCTTTGTTCCCTTCTGCGTGTCTGAGAAGGTGAGAACCCTTCTTGTGTTTCTGTCATAAACGCCGCGGAATTTCTTTCCTGAGCCAATCGGCCAGTTTATCGGACAGGTTGCAATGCCCAGCTCCTTCTCAATCTCATCGAGAAGATCAAATGTGTCGTTGGCGTCCCTGTCCATTTTGTTGATAAACGTGAAAATAGGAATATGGCGCATCACACAAACCTTAAACAGCTTGCGCGTCTGCGCCTCTACTCCCTTGCTTCCGTCAATAACCATGACAGCGGAATCAGCCGCCATCAGGGTACGATAGGTATCCTCCGAAAAATCCTGGTGACCCGGAGTATCCAATATGTTAATGCAATATCCGTCATAATGAAACTGCAGCACAGAGGAGGTCACAGAAATACCTCTCTCCTTCTCAATCTCCATCCAGTCGGAAACTGCATGACGGGCGGTTGCCTTTCCCTTGACTGAGCCTGCCAGATTGATAGCTCCTCCATAGAGAAGAAACTTCTCTGTCAGTGTGGTTTTTCCTGCGTCCGGGTGAGAAATAATGGCAAACGTCCTTCTCTGCTCTATTTCTTTCGTATACTTTGACACGATATATGCCTCCTGTAAATTTCTCTGCCTGACTCCTGAAAAAAAGTGTCTCTCTCAGAGCGTTCACAGGCAGTAATGTTCTTTTTCCAAAATATGCTTCTCTATTCTAGTATAGGGAAGGTACAGGTGTCAAGGGGTTTTTCAATCAGTAATCCTCTGCTGCCTCTTCCATTGTGTAGTCGTAATCTGCCACTGTATCCTCTGCCCAGGTCTCCTGCATGTCATCCTCTCCTTCAAGAGCAGTCTCCTGCGTCTGCTCCTGACCTTCCTCTCCTGCAAGAGACGCCTCGTCGCTGCCGGCGCTGAGCGGTGTAATAATGATCTGTTCAGGAGAAGCTCCTGTCTTCCTCTTCACAATGTCCTCTATCTGCGCGCGCACAGCATCGTTCTCAAGCTCCATATCAGGCACAACAATGTCTGCTGTCTCTCCTGTCAGATTGACAATCACATTTTCAAAGCCCTTGGCTTCGAGAAGGAGTTCTGCTGCCGCCTCCTTTTCCGCAGTTTCTGTCATTGTAACCATGGCAGAGACTGCCTCCTGCTTCTGATCCTGACTTAGCTCCTGGTTGTCAATGATTGCCTGAAGATCTGCCTTGTTCTGGGACCGAGTCTGCTCTCTGCTCAGTCTCGCCTCCACGGCAAAATTCGAGGCTCCTGTAAGAATTGCTTCTCCTGGTGTTCCGTCATTCAGTGCAGAGGTATCGTCCAGACTTGCTGCCTGTGTCCCATTTTCTGCCAGAAGCGCACTCTGATCCGTCAAATCATAATCAATGGTATCCACCTCGTCCAGAATACTCCCTGAATCTGTGCTGGCCTGTGTTTCCCCTCCCCCCAAGTCCACCTCAGCAAAGTTCAAATACCCGGCGGCTGCGACAAGAACTGCCAGACTGGTGACAATGACCTGATTCTTTTTTAAGATTTTCTTCACTTGCACACTCCTCATTTCATTTTCATTACTTTAATTTTATGGGCTTCTACCTGAAATAATGCCATGACTGCCTGCTGAATATTTCTAATTACCACAGGATTATCTCCTCCCTCTGCGGAAATAAGCACCCCTGTCACAGAAAGCACCTGCTCTGTACCAGAAAACACCTCCTTTTCTTCCTTTACAGTCAATAAAACCCGAACCTTTCCCACTCCCTCTGTTCCTGAGAGAAGCTCCTCCAAATCTGTCTCCAGCTTCTCCTTTTCCGTCATATTCTCTCTGTCCTGCTCCATTGAAGTCCATGCCTCTGGTGCATTTTCCTCCTTTTTCTCAGAAGGCAGGGCTATCACTGCCAGAAGCATTCCTGTCAGAAGAATCACCAGCCACTGCTTCAGTCCCATCCCCTTTATATAAGAAAGAAACAGCTCCCTCCACGATTCCGTAGACCTGTTCAAGATTTTTCTTCACCGCCTCTTCTCTGCTTATATCCCTGTCTCCTGGCAGCAGCACTCTCACCTCAGTTATCTTCATAGTTTCCTCTCCTGCAAGAGAGACCTCCACCCAAGTCTCTTCCCCAAGAAGGCGAGTGAGAGACTCCTTGAGTTCATTCTGAATTTCCTCTACATACCCCTCCCTCAGATATTGCTCCTGCACATTCTCCTGCATGTAGGAGGCATCCGAAAGCTCTGCCTCCAGAAGATACTTCTGAAAGCTTTCCTCCAGCTCTCCCCGGCTTCTAAGAAGAGAAAAAATCGGAGTACAAATCATGGTAATCAGAAACAATCCCATAAAATAGCGGAAATACCGGGTATATTTTCCATCTGGAGACAGATTTACAACTGTACACAAAAGGATATAATACACTGCCAGATTTTTCATCCATTCATACATCGTACTCTCCACTCTTTACCCTCCAAAGCTGACTGCAAGAATCACCACTGTCAGCATACACAGCACCTGCACAGTCAGAAAAATGTGAAGAAGCAATCCCATGCCCTCTCCCATGGTGCTAAGAGCTCCTACCAGCCGTTTGTCAGAAACCGGCTCTCCAAGAGCAGCAGAAAGCTTATAAAACAGGGACATCATTCCATAATGAATGACAGGGCGCATTCCCCACATCACCAGAATCACCAGAAATGCCACGCCCATACAGTTACGAACCAGAACCGCGCTTGTAATCACGATCTCCGTAACAGTATTCACCGCATTGCCCACCCCCGGAATTGCGCCTGCTGTCCTTCCCAGAAGACTTCTTTTCAGAGAATCCATGACAGGAGCCACCAATCCCTTGATAACCTGCATTCCTGTCACAATGCCAAGAAGCGTCTTAAGCCCCCAGCTAATCAAGCTCTTTAGAAGCTCTGAAAAGCCTGTAAGCATCTCCTCCTTTGATAAATGATTTACCATGCACAGAAGCACATAAAGATTGGTACCCGGAAGAATCAGCTTTCCAATCAGCCATTGAATGAGCCATATCAGAAATAAAACCATCTGATAAAAAGCCAAAGCGCTGCCCCCTCCTCCTGCCGCCGCCACGGCCAGATAATAGGCCGGAGCCAACCCTTTCATAAACCCTGTAATTGTCTCAAGCTGCTTCTCAAGCTCCCCGGCAAACTCCCCAAAGGACTGAACCAGCAAAAGAAAAAGCACCAGATATATGACATAAAAGCTGACCTCCCCTATCTGGCTGTTTTCAAAAACCTGAGCAAGATTATAAAATACGGCTGCTGCCAGAATGAGGAGGAGAATCTGCCCCAGAAGCTTTTTCTCCTGCTCCAGCTTTCCAAAGAATACTTCTCTGACAAGAGAAAAAATTCTCTCCTTAGAAAACAGCTCTTCCCCATTCATCAGCTTTTTCACTGCTTCCTCTATGCTAAGACCCTCTCCTGGAAGCATCGCATCCACCCATTTTTGTACCTCCTCAAGCTCCATGTCTCCCAGAAGCTCTTCACTCCAGGAGTTCTCCCCAGACGCCCAGGCCTTCTCCCTTCCCATAAGTACAAGCAAAAGGCACACAAGCACTCCCCACACAAGCGTGCCCTTTCTCATCCTATAATCCCCTGTATAGTCTCCAAAAGTGCAAGCAGCACCGGCATACTGAGGACTAAAATCGCAAGTCTGGCAAACAGCTCAATCTGCGTACCAACAGAGGAATAGCCTGCATCTGTGCAGATTCCTGAGGCGAATTGCCCGATATAGGAAATTCCCACCATTTTAATCAGAGTAGACAAAAAAGCGGCGTCCATAGGCAGATAGCTTCGGATTTGGTTTAAGGAATCAAAGAGATACTGCATTTTTCCCACTGCCAGAGCCAGAATGCAAAGCCCTGCCGTCATAGTCACAAATACCCCGTACTCTGGCTTTGTCTCCTTCAGAAAAAAGGAAAGAAGCACTGCACAAAGTCCAAGAATTGAAATTTTGATAATCTCCAAGATTTTCCTCCTGCCTATAACAGAAACAAAGACTGGATTTTGTCAAACAGTTCATAAATATAAGGCACAATCCAGAACAATACCACCAAAAGCCCTGCCAGTGAAAGAAGAAATGCCTGTTCTTCTCTTCCGCTGTGCTTCAGAACCTGGGAAAGGATGGACACCAGTATCCCCACCGCTGCTATTTTAAACAGAATATTAACCTCCAATGGGCTTCCTCCCTTCCGCTTGCGGCCTACAGCAGAACAATCGCCAGAAACAGACCGCCTAATACTCCCAGTGTCCGGCACACCTTTTTTCTTGCTGGCATTTCCTCAAGAAGAACGCGAAGCATCCTCTCTGTTTCTTGTTCATACAGCTCAAGCTGATGAATCTGATTTCGCTGATCCAGAAAGCCCAGCTGCATGCCCAGAGCTTCCAGATTCTCCAGATCCTCGCGCGTAAGGTGGCAGCCTTTCAGATACCGTTCCATGCCTTTCTTAAAAATTATATGAAAGCTCTCTCCTTCTGCCTGTTCGGTCTCCTTTGCAAGAAATTCAAGGAAACCAGAAACCGGCATGGCAAGCCTTCTCTGGATTTGAGCAAAGGCCTCTGGAAGAGAGCTTGCTCCAAAGGAGATCTCTCCCTTTAAAAGAGCTGTCATGCGAAGCAGGCTTCTAAGCACCTCTGCTCTTGTATTCATAGAAAAATCCAGAGACAATCCTATTCCCACACTGCCCAGAATCATAAGAAGCATTCCTGCTGCTTTCACATACATGAGCGCCCCTCCTTGTCCAAAACCACACGGATGGTTCCTGCCTGCTCCCTGCTGCTTAAAAAAATGTAGCGTTCAAAGACCTGCTGTCTCATCAGCTTCTCAAAAAGAGGCTTGCTGCACAAGTCCTCCAGGGAGCCTCCGTGTACAGTGGCAATCAGGCGGCAGCCACAGTTAACTACAGCCTCCACAGCCTGAAAATCTTCTTCCTTCCCAAGCTCATCCACAGCCACCACCTTTGGAGACATGGAACGAATCAGCATCATCATTCCCTCTGCCTTTGGACAGCCATCCAAAATATCGGTACGCATTCCCAAATCATTCTGGGGAATTCCCCGATAACAACCTGCAAGCTCTGAGCGTTCATCCACAACCCCCACATTAC
This sequence comes from Eubacteriales bacterium, assembly GCA_030537135.1. Classification (GTDB taxonomy): domain Bacteria; phylum Bacillota; class Clostridia; order Lachnospirales; family Lachnospiraceae; genus Blautia_A. The sequence goes on along the minus strand of JAUNOP010000002.1, from coordinate 6,464 downwards.
AGCCCGGAATGTCTCCCCAGCCATTGGAAATCTGACGTATAATGTCTCGAAGAAGCGTTGTCTTCCCACATCTGGGAGGAGAGACAATCAGGGTATGATATACATGCCCCCTTTTGTGAATCATTGGCAGAATCTTGGTTGCACAGCCCTTGACCTGATGAGAAAGGCGGATGTTAATACAGGAAATATATTTCATTCCCTGTATCCGATTCCCTTCCAGGATTACTTTTCCTGTCACTCCGACTCGATGCCCTCCTTGAATAGAGAGAAAGCCCTGCCTTAGCTCTTCTTCATAAGCATACATGGAATATCCGCTCACATATTCCAAGGTCTCCTGTAGGTCCTGTCTTGTCACCAGATACGGCGTTCCATTTGCACAGCGCCCATTCTGGCGCAGAAATCGTTCTCCTCCCTCATAAATCAGAAACAAGGGTCTGCCCACTCGCATCCTGATTTCGTACAGCTTGTCATAATCCGGTTTGTCCTCCTCAAGAAGCCTGCGGATATTTTTTGCGAACAAGCAAGTAATCTGTTCTGCCTGCATGCTGCTCACCTCTTGAGATTAATATATGAGGACAGGCTGACAAATAGTACAAGAAATCCAAAGGCTTCACAGACAGCACCTTTTAATTTTCCAAATCCACAAGCACCTTCTTGAGATTGAGCTTAAGCGCCCGGTCTACAATATTCAAAGAAGACGCACGATAGGCATAAGCGGCTGACTCAAATACCACATACAGGTGGTCTCCGTCCACGCAGATCTGCTCCATTCTCTCCGGCATCTGATACTCTATAAGCTCATTGCCCTCTGCATAATAAATATTTTTGTCTTCTTTGTACACAGAGAGACTTGAGGGAAGGATTCCATAGGACTGCGACAGGAGCATATACCCCTGATAAAAGGCGATTCCCTGCACACAGGGAGGAATCACTCCGGAATCTTCGGGAATGGCCATCACCATATCCATGGCCAGCTGCCTCTCTTCTTCTGTCACCAGACCTCCTGTGTCATTAACCTCATACCTCACCAGAGTCCCTGCTCCTGTTCCTGAAAAATATCCCACATACAGGGAATTATCATAAAAGGTCAGAAATGAATCCCGAATAACGCCATATAAATACGTATACTCCACCTCAATGGGCAGCTGCTCTCTCTCAAAATGATATTTTTTCAAAGCCTCCAGCTGTATAGAAACTGCCTGAGCAATCCCCTGGTCATGAGAAGAATACCAGATTCTCCCATGTATACTGTCATAGGCCAGTCCTCCTGCATGCGGCCTTCCGGGAAGCACCAGGGTCTTGATAAAGCGATGATTTTTCTTATTCAGCACATAAATCACAGAATTATGCTTCTTTGTTTTGCAGTAAGCGCTAATCAGCACATACTCCTCTGTCACTGTGATTCCCTGGGGAGTCATGGAGCTGCAGCTTGCGATTTGTCCCCCCTCTGCGATCTCCAGCGTTCTTGTGCTGGTAAGACCGGGAATCACATAGGTTCCATACTCTTTTTCTTCTTCTCTTCCTTCAAAAGCCAGCCTTATGAGTTCTTCATTCTTGGAAAGTACCTGTAGCTGCTCCTGAACCGTATGGTGGGAAGAATTTCGGTTTGTATAATGAACCCCTGTAGGAGGCTCTGCTTTTGCACGGTATACAAACACGTCCACCACATAGGCCAGAAGAATCACTGTTATCAGTACCCCTATATTAAGAAGCCATTTGACCTGACTCTTCCTTTTGTTTTCCATGTTCTTATCTGCCTTGTGTTCTTTTATAGGCTGATTTCCATACTCTCCCACGAAAGCTCCAGAGGAAAAGCAGCATATACTGCTCCGCTGTAGCCCTCCTTTGGGGTAAAAAGCTCATACCAGCCTTCCTCAAGGGATATTTTCCGCAAATCGCGGGACAGTCCCTCCCCTGTCCATTTCATATAGGCCTCTCTGAGAACCCACTGAGTAAAAAAAGCCTTTACCGGCTCATCTGCTTCCAGAATTTCAGGAATCATCTGCTCTGGAACCATTCTTTCAAGAATTCCTCTGTAATTTGCCTTTCTGTGTACCTGAATATCGATTCCAACCTCCATAGGAGCCAAAATACAATATACCAGATTTCCTGAATGGCTGATATTATAATGAACCGCAGGCCTTAACGTAAAGAAGGGCTTTCCATGCTCTCCTCTGCTTCTTGGCTCTTCCTTCAGCTTCCATCCATAGGTTTTCCAGACAGCTGCCTCCAATAATTTTTCCCCAATCATGTGGTCCATATTCTTTTTTTGATATTGTTCTTGAATTTCTGTAAAAAAAACATAGCCCTTCCTCATGTCTTCTGCACCTCCTCAAGAAAACGGGAAGCTTCCTTTTCCTTGTCAAACTGGCGGGCAACATGGCACAGAATCAGTTCCTTCTTTGCTCTTGTCATCCCAACATAAAACAGCCTTCTCTCCTCTTCCAGCTGTGCCTCCAGAACAGCCTTTTTGTAGGGAATATTTCCTTCGTTTACATTCAAAATATAAACTCTGTCATATTCCAGTCCTTTGACGCTGTGAAGCGTGGAAATCAGCGTTCCCTTTGGGTTTGCCTGCTGCGCTCTGAATTGTTCCTTTAGTTTTTCTCCATAGCTTCTGATATAGGCCTGCCACTGTTCAAGGTTTTGCATTCCCCTGGCGCTCTCCTGCACCCGTTCCAGAATATCCAAAAGCTCCTCTGGTTTTATTTTACGATATACCGCGTATTCCTGCAAGTATTCTTCGTAACCGATTCCATGTCTGATAAAATTGACTGCTGCAAATGGGTTTAAGCTTTTTAGGATTCCAAGGTGCGTTCTCATAGTGATAAGCCTGTCGCACATCCAGTCCTTTTCCCTGTAAAAATCAAAGAGGCTCTTCCAGGATATCTGTTCTTCAAAGACAGCCTCCCTTGAGAGAAAACGATTGGGACGATTCATCACTCTCAGAAACAGTCCTCTTGACATATCTCCCTGCGCCATGCGCAGATATGCCAGAATATCCTCTGCAATCCAGTGTTCAAACAGGTTTGGCAGACGCTCCTTCATACAGAATGAAAGCTGATATTCCATGCAAAGCCCCACAAGTCCCTCTGCCTCCAGATTGGTGCGGAAAAGAATCGCCGTATCTTCCAGTCTTTTTCCGGAATTTCTATACTCTTCAAGCTCACGGATTACAAAAAGACTCTCCTCTCTAAGATTAGGAAGACATATAATACGTACCTCCTGGCCATAGGCATTTGGGGTGGAAAGCTCCTTTTGATAGCGTTTCTTATTGTGGCCAATTAAACGGACAGCACTTTCCAGAACATTTCTGCTGCATCTGTAATTTATATTCAGGAGAACTGTCTCTCCCTCTGGGTAATCCTTTGGAAAATTGAGCATAATCTCAGGTCTGGCGCCTCGAAAATGATAAATAGACTGGTCGTCGTCTCCCACAATAAAAAGATTATTCTGGGGCTGTGCGAGAAGGCGGATGGTATCGTATTGAATCTGATTGATATCCTGAAATTCATCCACAAGAATATATTGAAATTTTCTCTGCCATGCTCTTCGTATATCCTCTCTCTCTGAAAGAAGCTCATAACAGCAGACAAGCATATCGTCAAAATCCAGAAGTCTGTTCTTTCTGCACATGGCCTCATAGCCACAGTAAATCTTCCGAAAAACCTCATCTGGGCAGCTTGTAGAATAATAGTGTTCCAGGGAAATCCTGTTTCCTTTGATTGTGGAGATTTCCCTTGCTATTTCTTCCACGCACTCGCCCTGTGCCAGTTCCTGGTCTCCATATTTCTCCAGAAGTCTCCTCAAAAATCCATATTTCTGCTCCTCTGAAAGAATGTTGGATGCTCCCAGATGATAGGCCTGCTTTAAAATTCCATAAAACACTCCGTGAAAGGTTCCAAAGGTTACTCCCTGCACACGATTTTCCACTCTCTTTAGAAATCTTTCCTTCATTTCCCCTGCTGCTGCCTTGGAAAAAGTAACAACAAGAATAGACGAAGGGGAAATCTTCGCCTGTCTGACCAAATATTCAATTCTCTCCACAATCACTGAGGTTTTTCCTGAGCCAGGACCTGCCAGAACCATCATAGGTCCTGACAGGTGGGAGATTGCTCTCTGCTGAGCCGGATTTCTTTTTATCATAGGCAGCTCAGCTTGTCTATGGCAGCGTGTACACGCTTTAGGGTTTCCTCTTTTCCGATAATCTCCATAATCTCTGTGGCTCCTGCAGGCGTCATCTGCTTTCCTGACACTGCTGTTCTCAAGGGCCACATCACATAGCCGTTCTTATAGCCCTTTTCCTTTACAAAAGCACTAAGGCGCGCATATATGGCGTCATTCTGGTAATCAGAAAGTTCCTCAAGAACAGGAAGAACCTCTCTGAGAACAGACAGGGAACTCTCCTCTGTTGTCTTCATCTTCTTATGACGGTACATGGAAGCGTCATACTGTGGAACTTCCTGGAAGAAATCAATCAGAGGCGCAATATCCGGAAATACCTCGATTCTGGTCTGAACCATGGCGGCAATCTTTCGGAAGTTAAAATCTTTTGTAAGCGTCTCCTTCATATAGGGAAGCGCCATCTCATAGAAGCGCTCCGGGTCCATGGCCTTCATATATTCTCCGTTCATCCAGCGAAGCTTGCCCATGTCAAAGACTGCGGGAGATTTGCTGATATGAGTATAATCAAAGACCTCCACAAGCTCCTTAAGACTGAAAATCTCGCGGTTGTCTGACGGACTCCAGCCAAGAAGAGCCACATAGTTTATAATCGCCTCTGTCAGAAAGCCCTGCTCCAGAAGATCCTCATAAGAGGAATGACCGCACCTCTTAGAAAGCTTCTGATGCTCTTCGTTGGTGATTAACGGGCAATGCACGTAGGTGGGAATCTCCCAGCCAAAGGCCTCATAAATCCGATTGTACTTTGGCGCAGAGGAGAGGTATTCATTTCCCCTCACCACATGCGTAATCTTCATCAGATGGTCGTCAATCACATTGGCAAAATTGTAGGTTGGATAGCCGTCTGTCTTGATCAGAATCAGATCCTCCAATTCCTCATTGTTTACTGTAATATCCCCATAAATAACGTCGTGGAAGGTTGTCGTTCCCTCTGTCGGCATATTAAAGCGGATTACATAAGGCTCCCCTGCGTCAAGCTTTGCCTGCACCTCCTCCTTTGTGAGATGGGAACAGCGCTTGTCATAAATGGAGATTTCCTTTCCTGCCACAACCCTCTTCATTCCCTCAAGAGTTTCCTTGTCGCAGAAGCAGTAATAGGCGTCTCCCTGCTCGATCAGCTTCTTGGCATATTCCAGATAAATTCCAGACGCCTGACGTTCGCTCTGAATATAAGGGCCATATCCTCCGTCCTTGTCAGGTCCTTCATCATGGACAAGTCCCGTATCTTCCAGAGTGCGGTAAATAATATCCAATGCCCCTTCCATATAGCGTACCTGGTCTGTATCCTCAATACGCAGAATAAAATCGCCGCCCTCATGCTTGGTAATCAGGTAAGCGTATAAGGCAGTTCTCAGGTTTCCTACATGCATTTTTCCTGTAGGGCTTGGCGCAAAACGTGTTCTAAGTTTGCTCATAATCCTGTCTCCTGAATTTCTATAATCTACAACTCCCCACCAGCAGGCAGGGAGTTCTCTCACAGACCCGAAAATCTGCGTCTTTCATTATATACCAATCTGAGCAAGAATGTCCATAACTTTTCCATGAATCACCAAATCTGCTTTTGTGTCCGCAAAATGCTCTTCACTGTTAATTAAAATCATTCTGTCTCCATTAAAGTACTTGATAAAGGTTCTCGCCAGAGAGGTATGAAGATTGCAGCCAAGCACGAGAAGCGTGTCTGCCTTTCCAACCTCCTCGCTCGCCCTGGTAATCTTCTGATTGTCCACCATCTCCCCGATAAGAGAAATTCCCGGGCGCAGGGCTATGCCGCAGCTCTCGCATTTCGGCACCCCATGCGCCTCTCTCATGTAGTCCAGGGAATATTCCCGTCTGCAGCGCGGACACTTATTCTGGTAAACGCTGCCATGAAGCTCAATCACATTGCGGCAGCCTGCGCGAAGAGCCAGAGAATAAATATCTCTTGTGACAATCGCCTTGAGGATTCCTCTCTCCTCCAGGTTCCTGAGCGTATCAAAACCAGGCTTTAACTCGCCCAGGTTCTGAATAATCTCGTTTCTATAGAATTGGTAAAACTGCTGCGTACGGTTGTAAAAAAAGCTGGTGCTAAACATTTCCTCAGCAGAATAACCGTACTTTTCTTCAATCGGATAGGCGTCCTCTTCTTCTCTGTAGTTCGTGCAGCCGCATTCCCTGCTTACCTGCACACCCTTGAGACACACCAGATACTTGCTGCCCTCCAGCATCCTTTTTGCTGTTTCAATCCTTTTCTCGTCCATATATCCCTTCCTCCAGTTTTTTGCTGCTTCTATAACAGAGGTGTC
>JAUNOP010000072.1 GCA_030537135.1 Eubacteriales bacterium | reverse complement strand
CGGGTCAGGGACTTTCACCCTTTAGAACGTGCGCCCGCCGGGCGCACATAGAAAAGCCACCGGCGCAATACCGGTGACTTTTGAGATCATAGCCTTATCTTGTGACAGTTTTCACACTTCTCACAGGTGTTGTGAGATATTTTACTTGGTTGAGAGCCTTAGAAACAGCTGGAATAGAAATCAGCGCGACTGTAACGGCTCCCTCCAAGAGTATATAACTATAATTGTAAATAATCGGATAGAGCGCAGCCAGAGCCTTTGGGAAATTTTCAGGCATATAATCCATCCAATACAGATACCCGCCAAGGGCATGAAAAGCTCCTCTTGCAAGAATAGCAATAATATATGCCTTCAGCAGCCCATGTTTTTTTGATTTTGAGAAAAGTCCGGACAGGCCCATAGCGCCAAATGCCAGAACATAGTCGCAGCCCACCTGGAACAGGGACAGTACATAGGGTTCCTGAAGAAACTGAAATATTCCATACACAAGACCTGTCAGAATTCCTATCTTTGTTCCGTACCAGTATCCAATGAGAGCAATAAACAGCATACTGAACAAAGTCACTGAGCCTCCAAACGGCAGCTTAAACACCTTTATATAAGATGTGACGTAGGCAAGAGCCAGAGCAATTGCACACGTCACAAGCTGCTGTGTTGTCATCTTTGCTGTAGAGCTGTTTCTTCTGCAAAAAAATACGGCAGCTGCTGCAAGCAGCACAATTATGAGAACCGCTGCCGAATATCCGGCACCAGTCAGACCGCCGTCTGCGGTCACTAAAGCTTTTAACATCTTAAAGTTTCCTCCTTACGTTGGTATTATCCAAATCAAGTTCTAAGGTCGAAGTCTACGCTTCCTCTCAGCCTGCATGTGCAATGCAAGCTCCCTTGGTTTTCACATAAATCGTTACTGTTCACTGCGTTCACAGCAACACGCTTCGCGATGCACAGAAATGCCGCATTTCGCACCGATTATCTCTGGATTTTCGTGCCAGAGGCACGAAAACACCTCGCGGAATAGTCGCCCGTGAACAGTAACCATAAATCCCTCATTACAACCACATAGATACAGCTGTCAAGGCCTGTTCATGAGTGAATTATAGCAAACAATTAAGATAGTGGCAAGCATTAGTTTTATGATTATGTTATCTGTTACTTTTCTAGTTACTGAGAACGGAGTGAACAGTAACCTTTTCTATTGCTTTATATCCTTTGCAGCCTTTTTATCCAATTGCATCTGTTTTTACGATAAATTTCACCTTTCCATCCATATCATCAGAAATTCCGGCAAAGGAACGATAGTCTTCATCCGCATTCTGTATTGCCTTTATGCAGTCAATAAGCTCCTGAATGTCTCCGTCAAAAAGATCTGACAGCTTCTGAATACCCTCTTCATTAAATTTCTCCATGCCGTCATTGAGTTCCTCTGCTCCATCCTTTAACTGGCCTACTCCATCAATCAGCTCATCCGAACCATCGGAAAGAGTCTGCACGCCGTCAATGAGCTTTGAAGAATTTCCCACAAGCTCCCCTGTTCCATCCTTTAACTGCGCAGCTCCCTGATAAAGTTCCTGCGCTCCACTGTGTAAGGTTTCTGTTCCCTCATATAAGGTCAGAAGACCTGCATCCAGCTGCAAGGTTCCGCTCTCAAGCTGGCTGATACCAGAGGAAAGCGCCTCTGCACCTGTAGAAAGCGCTCCTGTTCCTGAAGTAATAAGCTCTACGCCGCTCTCAAGCTGCACGGCGCCCTGTGCCAGGGAAGAAGCTCCTGAAGCAAGTGTCTGGCTGCCTTCAGAAAGACTGGAGGTCCCAGCTTTTAGCTCCTGGGCTCCTGATGCCAGCTGTCCAGCACCATTGTCCGCAGATTTGATTCCCGTCTGAAGGTCTGTCATTCCTTTCAAGAGAGTCGGAATGCTGCTTCCAAGCGAATCCATTCCTGACGCCAGGGTAGAGGCGCCTTCCCTTAATGCTGGTGTGTTTTCCGCAACCTGGTCAATTCCAGCCTTTAGCTGAGAAATTCCTTCAGAAAGCATAGGAGCCTGCTGAACAAGTTGATCAAGTCCCACGCTCAGGGCGTCCAGACCAGGAGCAATCGCAGACGCTCCGGCAGAGAGTTCCCTTGCCCCTTGTGCAAACTGCTGCGCTCCCTGTGCATAAGGCGCTGCGCTCTGTGCATATGCATAAGCGCCTGCTCCTACCTGCTGTGCGCCTGAGATCACATTCTGCACGCCACTGGCAGCAGACTGCGCACTGCTTCCAAGCTGTCCTGCTGCGTCTGAAAGATTCTGCGCTCCTGTCCTTACAGAGGACACTGCCCCTGCAAGCTGCGCAGCATCTGCCTCCACCTGAGAAGCGCCGGACTGAAGTGCCGCCGCTTCTCCAGACACTGCTGATGCGCTCTCCCCAAGTCCTGCTGCTGATGCGGCCACGTCTCCTGCCGCATTTGTGAGCGCGGAAATATCAATTCCATTTATCTGCGCCTGGGCAGATGCATATACAGTACTGCTGACAGTGGCAGCTGCTGAAGCTGCGGCTGCGCTGATACGTCCCTGAACCTCTCCAATCTGCTCGTCTGTTAATCCAAGTCCGCTTAAGTCTACATACAGACCGGATATTGCAGAGGTGTCCACTCCCATGTCTGTAATAACAGCTTCTGCAGATACATTCACACAATCCGCTCCCATACCTGTAAGAGCATTGGCTTTCTCTGCTACAACACCTGCCATACCCACGAGGGCGTCTGCATTGCCTCCTGTCTGCGCTGCTACGCCGCTAAGACCAGAAGCAGCGCTGCTTAGGCTGGAAGCAGCGTTTTCAGCAGCATTGGAAGCATCTATAAGGGAGGAGGCCCCTCCTATAAGCTCTTCCATTCCTGCAGACATGCCGGAAAAGCCAGCCTGAAGACTCTCAGCGCCCTGGGTGAGGCTGTCTGCACCCGCTGTGAGGGTGGCTGACGCCTGAGTAATCTGCCCCGCGCTCTCTGAAAGGCTGTCGGCTCCTTCTGAAAGCTGCTCAGCTGCACCTGGAAGAACACTCACGCCGCTTTGCAGCTGTTCTGCACCCGCCAGAAGAGCCTGGGCAGAACCCGGAAGTCCTTCTGCTGCAGATGCAAGTGCTGCTGCTCCCTCTTGAAGCTCCGGCATTTTGCTGTCCAGAAGTGCTGTTCCATCTGCAAGAGTTCTGGATCCCTCCTGGAGCTGTTCTGCCCCGGATGCAAGAGGAGCGACTTTTGTGACCATCTCGTCAATCCCGCTGGAAAGCTTCCCTGTTCCATCCTTAAGCTCCTTGAGGCCGCCGTACAATTGGCCTGCGCCAGAATCCACCTGACCTGCGCCTTCTGCAAGCTCTGCGCTTCCTGCTGCAAGACTCTGCGCTCCCTGCACGGCAGTGGAAATCCCAGAGGCAAGACTCCTCGTTCCACTGTCCAGAGTACTTGCTCCCTCTGCAAGGCTCTGCGCCCCCTGCATGGCGCCGCTGCTTCCACTGTATCCGGCTGCAAGCTGGTCAGCCCCGGATTTAGCGCTGGCTGCTCCGTCAGCAAGCTTTGCAGCGCCATCAACCAATGACAAGGTTCCGTCCTTTAATTGCCCTGCGCCATCATTAACCTGTGAAACGCCCCCCGTATATTCCTTTACACCGTTCAAAAGCTCAGAAATACCATCAGAAAGCTCCGGAAGCTTATCATCCAGTTCTGTAATGCCTTCAAGAAGCTCTCCTGTTCCATTTACAAGCAAATCGGCGCTGTCCGTAAGGGTATTCATGTCATCCTTGAAGTCATCCAGACTGCTGTCATCCTCAATGCTCAATTCTGACAAAAGGTTGTTTGTGATAACGGACATCGCCATCTCCACACTGAATTCAGAGGCGTCCATAGTCACTTCCACATGACCCGGAATATCCAGATCAATGTCCTTAACAACCGCGGAAACACTGTCCGTAAGACCTGGCATTGCAAGACCAAGGACCAGAATATTATCTCCCTCTTCAATTACCCTGCCTGAACTCACGCTTATATTGGAGACCTTGCTTTTGTCAAACATCATGGCGCTGACGACAGCAAATGGAACGCAGATTTCCTGCTGTCTGCTTCCGATTTTTACCATTTTCTTTTCTTTATTCAAATAGTCATAGCGAATAGTAACCTGGCCGCTTTTCCCTGCGATCTCATCTGGAGAGACTTCCTTTCCATCCAGATAATAGGTAATATTAATATCCACAGGCGTTTCCTTATCCGTGGTTCCCTGGTAATAGATGTCTTCTCCCTGTGCATTCCAGCGGACGCCTTCTTCCTCGCTTGTAAAGGTCTCATCTCCTTTGATATTTTCAATATCCTTAAGAGCAGTGGTATCCTCCACCTCTCCGCTTCCTTCTCCGCTTAAATGTTCATTGACCAGTGTCTTTGTAGGAGTTCCCGATGCATCTGTAAAAATATATACTGTTTCGTCCTTTTGAGTTTTTTTGCTTTCCTCTGTTGTTGACGCATCCTTTTCCTTATCTGTATTCCCGGTATCCGCAGCCACACTCAGGGCAGGAGCCAGAGCCATGCTCATTGTCAGAGAAGCAGCCAGCAGCTTGCGATACATTTCCTTATATAATCCTTTCATTATTTCTCCTTTCATGACGCACTTGCCGCGTCAATAATGGTAGATTTGGAAGTTTACTTCCAAACTTATAACCTCCGTTTATTTATGACAGCGATTCAGCAAAAGGGGTGAATCATATCCGTTTAGGCTTAATTCCAATAGATGTTGCACAAATCACTTTATCAAGAAGCAGGTACATTGCCGGAAGAACCAGAAGAACGACCACCATGCTGATGAGCGCACCTCTTGCCATCAGTGTACACAGAGAGCTTATCATATCAATATCCGAATAAACGCCAACTCCAAAGGTAGCTGCGAAGAAGCTCAGTGCGCTTACTACAATAGACTGAATGGACGCACTGTGGGCAATCCGAACCGCCTGCTTTTTGTCTGCTCCATTATACCTCTCAAGTTTGTAGCGAGTCGTCATCAAAATTGCATAATCAACAGTGGAGCCAAGCTGTATAGTGCCGATGACAATAGAAGCAATAAAGGGAATTTCTGTGTTGGTATAATAAGGAATTCCCATATTAATGTAAATTGCAAATTCAATAACAAGAACCAGGATGACTGGCAAACTTATAGACCGGAAAACCACCAGGATGATGAACAGAATCACACCAATAGATACCAAATTGACTGTTTTAAAATCTTGGTCTGTGATTTCAATCAAATCCTTTGTACAGGGTGCTTCGCCTACCAGCATAGCGCCAGGGTCATAGCCTTTAATAATTTCATTTAGCTTCTCGCATTGAATATTCACTTCGTCAGAAGCTACCTTGTATTCACTGCTGACCAGCATCAGCTCATAGTTTTCATTCACCAGCATTTCTGTTACTTTTTCAGGAAGCAGATCCCTTGGAATCTCGCCTCCCAGCATAGCGTCCAAGCCGATTACTGACTTCACGCCGTCCAAAGCCTCTATTTCCTTTGTCATAGAGGAAATATCTTTTGGAGCCATCTGACTGTCTATCAACAGCATGTGCGTAGAATTCATTTCAAAGGTATCATTCAGCTTCTGGTTGGCCATAATGCTCTCCAAATCCTTTGGAAGAGTTTCATCCAGATTATAATAAACACCTGCATTCTGATTGCCATATACTGCCGGCACCCATATAATCGCAAACAAAATCAGGATAATCACATAATGCCTTGAAACAAAATCCGGAAGCTTTGTAAACCTTGGGAGAAGCGGACGATGCCGTGTTTTCTGAATTCCCTTGTTAAAAATCAAAATCATGGACGGCAGGATGGTAATACATGCAAGAACGCCCAAAACAACGCCCTTAGCCATAACAACACCTAAATCCATACCCAAAGTAAAGCTCATAAAGCAGAGGGCAATGAACCCGGCAACCGTTGTAATAGAGCTTCCCACTACAGAGCTGATGGTTGCTGCTATCGCCTCTGCCATGGAAGCATCCTGAATTTCTTTATCAGCAGCGTTTTTTTCCTGCCCCGCTTTACTGAGCCTCTTTCTGAGACATTCCTGATAGCTGTGCCAGAGAAAAATAGAATAATCCATGGTGACGCCAAGCTGAAGCACAGCGCTTAAAGCTTTTGTTATATACGAGATTTCTCCCAGAAAAATATCGCTTCCTAGGTTATAAATAATTGCCATTCCAATACTTAGCAAGAACAGCAGAGGTATCAGATAAGAATCTATTGTCAGCGCGAGAACAATCGATGAAAGAAGCACTGCAATGCATACATAAATAGGCGTTTCTCTGTTTGAAAGATTCTTGGTATCTGTGACAACTGCCGACATGCCGCTGATAAAGCACTGCTTTCCTGCCAGCGCCCTCAGCTCTTCAATAGCGTCCATTGTTTCATCCGATGACATGGTCGTGTCAAAAATAATTGCCATCAGTGTACAATCTCCCTTGATAAATGCATCCCTTATCTTATCCGGAAGCAGCTCCACAGGGATGGAAATATCTGCAAAGGTGTCATACCAGATAATGTTTTTTACATGCTCTACCTGCTCCATTTCTGCTTTCAAATTGGACACATCTTTAAAGTCCATTCCTTCCAGAACAACCATAGAAAATGCCCCTGTTTCAAATTCATCTACCAGGATATCCTGCCCCTTCATTGTTTCAATATCCTCTGGCAAATAGGACAGAATATCATAATTTACACGCGTTTTGAGATATCCCAGTGCCGATGGAATCAGGAGCACGATTCCCAAAAGAAATATCAGGGTCTTATGTTTCACAATTCCTTTTCCCAGTTTTTCCATCATATTCTCCTTTCTCTAGTCCTGGTCATTGTTTTTTACTTGACTTTCTTTCATGAAATCTTCCTGCTTTTTCATTTTATGACTATTAGTCATTTTTATTCATAAAGTGTTATATAACAAAAATGACCAATAGTCAATAGTTTTTTTTGCGATTTACATTTTTTAGCATATCAAGAAAGTCCCCCACTGTTTATTTCTCTGCGAAATTGAAGTGGGGGACTTGCTTGATACGTTAAATCAGAAGAACAGCAATAAATTTTTTATTTGTCCCTTGATTTTTTGAAAAAAAGTGCTATAGTTATCATATACTTTATTATGTAGTTTCAAAAACTATATGACATAGTTTCGTCATTAAGGAGGCGATTGATTATGAAATTTCATTTAAAAGATCCTGGAAGCGCCATTACTCACGGAATAGCTATGCTGCTTGTTGCCGCAGGAGCCGCTCCATTATTGTTAAAAGCTGCTAAAAGCGACGATACTCTTCATGTTGCCGCTATTGCTGTGTTTGTATTGACCATGTTTCTTCTGTATGCGGCAAGCACACTTTATCATTCCGTAGATTCTACTGACAAAGTAAACCGGCGGCTGCGCAAAATCGATCATATGATGATCTTTGTTATGATTGCCGGAAGCTACACACCTGTGTGCCTGATATCCCTTCACAATCGCATTGGCTATATGCTCTGCGCCGCTGTATGGATTGTAGCACTGTCAGGAATACTTTTTAAAGCCTTCTGGGTTACCTGTCCCAAATGGCTGTCCTCTGTCCTCTATATCGGAATGGGATGGCTGTGTGTTCTTGCCTTTGTTCCAATTTTCCATTCCCTTCCCAGAGCAGGCTTCGGCTGGCTTCTGGCAGGAGGTATTATTTATACCATCGGCGGCATTATCTATGGATTAAAGCTTCCTATTTTTGACGCTAAGCATAAAAATTTCGGTTCCCATGAAATTTTTCATCTCTTTGTTATGGGCGGCAGCATTTGTCATTTCATTGTTATGTACTTCTTTGTGTCAACAGCAGCTCTTCCCTGAATCAGGAGAGAAATATATCCGTTTTTACCGTAAAAAGACCCTTCCTCTGTGAAGGGTTTTTTTTGACGATAAGGCCATTATGTCTACCGCATACTATATATTTTCTGCAAAGCCCTCCAGAACTGCCAGCTTTTCCTTTCTGCCAAGCTGTTTAAAAGCATATTCTCTTCTCATTGCTTCCTCCTTTGTCGCATACCGTTCGTAATATACAAGCTCCACCGGACGTCTTGCGCGCGTATATTTGGCTCCCTTGCCGCTGTTATGAGTCTCCACTCGCTTTTTCAGACGGTTTGTATAGCCTGTATAAAGAGAACCGTCCGAGCATTTAAGCACATATGTATAATGATATTCCATGCATTCTTACTCCTTATATGTATCCTGTTATGTAATGGATGCTGCCAGCTATCTGGCAGACATCCTATCTATCATAAAGCAGCCGAAAAACAAAAGTATTTCACTCATAATCATTCATTTCCTGTCTGAAAAAGCTCCTGTATCACATGAATTGCTGTGAACACAGTGAACCATAACGAATTTACTTGCAGACAAAGCGGATGTTCCGCTGATTTTTATACAGGGTCTCCTCCAGAACCGGATATAAGGCAGGATTATCGGCTGCGGCTTGTTCTCCCACCTCATACATAGCAGCAGATGTTTGTGCTGTCATTGGTCATACAGAGTATTTATCACAGTTCTCCAGCCCTTAACACTGATATTTCATCAGTCAGTCTCCGTTGAAAAAAATGGAGAAACCTTACACGAACTATTTCCTATACTCTATATTTTTTATTATACGCATTTTTTTGTTTTTTGTGAATATTGGCATTTGTACCAAAGACACAAAAAAAATGAAGAGACCCCTGTTTCCAGAAGCCCCTTCATCTTTTAAGAGAGAGAGTATTTATCGAAATATTAGAAAATGTCACATTCATCACGGGGATAACGGCTACCCGCACAATCCGAACTGTCCGATAAGCTGCCAGACTTAAACCGGACATTTCTTTCAAATCAAACCTCTTTGCTATACAAAGTTATCATCGTAATTTTATACTGCTCTTTCTGCAGTACGGTAAAATTTTCCAATCCTCTTATGCTTTAATCTCAGATGAGAAATATGGCCTTCCATTGCACCCCATGTATCTGGACAAAGCGCAATTCCCTCGTATTTCCAGTTAATCAAATCTATACTTGTATAGTAGCTGCACAGTCTTACCACACTATCTCTGGAGGCTGTTTCTTCATTCCGGATAAAAACATGGTATTTGCCGTCAAACCAGCCTATCTCACTAAGCATATGTCCTCTATCCTGCGATTCCATTCTATTATTCAAATGATTGGAAGTATATATTTTCTCGATTCTGTTCTCATCATCAAGCTTTTGAACCTGTTCATAAAAAGTCTTTCCAACAGAACTCATACAAATCATCCCTTATCTATGCACAGCATAATGCCTGCTTACTTATTTACAGTTTTGTGTATCCATTCAATTTCCAAACCGATTCCGACTCCGGTCCCAGAAAGGAGAAAACTGGTTCAAGTAGCACCACACATAGTAACCGGCAGTCAGAACGGCAACAAGGGGGGTAACGAATAAAACGATAAATGTCATATTTTTCTTCGGCCTCCTTAAGAAGCCCTTGAAATATGTAAAGATACTCATATGGTATCGTTCTCACATTTCTGTTTTAGTATATACACAAATTGTAAGTTTGTAAATAGGCAAAAAGTCAAAAAATGGCAGTTCGTTCTCGTCAGAATCACAATTTCCGACAAAACCTTTTGTTATTTAAGCAAAAACATCTGAACTTTCCGAAAATATTTTTCTTGTTCCATAACTTTTGAAAAATATTTTTACTCTCTCCTATCTATCGGGTTGTTTGCTTCTGAAGAATATAATACCCCATTTTAATTTCTGCGTTTTTCTTTTCTTTGGAATCCATCATCTCTTTTAATATGGAGGCTGCCTGCACTCCGCTGCTTTCATAATGAAAATGGACTGTGCTAAGATAGGGTTCCACCACGCTTCCCACAGTTGTGTCTCCCATCCCCATCAGCTGCACGTCCTCTGGAATTCGCTTTCCAACCTCCTTGAGATATTTCATAGCTCCAATAGCCAGATTATCTGTTGCGCAGAAAATGGTGTCAATTTCCCATTCCTCCTCAAACAACTCCTTTGCCCTCTCATAACCAGATTGAATATTAAATTCCCCTCTCTTTAGCCAGGAAGCAGGGCAGCATATCTTTCGGCTCTTCAATGCTGCCTCAAAACCAGCTCTTCTGTTTTTTCCAACAGCCTCATCTCTCTCTGTCACTCCGATAAACGCAATCTTTTTTCCTTTTTCCATTAATATCTGCGTTGCGCTCATAGCGGCATGATAATCATCCTGAAATACACAAGGATAACCTGGTAAATGCTGCCCCAGAATAACAATCGGTACTCTGCATTCTTTCATCAAAGTAAAATGCCTCTTTGTGAAAATAGTTCCCATGAAAATAATTCCATCCACCTGGTTATCACGAAAAATGGACAAATACTTTTGTTCCTCCACAATATCATTATTTGTATTTGCCAAAATCATTTGATAACCGCTTTTGGAAAGCTCATCCCCAATTCCTGAAACCATTCGCGCAATGCTGCTGGAGCTTATTTTAGGAATAATCACTCCCACCAACCTGGTTCTCTTGGTTCTAAGCTGCTGTGCCTGCGACGAAGGCTGGTAGCCTGTTTCTTCAATAATCTTCCTGATAGCCTCTTTTTTTTCGCTGCTCACATACCCATTATTTAAATACCTGGATACTGTTGCTCTGGATACCCCGGCAAGCTCAGCAATTTCATTAATATTCATCTTTTGCCTCCTAATACCCCAAACGGAAGCTCTATGCATCCATTTATCGGCAATTCAGAGTATGTCTGCTGTCCGGGACGTTTATAGTATTCAGACACACTCTGCGCCTTATATTACCAGAAATTGGTTGAATTGTGTATCTAAAACCAATTATAGCACATTCAAAACCTATGGGGCAAGAGACTTTTGTTTTAACGTATCAAGCAAGTAGCGAAGCGGATTGCGAATTTCCGCTTGACCGTATCACGGAAGGTAGGTAAGAGGATCAATAGGAGTTCCGTCTTTTCTCATGGCAAAATACAAATTGCTTCCCTCAAGAGCATAATATTTCGTAGGAGCTGCCACAGTACCCAGAAGCGTGTCCGTTTGCACGGTCTGTCCCTGAGATACTGTCACGTCCTTAAGCTGGCCATAGATCGCCTCATATCCATTGCCCAGATCCATGGTAATGGTTGTTCCTGTCTGTGCATCCTCCTGAATGGAGGTAATGGTTCCTGTAACTGCTGCGCGGATTTCTGTTCCCTCTGCTGCCTGAACAGCAATGGCAGGGTTTACCTTGTATTGATTCAGAGTCTTAAAATATACTGTCTGTTCCATATTATAATCCATAAGAAGGCTTCCCTCTACGGGCCATTCCATCAGGGTATTTTCTGTAAAATCAAGCGGAACCATATTCATCTGAGCCTCCACAGAGGAATTGCTCACTGTCTCTGCATCAGAGTCTGTTAATCCCAGCTCCTCCACATATTCTGAATTATTTGCTGTTTCCATATTAGGGAGTTCTTCTGATGCATTTTGGGTGTCTTCTTTTTTCTCTGTATCCTTTGCCTTGGTGTCAAGCTTTGCCTCCACCAGACTGGTTCCAGCGTCCACAGACGGCTTTTCTTCTTCCTCAAGCTCCACCAGCTGGACAGGCTCCTGCACATCCTCATATTCGTTCTGACTGCTTCCTGCCTGATAAACCGTAATTCCCAGTGCCACAATTGCTGCAAGCAGGACACTGTTTACAATGACCTTTGTAATTTTTTCTTTTTTCATCATATTCCTTTCACCTCTGTTTAAACTGTTCTATAACCATATGGTTTCCAGAATATGAGAAACTATACATTTCTCCAAAAAGAATCTCTGTCAGGAAAATTCCCACGCAAGGCTGCTGACAGTCATTGCCGGAAAATAATATTTTAATATCTGTTTGTAGCTTTTCCCACTCTCAGCGAGACGCTCTCCTCCATACTGCGAATATCCCAGACCATGTCCCTGTCCTTTGCATAGAATCCTTATATTATCTCCTATATTCTGTATGGAAAAATTAGAAGAGGCCAGCTCTATATCATCCTGAAATTCTTCTCCAGAATATATTTCTCCTCCAACAGAAATCTCTGTCACACATCCAGAGCTGTCTCTCTGAAGTACTTCCATGTCTACAGGAAACTGCTCTTTATCCAGATATGTCTCTGACAAATACTCTGTATTTTCCCTGTCTACACTGCTCTCTACAGACTGCAGATAAGCATACTCCGCACTGTGAAACACCTCCTGTCCGTCTCTTGTCTTCCCAGAACTGCAATAATGATAAGGAATTCTGCAGATTTTATTTTCCCATATCAAGACATTTGTATTTGTATTTTTTAATATTTTATCCAGGTTTTCGCTTGTTTTTACATCCAGAAAGTAAATTCCTCTCTCATTTCCCTCAGCCAAAATTTCCTTTGCCCTCACAGAGAGACTTTTTCCCTCTAAAAAATCTCTGTACAAATTAGTTCTCGCAATCACAGCCTGTGCCTTTGCTGCTTCCTCCGCATAATGCTCAGGCATCTGCTCCATAAGGTTCCACATAAGACATCCCTGAAGCGTCACATCTTTCACTGACAAACAGCATTCCTGACCATTAATAAATAAAATCGTCAAATACGGCAAAACAATATTTGCAAACAGCAGCGAAAGCCCGATAGATAAATATCGTTTCACAATCCATTCCCCAGAAATACTCCTTATATTCAAGATATGAGTCTATTTCTCTATACATGAAACAAAAAGCCTCCCCAGAGGGAAGGTATCACCACAGAAAAGCTATAAAATTTTTTCTGTTAGTCAAATGTTAACCAAACACAAAAACAGCACCCCTTTCGGAGTGCCTGAAATCTTCTGAAATACTTGATTTTACTGGGTTTTCAAACGTGAA
>JAUNOP010000101.1 GCA_030537135.1 Eubacteriales bacterium | reverse complement strand
ATTATAACATGGGATATTATTTTTGGCAACCATTTACAAGGCTCCTCCCACCACCAAAGGTAGTGGGTTTCCGCCTACGAAAAACGAGAGGATTTTATTTATGAAACTGCATAGTAGGATGGAGGCAGACATTGTGAGCGAGAAAATACTGATTGTAGATGATGAAAAGGAGATTGCAGACCTTGTGGGTCTGTATCTTGAGAATGAAAATTTTGCGGTGTTTAAGTTCTATACAGCAGCAGATGCTCTGGACTGCATAGAGAGAGAAGAGCTGGATTTGGCGATTCTGGATGTGATGCTTCCAGATATGAGCGGCCTTTTGATATGCCGGAAAATCAGAGAAAGACACACATATCCAGTTATTATGCTTACCGCAAAGGGAGAGGAAACAGACAAGATTACAGGCCTCACGCTCGGAGCAGACGACTATATCACAAAGCCGTTTCTTCCTCTGGAGCTGGTTGCCCGTGTGAAGGCGCAGCTTCGCAGATACAAGCGCTATAATGTGGGTGCTGAATCAGAGAAAAATATCATTATTGTTTCTGGACTGGTTCTTGATATCAGGGCTCATACGTGTACTCTAAATGAAAAAAAACTTGTATTAACGCCTACGGAATTTTCTATTCTGCGTATTCTCTGCCAGAACAGAGGGAATGTTGTGAGCGCAGAGGAGCTGTTCCATCAGATTTGGGGAGAGGAATATTTCAGTAAGAGCAACAACACGATTACGGTTCACATCCGCCATCTGAGGGAGAAGATGGGAGACTCCTTTGAAAATCCCAAATATATCAAGACTGTATGGGGGTGTGGGTACAAAATTGAAGGCTAGACTGAGAAAAATACTGCTTGTGATAGCGTTGCTTGCAGCGGTTCTGTGTGTGAGTCAGGGGCTGTTCTATGTGTTTGATGTTGTGTGGAACGGTGTTTTTGTGGACTGGTTTGAGGAAAATTATATGATGGCAAGAGAGTCTACGTACAATGACGGCACAACGATAGTGACCTATTCGCCGGACTGGCGGGCTGTGAAAAGTACGCTTCTGAGTCTTCTGAGCATGACGGCAGTACTGTGGATGGGAAGTATTCTTCTGGTCTCACATTTCTACGCGAGAGTAAAGGTGAAAAACGCGGTCACAGAGACCAGCCGGATGATTCATTCCTACATGAACGGGGAAAAGGATTCCTCTGAGATTTTCTCAAAAGAGTATACACAAATCGCCAGTCAGATGACAGAAATCAAGTCAACCATAGAGAGACACGAACAGCTTTTAAGGGAGGAGGCTGCCAGAAAAAGCGATTTGATTACCTATCTGGCGCATGATCTGAAGACGCCGCTCACCTCTGTGATTGGTTATCTGAGCCTTCTGGACGAAGCCCCTGATATGCCAAAAGAGCAGAGGAAAAAATATGTTGGCATCACGCTTGACAAAGCCAATAGACTGGAAAAGCTTATCAATGAGTTTTTTGAGATTACCCGCTACAATCTGCAGCAGATTGTCTTGGAAAAGGAGACTGTTGATTTGTATTATATGCTGATGCAGATGACAGATGAATTTTATCCTGTTTTACAGGCACACGGAAACCAGATAAGGCTTACAGCAGACGAGAATCTCTCTGTGTATGCTGACCCGGAAAGACTGGCGCGTGTGTTCAACAATATACTGAAGAACGCTATTGCCTACAGCTATCCAGGAAGCGAGATACAAATCCTGGCGGAAAGCACGGACAGTGAGATATGCATTTCCTTTATAAACCGCGGAAAAACCATTCCAAAGCAAAAGCTTGATTCCATATTTGAAAAATTTTTCCGTCTGGACGAGGCGCGGACCACAAACACAGGCGGAGCAGGGCTTGGACTTGCGATTGCAAGGGAAATTGTTACTCTGCATGGAGGAACGATTATAGCAGAAAGCGAAAAGGAATGCACAACCTTTCGTGTGAGCCTTCCGGCATGACATACTTCTATGACATACTTCTGCTTAGTTCTCGGCGAACTCCCACCCACGAGCCGCGCAGTGAAGTGTGAATGCCCACTTTGCGTGGGAGACTTCCCTGATGTAAATGGATATGTTGCGCCTGATGGCAAATCACCATTATAAAAGACAGATGCCTTGAGCCCACGCTCTTGCATCTGTCTTTTTTTATGCGATAAGCCCGGAAAGTGGCTGCCATGCTTGCGACGCGAAGCTAGTCCTTTAGGGCATGAGCAGACATTTGACGGGCAACGGACAGCAAACAGCTTTGCTGTGAGCTGTCCGCGGTATCGCGCGGATAGGGGAACTGGCTTTCCCTATCCGATTGTATGTGCGCCCGGCGGGCGCACGTTCTAAAGGGTGAAAGTCCCTGACCCGC
>JAUNOP010000071.1 GCA_030537135.1 Eubacteriales bacterium | reverse complement strand
GTCTGGCTGGCTGCGGCTTATAGGATTTGTTCTTCAGCCGTTCCGCCAGTTTCATAGATTTCTTCCACCCTCTGACTTTCTTTTTTGTCAGTATAACAAGAAGAATCTCTAAAAATCTTCTAAATTCAGAGAAATCTTTTCTTTTAAGAAACCGCAGGCCTCTTTGCTGCTTACTTATGAGCTGCACGCAGAAAACAGGGAAATCCTTTATTCCTGTTTCAAAAGAAACAGGAATAAAGTACTTCCCTACAGCGAGCTTCTTCTCTGTATCTTATGCCTTCAAAGAACGAATCTCCTTGTTATACACATTTCTCAAAAAGAAACTGCATAATACGACTGATACTAACTCTGCAATCGGAAATGCCCACCAGATTGCAGACAGTCCGCCCACTCTGGACAGGATAAAGGCACATGGGAGCAGCACTACAAGCTGCCTGCACACAGATACAAGCAGGCTTAAAAAGCCATGCCCAAGAGCCTGGAATACTGAGGAGCATACGATACTGAAGCCTGCCATAAAGAAGTGAATGCTGATAATCCGAAGCGCCGGAATACCGATTTCCTTCATGGTGTCTGAGGCGTTAAAAATCTGCAGAAGCAGACCCGGAACTGTCTGGAAGACAAGCAAGCCAAGGCACATAATGATCACTGCGTAGGTTACGCTCAGCCGAATCGTTTTGGTGATTCTCTCCGGCTTTCTGGCTCCATAATTATAGGCAATAATGGGAACCATACCGTTGTTCATGCCGAACACAGGCATAAACACAAAGCTCTGCAGCTTAAAGTACACGCCAAACACTGCTGTTGCAGTGGAGGTAAACGCCATAAGAATCTTGTTCATTCCAAAGGTCATCACAGAGCCTATGGACGCCATAATAATAGACGGAACGCCTATGCTGTAAATATTCTTCACGATTGCCCCTGACAGTCTGTATTTTCTGAGAGAAATCCTCAAATCTGAATTCTTTTTCAGATTAAACCAGAGTGCAAGAATAGCTGCCACTATCTGCCCTGTAACCGTGGCAAGAGCAGCTCCGTTTACCTCCAGGCGCGGAAAGCCAAACAGACCGAAAATCATAATCGGGTCAAGAATAATATTGATAATCGCTCCCAGGGACTGCGTGATCATAGTATAAATGGTTTTTCCTGTGGACTGCAGAAGTCTTTCAAATACAAACTGCATATAGAGTCCGATACTGAGCATTCCGCAGATACGAATATATCCTATGCCATAGCCTGCAATCTGCGCGTCCTTTGTCTGCACAGAAAAGAATAGACCGGAAAAGCAGCCGATAAGTATGGCAAATACAACATAGCTGATAATATAAAGAATAATTCCATTATTAGCCACATGGCTTGCATGCTCCTTATTCTTTTCACCCAATGCCCTGGAGACCAGTGCATTGACGCCGACTCCTGTTCCTGTTCCCACAGCAATCATAAGGCTCTGAATCGGAAAAGCCAGAGACACCGCTGTCAGCGCGTTTTCATTGAGCTGCGCCACAAACATACTATCCACAATATTATATAAGGCCTGTACCAGCATAGAAATCATCATCGGTACAGACATGGAGATAAGCAGGCTATTTACCGGCATAACTCCCATTTTGTTTTCTTTTGTCTGTTCTGTTGTTTTCTTCAAATAATCTCCTCCTCTTATAGGCTGCCGCCTTACCACCAGATAATATAAATCAAAGTAAGACTAAGCCCGATTCCAAACAGCAGAAGTCCAAAGGAAAGACTTCGACTAATAATCATATTGTTTTCCTTAAACTCCTCATACCGTACAGCCGCCAGATGAACATAGTCCTTGTTCCTTGGCTCCTTTTTGCCCCAGGTACAGTTTCGGATTTTCTGCAATGCATTCAGCACATATCCTATAAGTTCTGTAATGATATTTCCCTCAGGCCGCTCATAGGGCAGCGGGCTGTCGCGGTACAGTGTTTTTCTCAGAATCACAACCAGAATGTCTAAAAGGCTGTCAAAGACGCGGCATACAACGCCTCCCACAAACGGCAGAAGCCCAAGCAGCACTGGTCTGTAAATCAAATTTTCCATATCCAGATATGCCGGCCACAAATTCACATATGCGCGCATCCTTCCCTTTTCTCTGGATGCTCTCATCAGCACCCTTCTGATAAAAAGCAGATATACCAGAGCCCCGATTCCAATGGAAATAAAGGCTCCTGAGAAATTTCTCATACTAAAGTAGGTCACTTTGTATCCTGCCTCTGGAAGATACATAAAGCTCTGCGCCAGCTCTGCCGCGCGGTCCATAATGCCATGTGGAAAAAGTCCCCATATCAAAAGAACCACTGCGCTGGCTGTGAGTGCAAATCCGCTCTCCCGATTCATGTAGTTCTTCATGCTGTCAAAGCGCTGCTGCTCTCTCTCATCCTCATTCTT
This sequence comes from Eubacteriales bacterium, assembly GCA_030537135.1. GTDB lineage: Bacteria > Bacillota > Clostridia > Lachnospirales > Lachnospiraceae > Blautia_A. Next base: position 10,510 of record JAUNOP010000071.1, on the reverse strand, counting down.
TTCCACAAAAACAGCAACAAACAGCTTTGTCATATAGGCGACAGTAAGACCGCCGCTGAACAGAAAGAGATATTCCACACCCTTTATTATCCAGTTCGAGCCATATTCTACAATGCTCTCATGAAGCAAGGTTTTACTTACATAGCCTCCAAAGAATGGAATTCCTCCAATCGCCAGAGCGCCTGTCAAAAAAATGACCTTCAAAAGAGGCTTCTTTCTTCCAAACCCGCGAATCTGGTTCAGGTTCAGGGCATGGGTATTCATGAAAATAACGCCTGCAGCCATAAAAAGAACCAGCTTAATCAGCGAATGGTTTACCATATGAAGAAAGGCTCCATGCACGGCCAGGGCATTCTCCTCTCCGAGAAGTCCCTGCATACCAATGCCCACCATAATAAAGCCAATCTGGGACATGGAGGAGCAGGCCAGCGTGCGCTTCAAATCCACGGAAAATACCGCGAGCAGGGCGCCTCCCACCATTGTGAGTACGCCGATTCCCAGAATCAGACTTCCCCAGCCCGCATCATGCAGAAACAAACCGCTGCTTGTGATAATAATTCCAAAAATTCCGGTTTTTGTCAAAATTCCGGACAAAAGAGCCGATGCCGGAGCCGGGGCTACGGGGTGCGCTTTTGGAAGCCAGATGTGGAGCGGAAAGGCTCCTGCTTTGGCTCCAAAGCCTGTCAGAAGGCACAGACCGGACGCATACAAAAGTTTCTGATTCTCACACGCAGCTGCTGCTTCTGGAAGCTCTGCAATCACCAGCGTCCCCAGCTCTGCATAGAGAAGAAACAGTCCCATCAGCATCACAAGCCCTCCGATAACCGCAACTGCCAGATAAGTGGCCGCTGCACGCAAGGACGCCTCGTTTTCCTCCTGGGCAACCCACACATAGGAGGTAAAGGACATGATTTCAAAAAAGATAAAGGTTGTAAACAAATCCGCTGACAAAAACACTCCCATAGTGGCCCCGAGCGTCAGAAGAAAAAAGGTATAAAACCGATTTCTGTTCTCATGATGCTCAAAGTACTCCCTGGACAAAAGCGTAGTCATCATCCACATAAATACTGCTATCAGTCCATAAATAAGCCGAAATCCATCCAGCGTAAAATTCAGGCCAAAGCCGCAGATTTCAGGAATCGAGAAGCCTGTCACAGCGCCTCCTCCATAGGCCTTTCCTGCATATATGCCAAGCAGGATTACAGCAAGAATAAATTCTATTATTGTTATTGAATCCGCCAGATAATCTCTGAATCTTTCGTCCTTTCTGCCGACTATGCAGCACCCCAAGGCTCCCAGCAGGGGATAAAACACCAAGACTGCAAGAATTCCATTATTATTCATTATGTTTTCCCCCTCTCTATCCTACAGCCGAGGCAACCGCCTCAAAAATTCCGAGAAGCGGCTGAGAATGAAGCCCCAGCACCAGCATGACAATCACAAACACAGCAAGCGGAAGAGTCATCAGCCAATTCGGATCCTTTACATTTGAAATCGTCTGATAATCAAAGTTCCTTCCAGGGAAAAAGGCTCTCACAGACACAGACAGCATGTAAATAGCTGTCAGGATTGCCGAGATAAGAAGGGCAGGAACTCCAATCCAGGCCAGAGGCTCCTCTGAAGCAACTGCAGCCTCTGCCAGATTCCACTTTCCAATAAAGCCGCACAGGCCCGGAACTCCCATAAGGGCCAGTCCTGAAACCGTAAAGGCAATAAAAACCTTTGGCATCTTTCTTCCAAAGCCATTCAGCTCAAAAATATAATTTTTTCCTGTCTTATAGATAATCGCTCCAGCACAGAAGAAGGCACAGATTTTCATAAATGCATGGCATATCATATGGCTCAGAGCGCCCTCAAGCCCCAGGGGAGTCATCAGCACCACTCCAAACAGAATATAAGACAGATTACTTACTGTTGACCAGGCCAGCCGGCGCTTGATATGAGTTTCCTTCAGGGCGCGGCTGCAGCCGTACACTATCGTAAAAATAACAAGAGCCATCAAAAACTCCTGCGCCCAGGTTCCGTGCAATAGCTCTGTGCCAAAGCTAAAATAAGTAATTCTCATTGTGGCAAAGGCTCCCGCCTTCACAACTGCCACAGCATGAAGCAGGGCAGTTACAGGAGTAGGCGCTACGCCCGCCTTTGGAAGCCATGCACAGAACGGAAACATAGCAGCCTTCACGCTAAAGCCGCAGAAGCACAGAACATACACGAGCAGAAGAAGTCCGCTCTTCTCTCCGATTCGTTCCATATCCAGCACGCCTCCGGGAATAAAATTTGCAGTAGTGCCATAGGACAAAACAAAAATCATTCCTATAAATGCAAAGGCTGCTCCTCCCAGAGAATAATACAGATACGTTCTGCTCGCCAGAATCGCTTCTCTTGTCAGGGTATGCATAATCAGCGGCAGAGTCACCATTGTCAGCATTTCATAGAAAAAGTACAGCGTCAGAATGTCCTGCGCCATTGCAATTCCCAATGTCACTCCATAGGTGACAATATAAAACATAAAGAAATACCTTTCATGTCCCTCGTGTTTCATATATTCCACAGAATACAGCACTGCAAGAGGCCATAAGAAGGCTACAAGACCCGCAAAAACGCTTCCCAGACCGTCCAGATGAAAGCTCACGCTGAGCTTTCCTGTAAAGCGAAACAAAACAAAAGACTGCTCCGGCCTGTTCAAAATCAACAGAAATACAAGAACAGAGGCCGCCAGCACAATCACTTCCATATAAACAGCCATCCACGCTCTGCTCTTAAAGGGGATTAGTGGAATCAATACTCCGCCCAGAATAGGCAGCAGAACGGCAATCACCATAAAATATGAATTCATTTTCCTATCCCCCCTTTTTACATTAAGGACGCAGCGATCTCACTGGTATAGCCAACCAGCGGATTGGGGAAAATTCCCAGAACTACCGCTGCCAGCGCCATTATCACGAGCATGACCGTCATCCTGTCTATTGTTTCCTTGCCTGTATGTACACTTCTGTCCTTTCCCGGAAGAAATCCCTTCATGGTAACAGGCAGCAAGTAGCCGGCTGTGAGAAGCGCGCTGACAAGCAGAACTGCTGGTCCCACATATCGGAATACTCCGATGTCTCCCTGAAGCGCTCCCTGAGCCAGATACCATTTGCTGATAAATCCGCTTGTCGGGGGAATGCCCACAAGCGCCAGCGAAGCAAAGGTATAACACCACAAAGTCACTGGCATCTCTTTCCCGATTCCCACATAATCGTCCACCCTGGATTTTCCTTTGCGGAAGAGAAAAATTCCGGCTGTCATGAACAGGGCAGCCTTAATAAATGCATGAAATACCGTGTGAAGAAGGGCGCCCGCCATGCCTGTTGGAGACAGCACAGAAAGTCCGAATAAAATATAGGAAACCTGGCTTACCGTCGAATACGCCAGTCTTTTTTTCAGCACAGGCTCTCTGTACGCAAGCATGGAACCCATAAATACCGTCAGAAGAGAAATCGTCATCCATACAGTCTGCACCCAGGTTCCTCTCACAAACTCTGCTCCCACCACATAATAAACGCCTCTGATAATCGCCAGAACACCGCATTTTACAATGATTCCGGAAAGAGCCGCTGACGCCGGAGTAGGGGCAACCGGATGTGCTGCCGGAAGCCATGCATGCAGAGGAAACATACCTGCCTTTGCTCCAAAGCCAACTACCATAGCCAGCACTGCGATTCTTACTATTCCTTCATTTCCCTGTATAAGCGCCTGGTTCAAGCTTCCTCCCGCTGTAAAGGCAAGGGTATCACAATACCTGTACAAAAAGAAGATGGCAAACAGCCCCAAATATGCTCCGCACATAGAATAAAACAGGTATTTCAGAGCCGCCATAATTGCCTCTCTGGAACCATTATGAAGAACCAGAGGCATAGAGGAAAGTGTCATCAGCTCATAGAAGAAATACAAAGTTACAAGATTTCCGGAAAAATCCAGCGCCACAAGAACTCCGTACACTACCAGATAAAAGCCGAAAAAGCGTGCCTCCTCTCCCTCGTGCTTCATATATACAAAGGCATAAATGCACACAGCCAGCCACACCAGGCTCATCACTGTAACAAATAGACTTCCTGTTTTATCAATATGAAAATATATCGGAACATCCTTCATCAGGTAAAACAAGATTACGCTCTTCTCTCCTGTCCAGGCACAAACAAGAGCCGCAGCAGCAGAAATTCCAAGCACAGCTCCTGCTATCCCGTGAATCAGGTTTGTGTTTTCCGCGGCAGGCGCAGCCCCCTCCCCGGTCATTTTCAAATGCATCCGGAAGGAGGAAAAAAGCAGACCAATTCCCACCGCAATGGGCAGAAATATCGGCAATAAAATCCAAGTATTCATAATAACCTCCCTCTACGTAAACATTTTCAGACCACTGCGAATCAGGCTGACAACCGGGTCTGAACTCAGGCCAAGCAGAATATTGAGGGCAATAAAGCATATCAGGGCTATGGATTTGGAGGGCTGATCCCACATCTTTATGCTATGGAAGTTTTTCTTTTCCAGCGCAGCCTTTTTCTCCGGCGTATAGAGCCGAATTACTGTTTTCATAAAATACACGGCATTCAGAATCGTGCTGATTGCAAGGGCAATGAGCGTGGGAAGCATCTTGTTTACACTCTCCACAGCAGCCTGGGCAAAGAGCAGTTTTGAGATAAATCCCGAAAACATAGGGAAACCTACCATAGCAAGAGAGCCTACTGTAAAGGCCACGCCAGCAAGCTTATTCCGATAACCAGCCCCTGTAAGGTCAAAGAAGTCTGTACTGTCGCCCGATACATCCGTAATTCCTGACGCTGACACAAACAGCAGGGATTTTGTCGCAGCATGGGACACCACATGATAAATGCTTGCAATCATTCCGCTTACTGTTCCCAGACCAAAGCCCATATAAATATATCCAATCTGCGCAACTGAGGAAAAGGCAATCATCCTGCGGATATTTCCCTCTCGGATAGCGCTCACCGACCCCAAAATCATTCCCGCCAGTCCAAACACAAACAGCACATTTACCACCTTACTGTCTCTGACAATGTCAAAGCCTATCACCCTGTAAAAAATCTTTACCAGGAGAAAGATATATCCCTTGGACACAAGGGAAGATAAAATCGCGGCAGAAGACAATGTGGAATATCCATACGCATCTGGCAGCCAGGTATGGAACGGGTAGAGCGCGCTCTTAATCGCAAGCCCCACAGACATCAGTCCAACAGAAACCAATAAAGGAATATGATACTCACCGCTCTGATGAAGAAGAGCCACCTGCTCCTTGATATTGCTCATCAGAAGATGACCTGTAAGGTCGTACAAAAAGCAGATTCCAAGAAGCAGAAGGCCTGACCCCAGAAGACTCATAATCATATATCTGGTAGCCGCCTCAATGGTGCGGCCATTTTGCCGAATCATGATCAGACCGCAGGCAGAAATCGTATTGATTTCCACAAACACATAGGCAGTAAAAAGGTCGTTGGTATAAATCAGGGCAAGGAGTGAGCACAGCAGAAGATTTACCATGATATAGTATAAATTCTGCTTGGATTCTTCGATTTCCAGGAGTCTCTCTCGTGCGCCCCCAAGCATACTGAGAAGCATAATCACGCAGAAGAACAGCGCCATAGCTGCTTCCAGGACGCCCACCCGGATTTCATTTCCCCAGGGCGCGGAAAAATGTCCCATTGTATAGACATAGGACTCCCCTGTTCCCAGCACATACGCCAGCACTGCCCCTGACATGCAGCCTATCACTGTAATCACAGCCATATTCAGCCATTTTGCTTTTTTTCCACTTAGGACAGACGAAATCGGTCCTGAAAACAGAGAAAGAATAATGGACATAAAGGGAAAATTCTGAACAAACGCCATCACAGACCCTCCTTTTTCAGCTGTGTGGAGATCTCATCCAAATCCAGGGTATGGTAGCGCTGGTACAGCCGAATAGTAAGAGAGAGCATAAGTGCCGATACTGACACTGACACTACGATTCCAGTCAGAACCAGACCGCTGGGAATCGGATTGATATATGCCTCCACGCTCTGCACCCCATCAACCACAATAGGAGCCTTTCTTCCCTCTACAAAGCCCTTAAGCGCCAAAAACAGATACATAGATGTATCCATGATATTAAAGCCAATGATTTTTTTAATCAGATTTTTCTGCAAAAGCAGATTGGAAAAGCCGATGCCAAACAGAATCATTGCCACCGCTTCTTCATAATTATGTAAAAGATTTGCAAGATTCATATATCAGTAGCCTCCTTTCCTGAACATCACATAAAATGTATACATGGTTCCTGCAACCACCACTCCTACACAGATATTCAGAATCAGAATCAGACCGCTGCTCAAAATGGCTCCCGGCGTTCCCAGAGGAATCACACTTTCTATGTGGTTTGCCCCTGTGTAAAAGGAATAGCTCTTTGCCAGACAATAACAGCCAAGAGCGCACACACTGAGTCTCTTGTAGGTTTTTTCCGTAAAAAATCTCTCTGTTTTTTTAAAGCCAAAGGCATTCAGGTAGAGAATCAGACCCGCGCCTATGATAGCTCCTCCTGAGAAACCACCTCCAGGTCCCAGATGTCCGCCAAGAATAACATAGATACCAAAAATAATAATCGGAGGAACCAGGATACGCGCAGCTGTCTGAAGAATCACATCGTTCTTGGGTTCATGCACACGGTCGCTGATTTCCTCCTTATCCCCCTTCTTTTTATCCTTTCTGAGCAAAATCAAAACCGTGCATGTGGCAATAAACAGCACATGAGATTCTCCCAGCGTATCAAACGCCCTGTAGTCCAGAATCATTCCTGTCACAATATTTACAGCTCCTGTCTCCTGAAGTCCCTTCTCTATATAGCGCTCTGCGACCTCATTGTTTACAGGATTTTGGGGATTTCCAAAGGAAGGAAGATAGGAAACTGCTATCAGCAGCATAATCACCAGAAAAATACAGAACAACACGCAGAAAGTCTGGTAAAGCTTTCTGAAAACCCGAAGCTCTGCATTGTTTTCCACATCATAGATTTTTTCAAAAAGCTTTTTCTTCTCTTCCTTTCGCTTTCTTACTGTTTTCTGGTCTTCTCGAAAGGCCTTCTGCTGCTTCATCTCCACTGTGTCAAGAAACGGATCCCTCGTCCCGTCCAGCCATTGTCTCAGGCGGTAGGAAAGCGTCTTCTGATACGCTTCTTCAGGAATTTTTCTGCTCATCGCTCTCATCTCCCTTCTCCTGGTCAGAATCCACCATTGCATGAATTTTTTTCAGGGTTATAAAAAACAAAACCGTGGTAATGCCGGCTCCCACAGCCGCCTCTGTGATAGCAAGGTCCGGGGATTCCAGAAGAATCCAGATAATAGACACAATCAGGCTGTAGGACATAAAAATCAAAATAGAATTCAGCAGATTTTTGGACAGGCTCACAGATATCGCGCATACCACCAAAAATCCCAGCAATATATAGGTAAATATCTGCATATCAGACCTCCTTTGACTCTGCTTCCAGTTCTTTCAATGTCACTGTGCGGTAATGCTTTTCCTTTTCCTCGTCTGTTGTCACCTCTAATCTTGCGATCAGGTGAGAGGATGTGGGAGAAGCAAACCATAAAAAAACAATCACGCAGAACAGCTTAAGTGACGTAAAGTTCAGGCCGCTCATAATAATCAGACCAACCAGACAAAAGCCAATGCCCAGTGTATCTCCCATGGCAGCCGCATGCATTCTGTTCAGCACATATTTAAAGCGGAATACTCCTATCATCTCAACAGTGAAAATGAGCAATCCGCACACAACCAACAGGGCTCCTATCAGAAAGCGCACCCATTCAAACACTGCCATCTTCTCTTTTCCTCTCTTTCTTCTCCAGATAAACTCCCATATAAACCTTTGTAAGCACAATCACGGAGAGGAAGCTAATCATAGCATAAATCAGACAGATATCCGCCAGGTACCCTTCCTCCAGCATCAGTGCCAGTACAGCAATAATCACCATAACCATGGTTCCCATCATGTTTACGGCAACAATACGGTCGGCAATTCTCGGCCCGATAATGGCGCGAATCAGACACAGAACAACCATGACGGCCAGAACAATCAGAACAATTGTAAAAAATATCTGATATGTCCCTTCCAAGCCTGCCGTTCCCTTTCCCATCCCGTTATCCTCCTTCTTCTGATGTACATTTTTCATTACTGCTCACAGCAGCTCTATTCCTGCTCTATCTCTGACAGCAGCTCTACAAATACAGACCTGTCCATTCCCTCGGCAAGACTCTCATCCAGACAGTGTACTGTATATTCCTTATCCTCAAGAGACACAGTAATGGTGCCAGGAGTCAGTGTAATCGCGTTTGCCAGAAACGCTCTGCCTATGGAGGTCTTCATATCTGACTCAAAGCTCACAAGGACAGGCACAGGTTCCTCCTTTTCTGAGAGAATCATATGTATTACAGCAAAATTTGCCTTTACAATCTCCGTCACCAGCACACAGACATATCGAATGAGCTTAAAAAATTTCTGAAAAAGCTTCTTCTCCTTAGCCAGACTGTAATCCATAAATTTGCAGGTAAACGCAAAGACCGCAGCCGCAATTACCACTCCAAAGAGGCAAATTTCCAGGGTAATGCTTCCATTGTAGATCACCCACAGCGCAAAGTATAACAGATACATTTTCTCACTTCCTTTCCTCTGATAAAATTTTTATTACAGTGCAGCCAACAATCCCTTTTATTTTATCTCTTTTTAGAAGTCAAGTCTAGTATTTCTTTATACGCGTATTCACAAAAATATCAGCGCCTGAGCGCCCAAATTTTTACCAATAAATAAGAGACAGTCCATCTGGTTGTTGCTCCTGGCCTGTCTGTATCCTTACAGGCTGCAAAAACCTCGATAAACTGTCTCTTGCTATTTTTAGGAAAAATGTTCAGCACTTTCCTGTTTTTCCCACATATTTCTGGTCTAAAGAAGCATCCAGCATTTCCCTCAGCTTCTTCCAGCACTCTTCATAAGTATCCACTGAAAAATCTGCTTCGCAGATATCCTGCTCTATTTTAGATCCACAGTAAGCTATAACATATGCTCCAGCCGCCTTTGCAGCGTGAATGCCAGGAGCAGAGTCCTCAATCACAATGCATTCTCCTGGAAGCGCCTCCAGATGCTTCATGGTCTTCTGGTAAATCTCTGGATGAGGCTTACTTCTCATACACATATCTCCGCACACAATCACATCAAAAAGAGGCGTTATTCTCATTCGATTCAATGCCGTAATAATCAGCCTCGCAGAGGTAGAACTGGCAATTCCCGTCTGGATTCCCTTTTCCCGGAGCCACATAATCATAGGAATAAGTCCTTCCATAGGACAAATATCTCCATTTTCATATGTATTTCCCATTTGTCTGCGAGTCAGAATAAATTCCTCCATGCTTATCCCGATATTCTTGGCGTCAAGAATCCTCTGCAGTCTCGAAGCATCATTCGTTCCCAGCAGACTCTTTCTTTCCTCTGCGGTCAGCGCAACCCCATATACCCTGAGCGCCTTTTCCAGATACCTCGCATTGCTCTCCTCTGTATTGGCAATTACTCCATCAAAGTCAAACAAAACATATTTTTTCAGCATGGCTTTTTACTGTGCGAATAACTTCCGCGCCTCCTCCTGGATATAGGCAATCTCGTCCGCGGATAAATCCATAAAGTCACTATTCTCCATAGAGCAGTTAGAGTCCTGCACATACATCATCTTTGTATCCTTCTGCGTAATAGAATAGAACCATACTTCCTTTGGAACATTGTAAACCTTTCCCTGCTCCATCAACGTAAGAGCGATTTTAAATCCATTATCCTCACGCTCTGCTGTAATCAGAATCGCCTTGCCTGCTGCCAGAATAAACTGCTCGTCCGTAGAATGATGAATCTCCAGATGCGCAATCCCGTCAATATCATTATCTGGTTTCCAGTTTTTAATGCATACCAGCCATTTCTCGTTCTTGTACACACATAAAATTCCCTGCTCATTGTTCTCGTAAATATTTGGTTTCATTTCTTTCTTTTCCTTTCTCTTATTTTCTTTTTATTTTCAATCATAAAATTTGATTGTTCTGTTCTGTGCAGTCCGATACTTTCAGCATTAGATTTCTGTTTTTCCAAGTATTGGAACTCCATAGCCAAACGCGCCCTCTATTGCACACACGCGGGCAGCAAAGGCAGCTCCCTTTCTCATTGCCTCCTGCAGCCGCTCCAGCATCCTCTCATCGTCTCCCTCTACGATTTTTCCTGTCTCTGAGGATTCCAGAAGAGAACACAAAAATGCAGTAAAATAAGAATCTCCGGCTCCCATGGTGTCTATAACATCCTCTGCGTACACTGCTTGTGTGTACAAAATCTTATTTCTATAAAGCACATACGAGCCGTCCTCTCCAACAGTTCCCAGTACTACTGGAACGCCATAGGACTGTACCTTCCGCATTTCCTGTTCGCGCTTTTCCTCTGAAAGATGCGCACAGG
>JAUNOP010000070.1 GCA_030537135.1 Eubacteriales bacterium | reverse complement strand
CCTTTCATAGCGTCCCTCCACTGCTTATTTCTCCGCGAAATTGAAGCGGGAGACTTGCTTGATATGTTAAAAATATTATAATTCAGCCAGGGAAAAATTTCAACTTGAATGAAAGCTTTGCAAGGGCAAAAATATGCTTCGCGCATCCTCGCGATTTAGATTTCTTCCAATAAAGCACATTGGAGTCCTTTCCTATGATGTGATGTAAATGATGTGATGTAAAAAAAGCTTTTCCGCATAAAACGAAAAAGCCTTATAAGCCCTCTAATAAGCACGAAAACGCTGGTACCTCTCCCTGGAAAGCTCCTCTGGCGTCTTTGGAGCTTCCTTCTCTAAAAAGAGCCTGATTCGTTCCTTCAGGCACCGGGCAAGCGCTGGAAGACTCTGGGCATCTGCCGGCATATGCTCTGGAATCACCTGGTCAATGATTCCCATTTCCTTGAGTTCTCTGGCCGTAACCTTCATAATCTCCGCTGCCTCAGAGGCTCTTGAGCTGTCCTTCCATAGAATAGACGCAAACCCCTCTGGAGAAAGAATTGTATAGGAGGCATTTTCCAGCATCCACACCTCATTTGCAGCTGCCAGGGCAAGCGCGCCTCCGCTGCCTCCTTCTCCTGTGACAATAGAGAGTACCGGAACCTTAAGAGCCGCCATTTCCAGAAGATTTTGGGCGATTGCTCCTCCCTGTCCTCTCTCCTCTGCTTCCATTCCGCAAAAGGCTCCCGGAGTATCGACAAAGCAAATAACAGGACGGCCAAATTTTTCCGCCTGCTTCATGAGCCGCAGAGCCTTGCGGTACCCTTCTGGAAAGGGCATTCCAAAGTTGCACTTCACATTTTCCTTTGTGCTTCTTCCCTTCTGGACTCCGATAACGGTTACGCTTCTTTCCTCCAGTCGGGCGATTCCTCCGACAATAGAACCGTCGTCCCGAAAGCAGCGGTCTCCGTGAAGCTCTGTGAAGTCCTGAAAAATCGCTTCTATATAGTCTGTACTTACCGGTCTTGTGCTGTCCCTGGCTGCAAGCACACGCTCCCAGGCAGTAGCCTGTGTGTTTTCACAGGCTCCCTCGCTGTCTTCTCTGCTTCTGTATCCTGACATTTTTTCTTTTTCCAAAGGCTGCTCATGCATACGAAGCAGAAGAGCAATACGCTCTCTAAGCTCTGCGCGCTCCACAACAGCATCAATGAGACCGTGTTCCAGAAGAAATTCCGCCCTCTGAAAGCCCTCTGGAAGCTTCTGTCCAATTGTCTGGGCAATCACCCGTGGGCCTGCAAAGCCCACAAGAGCCTCTGGCTCTGCAAAAATAATGTCTCCAAGCATGGCAAAGCTCGCTGTCACTCCTCCCATGGTAGGATCTGTAAGTACAGACAGATAAAAGAGTCCTCTTTCACTGTGTTTTCCAATAGCTGCCGCTGTTTTTGCCATCTGCATCAGAGAAATCATTCCCTCCTGCATCCGGGCGCCCCCAGAGCAGCAAAAAAGTACTACTGGAAGCTTTTCTTCTGTGGCTCTCTCAAAAGCACGCGTAATCTTCTCGCCAACCGCATAGCCCATGCTTCCCATAAGAAAGCGGGCGTCCATGACCCCAAGAACAGTAGAAATCCCCCCTATTTCTGCCTTTCCGATGCGCACTGCTTCATCCATGTGCAGTTTATCCTGAAGCTGCGAAAGCTTTTCAGGATATCCCGGATAATCCAGAGGATTTTTTCCCGGAAGATATGCAAACCATTCCTCAAAGCTTCCCTCATCCGCCAGCATACGAATGCGCGTTCCGGCTTTTATGCGGAAAAGTCCGCCGCATTTTGGGCAGGTATAGGCGCATAGCCGAACCTCGTCCTTGTATACGGTTTCTCCGCATTTTGGGCATTTCACCCACAGACCCTTGGGAATTCCCAGACCCTCTTCTTTTTTTTCCTGAACAGCTGGCCTGGTTTTCTTGAAAAATTTTCTTAAATCCGCCATATTCTCACATCCTTATTCATAATGCTCCAAAAAATCCGCGGTCATATTTCCTGCCTGAAAGTCCGGATGATTTAAAAGCTCATACAAAAAATCCAGGTTCGTCTCCACGCCCTCGATCACCAGCTCTCCGAGCGTACTGATCATTTTGCTGATGGCGCCTTCTCTGTCTGCATCATGTACAATAACCTTGACAATCATGGAATCATAATCAGGAGGAATCACATAGCCTGGATACACGGCTGTGTCTATTCTGACTCCATTTCCTCCCGGAAGATGCAGGTTAGTGATTTTTCCCGGACAGGGACGGAATTTGTGAGATGGACTTTCTGCATTAATGCGGCATTCTATGGCATGTCCCCTCAAGTGAATATCCTCCTGTGAAAAGCGAAGTCTCTCTCCTGCTGCAATGCGGATCTGCTCTTTAATAATGTCCACCCCAGAAACCAGCTCAGACACGGGATGCTCTACCTGAATTCTTGTATTCATTTCCATGAAATAAAATTGTTCGTCTGAAGAAAGAAGGAATTCTATTGTCCCGGCACTTTCATATCCTGCTGCCTTTGCCGCCTGAACGGCCATGGCACCCATTTTCTCCCGAAGCTTTTCTGAGAGGGAAGCGCAGGGCGATTCCTCTATCATCTTCTGGTGCTTTCTCTGTACAGAACAATCGCGCTCTCCCAGGTGAAGTACCCTTCCAAATTTATCTGCCAGAATCTGGACCTCTACATGGCGAGGATTTTTCACATATTTTTCCAGGTACATGGTGCCGTCCCCAAAGGCGGCGATTGCCTCCTGCTGTGCTGTTTCAAAGCCAAGGACAAACTCCTCTCTACTCTCTGCAACTCTCATGCCCTTGCCTCCGCCTCCAAAGGAGGCCTTAATCATAACCGGATAGCCGATTTTTTCCGCTGCGCCGAGCGCTTCCTCCAATGAAAGAAAGGGTTCCCTGCTTCCAGGAATCACAGGAATGCCTGCCTGACGCATGGTATTCTTTGCCTGGGCTTTATTTCCCATTTTATCAATCACCTCTGCACTTGGCCCTATAAAAACAAGCCCGCACTTTTCACACATCCTGGCAAATTTTGCATTTTCAGAGAGAAATCCAAAGCCTGGATGAATCGCCTGCGCATGAGAGGCCTCTGCTGCGCTTAAGATGCGTTCCATATTCAGATAGCTGTCCCTGGAGGGAGCAGGTCCTATGCATACTGCCTCATCTGCAAGCTGTGTGTGCAGAGCTTCTCTGTCTGCCTCAGAATACACGGCGACTGTTAGGATTCCCATCTCCCGGCAGGCACGGATAATCCGAACCGCGATTTCTCCTCGATTGGCAATCAAGATTTTATTGAACATGCTCTCGCTCCTATCCCACTGCAAAGGTCAGCTCTGCCAGAGCGGCAACCTTTCCGTCCTGGTTCACAGCCACAGCCTTTCCGATTCCCACTGGTCCCTTTCTGCGAATGATCTCTACCTCAAGAGTCAGTACATCACCGGGAACCACCTTATTTTTAAATTTTGCACTGTTAATCGCTCCAAAATAGGCAATTTTTCCCTTGTTTTCCGGCATACTGAGGATAGCCACTGCCCCTGTCTGCGCCAGTGCCTCTATAATAAGAACCCCTGGCATTACCGGCTCTGTTGGAAAATGTCCTGCAAAATAGGGTTCATTATAGGATACACATTTTTTTCCCACTGCTCTTACTCCCGGCTCCAGTTCCTCAATGGTGTCTATCAGAAGAAACGGCTGTCTGTGGGGAATGATTTCCATAATCTCCTTTGTTGTCAACTTCATAGAATCTCCTTATCCAATCACAAATAATGGCTGTCCATATTCTACCATATGCTTGTTCTCTGCCAGAATTTCCAGCACTGTTCCATCATACTCGGATTCAATCTCATTCATCAGCTTCATGGCCTCTACAATTCCAAGAACCTGCCCTTTTTTCACACAGTCTCCCACCTGTACAAAGGGCTCCCCCTCTGGAGACGGCGCCTGATAAAAAGTTCCCACAAGAGGAGATTTTACAATATTCCCCTGCCTTTCTCTATCTGGCTCTTCCGAAAGAATAGAAGACCTCTGTGTTTCCTCTGAATTAAGAGGAAGAGCTGCCTGAAGCTGCGCTTTTTGCTTTTTCATGGAAAGCTTTATCTCTCCGTCCTGAAACTCAAATTGGCTGATCTTAGAATCACTGACTGTGCGGATTAATTCCACAATCTGTTTAAATTCCATATTTACTCCTTTTGCTATAAAAGTAAGTCAAGCAGCCAGGGCTGCATATACTTTCCTCTGCATCTGCCATAAAGGTAGATATAAAAGCTTGCTTTCATATTTATACATAAAGACATGGCTTGGTATCCATTTACTATAAGGCCTATATTCATGCTCTGTATTTTTTCACCAGAAGAACCGCATTATGTCCTCCAAAGCCCAGGGAATTGCTGAGTGCATATTCCACATCCATTCTGACAGGACCGTCTGGCACATAGTCAAGGTCGCACTCCTCATCTTTTACTTTCAAGCCCAAAGTCTGATGAATGATTCCCTCCTGAAGGGTTTTAACACAGGCAATGAATTCCACGGCTCCCGCTGCTCCCAGAAGGTGTCCTGTCATAGACTTAGTGGAGTTGATTTTCATGGAATAGGCATGCTCGCCAAAGAGCTTTTTGATAGCTCTTGTCTCGAACAAGTCATTATGATGGGTGCTGGTTCCATGAGCATTAATATAGGTAAGCTCCTGTGGCGCGATTCCTGCCTCTTCTATGGCATTTTTCATGGCTCTGGCCGCTCCTTCTCCATCCTCTGCCGGAGAGGTGATGTGGTAGGCGTCTGCTGTGCTGCCATACCCTGCGACCTCTGCCAGAATCTCTGCTCCTCTCTTTTTTGCATGTTCCAGCTCTTCCAAAATCACAATACCAGCTCCCTCTCCCATAACAAAGCCATTTCTCTCCTTGTCAAAGGGAATGGAGCATCTGTCAGGATTTTCAGAAAATGACAGCGCACAGAGGGCGGCAAAGCCTCCGATTCCCAGCGGACAGATAGCAGCTTCTGTTCCGCCTGCCAGCATCACATCTGCCTCCCCACACTGAATGCTCCGAAAAGCCTCTCCTATAGAGGAGGTTCCTGTGGCGCAGGCTGTCACCACATTAATATTCTTGCCCTTTAAGCCAAACTGAATAGACACATTGCCTGCTGCCATATTGGAAATCATCATCGGCACGGTCAGCGGATTCATTCGATTCGGTCCTTTTTGTACAATTCTGTCTCTCTCCCTCTCTGCTGTCTGGAGACTTCCGATTCCGCTTCCAATACTACAGCCCACACGATAGGCATCCTCTTTTTCCATATCTATTCCAGACTGCTCCAGAGCCTCCCTGGCAGCTGCTACTGCATACTGACAAAAGGGTTCCATTCTTCTGGCCGCCTTTGCATCCATATAATCCTTTGCATCAAAGTCCTTCACCTCTGCTGCCAAATGCGCCTTATAGCCTGTAGAATCAAAATGTGTGATTCTTCCAAAGCCGTGCTTTCCTTCTATAAGACTTTTCCAGAAATCCTCTACCTTAAGACCGACAGGCGTAATTGCTCCCATTCCTGTCACAACCACTCGTCTCATATCTATCCTCCTACATGCTCATTCCGCCGTCCACACAAACAACCTGGCCAGTGATATAATCTGCCTTTTCTGATGCCAAAAAAGCAGCCAGGTGTGCAACGTCCGAGGTTTTCCCAAACTTTCCCAGAGGAATCTGTAAGCAGGCATCTGCCTTCACATTTTCCGGGAGAACCTGCGACATCTCTGTATCAATAAACCCAGGAGCTATCGCATTGACTGTGATTCCTCTTGGGGCAAGCTCCCTTGCCATTGTCTTGGTAAGGCCTATGACTCCTGCCTTTGACGCCGCATAATTAGCCTGACCTGCATTGCCAAGGACTCCTGACACAGAAGCAATATTAATGATTTTTCCACTTTTCTGCCTGATAAGATATCTGGATAAGTGGCGGATAGTATTAAAGGTTCCTTTGAGGTTCACAGCAAGAACAGCGTCAAAGTCCTCCTCCTTCATACGCATAATAAGGCCGTCTCTGGTAATTCCCGCATTGTTTACCAGAATATCAATATGTCCATACTTTTTAATCAGCGTCTGTATCATTTCCCCACAGGCTGCAAAGCTGCTTACATCGCATTGAAAAAGGCTGGCTCTTCCTCCCTGCTCCAGGATAGTGTTCACTGTCTCCTGTGCTTTTTTTTCTGAACCATTGTAATTTACAATCACCTCTGCGCCTTCTCTGGCAAGCGTACAGGCAATTTCTCTGCCAATCCCTCTTCCTGCCCCTGTTACCAGGGCAATCTTTCCTTCCAGCATCACAGACACTCCCTTCTGACTCTCTCCAAATCCTGTGTTTTTGCCACATTCAAGGTCTTTACATTCCGGTTTATCTTTCTTAAAAAACCAGTAAGAGTTTTTCCCGGACCGATTTCAATAAAGGTGTCAACCCCTTGTGCAATCATTCGCTCCATACTCTGCTGCCAGAGAACCGGTGAGGAAACCTGCTTTTTCAAAAGCTCCTTTACGACAGAAGCATCTGTCACAGGTTCTGCCGTAACATTTGTGATATACGGAATCTGAATGGGGTGTATCTCTACCTCTTTGAGCGCCTCTTCTAGTCTCTCTCCTGCTCTAAAGAGCATAGGAGAATGAAAAGGGCCGCTCACATTCAGAGGCGCAATTCTCCTAGCTCCGGCACTTTTCAAGGCTTCTCCTGCCCTGAAAACGGCTCCCTCCTCGCCTGTAATTACAATCTGTCCAGGGCAATTATAGTTTGCAACTGAAACCATTCCCTCTGTCTGTGCACAGATTTTCTCAACAAGGCCTGCTTCCACTCCAAGGACAGCTGCCATGGCGCCGCCTATAGGAACAGCCTCCTGCATATAAATTCCTCTTTTTCTCACCAGACCAAAGGCGACCTCTGGAGTCAAAGCGCCAGAGGCTGTCAGGGCGCCATATTCTCCAAGACTCAGTCCTGCATGGATATCCGCCTTTATTCCCATCTCCTCCAGAACCTTTAGAATTCCCACAGAGACAGCAAGCAGAGCTGCCTGTGTATACTCTGTTACAGAAAGCAACGAATTTTCCTCAAAGCAGAGTGCCGGAATATCCAATCCCGTTTCTCTTGACGCCAGATTCATCATTTCTCTGGCAATTGAAAATTCTTCATAAAAATCTTTTCCCATTCCGACATACTGTACTCCCTGTCCCGGAAATACGAATCCAATCTTATTCACGCGCAAACTCCTTTGTATTTAAAATATTTTGGCTTTCAAAATATATATTCAAAAGGAAGCGCTGCAAAATTCTGTTTGCAGCACTAAATTCCGATCATCACACATGTGCATTGAGATAATCAATGACCTCTCCCACTGTTGTAAGCGCTGATAATTCCTCTGAAGGAATTTCTATATTGTACTCATCTTCAAGAGCCATTACCAGTTCAAAGAGATCCAGAGAATCAGCTCCCAGATCCTCCTTAAAGGAAGTATTCAAATTAATAGCTTCTGCATCGCAGTTTAACTGCTCAGAAATAATTTCTCTCATCTTTTCCAACATTTCTTTATTCTCCTTGTTTCTGTTCTTTTCATTCATGACAAGACTCTGCAAAAAGGCAAAATTTGCGTCAAGCGGAAATTCGCAATACCCACAGGGTACAATGTCCGCTTCACTGCTTGCTTGATACGTTAAATATTTTGACAATCAAAGTATATCTGCTGTTTCCGTATTTGTCAATAGAAATTTTATCTTTCCCTCTGGCTGAAGCCGCCGCTTTTGTCCATTCTGTCCGCAGCAACCTCCTGCCATTTATACGCTGCTCTTCAGTTGCTCGGGTGCATCCTGAGGTTCACGAAACTTGATTCTCCTCGCCACGCTGAGCGCCATTCCCATCTCTGCCATCAGGAAAAAGCTGGAGGTTCCTCCATAGCTGAAAAACGGCAGTGTAACGCCTGTGTTTGGAATAAAATTTACCACAACGCTCACATTCAGAATCACCTGAAGGGCTATGTGAATAAACACTCCGCTTACCAGAAGAGATCCAAACATATCCGGCGCGTTGGAGGCGATAAAGAACAAGCGATACAAAAGATAGAAAAAAAGCGCCAGAATCAAAAAAGCTCCAAATACGCCAAGCTCCTCACATACAATAGAAAAAATCATATCATTCTGCGCCTCAGGCACAGAACCCAGCTTCTGGATGCTGTTTCCCAGGCCCTTTCCAAAAAATCCTCCCGAGCCAATAGCATAAAGAGCCTGAACCGTCTGGTAGCTGTAGCCGTCCGCATATTCTTCTGGATGAATCCAGGCAAGAATACGACGAATTCGGAAATTGTCGCTCTCCTGTATCGTCAAGCTAATAATCAAAATAGTCAGCGCCGCTACCGAAAAAATGGAGCCTGCTATTATCAAAAACACCTTTGTGTTGGGATGCGCCAGAAATACCATACCAGCAGTAATTCCCATAATGATAATAGCAGTACTTAAGTTATTCGTAACAACAAGTGTAATTACAGCAAGCAATCCTCCTGTTCCCAAAAGCACTACACAGGCCTTGAACGTCCTTACCTTTTTTCCCATCTGCGTCACCATATAGGCGATGCAGATAATCACCGCTATCTTTGCAATCTCAGAAGGCTGAAACTGAACCCCCAGGATTTTCACCCATCTCTTGGCACCATTGACCTCCACTCCCAAGGGAGTAAGAACAAGGAACATCAATCCAGCTGCCAGTACATACAAAATCACTGTAAAATGTTTCAGAATATGATAATCCACCTTAGAAATTCCAAGAGCTACAATAATACTAACAATACTGAACAAAGCCTGCCTTTTCAGAAGATACATATCGTCTCCCTCGTAATCAACGCGAGCATTATATGCACTGGTGCTGTAAAGCATAATCAATCCAAAACAGGTAAGAAGAATAATTACAGCAACCAGATTAAAGTCATAAAAATCACTATGAAAGGGTTTTTTCTTTTTTTTCGTGTTTTTTTTCTTATTACTCATGATATCGCCTTTGCTTCCTCCTTGATTTTAATGTTTGCTGATAGTATAGCACACCCATTCTGCAATGACAAAGCTTTTCTTGGAAAAGAAGCTTCCACCTTCCGTTGACTTTCCGGAAGGTTTGAGCAATAATATAAAGGATAGAAGTCTAGTGGACTTTTATTCTTCAACAACAAGCTTTCAAAAAAAGGAGAAGTATATGGGAAAATTAGAGCTAAAAAAGAAAAAAAAGAAGGAGGCCTTGTTCAACACTGCTTTTGAGCTTTTTTCCACAAAAGGAATTGCCAAAACAACCATCTCTGATATTGTAGAAAAAGCCGGTGTTGCAAAGGGTACCTTTTATCTCTATTTTAAGGACAAATATGACATACGGAACAGCCTGATTTCCCACAAATCCGGTCAAATTTTTTTTCAGGCGCATGAAGCTCTTCTAAAATCCGGAATTACAGATTTTGAAGAACAGATTATTTTTATTGTTCACTATATCATCGATGTTTTAAGCAATGACCCTGCTCTTCTTCTTTTTATAGCTAAAAATCTTTCCTGGGGAGTTTTTAAGGGTGCCTCTCAAGAGCAGGCAGAGGATGAGGACTATCATTTTTATGAAGCATACCTTGCCCTTTTAAAAGAAAGCCGCTATGAATGCAAGAAGCCTGAGCTTCTTCTTTTCACTATCACAGAGCTCGTAAGCTCTACCTGCTACAGCTGCATTCTATATCAACAGCCGGTTTCCATGGAAGAATACAAACCTGTGCTTGACAGAACTATTCAGGGAATTATCCATTCCTTTTGCACTTGCTCCTTGGAAGCTTCTTTGCAAACAAATGATTGAAATTATCCGCTGTAGTGTTTATAATTTCCTTTGAGCCTATTTACAAACGGCATATTTCGATTGCAAAATCCCCCCCCCAAAAAACGTATGGTTACTACTCTCACGCAGTTATTTTGCCGGGTGTTTTGTGCCTCTGACAAATGAAAGGATTATAATTATGAAAAAATCAGCCCACAAAAGGAGGATGACTCGACATAGAAGGCAAAAGCAAATCAGAAGAAATGTATCTCTGGTAGTCCTCTCAGCGCTGCTTTTGCTCATTATAATATTAAGAGGAATCAATGAAAATGGAGACCACTCAGACGGGATTTCTGTTGCTGCATCTCCTGTTCCGGTTACTTCTGTCCCGATATCCCCATCTCCTACCCCGATACCGGACAGCTCTGCATCCGTGCCTGCAAGCAGCCAGAATACTATAGATCTGTCTGATTATCCGGAAAGTCTTATAGATTTTATGAACAAATATCCTGAAGCGACCTCTTTTGTTCTTGATTATCCTCAGAAAAAGGACAACCATCCTGTTATTGATTTATCTGAAGAAATCACGCAAGGGCAAATCCCTCTGTTTCTGCAATGGGATGAACGCTGGGGATATGAGACCTATGGCGACGATCTTCTGGGTATCACTGGCTGCGGCCCGACCTGCCTCTCCATGGTATATTGCGGGCTGACTGGTAAATCAAACTGGAATCCATTTCAGGTAGCTCTTATGGCAGAGGAAGCAAGTTTTTATGTTGATGGAGTAGGCTCCTCCTGGGATTTAATGCAAAGCGGCGCTCGTTCGCTCGGACTCAACGTACGAGAGATTTCTCTTAATGCTGATTCTATTAAAGGAGCTTTGATTTCTGGTATTCCGATCATCTGTTCTGTAACATCCGGAGATTTTACATATTCAGGACATTTTATTGTTTTGACCGGAGTCGATGAAAATGGGGATATTACGCTCAATGACCCGAACAGCAGAAATAACAGCATGAAATCCTGGGATATCTATGACCTGCTTCCTCAGATATCTGGATTGTGGGGATATACCTATGACGCAGAGAAATAAAGACCCAACAGAAGCATCCGCTGCCGTCCCATATAGGCCTGAGCTTCCTGCAAGCTCTCGAAACACTATTTTTCAAAAGAGGAATGAGGAAACCGAAATGAATAAATCCCTAAAAAACGATGGAAAAAGAATTCTCGTTATTTGCATCGCCGCTGTTATTATGTCCATGAATATTAAGTCCTTTGTGCGGACAGGCGGTCTTTATCCGGGCGGTGCCACCGGACTTACTATTTTAATACAAAGTATCTCCCAGCGCTTCTTTCATATTTCCCTGCCCTATACACTGGTAAACTTGTTATTAAATGCTTTTCCAGTATATATAGGCTTTCGATATATTGGAAAGAAATTTACCATGTATTCCTGCCTTATGATTTTTCTCAGCGGTATTCTGACAGACATAATTCCAGGGCAAATTATTACATATGACCCTCTGCTGATCAGTATCTTTGGCGGAATGATTAATGGTCTGGCTATCAGTCTGTGTCTGTCTGTAGATGCAACCACAGGAGGAACGGATTTTATCGCTATCTTTTTTTCCGAGAAAAAGGGAATGGACTCCTGGAATTTGGTTCTGGGACTCAATATCATTATCTTATCCGCAGCTGGTCTGCTCTTTGGATGGGATAAGGCTTTATACTCCATTATTTTCCAGTACGCCTCCACTCAGGTACTTCATGTACTGTATCAGAAGTATCAGAAAAAGACATTGTTCATTGTCACCAACCAGGCAAAGAGTGTTTGTCAGGCCATCAACGAGGTCAGTAATCATGGAGCTACGATTTTGGAAGGGGAAGGCTCCTATGAACATTGCGAAAGACACGTTGTATATTCTGTTGTTTCCAGCGCAGAGACGAAAAAGGTAGTAAACGCTGTACGCAAGGCAGATGCGAATGCATTCATCAACACCGTTCGTACAGAGCAGCTCAGTGGCCGATTCTATCAGAAGCCAACAGACTAAGTCTTCTGCCGGCATATAAGTAATCGGATAGGGAAAGTCAGTTCCCCTATCCGCGCAATACCGCGGACAGCTCACAGCAAAGCTGTTTGCTGTCCGTTGCCCGTCAAATGTCTGCTCATGCCCTAAAGGACTAGCTTCGCGTCGCAAGCATGGCAGCCACTTTCCGGGCTTATCACATAAAAAATCAGAGCAAGCTCTGCAGCAAAGAGTTTGCTCTGATTCTCTGATAAGCATCCCCCTCCCCGCCGCTTAGTGGTTCACGCACTTGAAGCAGGGGAATGCTTATCTGCGTTCAAGCTCTTCTAGTTGGCTTTCTCTTTATGTTGCTTATCAGCACTCCTTGCACGTTGCCATACACGGATTATCAAAGGATGGATTAAATGCATAGAAATTCTTAGCGTCCAAATCTTCCTGAATTTTACGGAGTGCTTCGCCGAAGCGTTGATAATGCACAACTTCCCTTGCTCTCAGGAACTTGATGGGATCTGCAATCTCCGGGATGTCTCTCACTACGCGCAAAATATTGTCATACGTGGAGCGAGCCTTCTGCTCTGCCGCCAAGTTCTCATGCAGGTCTGTGATAGGATCTCCTTTGCTCTGGAATTCACAGGCATTAAAAGGAACGCCTCCAGCCGCCTGCGGCCATATTCCTACTGTATGATCTACATAATAATCCAGGAAGGATGAATTTTCAATTTCATCCATAGTCAGATTCCGTGTAAGCTGATGCACCATAGTGGATACAATTTCCAAGTGTGCAAGCTCTTCCGTGCCCAGAGAAGCATCGGAAATGTTCCACAACGCAAAATCGGCGCAAAGTCCTTTGTTTACAGGCTTTTTCATACATAGCTTTACGACCACGGACAAGGTGTTACGGTATGGAGAAAGCAATAAAAACGACTTTTCGGAACATCCAACAGTAGTTCAGCGTGGCAGTGAGCGAACAATTAACCTTTATGCCGCAGTTCCAGAAGTAGCATAACATAATCGGACAAGCATGTTGAGGTCATTTGAAATTATGAGCGTATCATTAGAAATAGTGGTACGCTTATTTTTTCACCCGAATTGCATATTTGAGCCACTCGCCGCTTCCTTATATAATGAAAGAAAAAAAGGACGGTGGCGATTATGAAAGAGAAACGAAATCATTTGTATCTGAACAGCCAGCAGAGGACAATCCTCTTACATAGCCTTGCCGCATTGAGAAACC